>CALBRZ010000122.1 GCA_937927735.1 uncultured Planctomycetales bacterium
TGAGTCTGATCCAAGCCCGGCAAGGCGGCCTGGCGGCGGCGCTGGCTTCGGCCAAGGCAGCAGCGGCCTTGATGGAGCAGTATGACGACGACCCGCAGTATGCCGCCGTGCTATTGAACCTGGCTTCGCTTTATGGCGAGGCCGGCGAACCCGCGCGACGCGTTGAACTTTCGCAGCAGGCTGTCCAGCGGCTGCGCCGCCAGTTTGGCAATGAAAGCCTGATCGTGGCGAAAGCCTGGAACAATCTGGGCCATGCCCATTTTGACATGATGCAACTGGACGAAGCCGACGCGGCATTGCGCCACAGCCTGGCCATTTACGACAAGTCGGCTGACAAGCTGCATCCTGAGCGAGCCAAGGTGTTGATCAACCTGGCGCTACTGCGGCAGGAGCAAGCCCGATTGCCGGAAGCCTGTGCGCTAGTCGACGATGCGCGGCGGGTATTGGCGCAGACGCTGGGGCCTAATCATCCGGACGTTGCCACGACCCTGAATAATCGTGCGATGTTGTGTGTCGAACTGGGGCAATGGCAGGAAGCGAGCCGGTTGCTGCGGCAGGCATTGGCGATTCAGCGAAAGGCCCTGGGCGAATCGCACCCTGGCTACCTGGTGATCCTCGAAAACGCAGCCCGGCTGTATAGTGCTCGCCGCAATCGCGAGCAGGTTCGGCAACTGGCCGAGCAGGCAGCCCAGGCGGCGCTGGACGTATTGAGCCAGGAGCATCCCGAGTATGGCCGTCAGTTGACGCGGCTCAGCGAAGTCGCGCGTGAGGCGGGCGAGTTGGGGCTTTCAGAAGCCCTGGCCCGCCAAGGTGCCAAGGTTCTTCAGGAAGAACTGGGGCAGCGGCATCCCGAGTACGCCCAAGCGCTTGGCCACTTGGGACGCGTGTACGCCGCGCTGCAACAGCCCGATCGGGCAGAAGCCGCCGCCCGCGAAGGCCTGGCGATCCTGGCCGAAACGCTAGGGCAAGAACATCCAGCTTATGCGCAGGCGGCCACACTGCTTGGCGAGCTTTGCCTGCAAAGAAACCGGTTGGATGAGGCCGAGCCGCTGTTGCGTGCCGGCGCGGCAACCATGCTTTCGAAGCTGGGCCAGCGCCATCCCGAGTATGCGCAATCGCTCGCCGCCCTGGGCGAGTTGTGCCTGGCACGTGGCGATGCCCAGCAGGCGGAACAAATCTTGTGGCAAGCCGCCAACGTGACCGCGGCCGTTTATGGGCAACAGAATCCACGCTTTGCCCGATCGCTGGAGAAACTGGCCGCGGTGTATGAAACCCTCCAGCAACCCGATCGTGCTCTGCAACTCAAGCAGCACGCGGAGCGCATCCTGGGCGAAGTGATGACGCCCGATGAACAAGAAGCGGCGCGGCAACTGTTCGCCGAGCTTCGGACACCCCTCCAATAGGCCCGGCCGCTTCTGGAGGCATTCACTTGCTGTCGGGGGTAGCGTGCGATAAGTTCAAGCGTTCTGGAAACTGGACTGGATCGGGTGTGACCGTCTTTCTGTTGCCGAGTCATGTGGCGCTGCTTGGCCATGCTGCTCTTGCTCGCGGCGATTGGTGCGGAACTTTCGCACCACGCGCGGCTCCCGGTGTGGGCGCGTGCGGAGTTGGCGCGTCAGGCCAATGCCGCGGCAACGGGGCTCGCGTGCCAGGAGCATCCTTGCTGCTCTTTGAGCTTGCCGGAAGGGTTGGCGGAGGGGGAGGAAACCGCCCTGGCCCAGCGCGACCGCTATACGGTGACACGGATCGACGGTTTACGTCTTGAGCGGGTTGCCACCATACGGACAAGCGTGATCGCGGCCAGTGCTCCCTTGAGCGCCGTAAGCGAACGTTTTGTCATTGGCGCCGCCGGTACGGTGACGGGCCGGCTGATTCCGCTCCGGATCTGATCCAGCAGCGAATGCGGTCTTAGCTACAGGCGCTGGGCCGCACTCGCACCCCCCTTGGCGTCCGCCCGGCACTGTCACCGCCTGGGTTGGTATCGGGCGACGCGAACGCGGTTCGTCCTTCTCATGTTCCTCGTGGATGTTCGGGGAGCCTGGCTGAGGGGGCTGCCGCTTGGGGGGGACGTTGTCCGTCGTCGGCTCGGCGTGCCGAGCGTGTTGCGGCGGCCTTGGCCTACCTACCGTCTGTTGCGTCCCGGCAGTGATTGCTTTCGATCTGCCGCCTACCTGTTGCCCCCTACCTCATTGGACGTTCGCATGTCGATATCGCCTGACGCCCCGCAGAAGATGACCTTTGTCCAGTGGCTGGTATGCGTGATTGCCGTCATTGGGTTTGCGTTCGACATCTACGAACTGTTGATGCTCCCGCTGATCATCCGGCCCGCTCTGCTTGAATTGGTGGGCGAGACCGCGAAGCCGGGCACGCCGGAGTTTGAGACCTGGGTGGGGCTGCTGTTCTTTGTGCCTGCCATCGTGGGCGGCGTGTTCGGCCTGTTGGGCGGATACTTGACCGACCTCTGGGGACGCCGTCGCGTGCTGACCGGGAGCATTTTGCTCTATGCGTTCTCGGCGCTGGGGGCCGGTTTTGCGACCAACATTTACACCTTGTTGATTCTCCGCTGCACGACGTTCATTGGCGTGTGCGTGGAGTTCGTCGCGGCCGTGGCCTGGCTCGCGGAATTGTTCCCCGATCCAAAGCGTCGTGAGGCCGTGCTGGGCTTTACCCAGGCGTTCTCATCGGTGGGCGGTTTGTTGGTTACCGGTGCCTTTTATTTGGCCGTGGAATACGGCAAGTACTTCCCGGCAATTTACGGTGAACACGCGGCTTGGCGATACACGCTGATTTCAGGCGTGATTCCTGCGATCCCGCTGATTGTGATCCGGCCGTTCCTGCCCGAATCGCCGATCTGGCACCAGCGCAAGCTGGCCGGCACCTTGAAACGCCCCAGCATTAAGGAGTTGTTCCAGCCGAAGCTGCGGCGGACGACGATCGTGACCACCATCCTGTTTGCGTGCAGCTATGGCGTGGCCTTTGGTGCCCTGCAGCACACGCCGCGCATTGTCCCCAGTGTGCCCCAGGTGCAGCAGCAGACCGAAGGCTTGGAACGTGCCGAGGCCGTCAAGATCCAACAGAAAACGGCCGCCGAGCTGAACGGCATCCAGGAGATCGGCGGTCTGGCCGGCCGAGTTCTGCTGGCCGTGCTGGCCGTGCGAATTGTCAGCCGCCGGTTGTTGTTGCGGATGTTCCAGGTGCCGTCGCTGCTGCTCATCCCCGTGGTCTACCTGGTTTTTGCTCGCGAGAACCTCGACGCCCTCAAGTGGGGTATCTTCTTCGCCGGCCTGCTGACCGTGGGCCAGTTCAGCTTCTGGGGTAACTATCTGCCTCGCGTGTATCCGGTGCATCTCCGCGGTACGGGCGAAAGCTTCGCGGCCAATATTGGCGGCCGCATGATCGGGACCTCGGCCGCGATGGTGACGGCGAAGCTGACTCCCTTGATGCCCGGCGGCTCAACGGCCATTGCTGCCGGTTCGGTCGCCCTAGCGATCCTGGTCGTGGCCGTTATCGTGACCTTCTGGCTGCCTGAACCGGGGCCGGAAGATGATGATGAATGATGCAGGAATGATGGTGCGGCATGCGACGCGTAGCGCGTCTGCGGCGGCTGGCCTCATCCCGTAGCCGTTGTTCGTCTTGAGCGCCGCGGTGACTGCTGCCGCGGGGAAACGCACGAAAGGGGCTTTAGTCGTAAGCGCTGCGGTTACCCGCGCTGAAGGTTGTCGTCGCGGCGATCCTTCTGTTCTTGGTTCATGATCTTCCCGCGATTACTGAAGAACTCGTCACGGAATTTGTAACCGATGTCTTCTGGCCAGTCTTGGACGCGCGAACTAACCAAGTACCACTGGTTCGTTCTCATCGTTGCTGCCTTGGGGTGGCTGTTCGACACGATGGACCAGCAGCTCTTCAACCTGGCTCGCATGCCGGCCATGAACGAGTTGCTGGCTCCTTCGCCGGGCACGCCGCCGGCGCCGGGCGACGTGAACAAGTATGGCGGTATCGCGACCGCCGTCTTTTTGATGGGCTGGGCCAGCGGCGGCCTGTTCTTTGGCATGCTGGGCGACCGCATCGGCCGTGCCCGCACGATGATGTGGACGATCCTGCTGTACTCGCTCTGCACGGGCTTGAGCGCGTTGTCGGTGGGCTTCTGGGACTTTGCGTTTTACCGCTTTCTGACGGGCCTGGGCGTCGGTGGCGAGTTTGCCGTGGGGGTGGCCCTGGTGGCTGAAGTGATGCCGCCCCGCGCTCGCCCGTTTGCCCTGGCGCTGCTCCAGGCATTGTCGGCGGTGGGCAACCTCACCGCGGCCTTTGTCAGCATCGGCCTGGGCCATTTGGAACAGTCCGGTGTGCTGGGGCAGTTCAACGTCCTGGGAGTTCAGATCACCGCCTGGCGGGCCATGTTCGTGGTGGGCACCTTCCCTGCCCTGCTCGCCCTGGTGATTCGCCGGCGGCTCAAGGAGCCCGAGCAATGGCAGGCGGCCACCCACAGCAGCACCAAGCGGCTGGGGTCCTACGCCGAGCTGTTTGGTGATCCTCGCTGGCGCAAGCGGGCCATCGTGGGCGTGGTGATGGCGACCAGTGGCGTGATTGCGCTGTGGGGCATCGGCTTCTTCAGCATCGACCTGAACCGCAGCGTGTTCCGCAAGGTGTTCGAACAGGAAGCCCGCAAGGCGGGCCAGGGTGAATGGGACCGCGACCTGTTGCGATTGGCGGTGCGCGAGCCGGAGTTGATCGGCAAGCTGAAGGAAACCGTGCGGCCCAACGATCTGCTGGGCCCCTCGGGCGATGCTCCCAACGCCCAACAAATTTGGGCTGCCATGATCGAGCGGCACGACAAGGGCGAAAGCGTAGCGCCTGGGTCGTGGCTTGAGCAGTTGACGCCCAAGTCGGGTGCCGGAGCCAACATGGCATCGCTTGAGGCCTACTTGGAGGGCAATCCGGACGTGAGCAACGTGGATGAACTGCTCAAGAAGATCACGGACCGAGCCAAGGATATCAACGGCCGTCTCACCGCGTGGGCCGGTTATACGTCGATGATGATGAACATCGGCGCCTTCTTCGGCATCTACGGCTTTGGTCTGATGACGCAGCGGATTGGCCGCCGCCCGGCGTTCGCCATCAGCTTCCTGGCTGCCGGTGCCAGCACGGTGCTGGTGTTCGGGTTCCTGGACAGCCTCGGCGACGTGTTCTGGATGATCCCCTTGATGGGCTTCTGCCAACTGTCGCTGTTTGGCGGTTACGCCATTTACTTCCCCGAACTGTTCCCCACGCGACTGCGCAGCACGGGTACCTCGTTCTGCTACAACGTAGGCCGGTTCGTGGCGGCTAGCGGGCCCTTCACGCTGGGCTTGCTGACCAGCGAAGTGTTCGGGGCCTATCCCGAGCCGATGCGGTACGCCGGCTTGACGATGTGCAGCGTGTTCTTGATCGGGCTGTTGGCTCTGCCGTTCGCGCCCGAAACCAAGGACGAGCCGTTGCCGGAGTAACGCCCGGCCGGTAGCGCCGTGCAAGCGGCGGCCTGACCGTTGCCGCATGAGATGCCAATCAAAAGACGCCCGCGGCTTGGCCGCGGGCGTCTTTCTTTTTTGGGAATGATTCTGCTGCCCCGCCCCGGAGGATCGCCACGTCCTTGAAGTGGCTGCACTGCTATCGTCCGGTGCCGGGTTGTCGTTGCGGCGAGCGGTTATGCCACGCTTCGCTGCTGGTGGACGTCGATTTTCCCCGCCGAGGCATGCTGCACGTAATAGTCGAACCGGTTTTCGCGCGTGAGCTGCGAGGACTCGGTTCCACGGCCGGAGATCACCAGAGCGAACGTGCGCCACAGGATGTAAAAGTCGAGCGACAGCGACCAGTTATCGACGTACCAGACGTCCAGTGCCAGCCGCTCCTGCCAATCGACGCAGTTGCGGCCGTGAATCTGGGCCCAGCCCGTCAGGCCGGGCGCTACGAGATGGCGCCGGCGCTGCGTCGGGGTGTAGACATCGAGGTATTCTGGCAGCAGCGGCCGGGGCCCCACCAGCGAGATGTCTCCCCGCAATACGTTCCAAAGTTGAGGAAGCTCGTCGATGCTGGTACGCCGCAGGAAGTTCCCCAGCCGCGTCACCCGCTGATGGTCTGCGAGGCCGATTTCATCGTCCCGCACCGTGCGCATGGTGCGGAACTTCACCAATTTGAATAGCTTGCCGTGTAATCCTGGCCGCTGCTGGATGAAGAACACCGGCCTGCCATCACAGATCAAGACCAGCAGTGCGGTGCCCACTAGCAGCGGCGAAAGCATGATGAGCGCCGTAGCTGCCACTACGACGTCAAATACGCGCTTCAGCGCTCGGCGCATTGATGAAAGCCCCTTTCTCTGAACGGACGTGCGTTTCACGTCGGTATGCTCGACACCAAGCAGCGACGCTTGTCGCAACAGGCCTGCCCCGCGTCGACTTGCTGTCGTGATGAAGGGGCCGACGGTCAGCGAGGCTGCGCTGCTTCTGGCCTTAATGTGGTCGTACATCGTTCATCGTCCACACGCCCGCCCCGTCGACACTCCAATTGCCGAGCAAGTGGCAACTTTACGCTGCCCGGCGTTCGAGTTGCGGCGTCGGCTTCTGAGGAGCCGCAGGCTGGGAATCGACTTGCGGGCGGTACTGCGGAACGACCGATTTCAGCGCTGCTCGCACTACATGCGGTGGCTGCTCAGCTACCTTCTCAAGCTGGTTGATAGCACGTTGCATGTCGATTCGGGCTTCGTCGTTGCACTTGGCCACGACAATCTTGGGATGACGCGTGGGGAGATGTTCTTCGCCTTCGACGTGCAGCTCTTCGTACAGTTTCTCGCCCGGCCGCAACCCGACCGTCACGATCTCGATGTCGCGGCCCACTTTGAGGCCCGACAGCCGGATCATATCGTGTGCCAGATCCAGGATGCGGACCGGCTTGCCCATGTCGAGCACAAAGATCTCGCCGCCTTCGCCCATGTAGCCGGCCTGGATGACCAGTTGTGCCGCTTCGGGAATGGTCATGAAGAACCGTTCCATCCGCGGGTCGGTGATGGTGATGGGGCCACCGCGCTTGATCTGATCGCGGAAGATCGGAATGACGCTTCCCGACGAATCGAGCACGTTGCCGAAACGCACTGTCACGAAACGGCACTTGGAGGTCGCGGCCTTGCTCTGCACGTAAAGCTCGGCAACGCGCTTGCAGGCCCCCATCACGCTCGTGGGATTTACCGCCTTGTCGGTGGAGATCATCACGAACGCTTCGACGCCGAACTCCTCGGCCAGGTCGGCCAGCCGCTGCGTGGCGACGACATTGTTCTTTACGGCTTCGCCGGGATTGGCTTCCATCAACGGCACGTGCTTGTAGGCCGCGGCATGGAAGACCACGTCGGGCTGCGACTGCTCCAGCACGTGCCGCATCCGGTTCTGGTCCAGAATGTCGGCGATGTAGTAATCAATCTTGGTGTGATACGACTTCGACCGCAGTTCGCGTTCGATCTCGAATTGGCCAGTCTCAGACTGGTCGACCAGCACCAGGCGGCTGGGCGAGAACTGCAGCAGTTGGCGGCAGATTTCGCTGCCGATGCTGCCGGCGCTGCCCGTTACCAGAATCGTGCGGTCCTGCAACCAGCGCTGGATGTTGTCGATCTCCAACCGCACGGGCTCGCGGCGGAGCAGATCCTCGATGGAGACGTCGCGCACCTGCACCTGCACGTTGCCGCTGAGCAGTTCGTTGTAGCTGGGCAACATGCGGATGGAGATGGAATACTTGGCGCATTCATCCATCAGCTTGCGCACCGCAATGGGGGCGACGGCGCCGGTGGTCAGCAGGATTTCTTTGACGCCATGACGCCGGGCAATCTCGCAGGCGTTGCTCAGCGTGCCCAGTACGGGAACGCCGCCGATGTAGGTGCTCCGCGGTTTCTCGGAATCATCCAGGAAACCGATCACGCGGTACTGCAAATCGCGGTTGAGCCGCAAGGTGCGCAGCAGCGCCTCGCCGGTGTCGTTGGCGCCGACAATCAGCGCTCGCACGCCGTCTTTGATGATGAGCGGCGCGTAACGCTCGCGAACCGAACGGGTCAGGCCGCGAATGCCGACCGCCAGCGCGAGGGTTGTACCGGAGTCCATCAGGAACACGCTGCGCGGGGTCTGCACTGCGGGCGAAAGCAGATAGTTCAGCAGCACGATGAGCAGCGAGCTGAGAGCCGCCCACTCGGCCAGCCGCAGCATATCATGAAAGGTTGCATATCGGCCCCAGCCGCGGTGCAGCCGGTAAGCGAAGAATGTCGTCAGTTTCGCGGCAACGACGATCGGCAGCAATTGCCAGAAGAGTTGCGTTTGGAAGGGCCCGACGGCGCCTTCAAACCGCACCCAGAATGCACCGTAGAGAACGGCGGAGAAAGTCGCAGCCAGCAGACCCCCGAGCAGCAGATACCCCAGGGTCCGTTTGAGCAGGGTGATAGCAGTCATTCCGTTCTCCAAAGCGCCTTCGTAGAGGTGTTTTCGAATTCAGGCTGCTGATGGCAGTGCACTGGTGCAGTTGCTGTCCTCAGGGAGCCGGGTAGCTCACCTGCGCCGCAGGCGTACTAACTCGTGAAACCTGTGCTCTGACGAAAGGTTGGCCGGAAGTGGAGGTTGTACTAGCAGGTGATTCATGGGCTCGTGATTGCCGGCCGGCTGTGCATCCCGGTGCCAGGTGAACTCCGCGGCGTCTGGACGCAGGCAGTCGCTGAGCAGCTGCGCGCCGGAAGGCCAGTCAACTGGAGGGAGAATAATAGGGAGCAGCCCTTTGTAGCGCCAAGGTTGATTTGACAACGAAAACTTCGGCTAAAGCAGGTTCAAAATCGGAAGGATTCATGACGTCGCCACGCCGCCCTTAATCTCACGGCAACCGGACGAAACGCTTTCTTTCTTAGGTTGCTGTCGCAGTCGCGGTTGGCCACGCACGATCCCAGGCCAAGGAAAGAAACGCTCGATGGGGCACCGGCGAGGTGGAATCGCAAACCAGCCAGGGGGCACGAGGAACTGCGACGACACAGCTCCCACGCATTTCGTACTAACGGCCACTCACGTCAGACCGCTTTCCTGATGGGCCGGCAGGTGACAGCGAGACGGATCCGGAGCCGCTAAGGGGCTGGCGTTGTGCCTCACGCGGCCGTCGTGAAAGGCTATGCGATTCGCTGGAAGATCAGGCGGCGAGGCACGCCATGGTGGCCCGTCGTGCGGAGCGCAAAAGATGACCGCGGCGGCTCCGCGGCGACCGTGCGCGACCGAAGGCATAAGGAGGCCTGGCCCACGTAGTCCGGGCTCAAGCCGTCGCCGTTGCTCATCCTTGAGGTTGGCGGAGTATGACATCCTGTCCATGCCGCCCAGTCTAGGCAAAGGTTTTACGCTTCCCCAAGCCCATTTGGGGGGGGCAGCCGACGAGGGATAGCCGTCCGGGTATTTGCAGAAGTACGGACGCCGCACACGCGCGGTTGATTGAGGCTGCTAGCACAATGACTTGGTTACAGGTGCCCCACGCGCGCATGGCTTACCAAAATGCGCCTGGGCTCCTCGTCGATTGCTTCGGCCTGCCCAAGTGTGCGAGCTCGCGCGAGCCGACAGCGGATTACCGAGTTTCGCCCGTTGCCGGCACCGTGCATGGCCAAGTGTACGAATCCCAGCGGGGTAGGTGCTGGCTTTGGCTTGCTAGCATTGGTAGCGCCAGCCAAGGCGGTAGTGAACTCGCGGGCAGCACAAGCTCCAAAACGCTAGCAACTGACTGGATGGCAGTATGGCCAGGCCTTGGTTGCTTTCCGTCGAACGGGCACGAATTGCAACCTGGGCAAACGCGAGCAGCCGGAACTTGCAGCTTTGCCTGACGTTACCGTGGGTGACCAGGACTTTTTTAAGTGCTATTGACGAAAATATTCGCCGCACCTACCTTCCCGACTCACGGTAGCTTGCCGATCTGGGCCAGTCTTGTGCCGAATTGGGCGGTTGGTCCGTGCGGGCAATGCATCCGCGCCGGAAGTTGCGAATCGAACATTTGCTTGGCGTTACTGCCGAATTGCCGCGGTTTTCCAGAGGGTTGATGAACGCTCTTGCCCTATCAACCCGTCGACCGCAGGCAGAACATGTCCGACGAAACTAGCTCGCTGTCAGGGGAGGAAAGGGTGAGCGGCGAGGCAGACAAGTCGGTTGTGTTCTTCGCTTGCATCGCGTGAGGTGCGGAAGTTTCGGTGGTACGTCCGTTGAGGTAATCGCATGGCGGTCGAAGAAATTGCTGATGTGGCGTCTACGGTAACGTCAGATTCCAAGCGTCGGAAACGCTTGGGAAGTCGATCGCGCGTTTCTGTACCTCAGAGCACTCGCCCCATGAGCGTTTGCCAGGTGGCAGCCACCAATGAAGGTGCCACTTGGATGGTCGAGCAATTGCGGGATCTGCGCAATCGCTATGGTTGTGTGCCTACCGCGGTGGTTGAAGGCGAAACCGGCTCGCTCATTGACAAGTGCCGCCGCGAAAACATCCCGATTCACGCACACGATTTCTCGTTTACGGCCCTGCCCGATCTGCGCCGCCTGCCGGGCAGCGTCATCCGGTTGGCGAAGTATTTTCGCCGCCAGCGGTTTGACGTGGTGCAGACTCATCTGTTCCACTCGATGGTCATCGGAAGGACGGCTGCGTGGCTCGCTGACGTGCCCGTGCGCCTGTCGATGGTGGCCAGCCCGTTCCATCTGGAAGCATCCACACCCCGATGGATCGATCGTGCCACGTGCTGGATGGACACCTGTATCATCGGCTCCTGTCAGTACACGGTAGATCTGTACAAGGGGCTGGGCATAGAAGACGAACGCTTGGCGCTGGTGTATTACGGCGCCGACGAGCGGAAGTTCTCGGCCGATGAGACGGAGCCTGCCCGGATCCGCGAGGAGTTCGGCTGGCCGGAAGATACGCCCCTTGTGGTGATGGTGGCGTATTTCTATCCGCCGTTGCCGGTGAGCGGTTGGATCCCGCCCCACGTTCAGGGCCGCGCGATCAAGGGACACGAATATGTGATCCAGGCGGCTCCGGCCATCCTTGAGAAATTCCCCAATGCCAAGATTCTGTTGGTCGGAAGCGGCTGGGGCGAGGCCGGGACGGAATACATGCAGCAGATGCAGGCCCTGGTCAAAGAGATGAACCTTGAGGAGTCGGTGATCTTCACCGGCTTCCGCAACGACGTGAACGCCATTCTCCGGGCTGCCGACGTTGCCATTCAGGCGAGCCTGTGTGAGAACCTGGGAGGCACGATCGAGTCGCTGTTGATGCGGTGTCCGACCGTCGCCACCCGTGCCGGCGGCCTAGTGGATACCGTCATTCACGAAAAGACGGGGCTCCAAGCCGAGCCCGGCGACCCGGTCAGCCTGGCCCAGGCTGTCATTCGGCTCTTGAGCGATCGGGAGTACGCTCGCCAGCTTGCCGCAGCCGGCGAGGCCTGGGTGCTTGAGCGGTTCACGCTTCGTCGGACGGTCGAAGATCTGGCGACTTTGTATGAGCGGCAGTTATTCAAGAAGAACCGTCGCAAGAAGGGGTACCGGCTTTATGTCACACTGTGGAGGCTGCTGCTCCTGGCCCCAGTGGCAATCTATCTGACCGGGCGTTTGGCGATTCAGGAATACAGAGTTCACGAGCGGTTCACGAGGAACATTGGACAATTCTTCGGCAAGCTCTTGCCGTGGCGCTGGTTGGGCTAACATCGCAGGTTACCATCGCGCGGGCCCAGTGCAGGATGCGCTGCCCGGCGAAGAGCACCTAGCTGGTTACCGCTTGTTACCGGAGCTGGTGGCTGGTTGGGGAAGCTTTAAGCGGCTGGTATGGATCGATAGAAGCAAGAGCCCAATCTCCGGGGTGACGGCGTCCCAATCAGCGATGCAGCGATCAGGGCGCCGACTCCATCGGCAAGGATGCCAGGAGTATCAACGTGCAATGCGATAGCGGGGATCGGAGGTTGACCGTTCCGGTCGATTCCGATCCGCATGTTGCCATCATCGGGGCGGGTGGCCACGCCAAAGTTGTCATCGCCACGCTGGAAGCTGCGTCTTGGCGGATCAGCGGCGTTTACGACGACAACCCCAAGACGTGGGGCACGTCGGTGCTGGGACATCGTGTGCTGGGGCCGATTTCGCAGCTTCGGGACATGCCCGGCACCAAAGGTGTGATCGCGATCGGGAGCCCCGCGGTTCGTGCGAAACTGGCGGCCGAATTGCCGTTGCAGTGGATCGCAGCGGTGCATCCTGCTGCCTGGGTGCACGAGTCCGTAAAGCTTGGGCCCGGCGCGCTTGTCTTTGCTGGGGCCGTGGTTCAGCCGGATGTGGTGATCGGAGATCACGCCGTGATCAACACGGGCGCCACCGTGGATCACGACGGAGTGATCGGGGCATTTGCGAACATCGGGCCGGGCGTTCATCTGGCCGGCAACGTTCGTGTGGGCATTCGGACCGATTTGGGAACCGGATGCTCGGTCATCCCGTCGATACAAATCGGTAACGACAGTGTTCTAGGGGCCGGCAGCGTGGTGGTGCGCAACATCCCTGATCGGGTTGTCGCGTTCGGGTGCCCCGCGAAAGTGGCTCGCTTCATCAGCGACGACACGGCACCGCATATCCGCCAGACTGCGTGATCTCGCAACACCTTACCAATCCAACACCTACCAGATCCTGTAAGCAGCCAGAAGGACCGCATGATGGCCCACGTCCAAGACACACGGTCGCGCAAATCGATGGTTCCGCACGTTTCGGGCCGGAGCTTGGAAACCAACGGCCAAAGCCGGCCGGTCACCCAATGGTCGCCGTGGCCCTACTACGCCGAAGACGAAATCGAAGCGGTGTCCGAGCTGCTGCGTTCGGGCAAGGTGAACTACTGGACGGGCAATGATTGCATCGAGTTCGAACGCGAGTATGCGGCATCCGTCGGCCGCCGCTACGGGATTGCGCTGGCCAACGGCACCTTGGCGCTGGAGCTGGCCTTGAAGGTCGCCGGCATTCAGCCGGGCGATGAATTCGTGGTAACCCCGCGGACGTTTATTGCCTCGGCAAGTTGCGGCGTGATCCAAGGCGCACGGCCCATTTTTGCCGACGTCGACCGCAACAGCCAAAACATCACCGCCGAAACGATCGAACGCGTGCTGACGCCCAAGACCAAGGCCATTGTGGCCGTGCATCTGGGCGGCTACCCGTGCGATATGGATCCGATCATGGATCTAGCGCAGCGGCGCGGTCTGACGGTCATCGAGGACTGCGCGCAGGCACACGGTGCGTTCTATAAGAACCGTCCGATCGGTTCACTGGGGCACCTGGCCGCCTTCTCGTTCTGCCAGGACAAGATCATTTCGACCGGCGGCGAAGGCGGCATGCTGCTGCTCGACGATGAGCAGCAATGGAAGCAAGCCTGGAGCTTCAAGGATCACGGCAAGAGCTACGACACCGTCTACCACAAGCAACACCCGCCGGGCTTCCGCTGGCTGCACGAATCGTTCGGCACCAACTGGCGGATGACGGGCGTGCAGGCGGTGATTGGGCGGCTTCAGCTCAAGAAGTTGCCGCAGTGGGTGGCCACTCGCAACGCGCATGCAGCGCACTTGCAGTCGCTGCTGGCCGACCTGCCGGTCGTTCGCATCCCGGAGGTTCCTGAGCAGTATCGGCATGCCTACTACCGCATGTACTTCTTCATCAATCGGGAGTACCTGCGTGCGGACTGGTCGCGCGATCGCATCATGCAAGAAGCGAATGCGGCCGGTCTGCCGTGCTTTGTCGGTAGTTGTGGCGAAATTTATCGCGAACGGGCGTTTACGGAGAGTGAGATTCAAGTTGAGCGGCTGCCCGTGGCGAAGGAGCTTGCAGAAACAAGCCTGTGCATGCCGGTTCACCCCACGTTGACCGAGGCTGAAGTTCAGCGGATGGGCGAAATGATGCGGGCGATTCTTGAAGAAGCGACCGCATAGCAGCGGACACGGCAGCGTGGACCTGCGTCCCAAGTACCGGGTATCCAAAGTCGTCGGGGGCCGCTAGGGCCAGGCAGGGGCGGAGATCCGCGGCAAGAGGACAGGTGTGAGGGGAAGGCCGGAGAGTTGCAAGTATGCAGCGGTCTTAACAAAGACGACTTTGCGGTGAAGTCATGCAGTGTAAGCGCAAGGGCGATTCGGCTGCGTTAGCTGCGCAAGAATGCCCCCTGGGCTCACGTGAACTGTCGAACGAAAGCGTGGGGCGTGCCATCGATGCCTCCCGTGCCACGTGGCGCTGGTCCGTGGGCGGGTTGCTGCTGCTTGCCCTTGCGCTGCGTGTCCTTTCTGCCGTGGTGGCGCATCCGATTCGGCCGGATAGCGTGCACTACATTCATACCGCAGAGAACCTGGCCGAAGGGCGTTTCTCGCTGGCCTTCAGCGGACTGGGGCCCAATCTTTACCCGGCGATCCTGATCGGACTGAAGCAACTGGGCCTGGATTATGAAACGGCCGGCCGGTTATGGGGAGTGTTCATCTCCACCATCACGCTGCTGCCGCTGCTGGGCCTGGTCCGGATGATGTTCGGCCGGAAGCTCGCGTTGATCAGCGGCTTCTTGTACGCGGTCCACCCGCGATTCATCGAGTGGGGCCCAGAGCTGATGCGGGATCCCACGTTCTGGTTCTGCTTTCTGCTGGCTCTCTACGCCATCCACAAGGCATATAACAACGGCAAGACGCGGTGGTTCTTGCTGGCCGGGGTAGGCTTCCTGGCAGCCATCCATCTGCGCATTGAGGGCTGGCTGCTGCTGTTCCCCTTCGCCGTGCTGGCGGCCAGCCGGCTGCATTACCCGGCGATTCGCCGGCGGCTTCGTCAAATCGCAATAGGCGCCGCGATCGTGCTCGTCGCCGTGGCCGGCCTGTGTTATGCGAATGGTACCTGGTCGGACGAAGCTCCGATTTGGGGACGCTTTCATGGCATGGTGGCGCTGATCCAGAGCAAGCTGGGAGCGGCCGGGGCGGCGGCCCAGGCGGCGATGGACTACGGTCGGCCGCCGGAACGGCAAGTGGTTCACTTCTTCAAGAAGTATCAGAAAGCGGTCGTGCCGTGGCTGCTGGTTCCGGCACTGGTCGGCGTCTATCGCTTGCGTCGACGCATGTGGTCGGCGGAGTACGCGGCAGATTGGGGCATTGCGCTGCTGAACCTGGCCATGGTTGCCGCCTACCTGGCGATCTTCAGCGAGATCAACACGCGGTACTTCATGACGGGAACCCTGCTGCTGTTTCCGTACATGGCGTATGGAACGGTCGTGATCGTGCGACACGCGCGCCGATTCTTGCGCGCGGCTGCCAAGGGCACGCCCGCGGTCCGCTGGGCAGCGCCGGTGGCGGCCATGCTGTTGATCACCGGGGGACTCAGCGGCGTATTCGTCGATCGCAGCGCGCTGCTGTGGCAGTACTCGGTGGGCACCTGGATCCGGGCTAACTACGGCGAGGATACGAAGGTGGCCTATTGGCGACCGTACTCTTTGGTCGAGTACTACGCGAACGCTTCGCAGACCGTGCTGCTCTCGCCGGATCAACAGCAGTGGGAGGAAACGCTCCAAATCGCAGCGCCTGACATTGTGCTGGCGAATCTGGACACCGAGGTGGGCCGTTCGTTCCGGCAGTACGTTGAGCAGCACCCGGAGTTCGGCTACCGGTTACTGGAGCGGTTTGACGAACTGACGCAGAGGGATGTGCTCGTCTACGTTCGTCAGGCGACTCGGGAAATCGTCGCCC
The DNA here is from genome assembly GCA_937927735.1 of uncultured Planctomycetales bacterium. Lineage (GTDB taxonomy): Bacteria > Planctomycetota > Planctomycetia > Pirellulales > S012-138 > CALBRZ01. Next base: position 15,731 of record CALBRZ010000122.1, read on the forward strand.
AAGGTGCCGCGGGCACAAGTGGCAACCGCTGATCCGTGAAACGGCGTGCGCATTCCATGCTGCGTTCGTGATCGAGCACGACTTTTTACGCCACGCGACGGCGTGGATGGGAGCCAGGCCACCAGTGGCGCTACCAGTTCTGTGACTCCGGCTTTCGCGCCACATAGCGGGCGTGGAGCGAAACCAGTGCGCTGATCTGTACGTTCGATGGGCAACTCTCTTTGCCCTGCCTGGAGCCGCTACTGGCAGTGTGGCTCATCGGGTTGAGCTGCCCCACCAACGCTTGGCTCCTCCCTGCAGAGGAGCGTGGATTGGGAGGGCGTCGGTGGATCGGCAATAGCCTTGATGGCACTTTCGCCCGGACGTGGGCTTTGACCGATGTGAGGACTGACGGCCACCGTTTCGACACGTCAGAAACACCGCCCGCTGGCCGCAGCTTCCGAACGGTCGGGGGGCAACTGTTCGCGAGGTACATCCCGGTCTACGCCATTGCGGCCAACAAAAAACGCCTTCGGAAATGATCCGAAGGCGTTGCCGTAAGTGGCTGGCTCATAATCGCTTATTCAAGCGGAGGGCACGGGACTCTAATTCCCGTTTCCTCGTAGGTGCTTGTGAGAGCCGCGTTTATGGCTGTAAGTTGCGACGCAGCAATGAGTTGTTCCGTGGTCAGCTACGGCCAAGTGTGGTCACGTACTCTCAGGATTAGACACCTCGATTGACTCAGTGGGTCAATCCGTGTGCTGGCTCGGCACCTCCAACGGAGAGGTGCAACGTGCCTTGGCCATTGAATCCCCCGCTGTTGCCTCGTAATGGACGCGAGCTGCAGATCTTGCTGGTCTGTCGGGTGAGCAGCCCTGGACCTGGCAAACAAGACATCCGGTCGCTCGATGACCAGCAAGCGATGCTAACCGCCTGGCTTCGAGAGCAAACGGATCAGCCGTTTCATTTGGAGGTCTTGGCCGGTTCAGGAAGCGGTGAGTACCTGGAACGTCGCGAATACCGGGAGTTGCTCAACCGGATCGACCGTGATCCTCTCGATGTGATTCTAACCGAGGATCTGGGGCGGATTGCGCGCCGGATCATGGCCTACCAGGTCTGCGAACTGTGCGCGGAACGCGACATACGGTTGATTGCCATCAACGACGGCGTGGATACAGCTGGCGAAGGCTGGGAAGACCGTTCAATCTTCTCCGCTTGGCACCATGAACGTTCCAACCGAGATACGAGTCGGCGAATCAAACGCACCTTGCAGAATCGCTTTGAGACAAGCGGGGGCTGCTTGCCGGCGCTTATCTATGGTTATCGACGTCCGCCGAACGCCAAGTCGGACGCTGATGTCGAAAAGGTCGCTGAAGCACAAGCCGTCTATGATGAATGGCTGGATCGGCTCGACCGGGGGCAGAGCTATTCGCAGGTGGCTGATTGGCTCAATGAATTGGGGATTCCTACCGGTCCTAGTGCGCGAAAACGCACTTGGGTTGGGAAGATGGTTGCACGTGTGATCCACAACCCGATCCTCAAGGGATGGCGGTATCGGAACAAACTCAAGACGCGACGCACGGCATCGGGGAAGTACCAATCGGTAAAGGCCAATCCGGACGAGACGTTGTGGCGGCATGTCCCTCACTTGGCTTTCTTCGATCCCGATTGCTATGACCGCGTGATTGCGAAGCTGGAGGTAAGGAACGCCAAGTACACTCGCCAGGACAAGAACGGCTACGATCCGCGGAGGCGCGTTCCGAAGAAACGTACGCGATTCCCAGGGCAAGCCATGTACTGCGGCATCTGCGGCCACATGTTCGTCTTTGGCGGTCATGGACAAACCGATCACCTCATGTGTGATGGTGCCCGCAACTACCAGTGTTGGAATGGTGTGACCGTCGATGGACCTCTGGCTGCCAGAAAGATCTCGGAGGCGGTTTCCTCGGAGATCGCAAGGCTAAAGGACTTCGATGCAGCGATGCTTGACTACGTCAACGAGGAAGCACGAAAAAAGGATGGCACGCGAGAAGAACGCCTTCGGCAACTGGATGGTCGGTTAGCCAAGAACGAGCGCGAACGGCGCAATCTCGCCCGGTTCATTCTCGATGGAGGCGATGGCCCCACCATCCGTGAGGAATTGTGTCGCTTGGACGACGAACATGGCGAGTTGGTTCGTGAACAAGAAGCTCTCCAGCGGGAGCCCTCCGACATTGTTGAGTTGCCTTCGGTCGAAACGCTCAAGCAGTTGATGGCAGATAAGTTCTACGACTTGGCGATCGAGAGTTTTGAGTTTGCCGATGCGCTGCGGGCTCTCACCTGCCCTATCTATGTTTTCCCCTACCAATGCTGTCTTGGTGGTAAGGTTGTACTTCGGGCGAAGTTTAGCCTTCGTGTGGCTCAGCTATTGCCGAGCGAACACGCACGTGATGTCCTTGACGAAGTGTTGCGGCGAGTGTTGGTCGTAGACCTGTTTGAGCCGCCGCAGCCGGTTGCGCACCGCGAAAAGGTGCTCAAGGAACGCTTCGAGCGGAGCAAAACGGAACGCGAGGTAGCTCAAGAACTTGGCATCACCACGACAGCAGCTCAACGCGCCGTTGCACTTCAGCGGCTCATGGACCAATTGGATATCCAGGACCCTTACCAGCCGGTGCGAGAACCGCCTGAGAGCTCGAAACTTCGTCGGCATCTGCACCCTCGCTATCGGTTTGAGCCGATTGCGGACCATGAGCCGGATTGGCCGTAGCATTTAACGGCTGACAACCTGATCTCCATGCTGCTTGCCCCGGACGGTATCCGTCTCGGGGTTTTTCTTTTGCGCGCAGCACGAACTAATAACGGTACCAAGGATCAACCATGCCAGATTCCAAAGCGACCGGAGCCGATTCGCTTTCTGAAGATAATGCCGAAGCCGTCAGGAGTCACATCGCAACTCTGCTTCGTCTTGCGGCTCAGGCGGTGGTGCGCTCATTGACGACAAAGCAGCCGCTGGCCCCGAAACGTCCTCCGCATTCCACCAACCGGTGAACAGACATTTCACAAGGTTGTTCCAATTCTTCTTTTTG
>CALBRZ010000123.1 GCA_937927735.1 uncultured Planctomycetales bacterium
TGAACGCGACGTCACCACCGACGTAGAGGTCCTCGGCGTTGTGTCGAGCCGCGGTCCGTATGCGCGTAATATCTGGGACCTGCTTTGGTTCGACGGCCGCCTGTTTGTGGCGACCGGCAACAGCAGCAACGTGGGGCCGGACCGAAACGCGGGACCGACGCCGGTTTTCGCGTACCTGCCGGCAGAAAACCGATTTGTCGAAGAATATGTTCTTCCGGAAGAGCAGATTGACCGATTTCGCGTTCTTGACGGTCGCCTGTGGATCGCCGGCCATGATCCTCGCCAGGGATGGGAACTGGGGAACGTCTATTACCGCGACGGCGGTGTTTGGCATAAACGGCGTACGGTTCCCCGAGGTCTCCACACCTACGACCTGGCCCTTTTTCAAGGGCAGCTCATCGCGGCGCTCGGGACCGACGGCACTCCGACGCTGGCCACATCGGTCGACGACGGGCAAAGCTGGTCAGTCGTCGCCGAATCGGGCGCAGCGCGGCGGTACGGCTTGTCGACATTTCAAGGTCGAGTCTTTGCTTGGGGCGCTATGCTCGCGGATCCCAATGCGACGGTGGTGAGTCGAGATGCTCGCCGCGCCACGTTCCCGCTGGAGTTCGACGGCGAGAAATGGGAGTCGCGTACCGACTTGGATGCCGCCGCTCTGTTTCCCGACGTCGAAGATCGCAAGGGGCTCTGGAAGATCAGTCGCGACTGCGTGCTGAAGAACCGGCTGCTCTATATCGCAGGTCCCAGGTGGAACGATCATCAGACGTATCCGCTTGGGCTCTTTGCTGCCGATTCGCTGCGGCGTGGCGACGTTCAAACTCGCCGCGTCAAGTTGCCGACCGATACCACACCTTGGGATGTGGAAGTTCGTGGTGAGGCCGCCTACCTGCTGACGAGCACCCCGGTTGATGGTGGAGCCAGGTTCGTCATTCGCGTTTGGAAAAGCGAAGACGGACTCGCCTGGCGATCGTTGATCCGCTTGACCCAACCGACGTTTGCGCGATCGCTCGAAATCGTCAACGGCGACGTCTATTTGGGACTGGGAACCGACGTCGGCCGGGAAGACGCGACGGGCAGGGACGCCTGGCGAAGCGAAAGCTATACGCCGACGCAATCGGCCGAATCCGGGACCTTGTTGCGGATACGCGGGGGAGAGAGCGGCAAGTAGCCGTAAAGTGGCCGCTCGCAGCCACCAAGTTTACGGTTGAATGCTCGGCACGGCCTGGCGACAGAAACACGCGGCAGGTGCCACTGGCCTTACCGGTGCGGTCTGAGGTACAAGCGAGGACTTGCCCTGCCTGGGTAAACGGGCAGGCGGCCATGGTTTCGCTGACTGCTCGTACCACGCAACATGCCTGCTGCCGCGAATACCGATCGAACGAGTCTGCTGATTGTGGGCGCCAGTGCCCGGGCAGCGGCCGCGTCGGCACGCCGGGCTGGGTTCAATGTGGCGGCATGCGACCTGTTCGCTGATCGCGACCTGGCGGCGCTGGCTGCGGTTCAGCAGGTGGAACAATACCCGCGAGGTTTGCGCCGCTGGTTGGAGCAGCAATCAGCGAGAGCCGCTGCAATAGGCAGCACTCCCCTGCCCTGGCTTTATACCGGGGCGCTAGAGAACCACCCCGATCTGATCGATGCCATGGCGGCCGTGGCGCCGCTTTGGGGCTGCGATGGCCATGCGGTTCGAGCAGCCCGCGATCCAGCCATCTGGTGTGAAGCGTTTCGCGATACCGGCATCCCTACCCTGTCCTGGCTGTCTGGCGATCGACCATCGCCGGGAGAGGGCTGGTTGTTCAAGCCGGCGGCGTCTGGCGGCGGGGCCGGTATCCGGCCTGCGGAGCAGTTAACGGAATCGCCTAAACCTGGATTCTGGCAGAAGTTCCAGCCGGGCGAACCATGCGCGGCGGTGTACGTTGTGGGCCCATCGCACGCGTTGTTCCTGGGGCTCACGCGGCAACTGATCGGCCAATCGTGGTATGGAGCCAGCGGCTTTCAATACGGTGGTTCCTACGGGCCATGGCGTGAGCCGCAGAGGTATCCGGCTGGCCTGCGACAACTGCACACGATTGGAGAGGTGCTTCGCCGCTTGGGGCTGCGAGGGCTGGTGGGCGTTGATCTGATCGCTACGGCCGGTGGCCCTCAGGGGGCGCACCAGTTCTGGCCTGTGGAGATCAACCCGCGTTACACGGCCAGTGTCGAAGTGCTGGAAATCGCCCTCCCCTTGGCCCTGTTCCAGCATACTTTCCATCTGCATCAAGCGGCTTGCATGGGGGGACCACTGCCTAAGGCAATCGATTTCGATGGCGGCCAGGCGGCCAAGGCGATTCTGTTCGCCCGACGCGACGTGAAGGTTGATCAGCGGCTCAGCGACGCCATGATGGACGCGGCTTGGTGCGTTCCCGATAAGGTTGACAAGCTGCCGGATCTTCCAATTGCCGATGACATCTACGGCGGTGTGGCCGATATCCCGCAGCCCGGCACGGTCATCGAACGCGGCCGACCGATCTGTACGCTGCTGGCCTGGAGCCTCGACAGTGGTGGGGACAGCGAGCGGCGCGTGCGGCAAGCGCTACAGCGGTATGCCGCACAATGGGAATCGCAGATCTACATCGGCACGGTCAGCTAGTGGCTGCCGATGTTTGCACTGCTTCACGCAGCCGGGGCAATCGTGCGCCAGCCAGGGCGATGCCGATCAGACAGCCCATCACGGAGAACAGAAAGTTCGTCGAGATCGCCACTACGGTGACCATCGCGGCAACCGAAAACAGCAGAGTTTGCCGCGAGGCGAAGCAGACCAGGGCCGCGATTGCGAACTCGCCCACGATCACCGCCCGCGAGAACACTGCGGCCAGCGTCAGCAGCGTTTCGTCGCTCAGGTGGCTGCGAAGCCAGGGGTAGATGAAGTTCGCCTTCTGCTGGAAGTACAGGTGGTAGAACGCGGTGCCGTTCCAGTAGTCGGGCGTGAGCTTGCCGATCGCGCCGCCCAGGAACATCAGCGAGATCACCGCCTGGGCTAATCGCGGGCCGTGGTGGGCGATCTCGCTGTAGCTGGTTCCTCGCGTGACCAGCCACAGCATCCACAGCGACGCCCAGAACGAGGTAATGAACGTGGCGTCGTTGTAGCTGTTCTGGTGGACACACAGCAGCAGCGAACCGGCAGTCAGCGCCGCGCAGGCCCAGCGCCAGAGCCGCGGCGCGTCGCTCCCTAGCGCCGCCAGCCCGACGACGAGCGGGCCAAGATACGCCGCCAGCGATACCCAGGGCGATGCCGCCCAGGCCGGGAAGAAGTCAAACACCAACGGGTAGTCCAGGCAGACCCAGGTGAAATACGGCCAGAAGAAGTGCACCTTCACCACCCAGCCTGCCAGCCAGAAGGCCAGCGCCACCTTGAACGCCTGGCGGACGACTTCGGCCGGCGCGGTGGCTTCCGCGGCTCGGGCCGGGGCGGGACCGAAAACGGTGTGCTGGTCTGCCAGAGGCAAAGTCGCCAGTTCCCTCGTGGGGGCGGCCAGCGGCGATGCGGTCATGGCTGGCTCCCCGATTCCAGGGGGAGCCGCTTCACGATCACGGCGGGCTTCTCATCAAGCTGCGGTTCGAGCAGGTAGTGCGAGTCGACCTGGTTGTCGCCGAACCGGCTCCGCAGGTAGTAGTGCATCGGCCGTGGCTGGTGGACCAGGGCCGCCCGCTGGGCGCCGAACGTCATCATCCGCGTGGGGTAATGGTTCACCCACAGCGTGGTGGCCTCGGGTGGCAGGTGGTGGCGGTCCTGGCGTTGCTCGTCGGTCAACGGAGTTGGACTGACCCACACCTGATTGCCGAAGTTGTACATCGAGGGCAGCGGTTGCAGCGCGGCCCAGACCAGGAAGCTGGGCGTACGCAGATGATGGGTACCCAGCAGCAGTTGCCGCCCCGCGTCCCACGCCGGCAGAATCACGACCAGGGCAGCCGCCGCGGCCAGCAACCGGTAAAACCAGGCGGTGCCGCGGTTCGGGGCCTCGTGGGCATCGAGTTGTTGGGGATCGGAGGTCGCCATCGGCGGGCTGTGCGGGGGAACCGATAGGCGATGCCACGGAGGCCGGCTGAAAAGCGGCTCCCTGCGTCGTCGCCACAAACTTTGCGCTATCGCTCCAGTTAGCGCAAGTTTAGATCATGGCGACGTCCAGGCGACCGCTGCGGAGAACATCCCTGCGTGAGGGTTTTACCGGCAATATCGGTGGAAATGGCCGCGCAAGCGCGGCGGGCGGCGATCGGCCGTGCAGAGACCAGCGGCGAGGCAAAAATTGCCTCCTCCCCTATGGAAATCTAGCGGCCATTCGTTATATCATGACCGGTCTCGCGCGGCTGGCGTTCGCGCTAGGTCCCCAGGTGTGGGGGCCAAACGCGGCAAGCACTGCCCTGCCAGCCCGACGCACCTGCCCGGCACGGCCCGCGTGGCCGTGGCGCGCGATCGACTTCCAAGCAAATTCTGAGGATTCTTGACGGTTGGCTGCCAGGCCAGGGGGGCCTGACAGACCATTCCTCCACGAGGTTTACAGCATGGCACGCTACACGGGGCCGCGGGCGAAGGTGAATCGACGCCTCGGCGGCTTGATCTTCGAGAACACCGGCGCAGGCCGCGCCTATGATCGACGCCCGGAAGTCATTGGCGCCGCGGGCCGTCCCCGCCGCGGGAAAAGCTCCACCTACGGCATGGCCCTGACGGAGAAGCAGAAGATCAAGTACTACTACGGGCTGGGCGAGCGGCAGTTGCGCCGCTACTTCGACATGGCCCGCCGCATGAAGGGCAACACCGGCGGTAACCTGCTGGTACTGTGCGAACGCCGGCTGGACAACGTGGTCCGCCGCGCCGGTTTCACCGTCACCCGCGCCCAGGCCCGCCAGGGTATCGTGCATGGCCACTTCCTGCTCAACGGCCGTAAGTGCGATATCCCCTCGGTGCTGTTGCGGCCCGGCGACGTGGTTTCGGTGAAGAACCGCCCGAACGTGGTGCAACTCTACCGCGGCATCATGGAGTCGCAGGCTCCCAACCCGCCCGACTGGATCACCTTCGATCAGCAGAACCTGACGGCGACCGTGAGCCAACTGCCCGACGCCAAGCACGATATCAGCCTGCCGGTTGAAATCGGTCCGGTGGTCGAGTTCATGTCGCGGTAAGCTCGCGGCTTGGCTGCTGCGATACAGCTCTCGGCTGCCCCGGCAGCCTGGGAACCTTTTGCCTGGGGCTCGCGGCACCGCAGCCGAAAACGAACTGCGCTAGCCGCGTTCTCCACCTCGGAGAACGCGGCTGGTTGCATTTGGTGAGGGTATGTGAGGCTTATAGCGCGCGGCCGTGTGCAACCAGCCGGGCCGGCTAGCTGGAGCAGGAGAAATGAAAAACGCCCGGGAGGGGCACTGATGCGCCACCGGGCGTTTTGCGGTCTGGGCAATGTTCGTTCAGGTCACCCTGCGCCGCTTACGCGTGCGAGGCTTCCTGCTGATGCAGGGCGTCCTCGGCCATGCCGTCGTCGTAGTGACCGTTGCAGCCCTCGGTGGCGGCTTCCTGCGGCTGCTGTTGCGGCTGGCTCACCTGCGGCGGCGCGGCACAGCCGGCACAACCAAGCTGGCTCTTGGGCGTGAGCCGCTGGCCTTCGCGGCCGGTGGAAACCGTGATCAGCCCATAGGTATCGGGCCGGCGGTCACCGAAGCGATCGAGTTCGTGCAGGTCGGGCACGCGGACGATGTGCTTGTCGCGGGCCACCTCGGGCTCGATGGTGGCGTACAGCAGCATCTCCTGGTCGTGGGCGGCCTCGGCCAGCGTCTGGCCGTTGGGGGCGCAGATCCGGCTGCGGCCAATGAAGCGGAAGCCCCGCTCCTCGCCCACCCGGTTCACCGCCAGGTAGTACACGTTGTTTTCCAGCGCCCGCGTGTTGATGACGTAATCGGCGGTGGTTTCGGCGCCGGGCGGCCAGTTGGTGGGCAGGCAGATCAGGTCGGCCCCCTGAAGCGCCATCACCCGCGAGGCTTCGGGGAACGCGCCGTCGTAGCAGATGTTCATGCCGACTTTCAGGCTGCCGGCGTCCCACACGCTGAAGCCGTCGCCAGGCGTGGTGAAGCGGTCGACGCCCAGGTACGGCAGGTGGACCTTGCGGTAGCGGCCGACCACGCCCGACGGGCCAATCAGCACCGCCGTGTTGTAGAGGCGGTCGCCCTCGCGTTCGAGCATGCCGACGATGACGTGCACGTCGTGCCAGATGCAAGCTACCGTCAGCCGGTCGGTCGCCGGCCCCGGGACCGGCTGGGCATAGGGCAGCGCTTCTTCCAGGCTGTTAAAGCAGTACCCGGTCAGGGCGCATTCGGGGAACACGACCAGTTTGGCGCCCGCGCGGGCCGTAACCGCCACGATGTCTTCGATTCGGAGCAAGTTGGCGTGAACCTGGCCCAAGGCGACATCGATTTGGGCGGCAGCAATCTTCACTCGAGTCGACATCTTCCCAAACAGGTGGAGTTAGCTGGGGATCAGCAGATAAAGTCTTTCTGGGTAATAAATTGCGGCTGCTGTCCTACCCGCAAGCGGGGCGCGGCAAGCACCTCGTTTCGATCATATCGCAGCGTCCGCAGTGCGAAAAGCATCGGCGCTGGCGACTTTCCGGCGGGTTTCCACCCGTTGGGAAGCGTCGAAGCTCCGGCGGGGTTATTCCGCGGCTCGTTTCCGCCCAAATACGGCGTAATCGATGGCCAGCTTGCCCGGCCCGATGAAGAAGAACATCACGTTGAGCGCCAGGTAGACCAGGGCCAGTTCGTAGTTGGGTTTGCCCGGTGCCACGAACGGATCGCCGTTGCCCAGGTGGAACAGCACCGCGACCACCATCACGCCGGCCAGCATCACCGCGACCAGCGGCGTGAGGGCTCCCAAAATGAGCAGGGCCCCGCCGCCGACCTCGGTGATGGCTGCCATGAACTGGAGCAGGCCGGGGATCTCGGAGTTTTCGCCCATCCAGCCAAACGGCCGTTGGAGCTTGGGCAGGCCATGCAGGATGAACGCTGCGCCGACGACCAACCGCACCAAGAGCAGCGACACGGCCCCCAGGCCGCCAATAAACCGGGGGAAGATCCAATTCATGGCAAACTCCTCACCAAGCAGGTTGTTTGGGGAACAGGACACCTGGAACGCACCACGCGTGTATGACCGCAGCCGCGGCACGCGCACCAGCCTCGCGCTGGGGGCCGGAACGGCGGCGACCGTGCGGCAAAACACGCTCGCGACAGGTGCGTCCTAGGCCTTAGTTGCCAGCATTGTTCCCCAGTGGCACCTGACCGTCCAGGTACCGCCAGTTCTTGATGAAGGCGATCAGGTCGGCCATCTGCTGGTGAGTGATGTCTTTCTCCAGCCCCTCGGGCATCAACGACACGCCGCTGGACTGCATTTCGTCGATTTCTTCGCGGCTGAGCGTGATGGTTTTGTTCTCCGGCTGACGGATCGTCACGCTGCCGCCGGTTTCCGAGGCGATGATGCCCGTCAGGGCCCGGCCGTCGGTGGTCACGATCGTGTAGCTGATGTAGTTGCTGTCGATCGCCCGGTTCGGCTGGAGGATGTCGGTGAGGATCTGGATCGGCGTCTTGGTGCGCGAGTCGGAGATGTCCGGGGCGACGTTCACGCCGATATCGCCAATCCGGTGGCACGAGGCGCACCGCTGGCGGAACACCACCTGCCCGCGGACCGGGTCGGCCGGCAGGTCCAGGGCCCGCTGGTAGTCCTCCAGCACCTTCTGGCGGTCCTCAGGCACCGCCGCCGCGAGCAGTCTGGTCGCCCGCTGGCGGATCTGCGGATCGCCGTGCCGCAGCAGCCGGCCGCTGCGAACCTGGTCCAGTTCGGTCGGCCGTACGTAGCCGGCCTCGATGGCGTCCAGCAGCGCAGCGGTCAGCGGAACCCGGGTGAGCGCGGCGTCGATGATGCCGCGGCGCACGCCAGGCGATTCGCCGGCGAAGTTCTTGAAGATCGGGGCCCACTGTTCGACCGTGCCGTTTTGGGCCAAGGCGTTCAGGGCCGCCAGCCGCACGCTCTGGTTCGACTCGCGGCGTGCCAGCGTATCGAGCGAGGCACCGTCGGCGGCGTAAGTCAGCAGGCTGATTGCTTCGCGCCGCAGCTCCGGATCGGCCGAGCGATCGTTGGCCACGGTGTTGGCTTGCTTGAGCAGCTCGCCCAGGGCCGGCTCCAGATCAGCGCTCAGCTTCAGCGAGCGATCCTGCCGCCGGGCCGCGTCGGTCCAACGCCGAGTCAGGGCAAACAGCGGCATCGGGTTGTCGCCCGTCTGAGCCTTGAGCGAAAGCAGCCGCTTCAGCGCCGGCAGGCGATGTTCCTGCGGACCGGCACCGGCCAGGGCCGCCAGCTCTTCCAGCAGAAGCTGCTCGCCACCGGCGATCTTGCGGTTCTTGTCGGCCTGAAGCTCGGCTACCACGGCATTCAGCAGCAGGTGAGCCCGGTTGGGCACGGCCGAAGCCACCGCGATGCGGGTCCAGGGATCGGCCGGCTCGGCCAGGGCGATCCGAGCCAGGGCGGCGGTCACGTCGTCGCCTTCCACCGTGCCCAGGGCCACGGCGGTCTGGAAACGCACGCGAACGTCGGCATCGTCGGCCAGCTTGAGCACGGCCTTGCGCAGCTCGGCCGAGTCCTTCAACCGTCCGGACGACAGGATGGCCGCCTGCTCACGCACGCGGGGCGAAGCATCGCCGCACGCGGCCAGAATCTGCTGGTTGTCCAGAGCGTCCAGGCCGTGCAAGGCCCACAAGGCATGGATGCGACCGGTGTCGCGGCTGGCGGACACGGCCAGCTTTTTGAGTTGCGGCACCACTTCCTTGGCCTGCCGCTCGTAGATCAGCCGGGCAGCCGTCTCACGCTGCCAGGCGTTGGGGTGGTCCAGCAGGGCCACCAGGTCTTCGCTGGAGAGCGCTTGCAGGTTGCGGGGATACTTTTCCAACTGCGGCGGGGCGTCTTCCGCCACGATCCGGTAAATCCGGCCGCATTCGTTCCCCCAGAGCAGGTCCGGACGATTCTTCAACTCGGCCGGCATGAACTGCGGGTGTTCGATCACCGCGCGGTACATGTCGACCACGTACAGGGCACCATCCGGGCCGTTCTCCAGGTTCACGGCACGGAACCAGTCATCGGCCGAAGCCAGGAACTCCACACCTTCGCGATCGGGCTTGGAGGTGAACGTGCCGCCGGCCGGCTGCATGATCTCGCAGTGCACGAGGTTGCCCGTCGGCTCGCACACAAACGCCGCGCCCTGGTACTGCTTGGGAAGCGCGTCGCCGCGGTAGATGATCACGCCGCAGGCGGCCGTGAACTGGCCCGCGTGCAGGTTCGAGGTCGTCCAGGCGCTGCTGATCGGAAACACCCGCGAGTCTTCGCCATACGCCGCCACGTCGTGCGAGCCCGAAGGAGCCGCCAACTGCGGGTTGCGGCGCAGCACCTCGTCGGGGAGCACGATGTGCTTGAGCGGGTTACGGTTACTGCACACGAAGCGGTTGCCGTAATCGTCGAACGCCAGGCCGAACTGGCCCACGCCCGTGGCCGGCGCGTACTTGCCGGTGCGGGGATCAAAGCGGAAGTCCATGCCGCTGATGGAGACGACTTCGCTGTTCGGGCGGCGGGCGTCGCGGATCTTGCCGCCCCGCAGGCCGTTGGCCACGTAGATCTGGTTATCCAGGCCAAGCCGCGGGTGGTTGGCGCGGAGCTGCGAGTTTTCTTCGGCAAAGCCGGTGAACCACACGGTGGGAGCCTCGGCCCGGCCGTCGCCGTCGTCATCGGGGAAGTACGCCAACTGGCCGCCCAGCGTGACAAACGCCCCCGTGCCCCACGGCTGCACGCCGGTGGCAAACGACAAGTGATCGGCAAAGGTCACGGCCTCGTCGTAGCGGCCATCGCCGTCGGTATCGGTCAGGATGCGAATCCGCGACAGCGGCTTTTCGCCTTCGCGCGGGCCGTGCGGATAGTCACGCATCTCGACGACCCACATCCGGCCGCGGGCGTCGAACCGGATCGCCACCGGGTCCACCACCATCGGCTCGGCGGCCACCAGTTCGAGCTTTAAGCCCGGCGCCAGTTTGACCTGGGCCAGCGATTCCTCCGGCGAAAGCGGCCGATTGCCGCGCGGGGCGGCGGGCTGGGCTTGGGAGGAGGGCTGCGAATCGGCCGGCTGGGCATCTGCTGAAGGAACGGCGACCGCGATCAGCCCGCCAAGTGCGGCGATCGAAGCAGCAAACCACAGGCCCTTGCGACGAACGGGACGCAACCAAGACATAAGCAGCGTTTCCATAGGCAGGGGAAATCGGACCGGCAGGTGACAAACCAGACACGGCTGACTTTGCGGCAACGACCGCCTGCGACTACCAGCGGTTGTGCTTTTCCAGCAGCGCGGTTTGGGCGGGCAATTACAGACTAACCTTGGTTGTCCCAAATTGCCACCGCCCGCCAACTCCCCACACCAGGGTTGATGGCCCTGGTTGGGGGGCTTCATATCAAACGATCACGGTGGCCCGGGTCCCCTGCCCCGGCGCAGATGCGACCTCCAGTTCGCCGCCCACGTGCCGCAGTCGTTCGCGGATGTGGAACAGCCCGATGGAGGATTCCGCAGGCGAGGGTTCCGCCTGAGGCCTAAAGCCGACGCCCTGGTCGATGACTTCCAGTACCAGCCGCTGCTGCTGCCGGCGCAGCCGCAGTTGGCAATGATCGGTCTGGGCGTGCTTGACCACGTTCAGCAGCAGTTCGCGGGCGGTCTGAAAGAGCAGGTCTCGCAACGTGGCGTCGGTTGGATCGGCCCCGGGATCGGTTTCCATATCCACGGTCAGGCCGTGCTGCCGGTGCATCTTGGTGGCCAGCCATTGCAGGCCGGCTCCGAGCCCTCGCACGTGCAGGATGGGAGGGCACATTTCAACCGAGAGGGTGCGGACGGTTTCGATCGCCTCGTCGATAATGCCCTGGGCCGTGTTCAGATCGGCTTTGACGCTGTCGACTACCGCGTCCATCGAGGCCAGCGAGATCCGCATCTTGGCGGCCACCAGGAGCTGCTGCACCTGGTCGTGCAGCACGCGCGCCAGCCGCGTGCGTTCGCACTGTTCCGCTCGGGTTAGCTCCCAGGCTAGCTTGGCCAGGCGAGCTTCGCGCTCGCGGAGCTGCTGGGTGCGCTCTGCCACTTGCAGTTCGAGCGTGTCGTTCAGCCGGAGAAGCTCTTCCTCGCTCTGGCGGAGGGCTTCCTCGGTCATCTTCTGATCGTGGACGTCGATCACGCAGCCCACGTAGCCCAGGAGCTGCCCCTGTTCATTCAGGCGTGGGCGGCCTTCCCCGACCACCCAGCGATACTCGCCGTCGGCGCGGCGGATACGGTACTCCAGCGCGAACGGTTCCAGCCGCTGGGCCGCTTGAAGAAACTGCTCGGTGATCCGGGCACGGTCGTCGGGGTGGAATACGGCGGTAACACCCCGGCCGAGCCCTTCTTCCACGGTCAGTCCGGTGAACTCCTGCCAACTGCGATTGAGATACGAGCAGAGGTGGTTGGCGTCGGTCATCCAGATCATGGCCGGGATGACGTCGGCCGTGCGGCGGAAGTGCGTTTCCTCACTTGAGTTGGCTGGCCGGTCCAGCGCCGCGTGCTGAGGGGAGGCGTCCATGAACCGCTGGCTCCTGTGCCTACGATCGAAACAGGAATCGACGCGGTGCCGCCCTACCAGCATTCATCCTAGCAGGCGGAGGACTGCTTGCCACACGAATGGCAGGGTAAGCGAAAAGAATGTTTTTGTTTCGCGTTGGCACTTCTGCACGGATTCTGACCGCGCGGCGTGACTGCCGGCCGTGCCGGGAGCCAGACCGCTGCGGTTAGTCGAGGTGCTCGCGGGCTTCGTAAAACGCTTTCCACAGCGGCCCGGGCCGCTTCTTCACCACGTGGTTGAAGTAGTGACGGACTTTCTTCAGATCGTCGGGCGAATCTTTCAGCACCGCGCCCACCAGGTGCTGGGCCACATGGTCGGGCTCCACCTTGCCGCTGCCGTAGTAGTAGGCGTGGATACCGGCCGCATACGCGGTCGAAACGGCTTCGGCCGTGCTCATGGCCGTGGTCAGCGGTTCCAGCCCCTGCCCATCGGCGGTGCGGCCCATCCGCAGTTCATGAAAGGTAGTCACCAGAATCTCGGTCAGGTCCGGTTGCAAGGCGACGGGGATGCCTGAGCGGGCCAGCAGCCGATTGGTCTCGCGCTGCACCAGTTCCATTTCGAGCTGGATGTCCTGGATGGGGGCAACCGTCTCGAAGTTGAACCGCCGCTTGAGCGCCGCGCTCATCTCGTTGACGCCGCGGTCGCGGGTGTTGGCCGTGGCGATCACGTTGAAGCCATGCCGGGCAAACAGCGTGCGGCCTTCGCCTTCCAGTTCCGGAATACTCATCACGCGATCGCTCAGCACCGAGAGCAGCGTGTCCTGGATTTCCAGCGGGCAGCGCGTGATTTCCTCAAAGCGGACGATCTTGCCTTCCTTGAGCCCGCGGTACAGGGGCGCCGGTACCAGCGAACGCTCGCTGGGCCCCTCGGAGACCAGCAGCGCGTAGTTCCACGAATACTTGATGTTGTCTTCGCTGGTGCCGGCACTGCCCTGGATGGTGAGCGTTGAATCGCCGCTGATGGCCGCGGCCAGCAGCTCGCTGAGCAGGCTCTTGGCCGTGCCCGGCTCGCCGATCAGCATCAGCCCCCGGTTGGTGGCCAGGGCCACGATCGCCCGTTCCAGAAAGCTCCGTCGGCCGACAAACTTTTCGGTGATGCCCAGCGACTCGTCGCCGGCGACGAACTTCAGCACCGAGGCGGGCGAGAGCTTCCAGCCGGGCGGGCGGGGGGCGTTGCCTTCGGCCTCGGCCAGCCGCTGGAGCTCGTCGGCGTACAAGACCTCGGCGGCCGGACGCTGAATATCGTTGATCGATGCCCCGTTGGCGGCCACAGGTTCGGCCGATTGCTTTTTCTTTGCCATCGTCGCTGCGCGCAAAAGATGAGAACGGCAGGCGGTCGCAGACTCCTTGCCGCGCCGCACGCTGCCCATTGAAACGCAGCGCGGGGGCCAAGACCAGAGGGCCCGGGGCTCGCCGTTTGTCGCCCGACGCTGCCGCCGCGAATCCGGCGACGCCCGTTCCACCGCTGCCAGGGGGCAGCTTGACACGTCCCCCGTCGGCTCCTACCGTCGAATGCGTGGGCTGCCCCGGCTGCCTTGCCAATCGTATCCCTTCCCGAGCCAGGCACTTTCACCATGGCCAAGACCGCAATCCCTGAAACCGTTCCCTGCAAGGCCTGCAAGGCAGAGGTGCATCTCAAGTCGTCCGTCTTCGGGCACGTGATGGTATGCCCTGGCTGCCAGCAGCAGTTCTTGCGCGCACCGGGAGCGGCCATCCACGAGCAGTCGGTCTTTGCCTGCCCCATGTGTCGCACCGCCGTGCAAGGCAACATGGCCACCGGTTCGATCGTGGCCTGTGCCGAGTGCGGCGCGCAAATGCCTGGCCCGGTGCTGATGCCTCCGCCGCCCGAACCCGAGAAGAAGGGCCACTAACGGCGGCGCAGCAGCTTGGCTGGCCGCAGCCGCGACAGCGGTATGCTTACTTGCTGTCTGCCGCCCCTTGCGTTTGTAGCTTGTGCATCAACTGGGCGTAGCGGCGGCCGAACTCCACCAGGGCTTCGCTGCTGAAGTGGACTTCGTCGCCCTTGTGGTCCAGCCCTTCGGCGCTGGCGCAGGCCGACAGCGGCACGTTCTGGCTGATCTGCTTGAGGTGTTCGTTTACGACTTTGGTATGGGGGCCGCGCTTGGGCGACTCGATAAAGAAGTAACCCAATTCGCCGGCGACAAACGGCACATCTGTCGCGCCCAGCTCCTCACGCAGGTCGGCCACCATCTTGGCCAGTCGCTCGCCATAGCTGGCGGCGTTCTTCTGGCTGGAGCTGTCCGCCTCGCCCTGGTGCCACAGGATGCCCCGCAGTTGACCGGCTTCCATGGCGATCTTGGCCCGGGCAACGGCGGCCTCGTACAGATCGCCGCCCTTGCTCCACCGCGACAGCGGCGTTCCGCCCACGGCACAAGGAATCAGGCCGATGGTTACGCCCGGGTTGTGCCTGGCCATGGTTTCGGCGAACGAAATGCCCAGCCCCACGCCGGCAGTCGGCTTATCGGTGTGCAGCGGGTGCGCGGCCGGCACCCATTGGTTGTCGGCATTGAGCATCAGGATGCCTTCGCGCGGGCGGCGGTCTTCCGCGGTCATGCGGCCCCGCCCTGCCATGTTCGACTGGCCGATCAACAGGTAAATGTGGAACTTTTCCTTGGGCGTCGGGTCCTGGGCATGCGCCGCCGCACCGCCGCACACAGTCGCGACGAGTAAGGCAACACACGCAAGCAAACCACAGCGAACACGACGGCGGTGAGCAATTGGCATCACGGCAAGTTCCTGTCAGCGGGTTGACGAATGGATGATATCGGGACGGCGATCGCGCGGCGGCGAATTGCCTCCCATACGTTAATCAGCAGGCAGGCGGTTAAGCCAGAAGATCGTGGACCACGTTGCCGCCCACGTCGGTCAGGCGGAAATCGCGGCCTTGGTACCGGTAAGTGAGCCGGCGGTGGTCGATGCCCAGCAGATGCAGCATCGTGGCGTGCAGGTCGTGCACGTGGACCGGGTTTTCGACGGCGTGGTAGCCAAGCTCATCGGTGGCACCGTAGGTGATGCCGCCACGAACACCGCCGCCGCACAAGAACATGCTGAACGCCCGCATGTGATGGTCGCGGCCCACGTCGCCCTTGTTGCTTTGCGCCATGGGCGTGCGTCCGAACTCGCCGCCCCAGATGATGAGCGTTTCGTCCAGCATGCCGCGCCGTTTGAGGTCGCGGATCAAGGCGGCCGTGGGCCGGTCGCACAGGTCGGCGCACACCTTGATGAACCGCGCCAGGTCGTTGTGATGGTCCCAGCCGCGGTGATAGAGCTGGATGAACCGCACGCCCCGTTCCGCCAGCCGTCGCGCCAGCAGGCAGTTGTAGGCGAACGAGCCATCGGCCCCGCGGACGCCGTAGTCATCGAGCACGTGCTGCGGCTCGTCGGAGATATCCATCAGCCGCGGCACGCTCATTTGCATCTGAAACGCCATTTCGTACTGGCTGATCCGCGTAGCGATTTCCGGATCGGCCACGGTTTGCTGGCGGATGGCGTTGAGCCGTGCCACCGCGTCCACCACTTGCCGCTGTCGCTCGTGGTCGACGCCAAGCGGGTTGCGCACGTAGTGCACCGGATCGCCCTGCGAATAAAACTCCACGCCCTGGAACCGGCTCGGCAGAAAGCCGCTATGCCACTGCCGCGTGGCGATGGGCTGGGGATTCCGTCCGCCTTTGCTGGTCAGCACCACAAAGCCCGGCAGGTCGTGGCATTCGCTGCCCAGCCCATATGTCACCCAGGCCCCCATGCTGGGCCGGCACGAGATGGAGGTGCCGGTGTTCATCACCGTATGCGCCGGATCGTGGTTGATCTGGTCGGTGTGCATCGAGCGGACGATGGCGATCTCGTCGGCCACCGAGCCGATGGCCGGGAAGATCTCGGTGATCTCCTGGCCGCTTTCGCCCCAGCGGCGGAACTTGAGCAGCGGTCCCTGGCAAACCAGCTTCTGGCCCTGGAGCTGCGCAATTGGCTGACCGGCCGTGATCGACTCGGGCATGGGCTGCCCATGCAGCCTGGCCAGCTCCGGCTTGTAGTCGAACGTTTCCAGGTGGCTGGGGCCGCCCGCCATGCACAGGAAGATCACCCGCTTGGCCTTGGCCGGAAACTGCGGAAAGCCCTGCACGCCCGGTGGCAAGCCGCGCGTGGCAGCTTCCGATCGGGCTTCGGTCGCTTCAAGCGACGCCAACACCACGGCGCCCAAGCCCAGCGAGGTGCGACCCAGGAAACAGCGGCGCGTCAGTTCGGGATAGCTCATGGTCGGTGCCGATGCAGCTTGTAGGTGCAAGAAGGTACCTGGTCATGGACGCGGGCGGAGTGCGGCATGCGGGGCGCGCAGGGCGTGCGGAACGCCCGGGACAGGTCTCAGCCTCACTCGCGCGTAATCGTTTCGTGCAGGTTCAGCAGCGTGCGGCAAACGGCCGTCCAGGCGGCAACCTCGGCGGCGTCCAGGCTCGCAGGCGCTACCGCCTGGCCCACGCTTAACAGTTTCTTGGCCTCTTGGGGCGCGGTCCGATAATGCTCGCGGTTGGCCGCGAGCAACTCGGCCAGCACTTGGCTTTCTGCTTGCAGCGGCGGCCGGGCCAGAACCTGCTGCCACAGCCACGTGAGCCGGGCATCGTCGTCGGCCGGGCCTTGCAGCAGCGTGCGGGCGGCGAGTGCGCGGGCTGCTTCGACAAACGTGGGATCGTTCAGCAGCGTGAGCGCCGCCTTAGGCGTGTTGGATACGGGACGCTGCGCGACGCATTCCTCGCGGCTGGGGGCGTCGAACGCCAGCAACATCGGATGCAGGAACGTCCGCTGCCAGTGCGTGTACAGCCCTCGGCGATATTGATTGGCTCCGGTATCCGCCACCCACTTGCGCGTGGGAAAGTTCAGATGGTCCCAATACCCGGCCGGCTGGTACGGATACACGCTCTTGCCGCCCAGGTGCCGCACCAACAGGCCACTGACGGCCAGCGCGTGATCGCGGATGAACTCGGCTTCCAGCCGCCAACGGTTCTGCCGGGCAAACAGTTCGTTGGCCGGATCGGTTTCAAGCAACTCGGGCGAAGGTTGCGACGTCTGGCGGTACGCCCGGGCCGTGACCATCAGCCGTACCATGTGCTTGATGTCCCAGCCGCTTTCGACGAACTCCACCGCCAGGTAGTCGAGCAGCGCCGGATGCGTGGGCCATTGGCCTTGCGCGCCCACGTCGTCCAAGTCACGCGACAGCCCGGCCCCATAGAACAGCTTCCACAACCGGTTGACGAACACGCGTGCCGTTAGCGGGTTATCCGGCGACGTGATCCAACCGGCCAGGTCCAACCGCGTCAGCCGCCGCTGCAATGCCGTTTGCCGCAGCGACTCCGATTCCAGAAACCGCGGCACGGCCGGTTGCACCACCTCGCCGCTGCGGTCCATCCAGTCGCCTCGCGGCAGAATCCGCATCTCGCGCGGCTGGACCGACACGGTAATCATCGTGCGGGTGAAGTTGGCTTCGATCGCCTTGCGCTCGGCAGCCAGCGCGGCCAGCCGCTGCTTGAGGGCCGGTTGTTCCTCGGGGGCGGGGCTTTTGGCTAGCGCCGCTTCAAGTTGCATTTCTTCCTGCGCGATTTGATTGAGACGCGTTTCCTGGAAACGGTTCGGCACCATCAGCTCAGGATCGCGTTTGCCGTTTCCGCCGTATTTGCCTTGCTCCTTCACGTCGGCGAAGAAGGCCGCAAAGCTGTAGAAGTCGCGCATCGTGTACGGATCGTACTTGTGATCGTGGCACTCCGCGCAGCCGAGTGTCGCCCCCAACCAGGCTCCGGCCGTGGCGCGGACGCGATCGGCCGCATACTTGGCC
Organism: uncultured Planctomycetales bacterium; assembly: GCA_937927735.1. Taxonomy (GTDB): domain Bacteria; phylum Planctomycetota; class Planctomycetia; order Pirellulales; family S012-138; genus CALBRZ01. Next base: position 17,524 of record CALBRZ010000123.1, read on the forward strand.
AGGTATTCCTGCGGTTGGGCTCCGCCTTCCTCGGTGGTTTTGTTGAGCCGGTTGTAGCCGGCGGCCACGATCTGCTCGGTGCTGGGCGAAGGCAGCAGATCGCCCGCCAACTGTTCCCGCGTGAAGCGATCGAACGGCAGGTTGTCGTTGAACGCGTGAATCACGTAATCGCGATACGGCGAGATGTGTACCGTGTTGTCGCTGTGGTAGCCGCCCGAGTCGCCGTAGCGCACCAGGTCGAGCCAGTACACCGCCATCCGTTCGCCAAAGTGAGGCGAAGCCAGCAGCCGTTCCACCTGCCGCTCCCAGGCACCGGGACGCGTGTCCGCCAGGAACGCTGACACTTCTTCGGGCGTGGGCGCCAGGCCTGTTAGATCCAACGATAGCCGCCGCAGCAGCGTAACCCGATCAGCCGGCGGCGAAGGCGAAGCGCCGGCGGCCTCCATCCGCGCCAGCAGGAACGCATCGATGGCGGTGGCCGGCCAGTCGCCGCGTTCAACCTGCGGGACCGCCGGACGCGTGGGCGGGACAAAGGCCCAGTGTCCTTGCCACTGTGCCCCCTCTTCGATCCAACGTCGAATCAGGGCCTTTTGCTGGTCGGACAGTGGTTTGCCGTACTCTTGCGGCGGCATCCGTTCGGCCGAATCGTCCGCCGTGATTCGTTGCCACAGGAGGCTCACCTCGGGCTTGCCCGGCACGACCACGCCGGCAGCGTCCTGGCCATCGCCCAGCAGGCCCGCCTGGGTATCCAGCCGCAAATCGGCTTCGCGCGTGCTGGCGTCCGGGCCGTGGCAGTTGAAGCAGTGGTTGGAGAGGATCGGCCGGATGTCGCGGTTGAACTGCACCGGCTCCGCCGCGGCCGCCTCCGTGGCGGCACTCGCGGTGACCAGGCTCAGCGCGGCAACCAGTGTGGGCAAGGCAGCAAGCGGCAGGCTGGAAAGCATGGGCGTGCCCGCTGTTGAAGTTCAGGCCGGAAACTGCCAGCGGCCGTGAACCGCCGGCGGAGGGACCGTCGCTTGGGCTTGGGGGGACGCCGTGGGAACGCACGCTCGCCCCCCGAAGCTGGGCTCTTATGGTACCACAGTTCCGGGGGGAATGCGTAATCCTTCCGCAGAGCCTGCCATGCTCCGCCGGGTGGGCTGCCGGTCTGGAAGAGGGCGATTACCCGATCGCCCTACCCGCCCTCGTTTGGCTGATTGCTCATGCCACCGTGCCTGCCGCCACGCCCTGACACGCGTGAAATGACCGTATACGACGCGTGCCACGGTTCTGCGAGCCGTGCTTTGAACGGGCGCAAGCTATTACAGGCTGGGGGCAGCCCCCGGCACTTGCGCGACGTGGTATTGCTAAAGCAAGCACCATTGCATCTACCGTTAAACGGTGGCGCGCAAGCAACCTAATACGGGAGCGTGCGCGGCCATCGTGCTCCATTGCCGGGGGCGAGCACCCGGCCTACAGATTCGCGGGCGTCAATTGAGTCATGGCTGGGGGCGGCGAAAACCGCGGACCGGGCGCAGCTTCCTCTGCCCCTCCCCGGTTGGCACGGGGATTGTTACGCTAACTGGGCATGGAACTCACCTTCGAGCAAGTGACCAAGTTCTACGGCCCGGTGATCGGCGTCAACGATGTCAGCTTCCGCATCGGGCCCGGCATCACCTCGCTGTTTGGAGCCAACGGCGCCGGCAAGTCCACGCTCATGAAGCTGGCCAGCGGCCAGTTGCGGCCCACCATGGGCAAGGTGCGGATCGGGCCAAACTCGGCCTGGAGCTATCGGGCCAAACGCGACATCGGCTACTGCCCCGACATCAACTCCTTCTACGAGGAGATGAGCGGCCGCGAGTTCGTGTACACCATGACCCGGCTTTATGGCTACTCGCGGCGCGAAGCAAAGCAGCGCGCCGAGCAGGCCCTGGCCGAGGTAAACATGACCGAACGGGCCGACCGCCGCATCGCCGGTTACAGCCACGGCATGCGGCAGCGGATCAAGATCGCCCAGGCGATGGTGAACGATCCGCCGATCTACCTGCTGGACGAGCCGCTGACCGGCATCGACCCCGGCGGCCGCCGCGAGATCCACGACCTGCTCCGCCGGCTGGCGGCCCGGGGCAAAACCGTGCTGGTTTCGACGCACCTCTTGGCAGAGGTCGAAGATCTGGCCGACTCCATCCTGATGATGGCCCGAGGGCGGGTGCTGGCCTCGGGCACGCTGGCCGAGATTCGCAGCCGGCTGGCCGATGAGCCGCTGACGGTGGGCCTCTCGGGCAGTCAGCCGCGACGGTTGGCCAGCCTGCTGGTGGCCATGGACAGTGTGACCTCGGTCGACGTGCGCGACGACGTTTTGACGGTTCGCGTCCACCAGCCGGCCAAGTTCTTCCCGGAGCTTAACGCCTTGGTTGTGGAGGAAGGGCTGGAACTCACGCGGCTGGAAACGCTCGATGCCGGGGCCGACGCCGTGTTCGCCTACCTGGAGCCGCGAGGGTCATGAGGCTGTTTCGCGCGTGGATCACGCTGGTGTGGCTATCGTTCCGGCGGCTGTTCTGGTCGCTCAACACGTTCATGGTGTTGTTTCCGCTGGCCGGGGCAGCGCTGTTCATCGTCCGCTGGCGGCGGTGGCTCGACGATATGCCGGCCATGGACGCCTTCAGCCGGTTCAGCGAAGTTTTTGTGGTGCAGGTCTTTACGCTGTTTCTGTTGCCGATCTGCGCGCTGGCGTACGCCACCAGCAGCATCGGCGGCGACCGCGAGGACCGCACGCTGCTGTTTCTGCTGGTGCGGCCGATTCCTCGTTGGCTGATCCTGCTGGCCAAGTGGGCGGCCACGCTGCCGATCGTGCTGACCATGGTGATCGGCAGCTTTTACCTGTACTGCCACCTGGCGGGCCATGCTGGCGGCGATGGGGCGTTCCGGCTGTACCTGGCGCCGATCTTTCTCATGACCGTGGCGTATGTCTCGCTGTTTCACCTATTTGCGGTGATGTTCCGCCACGCCACGATCACGGCGCTGGTATACGCCCTGTTCATGGAGGCCCTGCTGGGCAACATGCCGGGCGTCATTAAACGTGTGGCAATCAGTTTTTATGGGCGGTCGATCATGTACCGCCACGTGGGCGACCGGTTTCTGGAAGAGCCGGCCGTGTTCGAGTCGCTGCCGGCGGCGACCTCGGCCTGGGCGCTGGTGGCAATCACCGTGGGAGGGCTGCTGCTAGGGACGCTGATCTTCTCCCGGCGGGAGTACCGCGACCTGGCGTAAACCGTCCTCCCGGGGCGGGATCTCGATGGTCGCCTGGCTCCGGCGGGCTGCTAGCTGGGCCAGTTCCCGGCTACGGCAGGCAAACCGGCATTTTCCACGTATGCGCCTGAGCGGGAAGAAATTATGCTCAGAACCAGGGATGGAACCGCCCGCGGCTCTGGGGAAGAATGAACCAACAGGTGGCCGCCGCAGAGGGCATGTTCCCGCCTTTTCGCCCTCTGCCCTCCGTACCCGCGTTGCATCCCGCCACGCCCTGCCGGCGGGCCGCGCTCGTGGCCCGCAGCGCCGGCCTTTGCACCCCTGCTGCCGGGGACAGGAGCTCCCGGCCGTTGGCGGCTGGTGTTATTTCACCACAATCCATTGTGTGCGAATAAGTTACAACTAGCGGCCGAGTCCGCGCAACCCTCCATGAAGCTCGACTGCCAGCATATCCGCAACTTCTCCATCGTCGCCCACATCGACCACGGCAAGAGCACGCTCGCCGACCGGTTGTTGCAGATCACCGGGGCGGTCTCCGAACGTGAGCTCCGCGACCAGATCCTGGACGATATGGAACTGGAGCGGCAACGCGGCATTACGATCAAAGCCCGGGCGGTCCGGCTGCACTACCAGCACAACGGCGAGTTGTATGAGCTGAACTTGATCGATACACCGGGGCACGTCGATTTCCATTACGAGGTGTCGCGGAGCCTGGCGTGCTGCGAGGGCGCGCTGTTGCTGGTCGACGCGTTCCAGGGCGTGCAGGCTCAGACCGTGGCCAACTGCTACGCGGCCCTGGAGCACGACCTGGCAATCCTGCCAGTGGTCAACAAGATCGACCTCAAGCACGCCCGCGTGTCCGAGGTGCTCGACGAACTGGAATCCAGCTTGGGCCTGGACGGCTCCGAGGCCCTGCTGGTCAGTGCCAAGACAGGCTTGGGCGTGGACGAGCTGCTCAAGGCGATTGTCGAGCGGATTCCGCCTCCCAAGGGCGACCCCGAGGCTCCGCTGCAGGCGATGGTGTTCGACTCGCACTACGACGAGTACCGCGGCGCGATCACCTACGTGCGCGTGATGAACGGCACCATCCGCCGCGGCCAGAAGATCAAGTTCCTTAAGGTGGGCGCCACGCACGAAGTGCTCGAACTGGGCCAGTTCACGCCCATGCGCCAGCCGTGCGAGCAGCTTCAGGCCGGCCAGGTGGGCTACCTGATCTGCAACATCAAATCGATCAGCGATGTGCATATCGGCGATACGGTGGCCGCGGTGGATGCCGATCCGTCGCTGGCCCTACCCGGCTACGAAGCGCCCAAGCGGATGGTCTACTGCGGGCTGTACCCGGCCGACGGCGAGGACTTTGAGGAGCTGCGCGATGCGCTCCAGAAGCTCTCGATCAACGATCCGAGCTTCGAGTTCATCCCAGAGACAAGCGACGCCCTGGGTTTTGGGTTCCGCTGCGGCTTCTTGGGCCTGCTGCACATGGAGATCATCCAGCAGCGGCTGGAGAGCGAAGCCGATCTGGACCTGGTGCAGACCGCGCCCAACGTCACCTACGAGATCGTGACCCGCAAGGGCGAAACCCTGCTGATCAACAACCCGCAGCAGGTGCCCGACGCCGGCCAGATTCAGGAGTTCCGCCAGCCGGTGGTGCGGGTGAACTTTGTGCTTCCGACCGACGACATCGGCGCGGTGATGAAGCTGTGTGCCGATCGCCGTGGCGTGTACGTGCGGACGGAGTATCTGTCGCCAACTCGGGCCATGCTCGTGTATGACCTGCCGCTGGCCGAGGTCATCTACGACATGCACGACCGGCTCAAGAGCATCACCCGTGGCTACGGCACGATGGATTATGAGCTGCTGGGCTACTTCCCGGCCGACCTGGTGCGGCTGGATATCCTGGTGGGTGGCAAGCGTGTGGATGCCTTGAGCATTATTTGCCATCGCGACGACGCCGAACGGCGCGGCCGCGCGGTGGTGAAGAAGCTCCGCAACGAGATCGACCGGCACATGTTCGAGGTGGCCCTGCAAGCGGCCATCGGCAGCCGCGTGATTGCCCGCGAAACGATCTCGGCCATTCGCAAGAACGTGACCGCCAAGTGCTATGGCGGTGACATTACCCGTAAGCGCAAGCTCTGGGCCAAGCAGCGCGAAGGTAAGAAGCGGATGAAAGCCATCGGCAACGTCGAGATTCCGCAGAAGGCGTTCCTGGCGGTGCTCGACACGGGCCAGGATCAGAAGAACGGCTAGTGAGGGGGCGGCCTGCGTTCATCGCTCCCTCGTGCCTTGCGAATGCTTAAGCGTCTTCCATGCAGCCGCCGGAACGGGCGGCTGTTTTTTTTTGCGCGCTGTGCGCGGTAGCCGTCGCACCCGCTTCAGGGAACGGGATTTGCTTCTACACGTCCCCCACGCTGCCGGGCGCGAGCGGTCAAGTTGTCGCCCCCGGGATACGATTGCATGGAGGGCATGCGCTTCGCTTCCGGCCAGGCTGGTGCAACTGATGATCGCATCAGCAGTTGGAAGGTGCGGCGGGTAGCCGCGACCGCGGCAGGAGGGCTGCAATCGGTCGTAAATCGCGGACGGTTGCTCGCTGCGCGTGTGGCGACCATGACGGCTGCCGCGCGCCACGATGGATGTGAGCTGCTAGCAAGCCATTCAACCTGGAGGAGGCATCATGTACCTGGTGATCGACCCGAAAGACGACACCTATGTGTTCACTCGCGAGGATCCCCGTCTGGATGGCTGCCAGGCCGCGGTGATGGAAGACATCGAGCTGGAAGGCCCCGAGCAGGTCTATGGTTGGCGGCCGGGCGACCCGGACCGCGAGCCGTACCTGGGCCGCTCGCCTCATATCCCGACGCAGTTTCGCATCTTCGATTCGTCGTACGACTGCCAGTTGGCCGGATTTGAGCCGCTGGGCAAGCAGTTTGTGACGGTGCAGCGCTGGCGGCAGTACGTCGAACGCACGGCGTCTACGAGCTGATCACAGCATGTTTTGGGGGGCACAGCCGCCTGGCAGTTTGCCCGCTGGCTACCGCCGGGTGGCACATCATTTGCCCAGGTAGATTGCCGCGTTGTTTGATGCCCTTGCTGCGCCGCCTGGGCCGGACAGCCCGATCGGCGCTTTCTTTTCAGGAGAATCCTAATGGCCGGTTCGCACTCTGAAGCCATGTCGCCCCCGGACTATCAGGAAGGTTTTCCGGCACTGGCCGAGATGCCGGCGGCGGGCAGCCACACCTGTAGCCGCACGAATGTCGGCAACACCGAGCGTTGGATTTCGGCGGGTGCCGGAGCCGCCATCGCGCTGCTGGGACTAAGCCGCCGTGGCCTGGGCAGTTTGCTGGCGCTGGGAGCCGGGGCTGCTTTGATCTACCGCGGTGTCACCGGCCAATGCCGCGCGTACGAGGCCCTGGGCATCGACACGGCCGAACACAATTCGGCAACGGCCGTGCCTGCCCAGGCGGGCACCCGCGTGGAAGAAACGATCACCATCAACTGCCCTCCCGAGAAGCTGTACGCCTTTTGGCGCGACGTGGAGAACCTGCCCAAGGTGATGCGGCACCTGGACTACGTGGAAGCCAAGGACAAGCAAATCATGCACTGGGCGGCTAAGGGCCCCTTGGGCATTACGTTGCGGTGGGATGCCGAGATCATCAATGAACGCGAGAACGAAATGATCGCATGGCGATCGCTGCCTGGCGGCGACATCGATACCGCCGGCAGCATTCACTTCCGCAAGCTGCCGCACGACCGCGGCACCGAAGTGCGCGTGTCGATCAAGTACAACCCGCCGGGCGGAAAGATCGGCGACGCCATCGCCTGGCTGCTGGGCAAGAACCTGGAACAGGAAGTGGAAGCCGATTTGAAGAACTTCAAGGCTGCCATGGAAGCCGGCGAGATTCCCACGGTGATCGGCCAACCCCGCGGTGGCTAACGTCGGGGACGTACTTCAGTAGGGGCCGCTGTACGGACTACGATTCGGCCCGCAACCAGAAACTTCTCGTCCATGCATTACCGATCGTTAAACGCCCCGGTGTTGACCGTTGTCCGGCAATCCGTTGCCGCCTGCTCCAAGGATTACCACGGTAGGAGTGCGAACCATGAAAGCCGTATGTTGGCTGGGCAAGCAGGATGTGCAGGTGCAGGAGGTACCGGACCCCAGGATTCTCAATCCTCGCGATGCCATCCTCCGCATTACCAAGACAGCCATCTGCGGCTCGGATATTCACCTTTATGACGGTGTGATCCCCACCATGAAAAAAGGTGATATCCTCGGCCATGAATTCATGGGCGAGGTGATTGAGGTGGGCCCCAAGGTGAAAAGCCTCAAGGTCGGTGATCGTGTTGTTGTGCCCTTCACCATCGCCTGCGGCAACTGTTTCTTCTGCAACCGTAAGCTGTGGTCGCTGTGCGACAACTCCAACCCGAACGCGTTGATGGCCGAAAAGCTCTACGGCTACTCCGGCTCGGGCTTGTTTGGGTATTCGCACCTGTACGGTGGGTATGCCGGCGGCCAGGCCCAGTACGTGCGCGTACCGTATGCCGATGTAGGCCCGATTAAGGTGCCTGAG
>CALBRZ010000124.1 GCA_937927735.1 uncultured Planctomycetales bacterium
TTTTTCAGTGTTGCCCAGCCAATGGGCCACGACGTGTAGTGGCAAGATGTTGGCGAGTTCCGTTTCTCTGGAAGCTCGCAAGTTTTGAAACAGGCGCTCCCACGGCTCGACACCCGCTCGCTTGAGAATCCGCTCGAACTGCGATCGCAAGTTCGCATTCGTACCACGATATCGCGTGATCACGTGCCGAGCGCGATCCGGAGCCAGCTCATGCGCTTCCTCCAGGTGCTTGCGCAGTTCCGGGAACAATGGGATCACGCGGTAAGGCTTGCCTAGTTTCTTGGTCTTAGGCGATTGAACCGTGAGTTTGTTGTTGGCCCAGTCTACATCGTCCCACGTGAGTTCCAGAATCTCGCTGGGGCACCTCAGTCCACCGTATCGAGCTAGAGCGATGATGGCTCGCCATTGTGCGTCCGGTGCGCGCTCGATGACTCGTTCAATGGTTGCTTGGTCGATGAATTGCTTCCTCGATTCATTGTGTTCGCCTCCCGCCCGAAGGTGATGAAATGGGTTGGTCCTCACCAGGCCCTTACGCTTGGCCAAGGCAAAAAGTGCTTGGCGTGTTTTACCGTTTTGCTGATGGTGGAGTCGCTGTAGTTCTTGTTGACCAGCCATTGCCGCCAATCGTCTGCGTCGCCGGCGCTGATATCGTGAAGGAACTTCTCGACGCCGAAGAAATCAATCAGCTTTTGGCGACTGCTCTTAAAGTTGCGTACGGTGTTCGGGGCCGCGTCTTTGCGGCTGTTGATGTACTCCTCGATGAAGGCAGCCATTGTGCTCCGTTGCCGAGCCGCACACAGCCCAGTCTCCGCCAGCCGCTCAATAGCCTTCTCCGGGGCGTGGTCTTGCAGCCATTCGAGTGTCTTGGCGGGCACCGCCGTGCTGTACTTAACGGCATCGATCAAGTGTTCGACGTGTCCGGCAACTTCATTCGCAACTTGTTCGCTGACCCTGCCCAGCCAGATGGTCTGGCGCCGCCCGGTCTGATCGTAGAACTGTACGCGATAACGCCACTTGCCTTTGCTGTCCTTCTGGCGTTGAACACTCGCCATTTCGCTATTCTCCTTCCTGGTGGAAGCTGCGTCCCAGGTGGATCGTCAGTTCCAAGCACTGCACCAAGGCTTCGAGTGCTTTCATCGAGAGCCCGCGGTGTCCGTTGTAAAACTTGGCTAAGGCGCTTTCGTCGATACCCGTTGCCTTTGCAATCTGATATCGCGTCATGCCGGAATCATCGATCGCGCGCCGCAGTTGCTCTGCAAGGGTGGGATGCGATCGTTTCTTGTTCATATGGATTACCGTACAGGATGCTGGACGCAGCGGCCAGTGTTGGTTTTTGGCTTGCTTGCTTTACGTGCCTTCGCAACGGCGTCTAAGAGGTGATGACTCTTGGTTGATGGTTCACAGGTGAGGCACCGCCGCGTGTTGGTAAGCGACCACCACGATGCCAAGCTGCCGCAGCGCGGGCAGCCGTCCCCCGGTGCTTCGGCCGTTTTCCATCGTGCGGTCGGTGAATCATCGACCGTTTGGGCCATGCCATCGCCCCCGGGCTGATGTTGGGAAGCCCTCAACCAGGCCGCCAGTTCAGCATCACTTAAGTAACGCACCAGACCGGACGTATCGACGGCAAACGCGCGAAATCTCGCTGCACCTACTGTGATCTGGCTGACCAGATGTTCCGGTTGTGGAGCCGTCTGAGCAAGTTCTTGCCACCTGGACGAGCCTTTTAGGGCGGCCACCAACGCAGGCTTGTGAGCTCTAAGCTTGGCCAAGAGACTTGCCGTTAGCGTTCCCTTCGGAGCATCGACGATCAGCTCATCGTGATCGCCCAAGGTTAAGTGAATCCCTAGGGTGCGGCACTCCGCGAGAAGGGCAGCAGCAGGATGGGCTGTGTCAATCATAGCACCACCTGCTCACGGTTCGTTGTGACCAGTTGCCCAAGTGCGTTCCCAATATTCCCGCAATTGGTATTCATCGTTACTACGCCGGAATTATGGGAATTAAAGGAACGCAATTTATCGCCGACGCGTCCAAGCATAGCGGGGTTTACCTCATACTGTGGTGACGGTGGGCGCCCCGGCCGTGTCGAGCATGTTGGTTGCAGGCGTATGTACCCTCGCCGCGTCAGCTCAGCCAGTGCAGGGTCGATATCGATGGCCTTGGGGAATCTCCGCTTACCATGATGCTGGGCTTCAGATTTGCTGAACACCCGCTTGCCATGCCGTTCGATCCACCGCAGCACATACTGCGCATCATCATCGATGGATTTCTCTTTGGCCGACATCAGGTTGAGTACATGCTCAGCATGTGGGATGAGATAGCGGGCAATCGTTGTCGCCGCAACAATGGCTGCTCTAGAGCCGGTTTCAAAACCTTCTTAGAGCGTGTCCCAAAAGCTAGGAGTTGCTTAGTCGCCGAGCCATAAGGTGAAT
>CALBRZ010000125.1 GCA_937927735.1 uncultured Planctomycetales bacterium
GATCACCCTTCGGCCCTTGAGGGCCGGCTGGTCCACAGGGGATGGCCTTGATCGCGTCGTTAAGGCCGCTCACGCCATCTGCAATCGCACTGATGCGCTTGTCTGTGTCTTGCTGCAGCTTATCCAGTTGTTGCCTGATGCGGTCGATCTCGGCCTTGATATCCGAATCGTCGTAGGGCTGCGGGGTTGGTTGGGGCGCGGGCTGGCTGATCTGAGGTGGGGCCGTTGGGGGTGTGGTGTCTGGATATGTCGATGGCAGGGCAGCGCTCGGCGGCTGGTTCGGGTTGCAGCCACACCCCGGCCTGCACTCGAAAATCCGTCGCCAAAACGGCTCGCGGCACGCACCCCAGGTATCGACCGTCAAGGGCCGGATCGCTTGGGTGTGGATCATCGGGCCGTTGATAGACTCCTTCGGCCCACCCCACAAGATGCCGACAACTTCGGGCTGGCCGTTAGTCACACGGATGATCGGCCCGCCCGAATCGCCGGGGATCGAAATGGCCGTCACCGCCACCTCGTACTCGCCTTGCCGAGTCTGGGTGTAACCCAAGACCGTGCCCTGCTTCTCCTTCCAGTAGCCGCCACCGTAGCCGCAGAGGATGATCTGCTCACCCTTCACGGCTTCGCGCTCAGCCAGCGGGATCGACGGCACATCACGGCCTGGCTCAAACACCAGGGCGGCAATGTCGATCCGGGCATCATGCCCTTCCAGCGTGGCCCGGTAGGCGGTCCCATCGGCGTAGACCACACGGTACTCTTGTTCGTACTGGTAGCCCCAGGGAAACGCCGTGTTGACTACATGATCGTTCGTCAGCACCAGTGCCTTGCCAGCCTTACAGCCGATCACCACACCGCTGCCGGCCCCGGATCGGCCAAACACCCGCACCACGGCTTTTTGCAGGTCACTGCCTTGGGCCATCGCTGGATAGGTGGTTTCGCCAGGGCTGGTGCGAGGGCGCCGCAACCTCCCCGCCAACTCTTGGGCAGTCATCGGCCCCGCCACGCGACCTACCTCGCGGCCGGACTCGTCGAAGAAGATCGTGGTCGGCACCGCCGTCACACCGGCCTGCTGGGCATGGTCGCGGTGCCGGTCGAAGTCACAGAGGACGATTTGGAAACCTGCGGCTTGCGCCTCGGCAATCGCGGGCTTGTACTGTTGGCACGGGCCGCACCAACTGGCCGTCCACACGTAGGCCCGGACGGCGGCCCCCTGCGCCTGCTGGGAGGAGGAGATGGCAGGCGCAGGGGTGATGCCGCCGAACAGGGGGGCAAGACAGAACGCCAGTAGGATGTGCGCGGGTTTCATCATTGCCGCCTCGTGGCGTGACCGGACGCGACCAGCACGTCCGAAAGTTTCGTGTCGTTATCCAGCCAGATTTCGCCCACTAGGCGGTTGAACGTGGTCATGTTCAGCAGTTCGTCTGGGTCGTCAGGTGGCTCGATATGCACCGCCAGGGTTTCGGCCTTCTCGACCAGCAGCCGCTTCACGTACTCCTTGGCCGCCAGTCCGTGGGCCTTGTGTTGCCCTTTGACCTCTGGGCAGTTCACGCCGCGCAACCGAATCCGCCACCGCAGACCGCCCTTGCGGAACTGCACCGCGATCGTGTCGCCGTCGATGACGCGATCCACGATGACGGGCAGGCAGAGGCCATAGGGTGGGCGTTTGCTCATAGCTCGCACTTCCCCTTGAGGTCGAACCGCCCCTGCGCCGCGTCCAGGCAGGCGATATGGAACGCATCCGAGTTGTCCATGTGCTGGTGCGTTAGCCGTAGTTCCGTCCCCGGAACCTCACACCCACGCAGCCGCACGTCGAACCCGCACGGCAGGTTCTGCCGCTGGTAGAAATGCTTGACCACCAGCGTCGTGTCCGGGAACGTCAACGGAATCCGCAGCAACCCACCTTCGGCGGGCAAGAGCGCGAGCCACTTGAACGGATGCGGATATCGCCGCACCGGGTCGCTCAGCACCACCGAATCAACGACGATGCCGCGATGGCTCAACGCCCATGCCAATTTCATGCACCACCAGCCGCCGTAGCTGTAGCCGTACAGGCGAACCCTGATCGGCCCACGCTCCTGCTTCTCAGCCAGCAGACGGTTGGCAATCTGGTTGTAGTCGTCCTTGTACGAGTGCTCACGTACCGCGTTGCGCGTGCAGTCCAGCCGCTCTAGCTCCCAGGCGAGGCGCACCATGCCGTTGTCGTTCACGCGGTCCACGCGCTGCAGGAACCCGCTGGCGACGATGTGGATGGTTCGGCTCATCAGTAGCGAAAACCTGCCTGTTCGCGGACACGGCGGTAGGCGTTGGCAACCTCCAGGTGGCCGTTCGTTTCCAGGAACTGGAGCAGCAGCCGGTCAGCCTCGATGTGGGCCTGCTCGGCATCGTTCAGGTCGATCGACTCCAACCGCGTGATGACTTGGTCCACGTTCATCGCCCCACCCCTATCGGCCGCTGCCACTCAACCCTCGGTACGCCGCGCGCCATCACCTCGGGATCAAAACCCGTCACGCTGCGGTACGGCTCGGGATCGGCCACGTAGATGCTCACGACCTTGCCGCCGTGCCGAAACAGGCACTCATGCCCCACAGGCAGGTGGTCGGGCTCTAGGAAACGCCAGCCCCTTACCTCGCACATGCTGGGGCCTAGGTCGCACCACATGACCTGCGTGAACCGGGTGTCGCCGCAGTCCGAGATGACGCGATTGATCTCGATCACATCGACCGCGGCCGTGATTTCCCACGGCTCGGCGGGCAGGATCGCCAGGATCAAGCCCAAGAGGTGCGTCATCGCCCCGTCCCCAAACGAAAAAGCCGCAGAACCCCCGTAGGGATGCTGCGGCTTAAGCCAGCCGGACGAACCGGCCCAGGTTGTTTTCATGCCCCAGCCTAGAGGGCACTAGGTGGGGCTGCCAGATTGCAGGAGCCTCTGAAGGAAGACTGCACCCGTCAATCTACGAATCTGCCGAATGCTCGTCAATGGTTTCCGGTCCGCATGGTTCATCGCACGCCGCCTCTGCGGGAAGTCGCTCACCCTCAAACGGCGGCCCCCAGTTGATGGCCACCACCGGGCCGACATGGGTTTGTCGCACAACCTCAATCGAAAACACCTCCCCGCTGGGCGTCGTGACGGTTCTGGGCTTGCCCTGTCTAAGTGTCAGCCGAAGCATCCGCGCCCTCCTGTTCCCCGCACGGCGGGTAGTCCTTGCCGTCATCGAACCCGCTACACTGGCCCACGGGCGCGAACGGATAGGCGTCGTACAGGTTGGCCGTGCCGTTTTCGCAGTGGCTGCCCCAGTCACCGATGCCGTAATCGTTGTTCCATCGGCATTCCTTGCACGCGCACTGGTCGTACTTGTGCTGGAGCCACAGCTTGAGGTCGGCTAGTTTTTCGTCAGGCTTCATCCGTGCCCTCCTTGTCCATCACGTCCAGTGCCGCTTTGGCGGCTGACGTTTCCCAGAACTCCTCGCGGTACTCGTTCGGCGACAACTCGCCCCATGACTCCAAGTACGCTTCTCGAACCAGTTCCCGCAGCCGCGCGTTCTGGGCTTCCAATCGCTCGGCCTCGTGGATGAGCGATGACAACTCACGCAACTTGTCGGCTAGGGTGCTCATGCTGCCTCCTTGACTAGTTCCAAAAACGTGATAGCCAGTCCTAGTGCCTGCCATTCGTCCGCTTTGATGCCGTACAACGGGCCGGGATTTTGCTTCTTGCCGATGGCTGTCTCTTTGCCGCCGTAGCGGTCGATCAGGGCCTGCCTGATGTTCTGATCCTTGGCACGCGCCGAGCCGCAGATGTGCATGCAGACCTCCTTGCGTGGCATACGCGACCAACTGCCGCCGCACTCCTCCCAAAGCTGTGCGAATCGCCCGGACCAAAAGACGGTTTCAAACACCTCCTTGCCCACCGGCATGCCGAACGACGCGATCTGCTCGATGACGAGATGGGTGCCGCAGAATGATCCGACATTGCGAATCTGCCGCATCACATCGGCGTTGTCCTCGATGGCGTGGTCGATGATCCTGTCCCGTTCCATGTACACCCAGGCGCTCTTGGTCGTGCCTGGGTCGATCGCTAAGAGCTTCATGCGAATACTCCTGGGGTCATTCCTGATAACGGTTCGCCTTGGCATCACGCTTTTTCTGCCAGGACTTCCCGCTCTAGCGAGTCCAAAATCTGAATCGCCCAGTACACATCCCTCGCGAGGTCCATGCGTCCCATACGTTGCAACTCCAGTTGCAGTTTGAGCAGGGCTTTTTGGGCAGTGAATAGCCGGTCAGATATGCTTGGCGCGGCTGATACCATCGTCGCCTCTACAAAAAATTGGGCTGGTAATCTTCGTCAAAGTTCTCGTACAGCGGCGGTGCTTCGAACCTGAAATGCTCGCCACGCCAAATCAGCTCACACTCTCCGGGTGGGCCGCCGCGCTGCTTGGCGATGATGAACTCCGCTTTGCCGTCCTTGGGCTCGCTGGCCGATCGGTACACGTCCTGGCGATGCACAAACAGCACGTTGTTGGCGTCTTGCTCGATGGCCCCTGAATCACGCAGCTGCGACAGCCTGGGCCTCTCGCCGTCTGCGGAACGGTTAAGCTGGCTCAGCACCATCACCGGCCACTCAAGTTCCATCGCCAACGTCTTGAGGGCTCGCGTCATCTGTGCGATCTGTTCGTTGCGGGTTTCACGCTGGCTGCCGCGCTCCGGCTGGATCAGTTGGAGGTAGTCCACCACCACCAGCCCCATGCCGCCGTACCGGCGCTTCAGTCGCCGGGCCTTGCTTGCAATCTGGCCCACCGTCTGGTGCGGGTTGTCATCCAGAAACAGCTTCCACTGGGACACCTCATTGCTCGCGTCGATCACCCGTTCCCACTGGTCGCGGCTCAACGTGCCAACCGATATGGCCTCGCTGTTCACGCCGCCTTTATCCGCGATGATCCGTTCGACAATTTCCTGCCTGGTCATCTCCAGGGAGCAGAACAGCACTGGGTGTTCGGTTGCTGCATTGCACGCCACGTTCAGGGCGAAGGCGCTCTTGCCGTGAGAAGGCCGCGCCGCGACGATCCACAGTTGACCGGGCCGCAGGCTGGTGATTCGGTCCAGGGGCCAGAATCCAAACGGCATGCCGGGGGGGCGCCCCTTGCGGCGTTCTTCAAGCTCAACCAGCCCCTCGACCATTGCATCTTGGACAGACAGCAGGCGGCTATCAGCTTTGGCGTCCCGCAGTTCAGTGATCCTTTTCTCAGCGAGCGATAAGCAGTCCTCGTGGCTCAAGTCGCCGTCGCATGCCGCTTTGGTGATGTCGATGGCCGCGAGCACCAGTCGCTCCTTGACGCTCCGATCGCGGACCTGCCGAGCGTAGTATTCGGCGTTCCACGCCTGGTAGCCGCCCTCGATGAATAGTTCGGCCAGCCAAGCATAGGCGTTGTCGGGGATACCCGGCTTGCCCTTGATGGCGTTGAGGACCGAGATCACGTCCACCGGCTGCGTGTCGCCGCGCAGCCGACTGATGGCCTTCCACACCTCAGCATGGGAAGGCTGGCGGAAGTCGTTGGCATCCACCAGCCCCGAAACCTCATCCAGCACATCCGGCTTGACTAACACCGAAGCCAGCAGGGCGCGCTCGGCTTCATCGACGTCTGGCACATTGACGGGGAGATTCACGCGGCCACCTCCGTAGATAGCCCTGAGAGCTTCTCAGCGGCCCTCTCGCGAGCTTCTTGGCTGATTTGGCCCCAGGGGTCGCGTGCGGCAAGGATGGCCTTAAAACGGGGCGTTATGTCGCCCTTGCCGCCTGGTAGCTCCCGGGTGGCCTGGCAGGCTGCCGCAATCGCCAGCAGCCGGCCAGCATCGCCGCGGAGCATCAGCGGGGCATTCTCGCGCCACCACTGGTCCAGGGCGGCGGGGTCGGCCAGGTGTCGCGGCTTGATGCGAGCCAGCGTTTCGGCCTGCCATGCCTGCCACTCAGCTTGGACCCTGTCTGGCTCCAGCCTGGTCCAGCGGTCCCTGGTGGCCTGTCGCAGCGTGAGAGCGGCCACAAACGGCCCGAATGGCTCCAAGGTCCGGTACTGTTCCACGAGGGTGTCCTGCGATAGCCTCCGGCCGCTGGGGTCGCCGCTTCGCCTAGCCAGGTACCTCCCCCAGGCATGCCACGCCGAAACGAACTCAGGACTCAAGAGCGAATCGGGCACCGGAAGGTTGAGGATCACCGGAGGGGTTCTGTCTTCCTGGAGTTTCTCCCCCTCTCCGCCGTCCCATCCGTCATCAATGAATCGCTCCCAGGTGTCGCGTCCCGCTATAAGCGCTGAACTATTATTAGACGGGGAGTAAGAGTTAATATTTGAAGATGAAGATGAAGATGAAATGTTGCCATTTGGTTGCAACCAATCCGCAACCATTTTTGAACCACCCTTCAAATCAACCTTAGTCTTTTGCGTGGCAGACTTTGCGGCGCGTTTTTCGGCAGATTTCTTGCCTCCAAGCGCTGATTTTCGCCTCCACTCCTGCCTCTCATTCCAGAGATCGAGAAGTTTTTGATTCGTCAAAAACCCTGATTTGTCGGGATGTGGTGTGAAGCAATCGCGAACCACAGCCCAACCATTTTTGAACCACCCTTCACCTGCCCCCGATAGGGTGGCAAGCACCTGTTGATCGTCCTCGATGGAGCAATCGCCAGAGGACCAGAGGAAACACAGCAAGCGCAGAAAGGCCCCCTGCTGCTCCAGGGTCATGCGGGCCACGCGAGGGCTCGATAGCCAGTCGTTCACATAGAACGGCATGTACGGGTCTTTCGCCATATCCGCACCGTCCTCCAACGCAGTCGTTCCATCCCGCGGCGGTCCTCGCCGGTTAGCAAGCAAACAGCCCGTACCGGGTCTCTACAGCGTCCAGGTCCCTCACAGCCCCGCCTCCGCGGCGGCCCTCGCCGGTTAGCCGATTGCTTCCACGATCCGCCGTCCGATCCACTCGGCCACCTGGGGCACTACGGCGTTTCCGATGGCTCGATTGCGCTGTGGTCCAAAGGGAACCCCATCAGCGCCTCTGTAAAGTTCGGATGGATTCGCCAGCCGTGCTTGCCAACTAGCTCTTGCACTCGGCGAACCGTCGATTGCTTGTAGCGACCAGTCCGGTTGTGTAAGGGGATTCCGAACCCGCGGCCGCCCATCGACGCCGTTGGCGTAGGCCACAATGAACAGTCGCCGTCGCACATGTGGGGCACCGAAGGCACACGCCGATATAACTTCCCACGCTGCATCAAACCCGAGGGCGGAAAGGTCGCTAAGGACTGTTCCAAGTCCTCGATAAAGCAAAGCTGCCGAGTTTTCCACGACCACGTATGTGGGCATAAGAACGCGAATGATTCTTGCGAACTCAAACCAGAGGCCACTTCTTTCTCCCTCCAAGCCGCGTTTTGTCCCTGCATCGGATATGTCTTGGCAGGGAAACCCGCCGCAGATAACATCCACCTGCCATTGGTCTGGATCGCCAGGCGGAAACGTCCTCACATCGTCGTGCCGCCGCACGTCCGGCCAGTGTTTGGCCAGCACCTGGCGGCAGTAATGGTCGATCTCGACCTGCCAGCGACACTCCATCCCGGCACGTTCAAAGCCAAGGTCAAAACCCGCCGATGCCGGCGAACAAACTTCCAAACGTCAGCACGGCATCACCTCCTTTCCGGTTAGATCAATTCCCGTTGCACGATGGGCGGCTGCTCCAGCAGCGGGTGCCGGGTTAGCTCAGCCTCGATGCGCTTGACGGCGATGCGGAAGTAACGCTCGTCGATTTCAATTCCCACGAACCGCCGCCCGGTACGGACGCAGGCCACGCCGGTGGTTCCACTGCCCATGAAGGGGTCAAGGACGGTTTGGCCTTCCTGGATGCCAGCGCGATCTATACACCACCGCATTAGGCCAATAGGCTTTTGCGTTGGATGCGCTACGGATTCGCCATCGTTCTCAGCAATGCGAGATGGCGGCGGAAACTGCTCTCGGTAGCAATAAACGCCGTACCCACCCTTCATCCATGCGATCTCAGCATCCGACAAAAAAGAACCGAATAAATGGTCCGCCCGCTTGATCCACACAAGTGTTGTCCCGACAGGCAGGCGAGCGGCGTAGTGGTTCGCTCCAAAGAGGACAACACGTGGAAACCCCAGCCAAGGCATCGGGTCAAACGGCTTGTCGTCTCCGTGAACCGCCTTCCAGTCGCCTCTGCCTTCACCGCGCTTGTGCTTGCCTCCTGTAAATCGCGTGCTGTCAGGGTTCCACTTCATCCCATACGGCGGATCAGTCACAACCGCGTCTACCGGCCCTAGGTGCGGCAGAATCTCCAGGCAGTCGCCCAGGTAAAGCTGGACGCTGCCATCGTCGGTTTGCCAGGTTGGCTTCATCCTTTGATCTTCTCCCTCAGTCTGAACACTTCCTGCATCAGCCCGTCCGCGACCGCGATTCCTC
>CALBRZ010000126.1 GCA_937927735.1 uncultured Planctomycetales bacterium
GCGATCGCAGAAATAACTCGGCGGATTGCTTGGCGCTTCTGCGGCAGGAAAAGCCGGAACTGGCGGAGGTGGTCGAAGCCTGGGAAGCCCTGCCGGCGGCCATCCGGGCGGCTATCCTGGCGATGGTCGTAGCGTCCCGGCAATAGGATGGCACGGCCTGGCTAGGCTGCCTGGGCCTAGGCGGCGTCCGCGACGGTGGCCTGCCAGCAGTCGTTCGCTTGCTTGCTCCACCCCTTGACCTCTTGTGCCGTGGTCAGTTCCCGCCCCCCCCCGACGGGCGATCGCGAATACGGAGAGCGGTTCGTCGAACATAGCAGGCGGCGGCTCGTTGTAACCATTCGCCCCTCCAGAGCCACGCAGTACCCTTTCCCGGGTGCAGAGTGCTGCCGCCGCGAGTCGAGCGTCGAAACGACGCTCGTGGAGATACACCTAGTCGGCCGCAACATGCGCGGTGTGGACACGTTATCGAGGCTCCGTGAGCTTACGCGGGACAGCGCCCACGCGGTCAGCAATGCCCGGCAGTCGTGCGGAAGGCGTTTCCCCCGCTGGCGTCTAGCCCAGCGTCCGAAGATCGGGCGCCGTCGTTGCATGCATTTCCGGAAATGCAACTTTCGGCGGGACAGCTCCAAGCTGCAGCTGAGACTGGCGGGCCGGTGACAATACAGGATAAACGGTAGTCATCTTGTCAGGCCGGAGGCGGTAACTCTCCATCCGGATGAACGATGTTTAGGTCATTGGAAATGGCGCCGCTCAAGTGCAGCCGGCGAGAGGGGGGCATTGACGACGCTACCGCCGGACGTGGCGGTGCTGCTAACGGGCGGCTAATGTCCCGGGGGGCGACCGAAAGCCGATGAGCATCTTGCGCCATGGAACTGCCCCATCCGCCGGCGATTTCGGCACCGCCTCGCCGCCTCCAATAGCGTAGCAAGGTCTCGCCCTCTACCATCCAGCGCTCTGCTCCTCTCCCTTGTCCGGTTCGAGCCCGCGGCTTATGCTCCAGTGGTGGAGAAGCATAGCATTGGGATTCCCAGATGTTACGACGTTTGCTCACCATCCTGCTGATGCTGGCACTGGCCCTCCAAGGGCTGGCGGTGCCGCACGCGCATGGGGTGGCAGGGGAATCCCAGCCCGAGGGGCACAACCATCGCCCCCATTTCCATTTTGCCGGGTGCCACAGCCATCACGAGCACGGCAATGGGCACTGCCATTCGCACCATCACGAAGCGGCAGGCCATCATCAGGGCAGCAGCGAAACGCAGGTGGCTTCCGAATCCGGTCCGGCCGGCGGCCACGATGCTGACGCCGTGTATATTGCCAGCGCCCCAGCGATCGCCGGAAACAGCTCGACGGTCCTGGATCTGGAAGCGAGTGGTGTCGCCGTTGCCTGGGTGAGCGTGGAGCCCCAGGCAAGCATTGGCCACTTCTGGGGCGGTGCTGTTGCCCAACCACCATCGCCGGGTGGTATCCCGCTCTATCTTGCTGCGCTCACGTTGCGCCTCTAATCCAACCACGGCAGCGCAGCGCCCTTTCTGTTGCGCCCGCTGATCGGTCGCTTGACTCGCCTTCTCGCCGGCAGTCCGTGGTTGGAGCCCTCCCTTGGTCCGCTTCCTCAAGTATCTCTTGCTGCTAGGCGTTCTCGGCTGCGCTGTGGCCGGTGCTTACGCCTCGCGCCATCGATGGCTTCCCTGGTTGAACACATCCCGGAGCGAGCCGGTTACCTCAACCGTGCCTGAAGCTGCCGCGGTAGGCCAGCCCAATGAGCAGGTGAAGCTGTCCCCTCAAGCGCTGAAGAACTTGGGCCTGAAGTCGCAGCCGCTCCGCCCTACGGACTACTGGAAGACCATCGAGGTGCCCGGGATGGTGGTGGACCGTCCCGGCATCAGCGACCGCGGTGTGGTCGCTTCGGTCACCGGCGTGGTCACCGCGATCCATCATTATGCGGGCGACACTGTGGAGCCGGGCGAACCACTATTCACGCTGCGGATCGTCGGCGAATCGTTCCACACGTCCCAGACCCAGCTGTTCAAGGCGGTGCAAGAACGGGAGATCGTCCAGGAACATATCGACCGCCTGGCCGGCCTCTCACAGTCGGGGGCCGTGGCGGGCGTCAAGCTCATTGAACTCCGCAACGAGCTACGCCGGCTCGAAGTCAGCATCAACGCCCACCGCCAGGACTTGCAGCTTCGAGGGCTGGAGCCAGCCCAAATCGACCAGGTCACATCGGGCACCTTCGTTTCGCATATTGTCGTGGCAGTGCCCCATCAACGAACAACTGCGAATACCTCGGCAGCCAGCAATTCGCCCAGCGATAGCCAGCCACCCACGGTGTTCGAGGTGCAAGAGCTTGACGTCGAGCTTGGCCAGCAGGTGCAAGCTGGCCAGCGCCTCTGCACGCTGTCGAATCACCACTTGCTGTTTATCGAGGGCAAAGCGTTCCGGCAGGAACTGCCTCTGTTGCAGCGGGCGGCGGAAGCGGCCCTGCCGATCCACGCAGAACTGGCCGAGGACTCCGACTCGGAATGGAACGCACCGATTGCCCCCTTGGTGATCCACCACATCTCCAACACGCTCGACGACAAGGATCGCACCGTTTCCTTCTACTTGCCGCTGGAAAATCAATACCGGACGTACCAGCGCAACGGGCAAACACTGCTTCTCTGGCGTTTTCGTCCCGGCCAGCGGGTGCGGCTGCTCGTCCAGGTCGAGAAGCTCCAGAACGTGTTCGTACTGCCGGCGGCGGCCGTGGTGCGCGAGGGGCCGGAGTTTTACGTCTTCCGCCAGAACGGCGTGCTGTTCGACCGCAAGCCGGTGCATGTTCTGCACGAAACTCAAGATGAAGTGGTGATTGCCAACGATGGCAGCGTGCCGCCCGGCATTTACGTGGCCCAATCGGGCGCGGTCCAACTGAATCGCGTGCTGAAATCCCAAAGCGGATCGGCTCCCGCTGGCGTGCATGTTCACGCCGATGGCACCGTTCATGCGAACCACTAGGAGCCGCCATGCTCGATGCCGTGATTCGATTCTCGCTTCGCCACCGGTCGCTGATCCTGGTGCTGGCAATTGCCGCTATGGTCTACGGCAGTTACCTCGCGACAACCATGCCGATCGATGTCTTTCCGGACCTGGATCGCCCTCGGGTTGTCATCCTGACGGAATGTCCTGGCCTATCTCCGGAGGAAGTCGAAACGCTGGTGACGCAGCCCATCGAGCAGGCCGTGCTAGGGTCCAACGGTGTGGTCGCCGTCCGCAGCCAGTCCAGCATGGGGCTGGTGGTCATCTACGTCGAGTTCGATTGGGACACAGAAATTCGAGCCGCCCGGCAGGTTGTCCAGGAACGCCTGACCATCGTGGCGGGGACTCTGCCGCAGGGGATTCAACCGCTCCTGGCCCCGCCTACGTCGATCATGGGCCAGATCATGCACGTGGGCCTGCACCGCCAGCGGGGCCCCAGCGGCGGGACCTTGGCACCGATTGGTCAAACCAAGCTGATCGCCGAGTTGTCCGATCCTGGCTTGAAGGTCTGGCAGCCTTCTGACCGGCACGATCAATCGACATGGAAGGAGTTGCCTGTCGAGGCCTGGGAAGAACTGACGGAGGCATCGGCAGACGGAGATGCCAGCCAGCGGCGTTTCGCGGTCACGGTGGCGGGCAGCCGTTATGAAGTGCTGTTCCCATCGCCCCAGCAGCAGGCCATGGAACTGCGGACCATTGCCGATTGGGTCGTGCGACCACGACTGCTGCGCATCTCAGGCATCGCCGAAGTCATCGTGCTGGGCGGCGAAAAGAAGCAATACCATGTTCAGGTGAACCCCGAGGCCCTGCTGGCCTATGGCGTCACGTTACAGCAGGTTGAAGCTGCTGTTCGCCAGAACAACCAGAACGCCAGCGGCGGCTATACGCAGGAAGGCCAACTGGAACGCCCGATCCGCATCATTGGCAGGCTCGGGCCGGATGCCGACCAAGTGCTGACGCATCTCCACAAGGTGCCGGTCGACGCCAGCGGAACTCGCCCGGTGCTGGTGGAACAAGTGGCAACCGTCACCGAAGGATCGCCGCCCAAGCGAGGCGATGCCAGTATCGACGGCCACTCAGGCATTGTGATCACGCTGGTCAAGCAGCCGCACGTGGATACCCGCGGCCTGACCGACCGCATTCATGCGGCGCTGGCGGATGTCGAAAAGTCGCTGCCCGCCGACATCCTGATCAATCGGGAGTTGTTCCAGCTCAAGAGCTTCATCGACCGGGGTATCTATTACGTCGGCGAAGCCCTGGTGATTGGCGCGATCCTGGTCGTAGTCGTCCTGGCACTATTCCTGTTCAACCTCCGTACCACGTTCATCACGCTCACGGCCATCCCGCTGTCGCTGGTACTGACCACGCTGATCTTCCGCCTGATCGGCTACCTGAGCGGCCAGGAGCTCTCCATCAACGTGATGACCCTGGGTGGCCTGGCCGTCGCTATGGGTGAACTGGTGGACGACGCGATTGTGGACGTCGAGAACATTTACCGTCGCCTCAAAGAAAACAACGCGCTGGCCAGCCCGCGTCCGGCCTTACAAGTCGTGTACGAGGCCAGCCGCGAAATCCGTAGCGCTATCGTGTTTGGGACCGCGGTCGTGATCCTGGTCTTCCTGCCGCTGTTCGCCATGTCGGGCGTTGAAGGCAGGCTGTTCACGCCGCTGGGCATCGCCTACATCGTTTCGATTCTCTCCTCGCTGCTGGTGTCGCTGACGGTCACGCCCGTGCTGTCGTACTACCTGCTGCCGCGGTCCAAGGCCACGCATCGCCAGGACGATGGCTGGCTGCTGCAAGGGTTGAAGTGGATGGCAGCTTACCTGATCCGGTTCAGCCTGAAGTTCGCCAGGCCGCTGCTGGTGATGACCTGGCTGCTGGTGGGCGTGAGCGCTTGGATACTCACGCAGCTCGGCACCGATTTTCTGCCGCAGTTCGATGAAGGCAGCGTCCAGGTGAACGTCACGCTTCCGGCAGGCTCGTCGCTGCAAGCCTCCAACGAAGTCGGCGCCATCATCGACGGTAAGCTCTCGCCCATGCTCCGCACGTCGGCCAATCCCGACGGCGAAATCCTGCACTTCGTGCGGCGGACAGGCCGGGCTGAACTCGATGAACACGCCCAGCCGGTCAACATGAGCGAGTACATCCTCAGCATGAACCCCGACCTGGCGCAGTCGCGCGACGTGATCGTGCAGCAGTTGCTTGCGGATCTCAAGGAAGAACTGCCAGGCGTCGATGTTGAAGTGGATCAACCCTTGGCCCACTTGATCAGCCACATGCTCTCCGGGGTTTACGCCCACGTTGCCATCAAGATTTACGGCGACGATCTGAACGTGCTGCAACGACTGGCCCGACAGGTGAAGGGCGAAATCAGCGATGTGCCCGGCATCACCGAGCCGGTGATCGAATCGCAGGTCTTCGTGGACGAACTCCATATCGTGCTGCGGCCCGAGGCGCTCGCCACCTATGGATTGAGCCGTGAGCACGTTGCTCGGTTTATTCAAACGGCGCTCCAAGGCGAAGTCGTCTCGCAAGTATTGGACGGCTCACGCCGGTTCGATCTCGTGGTGCGATTGCGGGACCAGGACCGTACCGACTACTACAGCCTGCGCGACCTGCGGCTGGACCTTCCGGGCAATCGAGGGCAGGTCAAGCTCGCGGACGTCGCCGACATTGGCTACGGCAATACCGGGCCCAATCAGTTGATGCGGGAAAACGTCCGCCGGCGCATCGTCGTGCGCTGCAACACGCAGGACCGCGACCTGGGCAGTGTGGCCGCCGACATTGAACAGCGCATCAGCAGCCGCATCCAACTGCCGGAAGGGTACTACGTCGAGTACAGCGGTCAGTTCGAGAGCCAGCGCTCGGCCACGCTGATGATCGGCATGATGGCCGCCGTTTCGGTGGTGGGCGTGTTCGTGGTGCTGCTGATGCTGCACCCTTCCGTGCGGATCGTGCTGCAGATTCTGAATGCCATCCCGACCGCATTCATCGGCGGCGTGGCCGCGCTCGTGCTGACGAGCCAATCGTTGACCGTGGCCAGCCTGGTCGGCTTCGTGTCGCTGGGGGGCATCGCCGTCCGCAACGGCATTCTGCTGGTCACGCATTATTTCCACCCGATGGAGCAGGAGGACGAAGCGTTCTCCGAGAAGATGATCCTGCGCGGCAGCCTGGAACGGCTCGCTCCCGTCTTGATGACGGCACTGACTGCGGGCATGGGCCTACTGCCGATTGTCCTGGGTGGCCAGAAGCCCGGGCTCGAAATCCTGTATCCGGTGGCGACGGTGATTCTCGGCGGCCTGACGACTTCGACCTTCTGCGAATTCCTGATCCACCCTGGCCTGTTCTGGAAGTTCAGCGGCAAAGACGCCATCCGCCTTGCCCAGGGCGAGCACCGTGAAGAGCAACTGCTTCGATAACCGTTTATCGAAGCCCCGAAGGATGTACTTTTTGATCAAGGAGACTGAGTGATGACGATTCGCATGTTGCCAGTGACGGCGATCCTGGGATCGCTGATGCTGCTTGCCGGTTGCGGCGACCAGGGACAACAACCTGCCCCAAACGCTCCCGCGGCCTCCGACCAATCCGGCGCCAGCGATCACGGTCATAGCCACGGCGAAGGTCCGCACGGAGGCGTGGTGGCTGATTGGGGCGGCGGGACGTACCACGTTGAGTTCACGGTGGACCACGACAAGCAGGAAGCTACCGTCTACATCCTCGATGGCAATGCCAAGGCGTCGGCTCCGGTGAAGGCCGACAAACTGCTGCTCACGATCAACAGCCCTGCCTTCCAGGTGGAGTTGATGCCCGTGCCGCTGGACGGCGAAGGTGAGGGCGCAAGCTCCCGCTTCGTCGGCAAGCACGAAAAGCTGGGGGTGGTGCAGGAGTTCGCCGGTACGATCAGTGGTGAAGTCGAAGGCACCCCTTACGCTGGTGACTTCAAAAAAGAGCCGCATGGTCATAGCCACTAAGGCTGGGGCGTAACCCAAGCGCTGAGCAACATCGGGGGTCGGAGCGGCCATGGCCTACTACATCATGAAGATCGTGGTTACGACCGCCCTGGTCGTGGCCGTCTCCGAACTCTCGAAGCGCAATATTACGCTGGGCGCTCTGCTCGCCTCGCTACCTCTCGTTTCGTTCTTGAGTATCACCTGGCTGTACGTGGAATCAGGCAATACCGCCAATCTGGCCGATCTGGCCTAAAGCATTTTCTGGCTGGCACTGCCGTCGTTGCCGTTCTTCTTGCTGTTGCCTTACTTGCTTAGACGTGGCCTGAACTTTTACGTCAGCCTGGGCGCGGCGACCGCCACGCTGCTCGCCCTGTACCTGACGTTGACGCTGTTGCTGACCAGAGGTGGAGGACGCCCCGAGCCGAGCGGCGGACGGTACGTCATTGCCGGCGCATTATCTTTCGCGCAGCGACCGGCTTATCCCGCTTCGCGAGGCCGTACGATGCGGCCTGGACAGCCCGGCCCCGTTTGGAGGGACGGTTGCTTACCAGCAGTTTCACGGGATCGGCGGTGTCTCCAAGCATATCGGCATGCATGGCATGGGCGGGATGTAAACGGCAGCCGAATAGTGCAGCGCTGGGCGGGTGAAAAGTGCAGCGCTCGGGATGAAGAGAACAGGGTAAAGCCCAGGGTAGACAGCGGGGTGGAGGAGAGTCAAACCGGTTCCTCCTCCGGAGGAG
>CALBRZ010000127.1 GCA_937927735.1 uncultured Planctomycetales bacterium
GGTAAACCGGCCGGACGGTTCGCCGTCTTCTTGGCCCCCACCTCTCCGCCAGGCGAAACCCTGCGCAAGGCCCTGCAAACCACACAAACATTGCTGAAGTTACAGGGTGCCGATCCGCGGCTCCAAGAGAAACTCGACCTGCTCAATCCGGAGCATGCCGAGTTGTTCTTTGAGCTGTTCTATGCTTCGCACCAGCTGGACGAAAAGAACATCCTCGGGGCGCTTGCGCAGCTTAACTTCGCCACCGCTGCCCGCGACTTTCGGTTGATTGACGACGACGGCATGCGGTCCATCGTGGTGCCCTGGGGCCAGGGGCGTGAACGGGCTGAGCGACATCGCACGGCGTCATCGCGTGAAACGCGGCGTGCCTTACAGCCCTACCTGGTTCAGGTGAATCAGCGGTATTTCGATCACCTCGCGCGGCGTGGCTTGATCGAAGTGGCCGACGAGGTGCTGGGCCTACCGACCGATCTGTTCACGGGCGACTGGTACAGCGAGGAGTTTGGGCTGCAGACCGACCCCGAGGCACCCATCGCGCCGGACGTACTGGTGGTCTAAGAGAAACGCCCGGGCGCTGCCTTAGACAAACGCATAGTCGCTCACCTCAAACAACAGTCAGACCACTAAGAACCTTGTCGATCCACGCCCTGGAACGCCAAGGCAAGCGTTTCATGTCATCTAGAACAAGGGGTTGATAGTTGACCGCAACTTCTCCCACACTGGCTCTCCGCGCTAGCGGACCGGTCGCCTGCTTCACGGCTCCGGAGTTCAAAGCCGAACGGGTTTCCTATCCCGTGATCACGCCGTCGGCGGCGCGCGGCATCTTCGAGGCGGTGCTCTGGAAGCCCGACATCCGCTGGCGGATCGACCGCATCAAGGTGCTCAGCCCGATCCGCTGGATCGCGTTTCGCCGCAACGAAGTTTCCAGCCGAGCGGCCGCACCGGCAGCAGCCGTCGTCGACCGTGGCGGCACGGCACCAGTGCTCATTGTGGAAGACGACCGCGCACAGCGCAACACGGTCGCCTTGCGTGATGTCGACTACATCATCGAAGCCCACTTCGAGCTGACCGAACGGGCTGGCCCCAACGAAACCGTCCGCAAGTTCGTCGAGATGTTCACCCGGCGGCTGGAGAGGGGGCAGCATTTCCACCAGCCCTACCTGGGCTGCCGCGAGTTCATCGCCGAGGTCGCTCCGGTTACCGATGACGCCCCTTCGCCGATTGACCATTCGCAGGACCTGGGGCTGATGCTGTGGGATATCGAGTTTGCCAAGGAGGGCAATCGGCCTCGCTTCTTTCATGCCCGGCTTGATCGGGGCGTCATCGACGTCCCCGCCGCCGTGCAGGTGTTGTCTTAAGCCTCAAAGGTGACGATATGATCCTGCAAGCCTTGAATCGGCTGGCCGATATCGAGCAACTGGTCCCCGATCCGGATTACGAGATTCGGCCGGTCTCGTGGATGATCGTGCTGGAACCCGACGGCAACCTGGTGGCGATTGAGTCGCGCCGTACCGATGTTAACGCCGGCACGAAGCGCAAGCCGAAGTACGTTGGCAACCCGATGCCCGTCCCGCGGCAGCATACTCGTACCAGCGGGGATTCGGCCTACTTTCTGGTCGACAAGTCCGACTACACGCTTGGCATCGACCCTACCGGAAAACGTCCGCCCGAAAAATTACAGGGGCGCGTCGCTCTTTTTCGCGGTTTTGTTACCGAGTGCGCTGCGGCCACGAAGCACCCCGATGTCGCCGCCGTGGCGGCTTTTCTGGCCAACCTCGAATCACAGCGCGACCGCATCCAACAGTTCTTCGAAGCACTGCAATGGACGGCGAGTGATCTGTTTGCCTTTCGGGTGGGCCTGAATCCAGAGCCCGTGCACCTGCTGGAGCCGGTTCGTGCCTATTGGAAACAGGTGCGTTCGCTAGACCTGCCCGGTGGTAACTCGCGGCCGCTGCAATGCATCGTCAGTGGCCAACCGATCGACGACGCGGGGCTCTTTCCGCTCATTAAGAAGGTGCCTGGTGGAACGTCCAGCGGCGTATCGCTGGTGTCGTTCAATAATAGTGCCTTTGAGTCGTATGGCCTGTCGCGGAACGCAAACGCTCCAGTTTCACGCGAAGCCGCCGAGAAAGCGGCCACCGCACTCAACCGCTTGATCGATCGGGCGTATCCCGATCCGCGCAACCCGGAGCGGTCGCTGCCCGCCCGCAGCCTCAAGATCTCGGCTGATACGATCGCCTGCTACTGGTCGGCGTCGGCTGAACGCGAGACGCAAGATGCCCTCGATGCCTTGGCCGGGCTGCTGGAAGGCGACCACGAAGAGAACGTGTCGCAGGCTTACCAGGCTGTGTGGCATGGCAAGCCTGTCGATATCGGCAATCCTTCGGCCTTTTACGTGCTCATTCTTTCGGGCGCTCAAGGCCGGGTCATGGTTCGCGATTGGATCGAAACCACGCTCGGCGAGACGCTCAACCACCTGGGCCACCACTTCGAAGACTTGCAGATGGTGCGCTCGGCCCGGCCCAAGAAAGGAAACCAGCAAACTCCCGCTATTCCGCTGCGTTGGTTGATGGAGTCGCTGGCGACCGAAGGCAAATCCGAGAATATCCCGGCATCGCTGGAGGCCGCGTTTCTGCGGGCAGCCCTAACCGGCACGGCGTATCCGTTCCAGATTTTGCAGCGGGTGCTGGTGCGAACCCGCGCCGAGGCTGGTCGCGATGAATGGATGGACCATGCCCGCCAGGATGCCAGGGCAGCATTGATCCGTGCCGTACTCAATCGCCGCCGTCGCTTTGATCCCCAACTTTCCTCGCGTTACCCGGAGGTTCCCATGGCCTTCAATCCCGATGTTGACAGCCAGGGCTATGCCCTGGGAGCGCTGATGGCCGTCCTCGAACGGCTCCAGCAATTGGCGCTGGGCGATGTGAACGCCAGCGTGATCGATCGCTATTTCAGCGCGGCTTCGGCCACGCCGAGGTCCGTGTTTGTGCGGCTGCTGAAGAACTCGCGCCACCATGCCAGCAAGGCGGCCGATGCCCAGGAAGGCAAAGATCGCGCCCTGGGGCAACGGCTCGACAGGATGATCGATTTTTTCTGTTCGCGCTTCGACGTCAACCGCAATCGGTATCCCTATCAAAGCCAGGGCATCCCAGCCCATCTCGACCTGGAACAGCAAGGGCTGTTTGTCGTGGGCTATCACCAGATGCGGCATTGGCTCTGGATGCCCAAGGAAGAACGTGAGCAGTGGGAGCAGGAACACCCCGACGTTGCCGCCACGTTCCGCTTTAGCCGCACGGCCGAAACGCCGGCCGCCTAGCTTCTGGTTTGAATCACCGTCGTTCAATTTCGCTTAACGTCAGGAGTATTGAGATATGGCCACTGCTGCCCCTTCGTCTGCTGCTGCGACCGCCTCGCCCACGATTGATCGCCGCTACGAGTTCGTGCTGTTATTCGATGTTCGCAACGGCAACCCCAATGGCGACCCCGACGCCGGCAACGCTCCGCGAGTTGATCCCGAAACCGGCCATGGCTTGGTGTCCGATGTCTGTCTGAAGCGTAAGATCCGTAACTACATCACGCTGGCCAAAGCCGGCGATGGCGAGCCTCAGCCAGGCTACGACATCTACGTCAAAGAGAAGGCGATCCTGAACCAGCAGCACGAACGCGGATATCGCGCGCTGGGCTTGGACCCGAAACAGACCTGTAAACCCAAGGACGGCGAATCGCCGGCCGAGGAACGCGTTCGCCGGTGGATGTGCCAAACCTTCTTCGATGTCCGCATGTTCGGCGCGGTCATGAGCACCGGCGTCAACGCCGGCCAGGTGCGCGGCCCCGTCCAGTTGGCGTTTGCTCGCTCCATCGATCCGATTGTTTCGCTGGAGCAGTCGATCACCCGAATGGCCGTGACCACCGAGAAAGAGGCCGACAAGCAATCCGGCGGCAATCGGACCATGGGCCGCAAGGAAATCGTGCCTTACGCCCTGTACCGTGCTCACGGCTTTATCAATCCGCACCTGGCCGAGCAGACCGGCTTCAGCCAAGCCGACCTGGAACTGCTGTGGAACGCCTTGGAGAACATGTTCGAACACGACCGCTCCGCCGCACGCGGCGAGATGAGCACCTGCCGGCTGCTGGTGTTCGAACACGACAGCAAGTTGGGCAACGCGCCGGCCCGGAAGCTGTTCAACCTGGTGCGGGTAACAGCCAAAGATCCCAGCCGGCCGCCTCGCGATTTTGAAGATTACGAGGTGACCGTGGACCGCGATAACGTACCTGCGGGCGTAACCCTGCACGAGCGGTTGTAAACGTCTGTATGCGGTGCTGGCCTGCCTAAACGATGCCGACCGGGAGGGGAATCGTGATGCCCTACCTTGAGTCCGATCTACTCCCCCTCTCGGCTTTGCAGCACCTGCTGTTCTGCGAGCGGCAGTGTGCGCTGATCCATGTCGAGCGGGTGTGGGTCGAGAACCGTCTCACGGCCCAAGGTCGCATCCTGCATCGCAACGCCCACGAAGGAAAACCCAAGACGCGCGGCGGCATCCGCATTACCCGCGGACTGCCGCTGCGCAGCTTGGAACTCGGCGTCACTGGCCAGGCCGACGTCATCGAGTGGCGCCCGCCCGATGGCCTGACCGACCGGCAAGCCGACCGCACTCTGGCCCAGGTACTGCATGCCCAGCGCAGCGACGGCTTGACCGGTTGGATCGTAACGCCCGTCGAATACAAACGCGGCCGCCCTAAGACCAACGATTGCGACCGCGTGCAGCTTTGTGCTCAGGCAATCTGCCTGGAAGAGATGCTAGGCATCGAGATCGCAGGCGGCCAGTTGTTCTATGGTGCCAAGCGGCGCCGGTTCGATGTCGCCTTCGATGATGTGCTGCGCAGCACCACCCGCCGTGCCGCTGAGCGTCTGCATCAAATGATCCATAGCGGTATCACGCCGCCGGCTGTGCGTGAGAAAAAGTGCGAGGCCTGTTCGCTGATTTCCGTGTGCCTGCCCCAAGTCACCGGTGGCAGTCGGTCCGCCAAGGCGTTTCTGGATCAGGAACTTGTCAAGTCGCAAGCGTGGTAGGCGCGTGACGCCCTGCCCTGTCGTTCCCTTCTCTCTTGGCAACGTGAAAGGTGTCCGTTGAAAACGCACCTAAACACGCTGTTTGTTACGACCCAGGGGGCTTATCTCGCCAAGGATGGCCAGGCGGTGGCGGTCCGCGTAGAGAAGGCCACCCGGCTGCGGATTCCCCTGCACAACCTCGACGGCATCGTCTGCTTTGGCCGCGTCGGCTGCAGTCCCGGCCTGATGGCCGCCTGCGGCGAATCCGGCGTCTCGATTTCCTTCTTGAGCAGCTCGGGAAAGTTCCGCGCCGCGGTGAGCGGATTTACTTCAGGCAACGTGCTGCTTCGCCGGCAGCAGTATCGGGCAGCCGACGATTCGGAGCGTTCGCTGGAAATCGCCCGGTCGATCGTCCTGGGTAAGCTGGCCAACTGCCGTACTGTGCTGAACCGGGCGGCGCGCGATGCCAGCGATGCCCCGCGTGCCGAGGCTCTGCAAACGGTGGCCCGGCGGCTGTCGGCTACGATTCCCGCGGTGCAGCAGGCAACGTCACTGGATCAACTGCGCGGCGTGGAGGGCGAGTCGGCTGTGCGGTATTTCGCGGCCTTCAACGATCTGATTACCGCCAATGCCGAGATCTTTCGATTCGAGCGTCGCAGTCGCCGGCCTCCGCTGGACCCCATCAACTGCCTGTTGTCGTTTGTATATACGCTGCTGATGCACGACGTACGTTCTGCCTGCGAAGCCGTTGGCCTCGATGCAGCGGTAGGCTTTCTGCATCGCGATCGGCCAGGCCGGCCTGGCATGGCGCTGGATTTGATGGAGGAGTTTCGGCCTTGGTTGGCCGACCGTCTGGTGCTCTCGCTCATCAACCGCCGCCAATTGGGGCCATCATCGTTTCAGACGCTGGAAACCGGAGCGGTCATCATGGACGATGCAGCCCGCAAGGCGGTCCTGGTGGCCTGGCAGCAGCGCAAACAGGACGTTTATACCCACCCCTTTCTGAATGAACGGGTGACCGTTGGACTTTTGATTCATCTGCAGGCACGGCTGATGGCCCGGCACCTGCGTGGCGATCTCGACGCGTATCCGCCGCTACTCTGGCGATAAGGGGCAAGGTATGTATGTACTGGTGACGTACGATGTGTCGACCAAATCAGTCGAGGGGCAGCGCCGTTTAAGGCAGGTGGCCAAAGCCTGTTTGGACTTCGGGCAGCGGGTGCAGAACTCGGTCTTTGAGATGGAAGTCGACCCTGCCCAGTGGACCCAGTGTAAGGATCGGCTGTTGCGTCTGATCGATCCTGCCGAGGACAGCATTCGCTTCTATTACCTGGGCCGCAACTGGCACCGCCGCGTGGAGCATCATGGTGCAAAGTCCACCTACGACATTGATGGGCCGCTGATCGCCTAGCGATTCAAAGCACTTGCTAGACTATGTAGGGATGCTAGAAGTAGCATCCGCGAACATCCAGCGCGCCCACCTGATACTGTCAGGTTCGCGATCGACGCAACTTTTAGCTGTAGTTAGACTAAGGCCATGCCGTGCCAGCATGCCAATCTGCTGAAGTGTACGATGCCCGCAGGTTCGCGAAACGTGCACTCCAAGTACCGGCAGCTACGCATGTTGGACGGAAAGGCTTTCGCCCCGCGCAGGGGCGTGGATTGAAACGGCCAGCGCCTTGATGCTGGCCATTACGGCGTCTGACTTTCGCCCCGCGCAGGGGCGTGGATTGAAACTGATTGCAGTCGTCGATACCTTGGACTGCTACAACTTTCGCCCCGCGCAGGGGCGTGGATTGAAACGTTTGGTGATTTCTTTTGCTTCTGGTGAAATTTCCTTTCGCCCCGCGCAGGGGCGTGGATTGAAACTTCGGCAAAGCAAGCATTGCCTACCTCCCTAATCTTTCGCCCCGCGCAGGGGCGTGGATTGAAACCACTGTTGAGTTTTGGGGATGGCTCGACAACTTCACCTTTCGCCCCGCGCAGGG
>CALBRZ010000128.1 GCA_937927735.1 uncultured Planctomycetales bacterium
CGGCCCGCCTTCTTCGCCCAGCGCCAGCGTGGTGGGCTGGTTGCCCTCCTCGCCCAAGGCCAGCGTAGTAGCAGCCCCTTCTTCGCCCAGGGCCTCGGTGGTTACGCCGCCTGGGTTGCCGGGCCGGGAAGCCGGAGCGGCCATCCATTGCAGGCCCACCACCTGGGGATGTTCCTTGACCGCCGCTAGCACTTCGGGCGGCACTTCCTGAGTGCCCACCTCGAGCACCAGCATTGAATCCTGGGGGCCTGCCAGCACGTCGATCCCATAGCCGGCAAAGGCCTGCTGCCAGGCCTTTTGGATCTCGGCCGCAGTCTGGTACGTGCCCGCCTTGGGCTTGATCTTCCAGTCGCCGGGCAGCAGCCGGACCAGAATGTGTTGATCGCCCTTGCGTGCCGACTCCTGCGGCGTGGGGATGTCGTCGGGCATCAAACGCTTTACGCTGGCCACGTCGGGCTGGCGCTGCAGTGCCTGGACTTCCTCGGGCGTGAGCCACGCCAAGAAACCGCCCTGCGTACGCCGCTGGTCCCGCGATTGCGCGGCCGGGTTGAAGAAGTTGCCCAGCACGTTCAGTTCTTTGCGCCGCATGGCAGTGAACTTGCGGTAATCGGCCGGCACGACCAGGTAGCGATCGTGCGCGGCCGCGGGATTGGGCTGGTCGGTTGGCTCGGCCTGCTCGTCCGCCGAGGCTTCCCAGGGAAGCGCCGCTAGCGACAGCCCACCGAGCATACCTTGCACAATAGCCCGCCGCGTTGGGCGAAACTGGGTAGAATGGCTGGTTGCCTGAGTTTCCGTAGATTGAGGGATATTGATACCGGCAAATGGATGACGCATGGCAAGCTCCCGGCAAAGCGGTTTCTCTCGTGAGGACGCGGCCTCGACGACAGGCTGCCCCGCTTGGCTTGGTTGAAGGGCAACAGTGGAATGGGGGGCAACGCGACGGGCTAAACGTTAATGCTTGTTACCAAGCAACTTGCGACGAGGGACTGGCATGGCAGTGCTGATTTTGAGCGACGCCCAGGATGAGCACGCGCAGCATATGTTCGCCTATTTACAGACGCAAGGCGAAGCGGTTGAGTTCCTCGACAGCAGCGAGTTTCCCCATAACGTGCGAATTACGTGGATGCCCCGCGCCGGCGAAGGGGCCCTGGTCTTTGCCGACGGCCACCGGGTTCCTTTCAGCAGCATCCATGCCGTGTACTGGAGGGCGTATGGCGAAGTGTCTTACCCGCCGCTGCCCGACCCCGAACAAGCCCTGATTGCCGCCAACGATTCGCGCAGCCTGTTCGAAAGCCTGTTCCACGTGCTGGATGCCCGCTGGGTCAACGGCTGGGACGGCTTCCACCTGCACCAGGTCAAACCGGCCGCCTTGGCTCGCGTGGCCCGGCTGGGCGTGCGCGTGCCCGACACCGTGATCACCAACGAGGCCGAGGCGGTGCTGGAGTTTGCCCGGCGGCATCCCCGGTGCATCTTCAAGCCGGTCCAGGGCGGCGCGTTCACCGAGCGGCTGTTGGAACACCATCTGACCGATCCCTACCTGTCCAACCTGGTCTACGCGCCGGTGACGATCCAGGAGGAGATCGAAGGGGTCGACGTGCGGGTGTTCGTGGCCGGCGACCAGGTGTACGCCTGCGAGATCCACTCCAGCACGCTCGACTTTCGCGACGACCCATCTTCGCCGATGCAGGCCATCGAACTCTCCAGCGATATGAAGGCGATGTGCCTGAAGATCGCCGAGGCCGTGCACCTGGTCTGGTCGGGCATCGATTTCCGCCGTACCCCCTCCGGCGAGTATGTCTTTCTTGAGGCGAATCCCAGCCCCATGTTCATGGGCTTTGCCCAGCGGACCGGCCTGCCGCTGACCGAGGCCCTGGCGAACCTGTTGCGGGCTCGCTGATGTCGCACCATCGGAACTTCGGCCCGGAGCGCAACCCTCGTGGCGGGCCGGGATTGCATGTGCATCGACTTGGAGCCGGCATATTTGACAGAACCGAAAAACCGGCGATAGTCTTGAACAGTTCGCCCCGTTTACCCGGATATACATAGAGCGGCTGGGCTCCCGCGCTTGCGGCGTGGGTGCTCGCCTGGCCGCGAAAAATCGCCGGCAAAGCCGGGATCGCACGCGGCATGGCCGCTGGGCCAACGTACAATCGCCAAACGGGGCTAACCGCGGCGGTGCAGGCTCCCGCCCGGGCGGAGAAGCCGGCATAACCGGCATCACCCGCCGGCACACCCAAAACAGGCAGGCGACACGGAGGCCGCTTCCCCTTTGATCCCCGAAGAAGGAACGCATCCCTCCTGGCGGCAAACCGAGCAAGCCTTCATGCGAGCTTTTTCAACGTTGCGATCGCGGCCGGTGGCATGCAGCACGCAGCCGTGGTCGACCTTGCCGGAGCAGCCGTCTCGTTCACTCAAGGCGCAAACTACCATGTGGGCTTCGCTGGCTTTTCGCGCGTTGTGGAGCGCATCTCTGGTCGTCGTATTGATGATTACCGGCTGCGGCGAGTCCCCTTTCGACCTGGAACCTTCGGCCGGCGCCGCTGAGAACCAGCTCCC
This sequence comes from uncultured Planctomycetales bacterium, assembly GCA_937927735.1. Lineage (GTDB taxonomy): Bacteria > Planctomycetota > Planctomycetia > Pirellulales > S012-138 > CALBRZ01. Next base: position 2,557 of record CALBRZ010000128.1, read on the forward strand.
CAACGACGAGCAACTCAAAGCCATGCTGGATGAGGTGCTGGCCCTCAACCAGCAGCGGTACATGAACAACGTGGATCACGGCGCCTGGCAGATCATGCACGGCGTGCTGGCCTACGGTTACGACACGTACATTTACGCCGATGGCAAGCTGGTTGGGGCCTTGCAGTATGCGCTTGACGGCGGCCATATCGACGGCTTCACGTTCCGGCCCGGCACGCACGGCCTGGACTCGATTCTCGAAGCCGGCAGCAAACGCGGCCAAGGGCACGACGACCAATGGCTGGCCATCATGGCCCAGTCCAACGTGCCGATCGATGCCACGATCGTGGTCGATGGCACCAATTACACGATTCGCGACGTCGTCACCGAAGCCCAGTGGGGGCTGTACCAGGGCGCCGAGGCCACATGGACGCTCACCTCGCTGAACAAGTACCTCATCAACTCGCTTGAGGACTACGACAAGACCTGGAAAGCCCGCGATGGTGGCGACTGGTCGGTTGCCCGGATCGTGGAAATGGAAGCCGGGTTTGACCTCAACCAGAGCGCCTGCGGCGGTACGCACCGGCTGATGGCCCTGACCGGCGCGCTGAACAAGTACAAGTCGCTGGGCGGCCAGGTCGAAGGTGGCTGGAAGCTGGCCCAGGACAAGATCAATGACGCGATCGTGCGGTTCCGCGAGTACCAGAACCCGGACGGTTCGTTCTCGACCGCCTATTTGATTCGCCCCGGCGTTACCACCGACATCACGCGGCGGATCAACACCACGGGCCACACGGTGGAGTTTCTCGTCCAGGCCTTGCCTCAGGAACGGCTCCGCGAACCGTGGCTGGTGCGCGGCGTGGTGGCCCTTTGCGACATGCTTAAGCTGTCTGAAAGCCTGTCCGTGGAGTGCGGTTCGCTGTACCACGCCCTGCACGGGCTGGTGATTTACCGCGAACGGTTGTTCGGCAAGTGGCCGCGGTTCACGCCGCCGGAACTGGCTCGCGAGGGCGATTCTGCCTCGCCGGCAAACGATGGCAGCCCGGCTGCTGCGACGGCTGGCACTACGAATGCGCAGCCCATCGCCCCGCCCTCCCAGCCGACCGCTCCGCCCAAGGCCGAACCTCCTGCTCCCGAGCCGCCGCCGGCCGATGACAAAGGCGACGCGTCGAACAACCCGCCCAGCCCACCGGCCCCTGCCTCGCCCCGGAGTGAACCGGCTCCGCCGCCCCCGCCGCAGGAATAGGCTGCCGCTCAAGCGGCTCTCCCCTGGCCGAGACGGTGATCTTCTGACCACGCGATACCGCGGGGGCTGCTGGAGGACAAGCCCACCGCCTGCTGGCAAGCTGTCAGGGCGGCAAACGCCGAGCGATTCGCCGTTGTTTTCTTGGCCCGGTCCAAAGTACTCTGGGGAACGGGCGGCCATGGCCGCACAGTGATCTAGAGCTTTACCACTCCAGCCGGGAGTTTGCGACCAATGCGTGCGGGCAATCTGTTGTGCCTGTTGGGCCTGGTGTTGTTGACGATGGCGATGACGATGAGCAGTTCCAGTAGCGGCGAGCAGCCGGCGGCCAAGGACCCGGCGGCAAAACCCGGCAAGGTGCTGCGGCACATTGTGATGTACAAGTTCAAGGACGGCTTGCTGCCCGAGCAGATCCAGGAAGTGGTCGATACGTTCGCCGCCCTGCCCTCCAAGATCGACACGATCATCGACTTCGAGCACGGCACCAACGTGAGCCCCGAGGGCAAGTCGCAAGGGCTGACGCACTGCTTTGTGGTGACGTTCCGCGACGAGAAAGGTCGCGATGCGTACCTGGTTCACCCGGCGCACCTGCAATACGTCGAGGTGGTGAAAGACCGCCGCGAGCAGGTCGTGGTGTTCGATTATTGGGCCGACGCCCCGTAAGCCTGCGGTGGCTTGTTGAGAACGGCTCGGCCCGCCAGACGCCCCGCATTGGCGTTTGAAGCAGCATCTTTGGCGATGCACGTTGTGCGGCGGTGCTTAGTCGGCCGGCACCAGGGTAAATACCTGGGCCTGCCAGGGAGCCATATCGAGGTACAGGCTTTGCTGTAGGTCATCGCCGTTCCAGGCGTAGCTGGCCGAGCTGAGCAGGTCCTGCAGTCGCCATAGTCGGCCGCCCAGGTCGGTAAGCGGCAGGTGAACCAGGCATTGGCTCTGATGATCCGCATAGTTCACGGCCACAATCCTCGCCGGCTGCTGCGGTGCCTGCCACACAAACACCAAAAAGCTATCGTGCGTAGGGTTGCCCTCCCAGGCAGGCACGCACTCCAGCAGTTGCCACTGGCCCTGGCGAACGACCGGATTTCGGAGCACGGCCAAAAGGCGGTCGCAGAACGCACGCAAATCCTCATCGAGCGGTTCCTGGGGAGCGCGAATCAGATGCGGTGATACGCGCACCTTGCGGCCCTCAAGCTGACCTTGTTGGAAGAACCGCAGGCCGGGCGTCAGGTAGGTGATGACCGCGGCCGCCCGATGGACGTCTGGCGAAAACACCGCGGCCGCGCGCGGCTCGTCGTGGTTCTCCAGAAACCTCGCGAGCTTGTTCTGGTATGCGAGGTCCGCGTGAAGATGCTCGTGCACCGGCCGGGCGTGTCCGTCGCGGAGCCGGTCGTAGAGCCGCTTGTCGTACGCGTAATCGAAGCCCTGCTGCTGCATGGTCCATTCCAGGTCCCAGTAGACCTCGGCCATGAACACGAAGTCGGGCACCTGCTCGCGGACACGCCCGATCGCCTTTGGCCAGAATTCCGGCGGCCGCCGCCCCCCAGGTTCGCTCAAACACGTCGGGCAGCAACAGCATCGCCATATCGCACCGCACGCCGTCGCACTGGCTGGCTACCTTGAGCAGCTCGCCGATCATCGCCTCCTGCGTCGCGGGATTGGCGTAATTGAGCTGTAGCGTGTCGGGCCAGCCAGGAAAGTTGGGATCACGCCCATGCGCGAGAATCCACTCGCCGTTATCGCTGGCAACGCGGATGTAGTTATGCGGCTGCCGAGCCAAGTCGTCTGGCGTGCCCTCGATGAAATACTCCGGGTGCGTTTGCACCCAGGGATGATCGAGCCCCGTGTGGTTGGGCACAAAGTCGAGCATCAGCCGCAGGCCGCGTTGCCGGAGACGCTCACGGAGGCGGGCCAGCGCGGCATCGCCGCCAAGGTCGGTGTGCACCGTGTAGCTGGTGACCGCGAAGCCAGAACCAGCGATGTCTTCCTCACGCAAGTCCGGCAGCGTTTCCTGAAACTCACGCTGCCAGCCGGGATTGCTGCGCGACACCTGCTGCCCTGCGAGGCCCGTTTGCCACACGCTGAGCAGCCACACCCAATCAAAGCCCAGCTCGGCCAGATGATCCAGCTCGGCGTCGGGGATGTCGTCCAAGGTGGCCCGGCGGCCCAACCCGGCCGACAGTTCGGTCAGCCAGACGCGGGTGTTGATTTGATAGAGCAGCGGAAATCTCGTGCCGGCCAAGGCGGATACCCCTGTGAGGATGGCGAAGTTTGCAACTCGCCATCCATCATAATCCGGCCAGCATGGAGCAGATCCGCCAAACGCAAGATGAGCTAACTCGCGGGGCTAAAACGCTGGCCCGCGGAGCCAACCCGCGGGGGCCCGGATGCGGCCCCTGCTGTGGTTCGTAGGGGACTAGGGCTAGGACGTTGCGGCAGTGACCTGCGCGCAGTCGTGGCCGTCCACCAGTTCGCCCCGGCAGATAGAGACCTCGCGCGGCGCGTCAATCGCGATGCGGATCCGGCCACCACGGATTTCGGTGACCATCACGGTAATGCGGTTTTCACCGCTACCAATCACCACGGCTTGTTGAGTACTACGAGAGAGAACGAGCATGTCAGACTCCATTCCTGGGCCAAAGTTCTTTTCACTGCACGGGTTCCAAACGGCAGTGGCTCGGCAAACGGCGGACGGTTTGCCAGACGGCCTCAATATCTAGCAACGGTTATGCCAGTCAGGCGAAGTCTGACGAATTGATGGACTGGGACGAGTAGGAGGACTAGGGGCGTTGCTAGCTGTGTCAGAAACGAACGCTGCCCCCTACTCCGGACGTCGTGCTGCATCAGAACCGCACATGCCCGCCCAAGCCGGCCGCGCGTTTCCACACCACCGTGGTCGTCCAGAATTGCACAGAGCGGCCCCGGCTACGATGAGCACGTCTGGGAGGTAGCGCCCGCAAGAATGGAGGCCTGCGCACGATGAGCGCAAAAAAGAGGCCTCCACAGGCGGGGCAGGGACCTGTGAAGGCCGTTCTGTCAGGGGCAATGAAGCCCTGTCAGTACTTGAACTATCGCCACATCAACGGAGAAAGCAAGAGCCGGTCGAAAAAAATCCAACTTTTTTCGATGGCACAACTTACGACGGTGGACCCTCCCCCGACAGCGTGGCGAGGGCTTCCCCCCACAGGTGTGTTTTCGGCCTGCCTGGGGGCGCCATGTCACGCAGTTTGTGCGGTTTGACCCCCTGCGGTCCAAGACGTAGGGTTCGATAGGCATCCAATCAGGCACCCACCTCCCAGATTCGTGCGCAGGTTGGGAGTGCTCTCCCGCCCGCGGCCATTTCCCTGCGGCTTGCCTTGCGATCAGGCGGCTTTCTTGGGTGCGTTCCCTTCGGTCATCACGGCAAACTGAGCGATGGCAGCAGACGCCTCCGACGAACGGTTGTTTCAACGGTTGGCCAGCCTAGGGCTGCTCAAGCAGAAGGGGGCCGCTCCGCCCGCTGCCGACAGCGCAGCAGGCGGTTCGTCTGCCAGTACCGACCTGCCGGGCCAGACGGGGGCCGCCCTGGAGGAGCCGGCCGTTAGCGCTGCCGCCGAGCCGCTGCCTGCCGGTGAAGCTGCCACGCCTCAAGCGTCCGCGACTCCGTCGGCCGCCAAGGCACAGCACGATCGCCGGCTCAACGAGCTGTTGCGCCGTATCTCGGAGCTGACCGGCGACCCCGAGATGGTGAAGGTCGAGCAACCGGTCGAGGAGCCTCCGCCGGCGGTGATGCAGCCGCCGCGGCCTGAACCGCCGCCGCCCAATACCCCGCCCCGCGCGCGCAAAGCCGACCAGGCCGACGACATTCCAGACGATCTGGACGGCGATTTCTTCCCCATTGAGCCGGAGTCGTTCCAGGCGGCCAACGTCACCGAAGGCCAGGTTGAAGAGCTGCTGCTGAAGTACCTGTTGGCCGTCGGCACGGCCACCGGTCGCGCCATGGCCGAACAGGTGAAGATGCCGTTCAAGCTGATCGACGATCTGCTGCTGCGCATGAAGCAGGATCAGTTGGTGGTGTATTACGGCTCGGCCCCGATGAACGATTACGTTTATCAGCTCACGGACGTGGGCCGCGAGCGGGCCAGGCGTTACCTCGACCACTGCACGTACTTCGGCGCGGTACCGGTCTCGCTGGAAGATTACATTCGCAGCGTCAAAGCGCAATCGATCGCCCATCAGCATCCCACGGCCGAGGATCTCAATCGGGCGTTTGCCGATTTGCTCATCAACCGCAAGATGCTGGAACGGCTGGGGCCGGCCATCAATTCCGGCCGCGGTCTGTTCCTGTACGGGGCGCCGGGCAACGGTAAGACGAGTATCGCCGAGCGCGTCACCGCCGCATTTGGCTCGCTGATCTGGATTCCACGCGCGATCGGCATCGACGGCGAAATCATGCGGATGTTCGATCCCAGTGTGCATGAGGAAGTGCCGCTCAAGCCGTCGGACAAGCTGTGGAACGACAGCCGCGTGGACAAACGCTGGGTGCGCATCAAGCGGCCCACCATCGTCGTCGGCGGTGAATTGACGATGGACAACCTGGAAGTGACGCTTAACACGTCTACCCGAGTCTGTGAAGCTCCCTTCCAGCTCAAGAGCAACTGCGGCACGCTGGTCATCGATGACTTTGGCCGCCAGAAGATGAGCACCGACCAGCTTCTCAACCGCTGGATCGTGCCGCTGGAAAAACGATACGACTTCCTCAACCTGCCCAACGGCAAGAAGATCCAGGTGCCGTTCGACCAGCTGATCATCTTCTCGACCAACCTTGAACCCAAGGACCTGGTCGACGACGCCTTCCTCCGCCGCATTCCTTACAAGGTGGAAGTCAAAGATCCCACCGAGGAGGAATATCGCGCGTTGATGAAGATGATGGCGGAGAAACTGAACGTCGAATGGAGCGACGACGCGCTCGATTACCTGATCGAGAAACACTACCTGGCCGTCAATCGCCCCTTCCGCTGCTGCCAGCCGCGCGACCTGCTGATGCAGATCGTCAATTACTGCCATTACCAGGGCATCAAGCCGGCGATGACTCGCGAGCTGTTTGACTTCGCGGTGGAAAACTACTTTGCCGTGATGTAACGCCGGCAAGCGACGTCAGCGACTGCACTTGTTGCCAGTCTGGGGCGGTCGGTATACAGCCTGCTGCTTCGGTTTCCCCCCAGGCGGAGGCTGCGCGACGACCATGCGCCGACAGGTTCTCTTTTGCGTCTGTTACCTGCTGTCGGCGGTGGTGTTCGCCTCGCCGCTGTGGGGGCAGGACAATCCCTTTGGTCCGCCGCGCATCTCGGGCGGCGCCGCGGCAATCGCCCCTGGGGCGGCGCCCACGCCAGGCAGCACGCCTGCGGCTCCGCCCAGCGATGCACCACCAACAGACGCACCGCCGCCGGAGATCACGGCGCTGGTCGATGCTCGCCGGCAAGCAATGCAAGCAGTGTTAGCGGCCCAGGCCGCGGGCAATCAGGAAGCCTTCTGGCAAGCGGCCACTCGCCTGGCCGACGTGCAAACCCGACTGCTCCAGATTGCGGAAACGATCCTCCAGGTTGACCAGCAGGAGCTTCGCGAGCTGCGCGATCAGCACGTCGGGCTGCTGCATCGTTTGGCCGATCGCATGGAGCCGGTGGATCTGACACGGTGCGAAGCCATCTGGTCCGAGAGCATCGGGCATCTGATCAAACTGAACGGTCCGGCCCACTGGACAACCCGAACGGCCATGCATGAACTGCATCGCGTGCAGGTCACGCGGCGTTTGTCCGATGATGATCGCCGCAGCTTGGAGCAGGCGGTGCAGTGGCACGCCCAAGTGATGCCCCTGTGTGACGCCGGTTCCATTGCCGCCGCCGATGCCGCCGCTCGGCAAGCGTGGCAAGTTCGGGCACGTATCCTGGGGCCGGAGAACATTCACACGCTGGCCACGCTGCACAACCTGGGGTTGGTATTGGCTCAGGCGGGCGACTTGCGCACCAGCCAGCGACTCTTTCAGGATGTGGCCCGCGCGTACGAACAGCAGCTCGGAGCCGATCATCCCGGCCATGCGCTGTGCCTGACGCATCTGGCCGACACGCTGCGCGAACTTTCGCAACTGGACGAGGCGGCCCGGGTTCAACGCCGCGCACTGGAGATTCTGGAGGCGAGCACCGGCAAGCAAACCGTCGATTACGCCCGAGCGTTGAACCAATTGAG
>CALBRZ010000129.1 GCA_937927735.1 uncultured Planctomycetales bacterium
TTTACCCGAAACTCTCATAAGCCCTGGTACAGGAACCTGGGGCAGGCCACTGGGCCTCACGCTGGAAGGCGAGTTCACCGTTCAAGGGCCGGAGGTCGGCAGGCTCATTGGTTTGGACGACGTGCGGGCGACGCTCGTCACGCTTCGGACGCCGGATGGACAGGGCATTGAACTCGACGAGTTTCACACGCCTGAGGCCGTTCGCTTTGGGCCTGTGAACGCGCCGGTGAATGCGCTCGGCATTCGGCGGATCATGTTTGCCGTCGAAGGCATCGACAAGATGGTTGCCCGACTGGTCGCCCACGGGGCGGAACTGATCGGCCAGATGCAGTACGAGGATACGTACCGCCTGGCGTACATCCGTGGGCCCGAGGGCATCATCGTCGCGCTGGCGGAGCAGCTTTCGCAACGCCAAGAGTAACGCGCCAGGCGGCACTGCGTGGCCTCATGCGATGCTAGCTTTGCCGCGACCAATCGTCGCGGTTGTGGATTGCAGAACCGCCGAAACTTCCCCCCGGCAGCGGTGTTTGATGGAGTAAGCGGCATGCGAAGCGGCCAGCGAGCCCATCGCCCGCGTACGGACCGAAACCTTTCAGGGGATCTCGGTTATGGCAACCGCAGCGTTCGGTGATCGGCCCAGGGTATTCTCCGGGGCGTGGTTTACGGCGGTCTTGGCTTCTCTGTTGTCATCATCCCTGCTGGTCGCGGCTCCGGAGGCCGCGGAGGAAGACGCTAGCACTGGGCAACCCAATGCCCAAGCGGTTGCCGCCCAGGTGGATCAGCTCATTTTGTCTGAGTTACATCGGGCGGGTGTGGAACCTGCGCCTCGGGCTAGCGACGAGGATTTTCTGCGGCGGGTGTGCCTGGACCTGGCCGGCCGGCTGCCGACGCGGCAAGAGATCACCTGGTTCTGCCTGGATCCGGACCCGCAAAAGTACGCCGCCAAGGTCGATGAGCTGCTGGCTTCCGACCAGTACGCCGAGCACTGGGCACGCTACTGGCGCGACGTGATCTTCACCGACCCGATGAATCGGCAAGCCCGACTGGGACGTGACGCTTTCGAGCAGTGGATGGCCGAGCGGCTGAAGCAGAACCGCCCGTGGAAGACGATCGCCGCCGAGCTCATCACGGCCACCGGCGAAGTGCGGGAGAACGGTGCCACGGCCTTGATCCTGGCGTGCGGCGGCCAGTCGGAAGAGATCGCCGCGGAGGTGTCGCGCATCTTCCTGGGCATCCAGCTGGCGTGCGCGAACTGCCACGATCACCCCAGTGATATCTGGAAGCGCGAACAGTTTCACCAGTTGGCTGCGTATTTCCCGCGCGTTTCGCTGCGGCAAACCGTTGTGGACGGTCAGCCGACCTTGATGGTCAGTTCGGTGAACCCGATCGGGAGTCGTTTCGGCGACCAGTTGCGTTTGAACCCCGAGCAGTTTGTCGCGCGGATGGATCGCAATGGCGACGGCAAAGTGAGCAAGGACGAAGTCGCCAGGTTGCCGCGGTTCGCTGCTGTTTTTGAGGCGTTGTTGGCCCAGGGCGACAGCGATAAAGATGGCAGCCTGAGCGTGGCAGAGCTGAAAAGGCTGCCGCCGCCACAGCAGCAGGGCCGCGGATCGGCCGAATACTTCATGCCGGATCTGAATAACCCCCGTTCCCGCGGCAAACTGATGCATCCGGCGTTCTTTGTCGATGGTTCGCCGGAGAGTCCGGGCTTGGATGACCAGGCACGCCGCGTCGCGCTCAGCGAGAAGGTAACATCGCCTGAGAATCCCTGGTTCGCCAGGGCGATGGTGAACCGCATGTGGAATGAACTGCTGGGCGAAGGTTTCTACATGCCGGTCGATGATTTAGGGCCGGAGCGGCAGCCCCGGCATCCCGAAGCGCTGGCCGCGTTGAGCGAGGCGTTCACCGCCAGTGGCTACGATCTCAAGTGGCTGCTGCGAACGATCACCAGCACGCAGGCATATCAGCGACAAGCCCGGTCGCGCGAGCCGGGCGATGAGTCGCCGCCGTTTGCGGCGGTGCTTCCCACGCGGCTCCGGGTAGATCAGCTTTACACGGCCCTGACGCAGGTTCTGGAGCTGGGCGACCTGAACGCGTCGACGCGTCTGCGCGGCATGGGGCCCGGGCAGCGTTCCTCGCGTGCGTTGTTTCAACAGTTGTTCGCGGTCGATCCCTCGGTGCCGCACGAAGACGTCACCGGCAATGTGCCGCAGGCGCTGTTCATGATGAACTCGCCGATGCTGCATGCGCTCACGCAAGCCCGCGGCAATACCCGACTCGCCCGGCTGCTCCGCGACTTGCCCGCGGACGGCGAAGCAATCGATGAACTGTACTTTGCCGTGCTCTGCCGGGAACCGAGCGAGCGAGAACGGCAAATCTGCCTCGATTACATCGCACAAGTCGGCAACCGCGCGGAGGCATTCGAAGATCTGCTGCGCAGTCTGCTCAATTCCACGGAGTTTGTAACCCGCCGCTGAGCAGGCGGCGACTCTCCATTCGCGGGGCTTGTCGCAACGCAACGGTAGCAAGAACCGCAGACGGCAGGGCTTATACGACCGGCGCATCGATCACCGGCAGGAGTCTCCCATGAACGGCTTCCGGCACGATCAGGTAAAACTGACGCGGCATGGCATCTCGCGGCGCATGTTTCTGCACATGGTACCAGCCGCTGGAGCGGCTGCCGGCCTGCTGGGCTGGCGCGATCACCTCGCGCTGCAAGCCGCGGAGCTGCGCAAGCAGGGGCGGGCCATGATCCTGTTGTGGATGGCCGGCGGCCCCAGCCAGTTTGAAACATTCGATCCCAAGCCGGGCACAGAGAACGGTGGCCCCACGGCTGCGATCCAGACGGCGGTGCCGGGTATCCAGATCGCCCAGGGCTGGGAACAAACGGCCAAGGTGATGGGCGACCTGGCACTGATCCGGTCGCTGACCAATAAGGAAGGCAACCATCAACGAGCCACGTACCAACTGCACACGGGCTATGTACCCTCGGGTACGGTGAAGCATCCGAGCCTGGCCGCGAACCTCGCCAAGGAGTTGGCTCCGGCCGAGCTTGAACTGCCTGCCGTGGTTTCGGTGGGGTTGACGACGGGGGCCGGCTTCTTGGGCGTGGATTACGAACCGTTTGTGGTGCGCGATCCTGGCCGGATGCCCGACAATGTGGCCACCGGCGTGTCGCCGCAGCGTTTCCGCCGCCAGTTGGAATTGCAAGCCCAGCTGGAAGGCGAGTTTGCCAAGCGGGCGGGCGCGCAGCCCGTGGCCAACCATCGCGGCATCTACGAGAAGGCGGCGCGCATGGTGCTGGGGCCCAGCACCAAGGCGTTTGACATCCGGAGCGAGCCGGAATCACTCAAGCGGCAATACGGCGAGACTTCTTTTGGCCGCGGCTGTCTGCTGGCTCGCCGCCTGGTGGAGGCCGGCGTGCCGTGCGTCGAGGTGCGTTCCAACGGCTGGGACACGCATCAGGACAACTTCAACGCAACCAGCCGGCTGGCCGGCGAAGTCGATCCAGCCCTGGCCGCCTTGATCACCGATTTAAGGCAGCGCGGCCTGCTCGAAACCACGGTGGTGCTCTGGATCGGCGAATTCGGCCGCACGCCGCGGATCAACCCACGCGTGGGCCGCGACCACTATCCACGCGTGTTCAGTGCTGCGATTGCCGGGGGCGGCATCCGCGGTGGGCAGGTAATCGGCGCTTCGACGGCCGATGGTACCGCGATCGCCGAACGGCCGGTGACCGTGAACGACCTGTTCACGTCGATCTGCGCGGCGCTGCGCGTTGATCCGACGCGTGAGAACATCAGCCCTCAGGGGCGGCCGCTCAAGGTGGTCGATGGCGGCGAGGTGGTGAAAGAACTGTTCGGCTAAACGCCGCGCCGGCAGGCGCGGCCGGCCGTGGTGGTTCGGCCGGCCGCGCCCGGCACGTAGGGCTTACATCTCGATCGCGTATTCCTTGCGGCTTTCGCGGCCGAGGAACGAGTTGGCGTGCGGGTCGCCGATGATCTCGCGCTTGACGGGATCCCAGGTGACCTCGCGGCCAAGCCGCATGGCGATGTTCGAGAGGTGGCACAGCTCGAGCATCCGGTTGTGCGACCACACGTCGGAGATCGGCTGCTTGCGCGAGTTCATGCACTCGATGAAGTTCACGCTGTGGTTCTTGGGAATCGGGCCGCCGTACACTTCTTCGACGGCGCCCTCGGGCAGCGGGTTGTCGGCCAGGTCTTCAACGGGCTTGCCCACCAGCTTGCCGCGGTTGACGAAGAACCGGCCCTTGGTGCCTTCGAACAGGATGCCGTTGTCGCCCTTGCTGGTGATGATCAGTTCGACGCCGGGCAGATCCACCCGCAGCGTGAACTGAGTGGCGACGTTGTAGCGGTCGTTCTCGACCGGGTAGCCGTCCTTGTATTCGCAGCCCAGCGTGTATTCGAGCGGCGTGATTTTGATGGGCTGGGTGCCCAGGTCGCCCAGCGCCCAGACGGCGATATCCACGTGGTGGGCGCCCCAGTCGGTGAGCTTGCCGCCGGAGTACTCGTGCCAGTCGCGGAACGAGTAATGGCAGTTGCTGTACAGCGGCACGCCGCCGCCGTAACCGGTGCGGATCTCAGGCAGCGCCCGGTACGGCACCTTAGGCGCGGGGCCGAGCCAGAAGTCCCAGTCGAGGCCTTCGGGAACCGGGGCCTCGGGGATCTTGGGCGAAGGCGACATGCCGTTGATGCCGCAGGTGATCTTCTTGACGGTGCCGATCCGGCCGTGCCGCACCAGGGCGATGGCCTTCAAGAATCGCTGTTCGCTTTCGGTCCGCTGCATGGTGCCGACCTGGAGGATGCGGCCGGTGTCCTTAACGACCTTTTCCAGCAGTTTGCCTTCATCGATGGTGAGCGTGAGCGGCTTTTCGCAGTACACGTCCTTGCCGGCCAGCATCGCCTCGACGCAGATCTTGGTGTGCCAGTGATCGGGCGTGGCGATCATCACGGCATCGATGTCTTTGCGCTCAAGGATCTTGCGGTAGTCCTTGTAGGCGTCGGGCTTCTTGCGCTGCTTGGCCTCGGTCTTTGCGACGTTCTCGTCCAGGATCTTCGCGTCGACGTCGGCCAGGGCCGCGAAATCGGCATACGGGGTCGTCTTGGAGGTGATGGCCCAACCCTGGTTACGGAGGCCGATCGTGGCAAACACGGGCCGATCGTTGGCCGACCGATAACCGAAAGCCCGGTTCATCGACGGCAGCATGATGCTGGCCGCACCGGCGGCGGCAACCCCTTGCAGAAACTGACGGCGGCTGGTTCGGGTATGCGACATGCTCGAAAATCCTCGTGAGGAATCAATGCGCGGCCCGGTTCGCTCGCGGCGGGCTCGCTCGTGGCACGTCTGCCGCCGGTCCCTCAAGGTGAGCCAAAACACCAGCCGGGAACGCGGGCGGCCGACGAACTGGTAAACTTGGTATGATCCTCAATCCTATCATAAATCGCCGCAATCCGGCATCCGCTTTGGCGGCCGTTGCCACCAATGGCCTGTATGCACCTTCAGGCGTCGAATTCCGAGAGAAAGCGGCCCGGTAGCGGGCATGCGAGCCGTTCAGGCGCGGGGGAGCGAGCCGCAGACGGCGCAGTTGGGATTGCGAACCAGCGACACGGTTTGCGTGGTCATGTCGCGCAGGTCCAGCCGCAGCATCCGGTTGAACAGCGGCTGGCCGAAGCCGGCAATCAGCTTGATGGCCTCCATCGCGCCCAGGCAGCCCACCGTGCCCGACACGGCCCCAAAGACCGGGAACTGCCGTTTCCACGTCGGCGGCACGCTGGGGCACCAGCACGCCAGGCAGGGCGTGTTGCCCGGCTGCACGGTGGTGATGGTGGCCTCGAGGTCGAACATGGCGCACTCGACCAGCGGCTTGCGCTGCAATACCGCCTGGCGGTTCATGGCCAGCCGCTCCTCGAACATCGGGGCGCAATCCACCACGACATCGGCCTGTTCGACCAGCCGGGCGGCATTGTCCTCGTTGACGTTTTCGCCCACGGCCACGATCTCCAGCCGCGGGTTGAGATCCAGCAGCCGCCGGGTCATGGTTTCGATCCGCGGCCTGCCCAGCGATTCGTAGGTGACGAGCAGTTGGCGGTTCAAATCGCTGGGGCGGGCACAGCCACCATGCGCCAAAACGAGCTTGCCCACTCCGGCCGCGGCCAGTTCGTAGGCCACCACACCGCCCAGCCCTCCGCAGCGAGAAATCATCACCGAGGCGTTCTTGAGCCGCTGCTGGCCCTCCTCGCCGAAGTCGCGCACCCAGATCTGCCATTCGTAGATGGCGCGTTCTTCGTCGGTCAGCGGAGCAAGCGGTCGGTTCATGGCGTGCGGCAGGGCAGGGGAGTTGAGGGGGCGGAAAGCGACAACAGCCGGCGCGTCAGCCGCCGCTGATCGGCTGCAGCAGCATCACTTCGTCGCCGTCGGCCAAAGTCTGGCGGGTGCCGGCGGGAACCTGCCGGTTGTTGACGACCAGCATCAGCGTAGGCTGCGTGTTGCCGGCCTCGTCGACAAAGAACCGCCGCGCGCCGTTGTCGTGCCGTTGGGCCAGGGCACGCACCAGTTCATCCACCGTGGCGCCCTCGGGCAGTTCCAACTGTTCGCTGGCACAGCCCACGGCCAGCTTGAGTTGTCCGCTGTATTGGATCGTCACTTGCATGATGGAATCTCGTCCGAATCGAGGCTGCACGTGCTGCCCGGCTTGAGCGGATACTCGACCACCTGGCCGTTCTCCAGCCGCAGCAGGCGGTCGGCAAGATGGTCGGCATCCTCGCGGTTGTGCGAGATGTGCAGCACCGTTACGTGCTCGTGCCGCTGGGCCAGCTTGAGCAGATCATACATCTGAAAGCGCGTTTCATCATCCAGCGCGCTGAGCGGTTCATCCAGGCACAGCACACGCGGGCGGAACGAGAGCGCCCGGCCCAACGCCACCCGCTGCCGCTCGCCGCCGCTGAGGCCATGCGGCCGCCGCTTGAGCAGATGCGTGATGTTGAGTAACTGGGCCATTTCTTCCACGCGGGCTCGGATTTCCGCCCGGGGCCGGTTGCGCACGCGGAGCGCAAAGCCCAACTGCTCCTCGACCGTCATCGTGGTGAAGAGTGCCGCATCCTGCGGCACCAGGCCCAGGTTGCGCTTGCCCGGCACCAGGTGGGTGACGTCGGTATCCATCAAGTAGATGCGGCCGGCAGCGATGGGCCGCAGCCCACAGATGGCTTCCAGGATGGTGGTCTTGCCGCAGCCGGTTCGGCCCATCAGCACCGCATATTCGCCGGTGGGAACGCAGAAGCTCACGTTCTCCAGGGCGAAGCCATTGAGGCGGATGCTGACGTTTTCAAGCCGAATCATGCCAATCACCGTTCAGCGCAGCCGGCCGTGGTTTGCTTGTGGAGCAGCGGGCGGCTACGCCTGGTTTTCTCAGGTTGTCAGGTTGCAGCGATTCCGGGCGAGGCAATCAAAGCATTTTGGCGCCGTGCCCTGCCCAGCGCATCAGGATCAACACGGCCAGCGCCAAGGCGACCATCACGATGGCGATGCCGGCGGCCATGCCCAGGTTACCTACCTGGAGTTCCAGGAAGATGCTGGTCGGCATCACCTCGGTGCGCATCGGCGTGGTGCCGGCGAACACCAGCACCGGGCCGAACTCGCCCATGGCGCGGGCCCAGGCGATGGTGGCTGCGGGCACCATGCCCCGCCGGGCCTCCGGCAGTACCACCCACCAGAACGCCTGCGCCCGGGTGCAGCCCAGCGTGACGGCCACTTGTTCTTGCCGTGGGTTGATCTCGGCGAAAGCGGCCATCATGGTCCGAATGGCAAACGCGCTGGAGACCATGAACTGCGCCAGGATTACGCCCGGGATCGCATACGTGAACCGCACGTAACCCTGCAAGAAGCGGCCCGGCGGCGTCTGAAACAGCATCAACAGCGCCAGACCAATCACCAGCGGCGGCAGCACAATCGGGATATCGAGGATGGCATCCACCAGCCGTTTGCCGGGAAAGTCCACCCGCGTCATCAGGTACGCGGTGGGTACCGCGATCCAGACCGACAGGATCGTCGTGATCGAGCACGAGATCAAGGTCAGCAGCACCGCGTAGCGGTAGCGGGGGTTGGTGAATACCTCGCCCACGATCGGCCACTGCACGTAGAACATCGTCGAGCTGATCATGCCGACGATCAGCACCACGTACACGCTGGCGATCAGCCCCAGGGCCAGAATAAACGGCAGATCGGGGCCGCGGACCGGCAAGATCGTACTGGGGGCCAAGGTCTCGCCGCCAGCCGAACGTGGCGGTGAAGCCTCGCCGGTGCTTTGCGGCGTAGTCGCATCCGGAGCGTTGGCGGCCATCAATTCGTGCTCCCCGGCCGGCGAACACCCTCAGGCGTAAACACCTCGAACTCTTCCAGCGGCCGGCCCAGCACCCACTCAAAGCCCAGCTTCTCGTAGTCCTCGCGGTGCTTGCTGATGAAGTCGTACAGCCGCCGCATCAAGTGGCGATGCTTCGACGTGGCGGCAATCGCAAAGGGCTGCACCGCCCGGGCGTACTGGGTATCGATCTCCACCACGCTGATCTTGTCCCGTTCGGCCAGCGTGTCGGGATAGTAGGCCAGCGAGGCATCGGCCGCGCCGCTTACCACCGGCGGGACCATAAAGCCCGACGACGGTTGCAGCTCGATCACGTTCTTCATCACGTCGTCGTACACGCCTTCGACCTTGAGCAGCCGTTCGGAGAGACCGCCCAGCGTGCAGTGCGTGGGATGCCCGAGCACGAGCCGCAGGCCGGGTTTGGCCAGGTCGGTCAACGTCTTGATGTTGTGTGGGTTGCCCTTGGCGGTAACGATCACAATCCGCGTGCTGGAGATCGCGGCCTTGTCGTCGAACCACTCGCCTACCGGTTCCAGGTAATACACGTCGCAGGCCACGTAGGCATCGGGGAACCCGAAATCGGTGTTCTGGCCTTCGATGGTGCTCATCTGGGCGTTGAGGGCGCCGCAGCCCTGGAACACGGCGTTGACCCGCACGCCTTCCCGCTGCTGGAAGGCGGCGATGATCGGTTCCATCGCTTTACGGTTGAGGCCGCCGCCAAAGAAGGTGACCTCGGGCACCTCGGCCCAGCGGTCGCCGTCGACGGTGGTGAAGTGATGCTTCTTGAAGTTGGCCAGGCCGTACTCGGGCGAAGCCAGGAAGCGGGCAAAGTGCAGCGCCGCCGTCGGCTGCCTGGTCGAGCGGAGCACACCGATCGAAACGTTGGCCGCCTGCGCATCGAGCGCCGGATGCGTGATGTACTTGAGGCCGTGCTGCCGGGCGGTGATATCCCAGATGATGGCGGCATCGACGGCGCCCAACTGCACGTCGCTGGCCAGGTCGTTGACGGTGGGCTTGGTCACTTCCACCTTGCGCTGGAAGGCTTCCCAGACGTTGGCGCTTTCCAGGGCCTTGCGGGTCACTTCGCCAATGGCCGTGCCATCGACCACGCCCATCGCGATGCGATAGTCGCCGTTCAGCAGATCATCCAGCGAGCGGATGGATTCGGCCCGGCTGTCTGCCACGGCAATCACCGGCTTCATGCTGGCCAGCTTGAGTTCTTCATCGACCAGCCCTTGTTCGCGGCCCAGTTGGATGTACGAATCGTCACCGGCCAGGAACAAGTCGCCGCGATCGGCCACTTTCAACTTACTCAGCAGCGTGCCGCTGCCGCCATATTCCACTTCAATGCGGATCGGGCGCCCGTGTTTTTCTTGCCAGTACTTCTCATAGGCCGCCACGGTTTCTTCCAGCGGTGCCCGAATGCCGGCGGCGCAGTACACCACCAGGTGATCGGTCGCCTGATTGGTCGCAGACGACTTCTGGAGGTTCCACAAGGCCCCGCCTAACAGCACGAGCGCTACGAGCGAGAACACTACCAGCACGCGGGCCTGCATCAGTCCAGCTCTCCGACAAAATCCAAGTCAAACACGTCTTCTTCCCGCGGCGGTTCGCCAAACTGGAACCGAGCCAGCACATTCTGGCCCACGGTACCAGCGAGGAATTGGGCGAAGGCTTTGGCCTCCTCAGGACGTTTTGCGTCACGCAGGATGCCGATCAGGAGCTCGGCATCCACGTTGCTTTCAGCAGGAATGCTAATCGGCAAGGTGGTGGCCGGATATCGTACCGCGTCGTGCCGCCACACGATGGCCGCATCGACCGCCCGCCGATGCACGGCTTCGGCCGCCTGCCGGGAACCTGCCTCGGTGTTCACGTTGCCAAGCTCGGCCAGGTTCATCTTGTGTTTGGCCAACAGCTCCGCGGTCACACGGCCCAGCTCGGTAGAATCGGCGGCGACGGCCAGCCGGATCTGGTCACTGGCCAGGTCGGCCACGGTCTGAATGTTGTGCGGGTTATCCCGCTGCACCAGGATCACCGGCACGAGGCGGGTGACGGCGATGGTTTCCGCCACCAGCCCTTGTTGCTGGGCCTCGCGGATCTGGTGCGGATCGCTGGGCAGGACGAGATCGGCATGCGCCGTGGGCAGTTTCTCCAGCAGGCCGGCCTGGTCGGCGTACGTGACATCGATCGTCACCCCGCTGCGGCGCTGAAACAGGTCGATCACGCCGCCGCCGTGTTCCAGGGGCGCTCCCGCGATCGGCTCGCGGAGGCTGCGATCGCACAGCAGACGCACGTTGTTCGACTCAACACGCGGCGCGACGTGATCGCCGGTCATATACAGACGCACCGCCACAGCAACCGCGGCGATTCCCAGCAGAGGGACGGCGTACATCGAGATTCGCGATAGAAGCATCGGGCGTTGGGCGGCTGGCCGCTTGGCACACGCGTGCGCGCGGGCGCCGGGCGACGTTCGGTTAGCGGTGGATCACGAGGCAGTAGGACTTTCCAAGGATGAATACGCTTGCAGGCTGCCGTGGACGATCTCGTACCGGTCGCCGGCATCAATGCGATTATCGTGCGTGGCCAACAGTACCGCGCCGCCGCGCTCGGTGAACTCGCGCAAATGCCGAATCACGATGGCCGTGTTGGCGGCGTCGAGGTTGCCGGTCGGCTCATCGGCCAGCACCAGCGCCGGCTGGTTCAGCATCGCACGGGCCAAGGCCACACGCTGCCGCTCACCGGTACTCAGATCAGCCGGCGGGTGCTTCAAGCGGTGCGAGAGCCCTAGCTGCTCGATCAGTTCGATCGCCCGATCGCGCGCGCCCTCGTCGGCCACCGCCAACGTGGGCGCGAGCACGTTTTCCAGCACGTTCAAGTACGGAATCAAGTGGAACTGCTGGAACACAAAGCCGATGTGCTCGCCGCGAAAGCGGCTGCGGGCCTCGGGCGAAAGGGCATACAGGTCCTGGCCGCAGACGCGGACCGAGCCGGAGTCGGGCTGGAGCAGACCGCCGGCCGCCAAGAGCAACGTGCTCTTGCCGCTGCCGCTGGCGCCGTGCACCACTTTGAACTCGCCCTGACGCACGGTGAGCGAGACACGCTTGAGCACGGGCACGTCGCTGCCGTCGCGGGCAACGTACGTCTTGGCGACCTGTTCCAAAGCTAGGACTTCGCTCACGGTGGCCTCTTGTGATGGCGGCTCGGGGGGAGAGGGCTGGCCTCGTTGCGGCAGGCTGTCGGCTCAGGGGGAAAAACTATTCTTCACGCAACACGGCGGCCGGGTCTTGCTGCGCGGCACGCATGGCAGGCACCCAGCCGGCCACGGCACACAACCCCACGGCGATGGCCACGGCGCCCAGGAACAGCGTTACCCCGAACAGGTGCACAAAATCCTTGGAAAGCAGCGGCACGCCGCCCCACAAGGCTCCGACCACCACGCCTACGACATAGCCGATGATCGAGCCAAACAGACCGATGGCGGCTGCTTTCACCAGGAAGATGCCGGCGATGGTGCGCTGCTTGACGCCGATCGCCCGCAAGATGCCGATCTCGCTGCGGCGCTCACGGACGTTACCCAGCACCAGGAAGAAGACCCAAAGGCCCGATGCGCCCAGCACGGTGGGAACCAGCACCTGGGCGAACGCCCGACGTTCCTTGCTCATCGCTTCGCGGTGCGCCAACTCAGCGGCGACGGCCGTTTCGTGCAATTCGGCGGCGCGGTTGCGCGTCTTGGCCCGGGCCACGATCATCGAGCTGAACTCGTACACCTGGGTGTCGGGCAGGATGCCTTTGACCTCTTTGGTGATGCGGCCCAGCTCCTCGGGGATGCACACGCACTCCAAGGCGAAGATGGCGTTGATCTGGCCCGGCATGTTCAACTTGGCCTGGGCCACATCCAGGTTGCACCACACCATCAGGTCGTCCATGTTGCCCTGCGGCGGGTTCACGCGGTGGACCACAAACTCATCGCCCAGCAGCGTGACGCGGTCGCCTTCGCGCAGGTTCAGCTCCTTGGCCACACCGTGACCTACGTTGATGGCGCCCTGCGGAATGGCCTGCATGATCGGCTTCTTGTAAGCCTTGCCGTCGGCCGTGAGGAACTCCTTCTTGTGCCTGAGCGGTACCTGGCCGGGCGTGCCCGAGAGGATGATCTCCAAGTTGCGTTCCGGCCACACGATCTTCTTCTGGAGTACCGGCAACAGGTGGTTGAGCGTTTCGATGCGGGCGTCGACCAGGTCGTGGACGTAATGCTCGGGCATGGTCTTTTCCGGGTAACCGGCAGACCGCATGGCGGCAATGCTCTGGTCCTGATGCAGGACCATCACGTTGTAGCCCATGTCCCGCATGATGTTGCGGTAGTCGTTCTCCAGTTGCTTCATTTCCTCGCGGGTGGCGCGTTCACGCTCGGCCAGGATCTGCTCGGTGCGCATCTCATACGCCCGCAGCAGCGTGACCGAGCCGACCAGGCTGGCGATGGCCACGGCGATGGACACCATGCCGATGGCAAACCCTACCTTGCGGAAGCGGATTTCCTTGTTGACCAGTTGCCACAAGTTCATGGGAGGCTCACTTGTCCGATGCTTTATCAAGCTGGTCCAGACGCTTCAAAAAGTCTTGCGCCCCGGCACCGCCCGGCACGGCCAGCCGCGTCCGCCGCTTGACCTGGGATTGCCAATCGACGGGCAGCAGCAGATCGACGCCCGGGTTATCTTCCTTGATCTGGCATGAGCAGGGGCCGACGAGGAACTCGCCCGCCGCGGCGATGGTGCGCGGGTTGATG
The DNA here is from genome assembly GCA_937927735.1 of uncultured Planctomycetales bacterium. Classification (GTDB taxonomy): domain Bacteria; phylum Planctomycetota; class Planctomycetia; order Pirellulales; family S012-138; genus CALBRZ01. Next base: position 13,155 of record CALBRZ010000129.1, read on the forward strand.
CCTTCGCCCACCATCGCATACATCACCCGGCCCCGCCCATAAACAGGGAACACCAGCGGCTTGTCTTTAAAGTCGTTCAGGTCGGGTTCGACACCCAGCAGCATGTGGACGAAAACTTGTTCTTTGGGATCATCGCGCCGCACGCGGACGGTGGCGAAAGTGATCTCGGTTTGAATGTCGCCCAACTCCAGGCCCACCTCTTCGGCAACCTGGGGCACTTCGAGCGTGGTTTGCAGCCGGGGCAGTTCGCGCTGGAGCGTTTGAAGGGCCTTGTTGTCGGCCGCGGCGTTGCCCGACTCCAGCACCACCCAGACCGCGGCCTTGCGGGCCAGCAGGTGTTTGGCGATTTCTTGCCGGGCGGGCGAGTCGAGCACGGTGAGCAGTTCGGCTCGATCGAGCTTGCCGACCCAGACGGCCGAGCGGATGCCGGAACTGGCCGGGTAGCGGACTTCCACCCGCGGCAGGCGGTCGGGCGACACCCCCGTGTTGAGCTGCGCGTGGTCGCGCAGCAGCACGGTGATGTTGGCAATGGTGGAACGCTCGCCGTGTTCGTACTCCTTGAGCATGGCCACGACGGCTTGCTGATCGTCGGTCAGCGGCCCATGGTGATGCACCACCACGAGGTAGGGATCGGTCGTCCAATGCTCCAGAGCGTATTGAAAGACCGGGATCGGGCAGGCGACCGCCGGCACGGCCCAGGCCACCAGCAACATCAAGCTTGCAACGAGCGGCTTCCGGCTACGCATGAGCGATGGCTCCTGAAGGGGCGTTCCCGGGAGGAAGCGGGGAACGCGTGCCGTGGGGTGCGATTGAAGACGCGATCAACCTTTAGCTGCGGTAGGCACTCGCCGCGGACAGTGGCAGGCGGTTCACGCGCCGCAGGCAGGGGGCGAACCGTTTCAAACCGTCACACGCGCGAAGGCTCACGTGGTGGGGGATACCAGACATCGTGGGCGCTCCACATGCGATGCTGCCGCGACAGATCGCCTGGAGAATTCTGGGGAGGGCGGCATGGCATTGGTCGGAACGCGAGGAACCCTGCCGGGGGGAGGGTGCGCGATCCAAGCTCACCTTAACACCCGCTGTTTCTAGTCGCAAGAAGATCACGGTTTCGGTAGCTCCGCATGGGGTATGCGCTTGTGGATCACCGGCAGTAAGCCCCGCCGTGGGCCGGTCTGGGCCGCTGCCATGATGCCATCTTCAGAGCGGTGGCCTATCAGCGGGACCGCCTTGGTGCGGCCATTAGAGCACAGCATTGTTAAAAAACCGTGTAGATAAAGGGAGCCGCGCCGGTGCCTGCCAGTACGGCCAATACGGCCACGGCCAGCAGCACCACAAGGATCGGCAGCAGCCACCACTTCTTGTTGTGCCTGAGAAACAGCAAGAACTCCTGCGGCAGCGAAAGCCGCTCTTCTTGTTCGGCTGCTTCCTCAAAGGGAGTTTTCGATTCCGCCACGGTGGATCCTCGAAGGGGCACGTCGTGATTCAAAACTGCCGGAAGTAGCTGCCGACATCGGGCGGCTGGGCCTTAGGCTGCCAGTAGCTTGGGGCCTCGCGATCGATGCGGCGCTGAAGCGGATCGCCGCCCAGCCAGCGCCGCAGCAAGCCAATCGGCCAGAACACCAGGATAAAGACGGTCAACAACAGCAGTTCACTAATGATCCAGCCAATCGGCAGCACCGCCAGGCTCAGGACCACAAACAGCGGTACCAGCCAACGGGGACGGAACCAGCCGATGACGGCCGCCGTGACGCCGATCGCCGCCGCAGTACCAACGGGCATCCAGTCACTCCTGGACCAGAGCCAGGAAAGCATCGGCAGCGTGACCGCCAGGCAGAGGCCAAACTGCCGCAACTGGCGGTCGCTGGGATGCCACGGAACATTAACCAGGGCCATGTGGAACGGTGTCTCCCTACGGCGTTAATCGGGCTGGAACTGAGCCAGGTATTGATGACGCTCTTCGCGGCCGACTTGCTTCCGCTGCGCGGACTTCAGCAGCACGTGGCGGCCCAGCACCAAGGCGTCCATCTCCGTCATCTGAAAACAACGGTACGCCTCCAGCGGCGTGCATACCAGCGGCTCGCCTCGCACGTTGAAGCTGGTATTGATCAGCATCGGGCAGCCGGTCCGTTCATGGAACCGCGTCAGCAACCGGTGCAGCAGCGGGTGTCGCTGACGATCGACCGTTTGGATGCGGGCGGAACCGTCTACGTGGGTTACTGCCGGAATGGTCGAACGCTTGAGCTTCAACTTGTCAAACCCGGTGGCCATGTCGCAGGCTGCATCGCATTGGATGCGATGTTCCGCTCGTACCGGAGCGACCAGCAACATGTAAGGGCTATCTTCGCCGGGCCGTACATCAAAGTACTGGTCGACGTACTCCCGCAGCACGCACGGCGCGAACGGCCGGAACGACTCGCGGAACTTGATCTTCTGGTTCATCACCGACTGCATGGAGTCGCTGCGGGGATCGCCCAGGATACTCCGTGCGCCCAGCGCTCGCGGGCCAAACTCCATGCGCCCCTGAAACCAGCCCACGATCTGCTGCTGGGCAATCAGCCCGGCCACGGTATCGACCAGTTCGTCATCGTCGGCGCAGGTCTGGTAGATGGCGCCTTCGCGGTCGAGTACCTGGGCAATCTCGTCGTCGGAGAACGCAGGCCCCAGGAACGAACCCTGCTGCAAGTCGCAGCCGCGAGGTTCACGCGGTTTTTCGAGCAGTTGGTACCAGATGAGGAGTGCCACGCCGAGCGCGCCGCCCGCATCGCCCGCGGCCGGTTGCACCCATAGATTCTCGAAACCGCTTTCGCGGAGGATCTTCCCGTTGGCCACGCAGTTGAGGGCCACGCCGCCGGCCATTACGAGGTTGCGCTGCGAGGTTTGCTCATGCAGATGCCGAGCCATCTGCAATAGGATCTCTTCGGTCACGGCCTGGATACTGGCCGCCAGGTCCATATGCCGCTGGGTGATGGTCGACTCGGGCGTACGCGGCGGTCCGCCCAGCAGGCGGTGGAACTTCCGCGACGTCATCGTGAGCCCTTGGCAGTAGTTGAAGTAGCTCATGTCCAGGCGGAACGAGCCGTCGGGCTTGAGGTCGATCACCTTTTCCAGCAGCAGGTCGCGATAGATCGGCTGCCCATACGGCGCCAGGCCCATCACCTTGTATTCGCCGCTGTTGACGCGGAAGCCCAGGTAATAGGTCATGGCCGAGTAGAGCAGCCCCAGCGAGTGCGGGAAACGCAGCTCGTGCGTAAGCTCAAGGTGATTGCCGCGGCCGGTGCCAAGGCAGGTGGTGGACCACTCGCCCACGCCGTCGACGGTGAGGATGGCCGCTTCGTCAAACGGCGAGGGAAAGAACGCGCTGGCGGCATGCGACTGGTGATGATCGGCGAATACCAATCGCCCGGTGTACTGGTTGCCCAGGCCATGCCGCAGTTCGCGCCGCAGGTACAGCTTCTGCTTGAGCCACAACGGAATTGCGTGGCGAAACGAGCGATAGCCGCTCGGCGTGCATGCCAGGTAGGTTTCCAGCAGGCGTTCAAAACGTGTGAGCGGTTTCTCGTAGAAGCCGACGTAATCGAGATCCCCCGGCGTCAGGTCGGCGTGCTTCAAGCAGTAATCGATCGCTTGCCGCGGGAAACGCTCGTCGTGCTTTTTGCGTGAAAAGCGTTCTTCCTGGGCGGCGGCAACGATTTGCCCATCGATTACCAGCGCCGCGGCAGCATCGTGATAATAGGCCGAGATGCCCAGGATGGCGGTCATGGCTCCAGTTCCGCCAGCAGTTCTCTGGCAGCCATGTCTTGCGGGTTGAGCGCGAGGGCCTGACGCAGATGCCGCCGGGCTTCGTCGCGCCGTTGGAGCTTGGCCAGGGCAAAGCCGAGGTTGTAGTGCAGGTTGGCATCGTCGGCGGTAAGCGCCAACGCCCGGCGATAATACTCCAGCGCCGCTTCATACTGCTGTTGTTCGGCCAGGATGGCGCCGACCATCTGCCAGGCCGCAGCATCCTCCGGCTGCAAACGCGTGAGAGCCAGGAACTGCTCGCGGGCTTCATCCAGGCGGCCGGCCTCGACCAGCATGGCCCCCAGCAATTGCCGGGAGTTGCCGTAGTCGGGCAGTTGCTTGATCGACCGTTGCAGGTACTCGATGGCCGTGCCTAGCTGGCCTCGCGTTCGCAGGTACGCCCCGGCGATGACCAGGCACTCAGGCTCATCGGGCAGCGTTTCCAGGGCCTTGAGCGCCAGGCGGCCGGCTTCCTCGTGCTTGCCGGCCCAGTTGAACACTTTGGCCACGTTGCGCTCAGCGATGGCGTGCTCTTTGCGATCGATGCGGGCGTAGATGTTCTTGGTGGCCTGATCGATGGCGTCTTCGCTCAGGCCGCCCACGCCCAGCAGTTGCCGCTGATTCAGACAATCGATGATCGCCGCGGCCGCCATGCGGTAGCCATCAATGGTCAGGTGGACGTGATCCAGGAAGTATTCTTCGCCGGGGCTGTTATGGCCGTGACGCAGCAGGCAATCGTTCTTGACGATCAGGTCGAAATCCACCAGCGGGATCTCGTGCTGCGCGGCGATTTGTCGCATGGCGTCGCGGAAGGCGGTCGGAGCCCGCAGCGGGCAGACGTCTTCGTCCACGGCCCTTTCAAACGCCGCCGCGGCTTCGCCCGCCCGACCGAGTGCCAGGAGCAGCCTCGCCATGCGGAACTGATTGTCTGCGTGCCGCGGATCAATCTGAGCGGCTTCTTCGCAGGCGGCGAGTGCTGCTGCCAACTGACCTTGCTGCTGGAGCTCCATGGTCTGGCGCTGGAGCGCTTGAAAGGCTGCGACCTTTTCGGCCGATAGCCCCGGCGAGTGCTCGCTCTTGAACGGCGAACAATCCTTGAGATTGACCGCCGGCACCACCAGCACCAGTTCGGCCCCGCAGCTGCGGGCGATTTGGGCCATGCGGATCAGGTTGACCTCGAAGTGGGCCAGTACCTGTTCGTGCCACAGGTCGTCGCGCTGGTACGAAACCGGGCCAACCGTGTGATCGAGCACGGCATCCACTTCGGCCGGCAGCACCGAGCCCGGCTTGGGCCGTTCGGGCTGAACCAGCACCCGATGCAGCACGCTATACGTGCGGCTCCAGCTCAGGGCCGAGGCGGTTTCGAGCAGGGCCGCGGGCTTGCGCCGCAGATCGCCGTAGGTGCGCTCTTCGAGAAACTCGTTATGTCCAGTGTAGACGATGAACAGGTCGGGCTCATACCGCGCCAGCTCTTCCATCAGCGCGGCCACGCGGTAGCTGGCATAACTGATCCCGCCGGCGTTGATCACCTCCCACTGGGTGTTTTCCGTCGCGGAGGGCAGCAACTCGCGGAGCCAGGCGGAGAACGAAACCTTGTCGTCGTACGGATGGCCGTACGTGGTGGAGCCGCCCAGGCTGAACACGCGCCGCGTGCCGGGGGCTTTCTTCAGCGGGAACCGCTGCGGGTTGAACCACGCCAGCTTGTTGGGCGCGGTGGTCATCCAAACCTGGCCATCGCTGCCGGTTTCCTCGACGAACAGCGGCAAGTTGCCTGCGAAGCCGACAAACGGATCGTCGCTGGCGGCGATCGTGCGCACACCCAGCAGCCACAGGCCAAGCTCCAGCACCGCAAAGAACAGCACGGTGGCTGCCAGGCCAAACAGCAGCTTCTTTCGCCAGGAAAGGACGACGCGCGGCTGGGGCGAGGCTACTTGGGCAGCACGGGGGGACATTTAGTCGGTTTGCTCTTTGTCGCCGAAGCAAAGCAGCCGGCCATCTTGCATGGAGATGTACACGCGGCCGCCGGCGATGGCCACGCCGTCGTGCACCGGGCTGCCGCCGATCTTGGCTTCGGCCAGGAGTTTGCCGTCGGCCAGCGAATACGCCTGGACCACGTAGTCCAACTTCTTATTTTTGCCGGTCGGCAGCAAACCGGCCACATAGGCCCGATCGGCCGTCAGGGCGATGCCGCGGAGCCGGGCATCGTGGGTCATGGTGATCGACCATTCCTTGCCGGCGGTACCGGGCTTGGCGAACAGGGCGGCGTCGCCAAACATCGTGCCGTGATTGGTGTCCACCTTCTCGCACGCCAGGAAGCCGCAGGTGGCTTTCTCGTGGAAGGCCATGATCTGCGCGCTGACGCGGCCGGTCGACTGCCATTGCTGCAGGTTCCGCCGCATGGCGATCGGCCGCTTGTACCAGGCGTCGTTGAGCAGGCCCAGCCGGCCGCCGGCCAAGAGCGTCTTCTCGGCCGACGACTGCTCACCCGTCTTGGGATCGAAGTCAAACGTAGCCATCTGCACCACGCCGTCGGCGGCGGTCAGCACGTCGGGCAGGCCTTTGTGGTTCTCGACCTTTTTGCTCCAGACGAGCTTGCCGGTGGCCGGTTCCACGGCGCAGAGGGTGATTCCGCCATCGGCGTACGCATGCCGACCCACGACGAAGTAGGCCAGGCCGTCGTACACCAGCACCCCGCCAACCACGGGCCACTTGGATTCCAACTGGCCGAAGGCCACGATCCGCTCGTCACGCGGGGCCGCGCAGAACCGCCACACCAGTTGGCCGTCTTCGGCCCGGAGGCAGTACACGTAGCCGTCGCGCGAACCCAGCAGGCAGTAGCCTTCGTGCAGGGTGGGCGGACAATCGATGCGGCCCGACGCGGTGAAGCTCCACCGCGTCTTGCCCGTCGCGGTATCCACGGCGTGTACCGTGTGCTGGTCGTTGGCGGCGACTACGGCCAACTCGCCGGCTACGACAGGGCTGGTCAGCCGGCCGCCGTCCTTCTGATCCCATTCCAAGGCCCAGCGCTCGTCGACCGCCGGCACCAGTTGGGCCGACCAGAACTGCTTGAGCTTTTCCGGACCGGTCGAAGGACTGCTGCCCGTCCGCAGCGTATCGCGGCGATAGGTGGGCCAGGCGTCGGCGGTTGCGGCCATTTCTTTCACGGGTTGGTCATAAGCCGGGCCGACCACCAGCCGCCAGTCGCCGGGTTCCCAGGTAGCGGCGGCATCGGTTTGGCTTTCCAAGCCGAGGAAACCACGCAGCATCGGGTAGCAGCCGCAGCCGTGCGGGAACGAATACAGCAGGCCGTTGGCCGGCATCACGCGGGCCATCTGGCACGAGTTCCGCGCGGCCGAGAAGTGGTCGTACGCGCCGGTTTCAAAATTGGCGAAGTCCATCGTGCCGCATACGATCATCCGCGACGTGGCCACGTCGTACATGCAGCGGTGCGTCAGCTTGAAGTCGGGCGGTTGCACCAGCCGCTGCTTCACCTGGCCGGTTTGCGGATCGAGGCCTTCCCAGGCATAACGCTGGAAGCCTTCGGCCGATGCGGTATGCACCCACACCAGGCCGTTGTTGGCCAGCACTTTCAAGTAGCTGCCGCCGTGGCCGATGAGCGGATACTTGTACGACCACAGGTGCGAGCCGTCGCGGGCCGAGATGCCGTGGTTACCTTCCCTGGTGGAGGTGACCAGCACGCCGTCGTAGACGAATAGCAGCGTGACGGTGCTTTCGCTCCACGCGTCAGTCGGGGCTTGCCATTGTTCTTCGCCCTTGGCCAGGTCGACGCACACCAGTCGCGACTTGCGCCGCCCCTTGGAGTCGCGCTGCTGGGTATGCAGGTACACGTTGCCGTCGGCCGACACGAACTGCAGCGGCGCAGCCGGATACACCCAGCGCAGCTTGCCGGTAAGAGCGTCGAAGCAAGCCAGGTTGTCGTCGGCTTCGGTGACCAGGTACTTGCCGGTGACGATCACGTGCTTGGGCGCCTTCGTCTCGGCGAAGGTGGTCAGCACCTTGCCGGTCCGTACGTCGAGGGCCACCAGCGGACCTTCGTCCTCTACTACCGCGTAAACGCGGTCGCCCACCGCGGCCAAAGCGGCCGTCTGCTTGGTGGCCAGCCGCTTCCACAGGATCAGCCCGTTGTGAACGTCGCGAGCGATCAGCACGTCCTGTGGTTTCTTGCCCTCGGGCGTGTCGATCTCATCCTGGAAGATGTAGACCATGTGCTTGTCGGTGGCGACCACGCCGGGCACCGCGCTCTTGCGGTAACCGGTGGGCCATTGCGGGCCGGCGACCCAGCGCACGCCGGTGGGTACGTCGACCTCAGTATCCTTGGAGGTCGGGTTGCCGGTGGCGTCGTAGAACTTGTGGGTCCACTGGTCGGTTTTCTCGCTCTTGGGCTTGGTGAACTTGGCCCAGGCGCCGTTGTGGTCAATGACCTCGAAATCGCTCACGGCCGCTTCGCGGAGCAAGGACTTCAACTCCTTGGCCTTGAGCGGTTTTCCGGTCGACCCGATCCAGGCCACGCCGCCGGGCTGCAGCACCCGCTGCACTTCACTCCAGGACAGACCTTCCTTGGCCAAGGCGGTCGGGTTGTCGACCACGATCAGGTTGGCCAGTTGGTCGGCATACGGCAGGCGCTTCCACGAGCCGGGCTGCACGGAAACGATGCCTTCCAGGCGCGCCTTGCGGACATTGGCCCGGATGGCGTCGGTGGCAGCGTCGCTCTTGGTCAGGCCGTGCACGAGCCGCTTGCCGCCTTGCGACAGGGCGATGGTCAACTGGCCATCGGTGGCGCCCAGATGGATGCAGAAGCCGCCGGGCGAGTCGATGGCGGCGAGCAGCACGTCGGCCAAGGTTTCTGCTTGCGGGGCCGACTTCTGCTGCGACATTGCCCGGGGCCATTCCGAGGCCACCACGGTCAATACCGCAGCCGATGCGATCACCAGACAGGTCAAACGCCAAGCTCGCTTCATCGAACGCACTCCGGTCCGGCATATCGGTAGGGAATCGGCCCGGCGTGCTCGCCGCCCACCGAGTCCGCATTGTCGACAATAGAGGCAAATCTTAAGCAAACCACCCGACCGATGCCAGTTTATTGATGGTTTAACCTGAAATATCCTCGGCGCTCTCCGGCAGCATCCGCCGTCTGGCCGCCTGCTATAAGTTACGGCTGCTTATGTAATTACGACAAAAATCGGATGTATGCCCAGTCAAGGACGAGGACGAGGCGCGTGGGAAGACGCGGATCCTGCCGCAGCAGAAGTCGAGCTGCGCCGGTTTATGGCACTTGCTATGGTGGGGAGGCGGCCAGGAACGGCGGCTGGAAGGATAACACCCATTTACCCCCGAGGAGGAAGGTTGCGGCATGCCTCACTTCATCTGCGTTACCTGTGGAACCCAGTATGCCGAGTCGGCGCAGCCGCCGCAGCAATGCACCATTTGCCAGGACGAGCGGCAATACCTCGGCCTGCATGGCCAGCGCTGGACCACTGCGGAGGAGCTTCGCCGAGGGCATTGGACGACGATCCGGGCGAAAGAACCGGGGCTGATCGGGATCGGCGTGGCCCCCAAGTTTGCCATCGGGCAGCGGGCGCTGCTGGTGCGCACGCCGGGCGGTAACGTGCTGTGGGACTGCATCCCGCTCGTGGATGACGCCGCCGTCGAGTTCATCCGGGCGCTGGGCGGGCTGGCGGCCATCGCCATCAGCCATCCGCACTATTACACCACCATGGTCGATTGGAGCCTGGCGTTCGACTGCCCCGTCTATCTGCATGCGGCCGATCGCCAATGGGTGATGCGGCCGCACGAAAACATCCAGTTCTGGGATGGCGAAACCAAGATCCTGGGTGACGGACTGACACTGGTGCGCTGCGGCGGGCACTTCGAGGGCGGCACCGTGCTGCATTGGCGCGATGGAGCCGACGGCCGGGGAGTCCTGCTCAGCGGCGACATCATTCAGGTGGTGCCAGACCGCAACTGGGTGAGCTTCATGTACTCGTATCCGAACCTGATCCCGCTGCCGGCGGCCAAGGTTGAGCGGATTGTCGCGGCCGTGGATCCTCTGCTGTTTGACCGGATCTACGGCGCCTGGTGGGACATGATCGTGGTCCAGAATGCCAAAGTAGCGCTGCGCCGTTCGGCGGAGCGCTACTTGAAGGCGATTTCACAGGATACGTAGCGGACGGTTCGTCACGCCGGTTGCGTTGACGGAGCGTCCCTGTTGGACTGTCGCACGAGGCCGTTACGGCTTCTGGCCTACGACCACGATGACCGGCAACGACCAGATCGACAGCTCTTCCTGGTGGACGATCTGGAAACCAGCCGATTGCAGGAACTGCGGCGAGTCGATCGGCTGGCAGTCCACGATGTGCGGGAAGTGGCGGTGCATCCACTGGTACACGTGCGTCAGGACGCTGCTGTGGTCCTTTTTGTACATCGAGACTACGCCCAGACGGCCGCCCGGCTTGAGCACTCGCAGCACCTCCTGCAGCACGGCGGGAATGTCTTCCAGCGGGAAGAGTTCGAGCGTGAAGCTGGTAAACGCGTGGTCGAACTCGCCGTCGGCGTAAGGCAGCTTACGCGCATCGCCCACGTCTAACTGGACGCGATCGGCCACGCCGCCTTCTTGCAGCCGCTTGCGGGCGACCTCGCGCATGCCGGGCGAAATATCGATGCCGACCACCTGACCTTGCTCACCGACCAGCTTGGCCAAGTCCAGGCAGGCATGGCCGGTACCATAGCCGATTTCCAGGACGCGGTTGCCCGGGGCGACGCCGAGAACTTCTTCGCCACGCTCGCGCGCCTTGTGCTCGCTGCCGTCGGAAATCAAGTCGTAGGCTTTGCTGATCCGGTCGTAAAACGCCTGCGTGGGATTGATGGTGGAGGGCGTGGCTTCAGCGCTCATGTATTCGTACCCATTCTGAAAACTGGTAATTCGACCAGGCACTCCTGGTTGAACGGCATTGTAACGTATCAGGCAACCCCGATGGCACCGGACAGCGGCAGAAAGCCGGTCGGCGCGGACCGTGTATCAGGAAAACGCCAAGCGAAGCTCATCCAGGTACCTGCGGCACGCCTCGCGTACCGGTTCGTTTTCCTCATACTCCAGCACGATGTAACCGCGATAACCGGAGTTCTTGAGAATCTTGGCGATGGTGGCAAAGTCGGTCTCGGCCTTCTTGCGTCCGGCTAGCGAGATCTTGGTCTTGATCTGCACGTTAAGGGCGTAGGGAGCCATCAGTTCCATGCCGGCGTAGGCTTCCTTGACGCTTTCGGCCGCTTGGAAGTTGCCCGAGTCGAGGTTAATGCCAAACCAAGGGCTGCCCACGTCCTTCACCAGGCGGACCAGATCTTCGATCTTGGTCGAGATGCCGCCGTGGTTTTCCAGAGCCAGGAACACCCCGTGCTTGCCGGCGTGCTCGCAGCACTCTTCAAACCCTTCGACCGCCAGGCGATAGGCATCATCGAACGATTGACCGCCGCGGGCTGCGCCTGAAAACACGCGGATCACCGGCGCCCCCAGGATCTCGGCATATTCAATCCACTTTTTGACGTGGGCAATTTCTTCGCTGCGCTTTTCGCCCGGCGGATAGCAAAGGTCGTTGCGGATCGCCGTGCCCGAGATATCCAAGCCCAGCCGGAAGGCCGCGCCTTTGAGGTCGCACAGGTAATCGCGGCCGAAGTCGGCGGGGAAGTAATACGAAGTCAGTTCCGCGCCATCGAGGTTCATGGCCGCGCAATCGGCCAGAAAATCGTGCAGCGTGATCTTACGATCGTCCTTGGCATTGAGCAGATCGCGGTAGCTGTATGCCGCCAGGCTGAACTTGAAGAACGGCCCGCCGGTGCGGGCGATCGGCTCGGCCGCCGTTGCGACTGTTGCGGTGGACGAGGTCCAGGGAGCCACCGCCAGGGCGGCGGACGCAGCCAGGGTCTGCTTCACAAAGTCGCGACGGTTGGTACGCGGGGCGGCGGGACTGGTGTCGTAGTGGCGATTCATGGCAACAGATTCCCGGAGGCGATTTTTGCTGACTGGACACATGGCGGTTGGGAACGCCGCCAACCTGCGGCAAGGCAAACACGCGGCAGCGCTCCCTTGAGGCGAGCAGGCGCGGCGTGGCCACCAGTCTAACCAAGGCAAAGCGCGAATGGCAGCGCCGGGGGGAAGGACACACCGCGAGGATGCGTCGTGTGGCTGATCCGATAGGTAGAATGCCGCGAGGAGCTTTCCTCGACGCGTTCGGTGGCACGGTGCGGGTGGACCACCGGATTGTCGGCTAATGTACGCCGGAGTTCGAGCAGGGCAACGAAGGAGTACGACCAATAACCGCCGTTCGCTGCGACAATTGCGGCCGCTGGCTCTCGTCCGAGGAAAGTTCGCACCCTTGCCCTCGTTGCGGCAGCATGAAACGAAGCGTGCTCCACGGGAAGGACCAGTTGGCCAGCGAATAGGCCCGGTTCGCCGAGGTATTGGCCGAGATGCACTACCGCGCTGATGCCGGGCTGCAGAAGATCATTCGTCTCACCCGTGAAGCCGAGGCGGAGGTGCAGCCCAGCGAACCGATCAAGCTGTTGGAAGTCAACGAGCACACGGTCCCCGCGGGCGTGATGCCGATCAATTTTGGCCCTGATCCGGCCGGTGGGATTCCGTATCCCTCGGTCATTGTCGAGCTCACTCCCGAAGAGTTTGCGCGGATTCAATCCGATGCGTTGAAGCTGCCCCAGGGATGGCTGCTGGGCGAGGAACTGCCCAAACCGGCCGACGATCGCAACGGGCAGCGGCCCGAGAACTGCGAATCTCCCTGGGAGGACGCCGGCCAGGTTTTGCACTCGCCGCTGGACTGGAGTTTTATCCCGCAGCAGCTCTTACGAAGTCCCCAGGGACTCCAGTTCATCAGACTGCTTCATCTGTCGATTGAGCGGGCGGTGCAAGAGTTTCAATAGCCCCGGGGTGCGTACGACGCGTACCATCGAACGCGTTTTCTGATCCGCTCTTCATTCATCCCCCAAGCTGGGCTGCTGTTCGATGTCAGCCGTAGCAGTTCGTCCGGCGCCGCCGCGGCTGCCGCACACGCGGCTCAGGTAAAGATTGTCGCCGGTTCGCGGCCGGGGTCATGGCCCAGCCGCACGCGGTCGATAACGTTCTGGCTTTGTGGGTGCGCTCCGGGAGCTACAGCCGGCAGCGCACGCCGCAAGACCGTTACCTCCGTTCCCATCCAATCGTCTGCGCGTACAGGAACCACGCATGGGATTTCTCTCCGGCAGCAGCACCTTCCAACGGTACTGGGTCGAAGGCGAATCGGTCACGCTGACCGAAGAGCACTTGGAAACGCTCCAGCGGCTGGCGATCGACCAGGTATCGGCTCCGTCGCCGGACGAACCCGCCGTCGGCTTTCTGGCGGGCGAGCATCTGTTGGACCTGAACTTTGAGTGGGGCAAGAACGTCATCGACGACGCCCTGCACTTTGGTGTCCGCATCGACACCAACCAGGTGCCCGCGGCGATTCGCAAGGCCTGGCTCCAACTGGAACTGGCCCAGCTCACCGCCGATTCGCCTGGCAGCCGCCCCACCAAGGCCCAGCGGCAAGAGGCCAACGAGGCCGTCGAAGCCCGCTGTGCCGATGAAGCCGCCAGCGGCCGCTTCCGCCGCATGCAGCAGGTGCCGATGTTGTGGGACACCCGCGAAGGCATCCTGTACGTGGGCAGCTCCAGCAGCGAAGCCTGCCGGTTGTGCGTGGAGTTGATGGAGCAGGCGTTCGAGCTGGAGCTGAACTGGATCACCTCGGGCAAGCTGGCGGCCAACTTTGCCAGCCAGCACGAGCGTGAGGATGCCTACCACGCGGTGGAACCTTCGATCTTCCACCAGGACGGTACCGGCGAGATCTATTGGTGGAACGGGCAGTCGAACAATGTCGACTACCTGGGCAACGAGTTTCTGCTGTGGCTGTGGTGGCGCTATGCCACCGAGGGCGATACGCTCTCGCTGCCCGACGAGTCGGAAGTGACCTTCATGTTCGCCCGCACGCTGGGGCTGGAATGTCCGCGCGGCGAGCACGGTAAGGACACGCTCTCGGCGGCCTCGCCGATCCAATTGCCCGAGGCCGAGCTGGCGCTGCGTTCCGGGAAGCTCCCGCGCCGGGCCGGTCTGACCCTGGTGCGGCACGATCAGCAGTACGATCTGGCCCTGCAGGCCGAAACGTTCGCCGTGAGCGGCGCGAAGATTCGCCTGGGCGACTCCGATCTGCGCGAAGACCGCGTGGAAGCCTTGCGTGGGTTGGGCGAAACGCTCGACCTGATGTTTGCCGCCTTCTGTGATCGCCGCCTGGGCAAAGCCTGGGAGGACGATCTGAACCAGATCCGCAACTGGCTCCAGCCTGCCAAACGCGCCAGCAAGCCGGCCGCGTAGGGCAGAGGCCCAAGCACCCCAGCCGGTGTCCCACGGCTGCCGCCCCAAACGCTTTACCGGGGCGGCAGCCGATCGAGTGCAGCGCGAAATGCGGCCACGCGGTCCACGTCGATTGCCGCATGGACGCGGCCGCCATGTTTCAGCCCCGTGCCGACGATGAACCCGGCGGCTTGAGCAAACGTGGCAACATTCTCCACCGTTGCGCCGCTGCCAACCAGCACCGGAGTACCAGGAACCGCGACGCACACTTGCGCCAGGTGGTCGGGATCGGACGCATCGCCGGTGGCTCCGCCAGAAACAATCAACGCGTCGGCCTGGCCGCGTTCGACTAGGTCGCGGGCTTCTTCTTCAAGTGACCGGGGCGCCAAGGCGGCCGAGTGTTTTACGTCGACATCGGCCAAGATCGCCACATGCTCCGCGGCAAGCTGACGCCGCAGACGCAGCAGATCGTGCGCGATGCCCTGGATGATGCCCTGGTCGGTTAGCCGCGCGCCGCACAGGATGTTTACTCGGATGAACTGCGCGCCGCTGGCCACCGCAACTGCCAGGGCACTCAGGCCGTCGTTTCGCAGCACGTTGATGCCCAGCGGCAAAGGACATGCCTGACGTACTGCTACGGCCAGCGCCGTGAGCATGGCAACCGTTTCCGCCGGAACGCGGCCTGGGTAGAACGGCACGTCGCCAAAGTTTTCCAGCATCAGGGCATCGGCCCCGCCCTCGGCGAGTGCTTGGGCATCGTGCAGCACGCGGTCGGTGATCGCTTGCAAATCGCCCTGAAATCCCGGCGAGCCCGGCAGCGGCGGCGCGTGCAGCATGCCGATCAGCGGGAGGGTGACACCGGGCCTGGCAAAGATGGCGGCGAAATGGTTCATCGGTGGTTCTCTGGTACTGCAAGGGCGGTGACGCTGTGCCGCCCGATCCTCGCAAAAAAGCTGTTCCTGGATCAACCGGTACTTTAGGCGGCGGGCACGTTGCTGCGCTAATAGTCGCAGCATTTTTGACTTCTGGCTTTCCAGCCGCCATCTTACGGCGATGTTGCGGCTCGTCTCCGCGGTTTGGCTCCGCGACGGGCGCTGCCGCATCCCTCATCAAACCAGCTCCAGGATTAGCCGGATCCACACGCCATGAAGATCGCCCGCTGTACGACAGCCGTTGTTGAAGCCAACTACGATTACACGTTCGTCCGCATCGAAACCGAGGACGGCACGTACGGGACCGGCGAGTGCTTTTTTGCCCCGGGCCTGACCGCCGCGCTGGCCGAGATGTTTCCATTGCTGATTGGCCGCGACCCGCGCGAGATCGATCGCCTGGCTCGCATGCTATGGCGCAAAGGCTCCGGAGCCGGCGCTGTGGCCGGCTACCTGTACAACGCGGTGAGCGGCATCGAAACGGCCCTGTTCGATCTGGTGGGCAAGATCTACGGCGTGCCGTGTTACCAACTGCTGGGCGGCAAGATGCACCCGGCCGTGCGGATCTATGCCGACTGCCACGCCGGCGACAACCTCGAAAGCTGGGGGCCCATGCTCATCGAGCGCCGGCCCAAGTGGCTGGCCGCCCTGGTGCCGGAGGGCGACGAGCGGGAAGAACGCTACGAGCCGGAAATGTACCGCCGCCGGGCCGAGCAGATGGTGGCCGCCGGTTTTACCGCGATGAAGTTCGATATCGACTCCATCATCACCTACACCGGCGAGGAACTGCTGCGGCCAATCACCGATGCCGAGATCGCTACCATGGCCGCGTGTGTGGCCGCGGCGCGGCAGGGGGCGGGGCCTAATGTGGATCTGGCCGTGGATTGCCATTGGCGGTTTTCGCCCAGCGATGCCTTGCGGATCAGTCGGGCACTGGCGCCGTACAACCTGATGTGGATCGAAGACCCATGCCCGCCGGAAAACTGGCGCGATATGGCCGACTTGCGGGCTGGTTCGCCGGCGCCCATTCTGACGGGCGAAAACCTCAATCGCCGCCACGGTTTCTGGGACCTGGTGGTCAATCGCGCCGTGGATCTGGTTGCCCCCGACGTGCAGAAGTGCGGCGGTATGCTCGAGGCCAAACGCATCGGCGAGCTCGCCGAGCTGCAAGGCATCCGCTTCGCTCCGCACAACATTGCTTCGCCGCTGGGCGTGGTGGCGGCCGCGCACGTGTGCATCACGCTGCCCAACTTCGTCGCCCTGGAGTTCCACGGGGCCGATGTGCCGTTCTGGGATGCACTTATCCGTCGGCCGAATCGTCCCCAGGCACTCATCGAAAGCGGTTACGTCTACCTGGACGAAACGCCGGGCCTGGGCTGCGAACTGAACGAAGATGTTGCCCGGGAGTACGCCAAGCCGGGCGAGCCCTGGTTTGGCAAGTAACCCCGCCGGGCAGTAGGTGCCATCGCCGGGCGAGCAACGCACTTGGCCTTGCCCTGCGCGGCGGCTTTGGGGGAGAATCGGCCAACTGCTTTGTTGGCTTGCCGGCTGTGGCTTTCGCTCCCCGGTTGGAGATGCGGCACGTGTTGAACCGTCAGTGGGCCGATGGCGTGGCTCCACGCCCGGCCGTGTTCGTCGATCGCGACGGCACGCTCATCGCCGAACGGCATTACCTGTCTGATCCCGACCAGGTGGAACTGCTGCCGGGCGTGGGGGAGGCCGTGCGGCGATTGAACCAGGCCGGCGTGCCGGTGATCGTGGTGACCAACCAGTCGGGCGTCGCCCGAGGCTACTTCGGCATGGACGCGGTCGAACGCGTCCACCAGCGGATGGTCGAGCTGCTTGCGGCCGAGGGGGCCAAGCTCGATGACCTTTACGTGTGCCCTCACCAGGCGGCCGATGGTTGTCAGTGCCGCAAGCCGGCAACCGGCATGGTCGAGGCAGCCGCCGCGGCCTGGAACATCGCGCTGGCGGCCAGCTTTGTGATCGGCGACAAGCCGTGCGATATCGACCTGGGACGAGCCGCCGGAGCGACTTCGATTCTGGTCCGGACCGGCTACGGTGCGCAGTGGGAAAACGACGACCGCTGCCAGGCCGACGCCGTGTTCGACGGGCTGCTGCCAGCGGTCGAGTTTGTAATGCAGCGGTTGGCCAAAGCCGTGCATGCACGCCGCTAAAGCCGGACGAACGTGCGACGTCGTCCGCGCGTCGCATTGGCCGTAGCGTGTGGCGGCAATCGCTACTTGGCCGCCTTGTCGAGCAGTTCGAGGAAAGCCTTCATGAAGGCGCCGTGCGCCGGCCAGGCGGGAGCCGTCACCAGGTTGCCGTCGACATGGGCGTTATCGAAGCCGGCGCTTGGTTCCACCCAGGTGGCGCCCGCCAGCTCCAACTCGGGCCGCACCGCCGGGTAGGCCGTGCAGTGGCGGCCATTGACCACGCGGGCGGCGGTCAGAATCTGCGGGCCGTGGCAGATGGCGGCCACCGGCTTCTCGGCCTCGAAGAAGTGCCGCACCATGTCCAGCACGCTTTCGTCGAGCCGGAGGTACTCCGGAGCGCGGCCGCCGGGCACGACCAGCCCATCGTACTGCCGAGGGTTCACTTCCGCGTACGTGGCATTGAGCCGGAAGTTGTGGCCGCGTTTCTCGCTGTAGGTCTGCTGACCTTCAAAATCGTGGATGCTGGTGGCCACCACGTCGCCTGCCTTCTTGCCGGGGCAGACGGCGTGGACGGTGTGGCCGGTCGCTTCCAGGATCTGGAACGGCACCATCACTTCGTAGTCTTCGACGAAATCGCCGACGATCATCAACACCTTGGCCATGATGAATGGTTCCTGCGGGGAGAGTGCGGGGGAGGTCCGTGGGAGCGGTCGCCGGCTCACTTCAACTGAGAAGGACGCCGGCCGCCGAAAAAGAATGCGGGGGTATTTAACACAAAGACGCCTGCCGGCGACGGGGCCGGCAGGCGTCGTGATCAGTCGTGGTTAGCCGGCCGTTGGATAGGCCCGGCCGCCGGACTAGCCTTGGCTGTCCTTGTTTTCTTCCTTGGCTTCGGGCTTAGCCTCTTGGGGCTTTTCCTCGGCCTTGGGCTCCTCAGCCTTCTTCTCCTCGGTCTTGGGAGCTTCGAGCTTCGGGGCAGCAGCAGGCTCTTCCTTCTTAGGCTCAGCCTTGGGCTCTTCCTTCTTGGGTTCCTCAGCCTTGGGAGCCGGGACAGCGTCGTCAGCCTTTGGAGCCGGCTTGGGTTCTTCCTTCTTCGGTTCGGGCTT
>CALBRZ010000130.1 GCA_937927735.1 uncultured Planctomycetales bacterium
GTCGGCCCCCTCTAGGAGCGTAGGACGCGGGGCATGCGACGTGGGGAGGACGCTGTGCGACGTCGAGCCTACGGTGGGGCCGCGCCATCGCGGCACGCGAACGGGGCACGCGTCCAAAGTGGCCAGTTACTGGAAGATTCGTCCTGCCAGCAGGCCCAGCCCCACGGCGGCCAGACCCAGTACCAGGTGCAGGGCCACATTCACCGCCGCGCCCAGCAGATGGCGGTCGGCCGCCAGTTGCCACGATTCAAAGGCAAACGTGCTGTAAGTGGTAAAGGCCCCCGCAAAGCCGGTCAACAGCAGCAGCCGCCAGGGGCTATCGGCCGGTACGCGGTCACGGAAGGCGGCGATCACCAGCCCAAAGAAAAAGCAGCCCAGCACGTTCACCGCCAAGGTGCCATACGGCCAGCCCGTACCTGCCATGCGCTGCACGAACCGCGAAAGGCCCCAGCGTGCTAGCGCTCCGACCGCTCCCGCCACGGCCACGCAGGCAATCCGAATCGCGACATGATCAGGCATGAGTCGGCAGGGGCAGGACCAAAAGGGCAAACAGCGGCGAAGGCTTCCGCAGCCGAGTGCGCAACGCCACTTGTTACGGCCACCACTCTTGCCCCGGGGCCATGCCGCAATGCAGCGGGGCTTGTTGTTGCCGCCGGCTTAGTACCGGGCAATTTCCTTGGCCTTGGCGCCGGTCAGGGCAGCGTGGATTTCCTGGGCCTTGTTGGTCATCATCTTCAGTTCGCTGCCGATGGCGATGAACTGCATACCCTGCTCGGCACGCCGCAGCGCCGATTCGGGATCTTGCACGTGCATGCCCGTGGGCGTGCCAACCTTCTTGCCGGCGTCGACCACCCGCTGGAGCATCGCTTCGAACTCTTCATTGCTGGGTTCGCTCCAGTCCTTGCCGCGCATGTTCGCCCGCAGGTCGACCGGACCGACAAAGATCGCATCCACGCCGGGCAGCGAGTAGATGGCTTCGGCGTTTTCCACGCCGGTGGGGCTTTCGGTCTGGAGGATTACCAGGATTTCGTCGTTGGCCTTGCGGAAGTAGTCGCTCGGCGTGGCGTCGAAGTTCATGAACTGCATGCCGCCGCCCAGGCTGCGGTTGCCTTCGGGCGGGTACTTGGCGGCAGCGATGGCGATCTTGGCCTGCTCGACCGTATCGACCATGGGCACCACGATGCCCCAGGCGCCGGCGTCGAGCACGCGCTTGATGTAATCGTGATTCCCCTTGGGAACCCGGGCCAGCGGCACGCAGCCGGCGTCGGCGATGCAGGCGAAAATCATGGCCGCCTGCGACCAGTCGATCGGCGAGTGCTCGATGTCCAGCGTGAGCCAGTCGAAACCAACCCGGGCCATCACCCGCGTGGCGTACAAATCGCCCAGCGACAACCAGGTGCCGAAGGTGGGCTGGCCGTTGCGAAGTTTCTCCTTCACGGGGTTGGTGCGCATGGCAGGCTCGCTAACAGAGGGAGGGCGTCGGGTTGCGGAATGAACGGCCGGAGAAGGACGGGGCAGACACCGGTTTTGGGCCTGGTCTTGGCCGCTTCGGCACGATTTTTAAGGCTCTAGTGTTCCACACGCCAGGCGGGGATTCAAGGGTGCAGGGGGCGGGCAACTACCGCGGTTGCCGCCGCTGCGAGAACAGCCATTTCCAGGTCGCCGGATCGTTGTAGGCCGGGCCCCAACTGGCGTGAGCGACGCCTTTCAGCTCGCTGTACTTGGGCTGGCCGCCGGCCGCTTTGAGCGCTTCGACCATCACGCGGCTGCGCTCCACCGGTACCGTGCGATCGGCATCGCCGTGGAAGATCCAGATCGGTACGTCTTTCATCTTGGCCGCATCGTCAGGACGCCAACCGCCGCAGATGGGAATCGCCGCGGCAAACGTCTCGGGGCTGGCCGCCAACGCGCCAAAGGTGCCAAACCCGCCCATCGATTGCCCGGTGACGTAGATCCGATCGGCATCGATCGGGTGCTGCTGTTGCACCTGAGCCAGGGCCGCCAAGACGACGGGCAACATGGCCTCGCCCCGCAACCGGGCAAAGTCGGTGGGCAACGCCCAAACCTGCTCGCGTCCAACAGCCGGCGCCAGCACAAAACACGGATACTCTGACCGCATGGCATCGCTGGCCAGCACGGCTGCCGCCGTGGTGTTGCCGCCTCGGCCGTGCAGCGCCAGGACCAGCGGATATTTCTTGCCCGGTTCGATGGTGGCCGGCGTCATCAGCCAGTAGTCGAGCTTGCGGCCATCGTCGGCGGTGAACGTGTGCCGTGAGTAATGGCGGCTTTGCACGGGCGGGCGAACGGCGTTTGCCTCGCGCGGCGCCGCAGCAGGTGGCTGTGCGGGTGGCTGAGCCAGCGCAGCGCTACCACCCACCGCACACAAAACCAGACCAACCATCCACCGCGTAAACGTGCTCATATCCGACTCCCCGTGGAAAGACGCCGCTTTTTGCACGCGGCAACAACCGATTGCTGCCGCCCGTGGCGACCGATGCCCACGATGGTTAGATGCGCGAAGGCCGCCCTTTCATCACCAGGGGCCAGTCGACCGACTGCCGTGCTAACCGACGGCTGTCGGCAGATGCCCGGCAAACTGCCCAGGCGGTGGCACCGTTGCAGGGAACCTTCTGGGGCAACCCCGTTCAATCTCTAAGTGCTTGCAAGGTATTCGCTTGCGTGGTGCCTTGGGAGTGCGGAGCAGCTTCGCGACGTGAGCCACCAGCCATCGCTTTATGGGGGCTTTCCCCAGGGCCGTATGGCGTATGAATCACAGCTCGCGATCGGCGTGCGATTTTTGTGCAGTTGCTCTTGCAACAACGACGGCAGCGGCTATAACTAAAGCATCATACTTAGCTCTATGTTCTTTCGGGCGAAGTCGGCTGCTCATCCAAACGACTTCGCCTATTATTTTGCGCTCAGCCGGCGTAGCCCCTCGTTCGCCGGTTTCTTGGCTTAGCGCGATCCAGCTTCAGCGCTTCGAAGCCGGGCGGCGCGCTGCCATCGCATCTGCGGTTGCTCCGCATTGTTTTCCTTCGTCGCTCTCCGACGTTTTGTCGCGCTTCAATCGCCGCATTCCCCGCTGGGGTAGCGCAGGCAGGGTGATTTTTCGGCGGAATTCTTCGGCGGGCCGCTTTCGCGATTGACTCGGCGCGGGCGAATCGGCCACATTCAACCCTCCACCAAGGAGGGCCCCACAGCATGGAAGCGACTCTGCTTTTGTGCGCCGCATTGGTTGCCGCGGCGCCTGCCGACATTGGCCTGGCCAGCAGTGCCAACTTCATCGTCCACGCGCCGGATCACCGCATCGCGGAGGACGTGCTTCGCCATGCCGAGCAGTACCGCGTGCAGCTCGCCCAGGCGTGGCTCGGCCACACGCTGCCCGAGGGCGAAGGCCCGGTCATCATTCACGTGCGCATTTCGCCCGACGAAGACCATGCGGCGATGTTGCCGCTCAAGCGGCCGCACCGCACGCATCACATCATCTGGCTCAAGACCAGCGAACAGTTAGCCTGCGGCGCGACGCTCGCGCACGAACTGCTGCATTGCATCCTGGCGACCAAGTTTGGCGAGCGTTTGCCGGCGTTTGCCCAGGAAGGTTGCGCAGGGCTGGAAGACGACGCGGCGGTGCGCGCCGTGCGGCGGCGCATCCTGGCCGACATGGCATTCAGCGGCCAGTATCCGCAATTGCGGAGCGTGCTGGATCGCCAGTTGATTCCGGCGAACGATCAAACCGCATACACGGTGAGTTGTTCGCTCGCCGAGTTCCTGTTTGCCCGGGGTAGCCGCGGCACGTTCCTGCAATTCGCGGTCGACGGTGCCGGCGGCAACTGGGATGCGGCCGCGCGTCGCCATTACGGCTACAGCAGCCTGAGCGCCCTGGAGGCGGACTGGCAGCGCTGGGTTTCCAACCAAATGCGGTTGGCCGCCGGCGACGGCACGCTGCGGCGCTAGAGAACGCTTGCGCGTTTTCCAGGCGAACGATCAGACAACCGGCGGCGTCGTGCTCGCGAGCGCAGCGCGACGCCGCACGTGCTAGCTGCTCTTCTTCTTGGTCGCTTTCTTGGTGGTCTTTTTCTTGGCGGTTTTTTTGGCTGCCTTCTTGGCCGCTTTCTTCTTGCCCTTGGTGGTGCCCTTGGCCGCGCGCTCGGCCAGCAGCTCCAGCGCCCGTTCCATGGTCAGGTCGTCGGGCGAGACATCCTTGGGCAGCGAAGCGTTGGTTTCGCCGTCGGTCACGTAAGGACCGTAGCGGCCTTCCAGCAGTTGAACCGGCTGGCCGGTAATGGGTGACTCGCCAAGCTGTTTGAGCGGCTCCTTGGGAGCGCGGCTGAAGCTGCGGCGTCCGGCCTTGGGCTTGGACAGCAGTTCCACCGCCTGCTCCAACGTCACGTCCAGCGGCGATAGATCGGGCGGCAGGCTGCGCGACTCGTTACCCCATTTCACATAAGGGCCGAAGCGGCCGTTGTGGGCCACGATCGGCTGGCCGTCCTCGGGGTGCGGGCCCAGCTCACGCGGCAACTGGAGCAGCTTGAGCGCCGTCTCCAGGTTTACTTCCGCCGGGTCCATGCCCTTGAGCAGCGAAGCGTTTTGCGGCTTTTCCTCGTCTTCCGAAGTGCCGCGCTGCACGTACGGTCCGAACCGCCCCTGCTTGAGGAACACCGGCTTGCCGGTTTCCGGGCAGAAGCCCAGCGGCTCCTCGCCGCGTTGGGCCTGGTCGAGCAGTTGCCGGGCTTTTTCCAGCGTGACTTCATCGGGGGCGATGTCGTCGGGCAAGGTGCCGCGGCGGTCGCCTTGCTCGAGGAACGGTCCATACCGGCCGACGCGGACATAGATCGGTTCTTCGCCCTCGCGCAGTTCCTCGGGCTTGCCGATGGGGAACTGGCAGACGGCGCGGACGTCGATCTCGCCCAGCTTGCTTTCGACCTGGTGCTTCAGACCGCCTTCGGGGCCAAGGTGGTCGGCGTTCTGGCCTTCGCCAAAGTAGAACCGCCGCAGGTATTCCACGTGCCCGGCTTCGCCGCGGCTGATGGCGTCCAGCTCGTCCTCGAGCTTGGCCGTAAAGCTGTAATCAACCAGTGTTTCGAAGTAACGCTCCATCAGGTTGATCACCGCCATGGCCGTCCACGTCGGGATCAGGGCGTTACCCCGCTTGAACACGTAGTTGCGGTTCAGAATGGTGTCAATGATGGATGCGTACGTGCTGGGCCGGCCGATGCCCATTTGTTCCAGCGTGCGGGTCAGCGTGGCTTCGGTATATCGGGCCGGCGGCTGCGTGGTGTGGCTCTTGGGGAGCAGCGACTGGCAATCGAGACGATCGCCCACCTGCACGTCGGGCAGCACGATCTCCTGGTCGGCCAGTTCGGCTTGCGGGTCGTCAGAACCTTCGACGTACGCCCGGAGATAGCCGGGGAAGTCGATCGTCTTGCCGCCCACCTGGAAGATCGCTTCTTCGCCGTCGCGTGTCTTGGCGGCGATGGTGATGGTGATCCGGCGGCCGCGCGCGTTCTCCATCTGGCACGCGACCGTCCGCTTCCAGATCATCTCGTACAGCTTGAATTCGTCGTCGTTCAGTTCGCCGCGGAGCGATTCCGGCATGCGGAACGTAGTGCCTGCCGGGCGAATGGCTTCGTGCGCTTCCTGGGCGTTTTTCACCTTGGTGGTGTAAACGCGGGGCTGCGCCGGCAAGTACTGGCGGCCATATTGGGCTTCGACCAGTTGCCGGGCGGCATTCACGGCCTCATCGCTGAGCGCCGTGGAGTCGGTACGCATGTAGGTGATATAGCCGTTCTGATACAGGTTCTGGGCCACCTGCATCGTCCGCCGGGCCGTGAACCGCAGCTTGCGGTTGGCTTCTTGCTGGAGCGTGCTAGTGGTAAACGGTGGGTACGGCTTGGAGGTGTACGGCTTGTCCTCCAGCGACTGGACGACAAACTCGCTGTCCTTGAGCCGCTCGACCAGCGCTTCGGCGCCCGCCTGGTCCAACAGCAGCACGTCTTGCTCGACGAGCTTGCCGGTCGCCGGATCAAAATCTTTGGCCGAAGGAATGCGCTTGCCGGACACTCGGACCAGCGGCGCGGCGAACGGGGCATCGCTCGATTGCTGCTTGGCGAAGGTGCCCAGCAGATCCCAGTACGTGGCGGCCGTGAACCGCATGCGTTCGCGTTCGCGCTCGACGATCAGCCGCACCGCCACGCTTTGCACGCGGCCGGCGCTTTTGGCGATGCCGCCCAGCTTACGCCAGAGCAGTTGCGAAACGTCGTAACCGTAGAGCCGGTCGAGGATTCGGCGAGTTTCCTGAGCGCGGACCAGGGCGTCGTCGATGCCGCGAGGGCTGGCCAGCGCCTTGCGGATGGCGTCGGCCGTGATTTCGTGGAACACCATCCGTCGCACCGGGATGGTCGGCTTGAGCACCTCCTTGAGGTGCCAACTGATGGCTTCCCCTTCGCGGTCTTCGTCCGTCGCCAGGTAGAGCTCGGGAGCGTTCTTGACCAGGTTTTGGAGCTTTTTGACCTGCTCCCGCTTGTCGGGCGTGACCACGTACACCGGCTCGAAGTCGCTGTCGACGTTCACGCCCAGGTAGGCCCAAGGCTCGTTCTGGTACTTGGCCGGTAGTTGTTTCTTGTTCTCGGGCAAGTCGCGGATATGGCCGATGCTGGCCTCGATGACAAAGTTCTGCCCTAGGAACTTGCTGATCGTCTTGGCCTTGGCCGGCGATTCCACGATGACCAGGGGTTTGCCGGTCCGCTGCTCGTTCTTTTCAGCCATGAGGTTGCCACGTGGGGAGGATCATCGGGAGCTTCCACTTCGGCCGGATGGGTCGCGAGGCGGCTTTCCCCTTCAAGTTGACTGGGGAGTGGGAAAAAGCCGCGAGGTATCAATCGAATCGAACGCCGAAAGCGGAGGACTGCCCTGGTCAGTTAGCCAAATGAATATCTTGTCGGCCGACCCCTGGCACCTTGGGTGTAGGGGGCGGCGAGCGCTGTCATGAGCGTCCTCGTGAGAGGGCGCTAATATTATGGTGTGCGCCAATCTTACGCCGGGTTGTCTCCCCCAATCGCTTCCCGGGGGGGAAATCCACGAGCCGCGGCTTCTGGCGCGCCGGCCGCCGCGAACCTGATCACGGGCCTGGGCGCTTTGGGCCAGGGTAGCGCGGTTGCGGGTGCAGGCTTCTCCCGTCTGCCAGTTTTGCGCAGCCTGGCTATCTTTACTGCTCGGCTGGGAGCTGCCGGCACGGCTTGCCGCTGCTTGCTTATAGCTCAGCTTATCGGTCGTGGCTTACCGCCTGCTTACGTTGTTGCCCGACGCGGGGTCCGATTACCGGGAATGGGGGGACCTTAGCGGTCCGGGGTGCGGCCGGTCAAGCAGATTGACAGCTTGCGTCAACCTGCGACACTGCTAGTTGGGATTGCATTAACCCTTGCTATCCCTACAATCACCGCGGTTTCGCCAGAAGGACAGGGCCGCCCACTGTTACTGTTCTGTCACGGCGGCTGTCAAGGAATGGACTCAGCTCGGTAAGCTCCCCAACCGATAGCAGCAAGTTATGGCCAGCAGCCCTTTTCAGCGTTTTCGCAAGCACCAAAAAACTTTCCTGGCGTTGCTGTGCGTCCTGTTGATGGTCGCCTTCGTGTTGGCCGACATGCTGGGCAACCCCAGCGGGCCTGCTGGCGATAACGCGGTTGTGGTGGAGACCAGCGCAGGCAATATCCGCCGTTCGACCCTGGCTGCCTTGCAGCGCTCGCGCTCGATCGCCAACACCTTCTTGTATGCCCTGACCGGTTCGCCCCAAGGCTTTGGGCCCACTGATCCGGAAAGCCTGATCGACCTGTACCTGATGTCGCACAAGGCCGAGCAGTTGGGCATGGTGGTCGGCGACGAGGTCATCAACGACTTTCTCGCGGAGCTGGGCCCGCTGACCCCCGAGCAGATTCGCCGGGCGTTGGATATGGCCCAGGTGACCGAGACCCAGCTTTTCGCGGCCCTGCGGCCGGAACTCCAGGCCCAGTGGTTGCAGAACCAGTATTTCTACGGCGTTTCGGCCTGGACCCCGGCCGAGCGTTGGCGGTTGTTCCAGCGGGTGCACCGCCAGATCGAGGCCGAAGTGCTGGCCGTGCCGGTGTCGGCCTTCACCGACAAGGTGCCCACGCCCAGCGACGCCGAGCTGCAGCGGTTCTTCGCTCAATACCAGAACTTCATGGCCGATCCGCTGTCGCCAACGCCGGGCTTCACCCAGCCGCAGCGTGCCAGCTTCCAGTACGTGGTGGCTGACTACAACGCGATGGTGGAGAAGGTCCGCGAAACCATCACTGACGAAGAGATTCAGGAGTATTACGACAAGAACAAGTCGCTGTTCCCCAACCCGTTCCGCGATGAAGTCGCGCCGCTGGAAGACCCGCGCGAACTGGTTTCGCCGCCGGTCCGCCGCGATGCCGGCGCCACCAAGGACGGCGAGGGCAACGCGCCCCAGGGCGAAGGTGCCGCCCAGCGTGACGAGGCCGTCGGCCGCACGTACCTGGTAGCGTACCGGGCCGACGGAGCCGAGAACCAGGAGCAGGACGAGAAGCCTGCGGCCGAGGCCCCGGCAGCCGACAAGCAGCCGGCCGACAATCAGCCGTCGCTCTCGGCACCGGCGCAGAACCAGCCGGCCCAGGATGCGGCGCCTGCGGCTCAGGAAGGCCAACAAAGCACCTCGAGCGAGCCGCTGCCCGACCGCCGCACGCGGGAAGAAATTGTCCGCGAACTGGTCACCATTCCGCAACTGCACGGCGGCGCGCCTCCCGAGTTCGAGCCGCTGTGGCGGGTTAAGGACGAGATCCGTAACCGCTTGGCGCAGGAACGGGCCGAGCAGTGGATTCTGGACGGCCGCCCCGGCGTTTCCGTCGGCCTGCGTGAGCTTCACAACCTGATGAACAAGTACACCGAAGAGTGGCGTGAAGCCGACCTTCGGTACGGCCAGGATTCCAAGGAACTGGACGCGATCCGCAAGGACCTGGAACAGAAGGTTCTCGAAACCATCCGGCCCGGCGTCGAAAGCAGCGGCTACAAGATTGTGCCGCCCACCGAGATGCTCACGCTCGCCGAACTGCGCGACACCGAACTGGGCAAGAGCCTGCTGGTGTCGGTGGTGCCCGACGTGGAGCTGCCGTTCAACGCCCGCGACATCGGCGAGCCGTTCCGCCGCAGCGCCCTGTTTGATTCGAGCATTTCGCGTTCGACCGAGCTCGATCGCAACTACTACCTGTTCTGGAAGGTCAACGAGCAGCAGTCATATACGCCGGAGAGCATGCAGCAGGTGCGCGACCAGGTGGTGGCCGCCTGGAAGCTGGTCAACGCTCGCAAGCTGGCCATGGAAAAGGCCCAGGAGCTGGAAGAGCAGGCCCGCAAGGAAAACAAGCGGCTCACCGAGCTTTCGTTCGATGGCAACTCGGGCGTGGAGCTCGAGCCGATGACGATGATGCAGCCGTCGTTCATGCAGTTTGGCGGCTCGGGCTTGGAGTGGACGCCGCTGCCTGAGGAGTTCAAGAACCCCGGCAGCGAGCTGCGTCTGACGCTCTTTGGCCTGCAGGATGGCGAGTATGGTGTGGCGTACAACGCCCCGCAGACCATCGTGTACGTGATGCACGTCCGCGGCTCGTCGTACGTGCGGTCGGGCCAGCGCATCACGCCGTTCATTGCCCACCAGAACTTCATTGCCACGCCGCTGACCAACTACGCCAACGCCGCTCAGCCGGACATGATGGAGCTGCAACGCGAATGGAGCAGCCAATTGCGCAAGGAGTACGACGTAAACATCGTGGGCGAGTTGCCGATGCGGTAACCGCAGACCGGCCACACGGCAAACCACGTTAGCGACGAATCCTATCAACGGGGAGGTGCAGCAGATGCTGACCTCCCCGCTGTTGTTCTTGGCGGACGGCCGAAACGCTCCCCGCGTGTCATTCAGGGCTACTGCATCGACGCCGGCGCACGCGCCCAAGCGGCATCAGCCAGACGCATCAAAAAACCGCGGGCAGTGTTTACCCGCGGTGGCGTGTCTTTCTGGCTTGGTGAGGGATCGCGCGGCGCCTATCCGGCGACTACTTCCTGGGCGGCCAACAGTTCGTTGACGCGGACGCAGAAGTTGTCGTTGAGCACGAGCACTTCGCCCCGAGCGATCAGGCGGCCGTTGACATAGATGTCGACCGGGTCACCGGCCAGTTTATCCAGCGGCACCACCGAGCCTTTGCGCAGTTTCAGCACATCCTCGAGGTACATCTGCGTGCGGCCCAGCTCGATCTTCAGATCGAGTTCCACATCGCGGATGAGGTCGAAGGTCGTCGGAGCCGGGGCGACCGCGCCGCCGCGAAACTCGGGGAAGTGGAAGGCCGAGAGGCCCGGCACCGTTTCCTGCCGCGGTTGATCGACCGAGGCCAGGGCCTGTTCGGCCTGATCCAGCAGAAACTCGATATCGCCGGGGGAGATGCCATCGCCGGCCAGCGGTGGAGGCGGGGGGGCTAGCGGGCCTGCGGCCGCGGGCCTGACCGTGTCCTTCGTGCCGGCTTTGGCCTGCTGGAGCAACTGTTCGATCTCTTGCTGGCCGAGCACCCCTTCCGGATCGGCCTGGCCAGCACCTGGTTGGCCAGCGCTGCCGCCGGCGCCGCGCATCAGGGTTTCGATCTCGTCCTGATTCAGCGTGCGTGCGGCATCGTCGGCCGAAGCTTGCGGCTGTCCCGAACCGCCCTGCTTGGCCTGCTGCAGCAGGGCTTCAATCTCATCCTGGTCGATGGGTTCGTCTGCCATGGTTATGCCTGCCAGCGTTTAAGGTCGCGCAAAACAACAAGCGATGGCGAGCGGCGCACCCGCTGCGCAGGGCTTCCTTACTGCTGCGCGGCCAGGGGAGATTTCTCCGCCCAGCGCCGAACGCCTGAGCCGGCACCGGGACAATCGTTCTCGGAAAAAGTCGATGGGGACAGCACCGCTATCGCGGAGCCGTTAGTGTTCGAAGAAAAAGAAATCGTTGATAGCGACGCCGCGCAACAGCGGCTTGCCCAGCGCCTCGTTGACTTTCGCGGAAATCTTACGTTTGATCAAGCCCAACCCAGGCTCGGTCAAGTCGTTAGGATCGGACTCGCGGATCACCGTATCGATGCGTTCGCGAAGCCGCTTGGAGACGCGTGGCAGCAGCGTCATCAGCTCCTGCTCGTCCTCCTTGGTGGTCAGCCCATACAGCTTGAAATCCACCCGCCAGGTCGAACCGGTGGCGGCGTCGGTCACGGTGATGCTGTGCGAATCCAGGTCGATTTCGACCAGGTCGAGCCCCAGCGAGGAATGGGTTTCGGGCGTATCCTTGGGACCTTCCATGGAGGCCGGCTGCACGTTGGCTTGCAGCCCCAGCGTGCCCTTGGCCTCGCTCTCCGAGGGGATCAGCAGGTAAGCCATCAGGCATTCGCCCAGCACGATCGCGACCAACAACAACAACACGTTAACCCGCGACAGCAGGTTGCCTTTGGATTCGCTTCCTTCTGGCGGATTAGCAACTTTGAGGTCCGACATGGGTCCCATAGTGCCCTGGGCGATGATTGTCGAAGGAACAACAAAGATATGGATGGCTTCCGCCGCCAGCTGCCACCGGCAGCCCACTGGACCCTTGCCATTGGGCACAAGGTGACAGCTCCACTGGCAAACCTAGCTTATGTTGGCAGCCGGCGCCGCGACGGATCAGAACGGGCCCCCCACCATGCGTGGTGTCGCCTGGCGGGGGCTGGTCGATGCCTTGTACGCTTAACCCTTGGCCGCGTTACGTTTAGCACCGCTGTTCCCCTTTTGCACCCGACCTGCCGTGCATCCGCGACTCGTTGAACTGCTGGACGAACACCAAGGACGCTTGCCGGTCGAGGTTTTCCTCCAAGCGGCCCTGCACGATCCCCAGCACGGCTATTACGCCCGGCGGGCAGCCATCGGCGGCGGTCGTGTCGATGGCGCCGGTGGTGCTGCTTCTGTCGGTCGCGCAGCGGGCGACTTCAGCACCGCAGCCACCTTTCACCCGGCTCTGGCTTGGGCCATTGCGGCCTGGGCAGCCCAGCATCGCAACGACGTTGTCGCCCCCGGCTGGCGCGGCCGCTGGCATCTGATCGAGATCGGAGCGGGCACTGGGCAACTGGCGGCCGAGGTGTTGCGGTCGATGCCGCTGCTTGCCCGGCGCGGGCTGACCTATCACATCGTCGAAAGCTCGCCGCATTTGACCGCCGTGCAGCAGCAGCGGTTGCATGGCCACCACGTGCAGTGGCATCAGGAACCGGCCGCGGCCGTAGAAGCCGCCGGCGGCGCTGCGCTAATCTTCTCTAACGAACTGGTCGACGCCTTTCCGGCGGCCGTGTTTCGCTCCGACGGCGAAACCTGGCAGGAAGTGTTTCTGGTGCCCGAGGGCGAGCAACTGGTCGAAGTGCCGGGTCCCTGTCGGCCCGCGACGCTACAGCGCGTGGCAGCGGCGCAGCCCAGCCTGTGGGATTCGCCCTGGCGACAACGGTTGGGTCAGCAGGTGGAGATGCACCTGGCCTACTATGAGTGGCTGCAAACCTGGCTGCCGGCCTGGCGACGCGGGAGCATGCTCACCATCGACTATGGTGATACGGTGGAAACGTTGTATCACCGCCGACCGCACGGCACGCTGCGGGCTTACTTTCACCAGCAGCGGTTCGAAGGCGACGAGGTCTACCAGCACTTCGGCCGGCAGGACATCACCTGCGATGTCAACTTCACCGACCTCATCCGCTGGGGCGAACGATTGGGCATGGCCACCGGGCCGCTCACCACGCAGGCCAAGTTCATGCTGACGTACGTGCCGCGGCTGGCACGCCGCGCCCGGCGAGATGAGCGATTGGCGTTTCTGCTCGATCCCGACGGCATGGGCGGCGCCGTGCGCGTGCTGGTGCAACATGCCGGCGGCCTGAACGCTTAGCATGCGTTGCGGTATGCGCCGTGTAGTCGCTGCGGCACGCGGAACGTACGATGTAGGTGGTCGAGGCGGCGGGTTCTATGCAGGCTTTGTCTGCCGGTGAAGCTTCTTCCAAAAAAGGACCACACGCGATGCTGTTGCAACTGGCGATGGTGGCGATGGCAGTCGTAACGCAGGTTCCGCCGGCCCCGGCGAACGCATCGCAGGGCCAGCGGCTCTTGGCAGTCGCTCACACGTTGCCGCTGTCGCTGCAGTTGCTGCCGGGGCTACCGGCCATGCAGAACCACGCGGTCAAGGTGGGCGATCTCTGGCGGGATTACTACGTGCATCTGCCGCGCGGTTACCGCGAGGGCCAGCCGACGCCGGTGGTAATGGTGTTCCACGGCGCGGCGATCAACGCCCGGATCATGGCCCGCTTTTCCGGCATGAATCACAAGGCCGACGAGGCCGGGTTCATCGTCGTGTATCCCAACGGGATGGGCGTTGCTGGGACCATGCTCGCGTTCAACTCCGGCAACCTGCCGCCGGAAGTCACCCAGTATCTGGCCGACGACGTGGCCTACGTCCGCGCATTGCTCGACGATCTGGAACGTCGCTACAGCGTGGACCGGCGCCGCATCTACAGTTGCGGCATTTCCAACGGCGGCATGATGAGCCATCGCCTGGCGATGGAAATGGCCGACCGCATTGCCGCCATTGCGGCCGTGGGTGGCACGCTCACGCTCGATCGCGAGGATTGCCGCCCGGCGCGGCCCGTCCCGGTGCTGCAGATCCATGGCCTGTCGGACTGGATCGTGCCGTACGAAGGCGTGAGCGAGCGGGCTCGCAAGATCTTGCCGTTCGTGGCGTTCAAATCGGTCGACGAAACGATCGCCACCTGGGTGGAGTTGAACCACTGCGACCCGGAGCCGGTGATCGAACCGCTGCCGGACCGGTACGACGACGGCACGGTGGTCACCCGCTGGACCTACCCGCCCAGCCAGGGCGATGCCGAGGTGGTGCTGTACCGGATTGCCGGCGGCGGCCATACCTGGCCAGGCCACAAGGCGCCGCTGCGCTTCCTGGGCCGCTCCAGCGAGGAGATCGACGCCAACGACGTGATCTGGGAATTCTTCCAGCGGCATGCCCTGCCCGAAGCATCCAAGTAGCGCGTTGGATGCCCGCTGGTCGCAATCGCCTTCTGGGTCGCCACCCTCCCGCGGCAGCCGCGGGCCGATACAATGGACGGCTCGCCCGCCGCCGTGGCCGCTGACGTCGCGGTGGGGGGCAACGCTTGATCTGTTGGTTTTCCGGCCGTCTTTCCCTAGCAAGTGACTCATGGACTCCACCGAACTGCGCACGCGACTGTTGGCTCTGTTGCGCGAGCGGGCTTTCCGCGAAGGCGAATTCACGCTGGCATCGGGCCAAAAGAGCAACTACTACATCGACGGCCGGATGATCGCCGTTTGCCCTGAGGGCGCTTATCTCATCGGCGAAGCGCTGGTGGACTTGCTCAAGGACGTGGACTGCAACACCGTCGGCGGTTTGGCAGTGGGCGCGGTGCCGATCGTCACCGCCACCATGGTGGCCTGCTACCGGCACGGCCGCCCCATGGAAGGCATCTGGGTCCGCGAAAAAGCCAAGGACCACGGCATGCAGAAGCAGATCGAAGGCAAGCTGCCTGAGAATGCCAAGGTGGTCATTGTCGACGACGTGATCACTTCGGGCGGTTCGTCGCTCAAGGCGGCCGAGGCCGTGGAAGCCGCCGGTGGCAAGGTCGTGTTGATGGCGGCGATTGTCGACCGGCAACAGGGGGCCGCCGAACTGTTTGCCAGCCGCGGCTACGAATACCGGCCGTTGTTCGTCAAAGACGAGCTGTTCCAGAAAAAGTAAGCCGGCCGGATTGCCGCTGCGCGTTGCGTGGCATTTCCCGTGATGAGCGTGCGGCGAACCTCGTAGTTGGCCACGCCACCGGGGAATTTCCCACGACCGCTTCGTCCAAGCGGGAGTTGCCTGGCTGTTCTCCATCAATGACAATGGGGGGGCGTCCCCGCCACTGGCGGGCCAGCTCGCGTGGGCTGTCTCAAGAACCAGCCCTTGGGACAGGCCGCGCGTGGATCGGCGCAGAGAAGTTTTATTCCTACAGCCCGCACACAACACCCCGCAAACCTTCCACGCCCGGCTTGCGTCTGGCCGCGCGATTGGCTGCCGCGACGGCAGTAACCGCCGGCCGAGTCTGGCCGCCAGAAACCCAGCGGCAGGGGCGTAGGCACGGCTGCCTGCCCGCCTTCTCCCCTGCGCCGAGTCTCATGGCGTCATCGCAGCCGCCTGGCGTTTTCCGCTTTGCAGTCAGGCTAGCCGCATTGGACGAAGCTGCCCTCATCAAACGCGTGCAGGACGGAGACCGCTCCGCCTTCGAAGCGCTGATCGAAGCGCATCAGGGGGCGGTGTACGGGTATTTCCGCGCCCGGGTCTTGCAGCCGCAGGATGCTGAGGACCTGACGCAAGACTTGTTCTTGCGGTGCTACCTGGCGATGGACCAGTTCGATACGAGCTGCCAATTGCGGCCCTGGCTGATGGGCTTTGCCCGCAACCTGCTCCGCGAATACATCCGCGAGCACAAACGGCGCAAGGAAGTCGGCTGGACCGAACTGTGTCTGCAAGTCGACGAGATGTTCGGCGAGGAAGAGGGGCCCTACGAGGACGAACTGCAACACCTGCCCAACTGCCTGAACTCGCTAGGCACCAGTGCCCGGCAGGCGATCGGCCTGCGTTACACGGCGAAGATGCGGCTGGCGCAAATTGGCGAAAAGCTCCGCCGCAGCGAAGGCGCCGTGAAGCTGCTGATGTTTCGCGCCCGCCAGGCCCTCAAACAATGCCTCTCGCTGAAATGCGGAAGGGGCAGCGATGACGGATGAAGAACTGCTGCGGCTGCTGGAAGAGACGCCGCCAGAAGAACTCACGCCTGAGCAACTCGCCGCGCTCCGCGAGCGGCTGCCGCACTCCGTACCGCTTCAGCGCGCCTTTGCCGAGCACCTGCGGCTCGACCAGGCCCTGGCCGCCGTGCTGGGGCGC
Source organism: uncultured Planctomycetales bacterium (assembly GCA_937927735.1). Classification (GTDB taxonomy): domain Bacteria; phylum Planctomycetota; class Planctomycetia; order Pirellulales; family S012-138; genus CALBRZ01. The sequence continues at coordinate 15,989 of CALBRZ010000130.1, forward strand.
CCCAACATCTCCGCGGAGACGATCATCCAGCGGGCCCAGCGCTCCGGCCGCCGCGGCTGGTGGTACGTGGCCGCGGCCGCGCTGTTGCTCTTCGCCGCCGCGGCGTATGTGTACTTCACCCGCCAAGGCCCAACGCCCGAGGTGGTGGTCGTTCCCGGCGATCCGGCCAAACCAGAACAAACCGATCGGGATCAACGCGATGCCGAGTCCGAGCCGGGCCAGGTTGTGCAAGGCTCCGGCAACAACGCAGCAGGGCAGATGGGCCCGGTGGTCGTCGCGCCGGAATTGCCCGAGGATATGGCCGACGACGACCCCTGGGCTGCGGCGCTGCGCGCCGAGGGGGCACCGCCGCCGTTTGCCGAAGTGTGCTTCGATGATTTCCCGCCGACGCAATCCAACGTCGGCGTCGATGAACTCTCGCGTTGGTTCCAGCCGCTGGATCCAGCCAGGTTGCGGCTCAGTTTGGCGTCGCGCTATGCGTTCGTCGAAGGGCTCGTGAAACTCCGCGCCCCTTGGACCGAGCATGCCGCGCTGCGGATGGCAATCCACAGCCCACAGAACTTCCGCATGCATATCTTCAGCGGCAACGAAGGTGTCACGCTCTGGACGCAGGAGTACGCTGAGCCGGGCTGGGCAGCGTATGTGACCACGCGCCAGGCAGGCCAGCCGCGGCCGGAAACCTACACCCTGGCCGCGACCGACGGTGGGCTGTATCGCCGGCTGGGACGCGGCACGGTCGAGCTGCATTACGAGGCCGGCACCCTCACGCTGACCCGGGGCAACGTCCGTCTGCTCACGGCGCCGCTGCCATCGTGGCCAACGGAAATCTTTCTGGAGGGCAGGGCGGCCTGGCGCGGGATCGAGATGTTCCGCGTGGCCGGTTTGCCGCCGGCGCCGGAGCCTTACCCGCTGGTGCGGCGGGCGGAAGGGGCGGCGTCGTTGCCCTGGGAACGGCACCTGCCTCACGGGGCCAAGGCTGAGCCTCAGTCCGACGGCAGCCTGCGGCTCGCGGCGACCAATGCGCAGGAAGGTGCCCGCGTGTGGATCGCGCGGCCGGAGAACGGTCTGCACGAATACGTGTTTGAAATCGAGAACGCGCTGCCGGGCTCCGGCCTGTACTTGGGCGACCACCAGGGCAAGCCGCTGATGTCGGTCGGCCTGTTCCGCGAACAAACGACCGGTCAGCCGGTGCTCGAATTCAGCACCACGACCGGCAATCGCGATTCGATCACCATGGACGATCGCCGTCGGGTTACGCCTTACGTTCGCGGCCGGCTGTGGGTGAAGCTCGTGCCCGGCGCCGGCACGTTCAAATGCTTCATCAGCGCCGATGGGGTCAACTTCAGCCCGATGGGCGAGAAGTTTGAAACCTCGGTTCCCAGCGGTTGCCAGAGCATCGGGCTGTATTGCCTGCCCGGCGGCGACCGCGGCATCACGCTGCGGCAACTGCAGATTCGCGAGCTGGACGCCATCGCCTCGCTGGCTCCGGCCAACTTGCGCGAACAGGCGTTGGCGCTGGACGACCTGCCCGACGTGGGCAACTGGCTGGCCGAAGTCACCCGGCACCGCCCGGCCGACGTGGCCGATGACGCCTGGCGGCGGGCATGTGCGGTCCGCACGCTCTCGGGGCGGCCTTCAGCCTTGTTGGCGGCAGGGCTGCTCGAAGCACTCGCGGTAGAAGGCATCGAGCAGCCGCTGCCCGTGTCGCAACGCCTGAGGCTGCTCGACCAGGTTGTGCTGCTTTCCAACACGTTGGACGATAACACGGCGTTGCGGCTGGCCGAGCTGTATCAGCGGCTGGGATTGCAACTGGATCGTGAAGGCGAGGCCCGGCCGTACACGCTGGTGGCCGACGCCCTGATCAATGCGCCCTTCTGGGGTTCGGCTCGTGTACCGCTTCTGCCCGAGGCGCTCATCCGCCGCGAGATGATCCGGCTGATCTACACGGGCAACTGGGATTGGGCCGCCGACCTGGCCTGGCGGATCAAGTACTGGAACCGCTCGGCCGACTTGAACCCGCGTTCGATTCCGCCGGGCCGCGAGAATCTGGAACGCCTGGCCAATTGGATGCTGGCCAACGCGGCCTTTGCCACGCCGGACCTGCGGCCGCTGGCGGTGCCCTTGATGGCTGTCGACGATACCGAAGTGGAGCTGTTGCAGCGTCGCCAGCAACGCCGCCGGGCGGAAGGTTCCGCGCCGCCGCGGCACTCCGACTGGCGTCATCCGTTCGTCGAGCAGGTAAGCAAGGAAGGGTACAACATCCTGGCTGAGTTCCAGGCGGCCATCAGCAGCAACGCCTACGAAGACGCCTGCCAGGTGATCACGTCGGCTCAGCCGACCGGAGCGCTGGGCCTGTTGCCGGAATCGCACGATCCGCAGCTCTTTGTTTCGCTGCCGGCGGCCGTGGCGCTGGCGATGCAAGATCGGCCCGAGCTGCGCCGCACGATGCAGGATAAGTACGGCGGTATCGGGCAGTTGCGATTGCGGCAAGCCATGCGCGACGGCGACGCTCAAACCGTCCGCGGCGTCTCCATCCAGTTCCACGGCACGCAGGCCGCCGCCGAGGCGCATCTCTGGCTGGGCGATCGAGCGCTTTCGGCCGGCGATTTCTCCAGTGCCATGGGCCATTACCGCACGGCTCTGCAAACGGCGCCGCCTTCGCTGGAGCACCCGCTCTCGGCGCGGCTGCGTCTGGCAGCGGCCATGGTGGGCCGCGAGGCCGGCGAGCCACCCACGCAGCCGGTGCAATTTGGCGGCCAGCGGCTTACCGCCGCGCAGTTTGAACAACTCGTCCAGGAGCAGATGCGGCAACGTCGCCCACCGGCGGGTGCGGCCGCGGCCGAAGGCACCGCGCCCGTGCGGCTGCCGGCGCCAGCCCGGTTGAAGCTCGAACCGCTGATCGATTTTCGCGGCACGCCGGGCCGCGACCCCAACGATGCCCCGACTGGTGTGGACTGGGTTGCCCGGCAACTGGCCAGCGTGGTCCACGGCACGCGGATGTACTTCAGCGACGGCTTCGTGACCGCCGCCGTCGACCTGACCCAGAAAAAACAGCTTTGGATCACCGAGCTGGCCGGCACGCCGCTGGTCCATGCGTGGAGTTGTGTGCCGATGCCGCCGGTGTATGCCGGCCCGCGGATTTACGTCCGCCAGGTTTCGCAACAGGGGCCGCAGATCGTTTGCCTGGACAGCGAAACCGGCAAGCAGCTTTGGGCCAGCCGAGGCGATTTGCATATCGCTTCCAATCCGATCGTCCAGTTGGACGAAGTGTATGCCGTGGCCGTCAGTTCGCGGAACGATGGCAACCTGACGCTGTCGCTGGTCAGCTTCGATGCTCGCACCGGCGAACTGATCGCGCGGCGGCCGCTGTTGCAACTGGCCGACTATTGGAACAGCCGGCTGCCGTGCCACGTGGCGGCCGTCGAGAACCGCATCGTCGCGATCTGCGGCGGGTGCGTGTTCTCGTGCGACATGATGGCCCAGCCGCGCTGGTTGCGGCGGCAGGTGTGGTTCTCCACAGAAGCTGATCCCAGGTCCGTCCAGCAGTACCACTTGCCGCCCTTGGTGGTCGGCAAACAGGTGTTTGCGACCGGGCGTGGCGTGCGTGCGATCGAGGCCCTGGACCTCGACACCGGCCGGCTGTTGTGGCGTACGCCGCTGGCCGATGTCAGACGGCTGCTGGGCGTGCAGCAGGGCGTGTTGGTGGCCGAAACCGACGAAGGATGGGAAGGGCTTTCGCCCGCAACCGGCGAACGGCTTTGGAACCGCCCACGCCGGGGGCGGTCGCTGGAAGCGACCCTGACCGGCGATTCGGGCATCATCCTCGTGGCCCAGGCGGAGCCGTGGCCGCAAGGACTGTGGCGGCCGGTATTCTCGTGGATCAATCCGGTCTCGGGCGAGGAGATCGCTCACGCGCCTCTGGATGCCTTGATTGCCAAGGAACCGCGGCTGGGGCCGATCACGGTGTGGCGCAACCAACTGCTGGCGTTTGCCTCGGTAGACGAAGAACGCGATCCCGCCCGGCGGCTATACGAGTGCAAGCCGGCCGGGGCGCCGTATCCGCCGCGTCCGTCGGAGCAGCCGCTGGCTGCCTGGTCGGCGTGCTCTGCCGACATGCAGGCGGTCACGACGCAGATTCTGCCCGGCTGGTCGTTGGTGTCATCGCTGCGCGACCACAAGACCGGCCTGGGCACGTTCGGCCCGTCCGACGTTCCGGTCGTGGTGACGCTGGCCGATACGGTACGCCCGGCACAACTGCTGCGCAAGGTGGAGATCCCGGCCGGGGCCAAGGCAAGCCTGACGGTCGAGGCCGCGGCGGTGGACGATGAATCATGGCGCCTGACGATTGCCGCCGACGATGAAACGCTGCTGGAAACCACCGTGACCAAGGACCTGATGCGGCGGACGATCGACCTGAGCGCCTTCGCCGGCAAGGCCGTCTGGCTTTCCGCCCAGCAAAGCTACTCCAAACGCGGCGACGTCTACGGCATGTGGAAGAAGCTCGACGTACGCATCACACCCGCCGAACCATAGACCGAGTGTTCGTCTCGCGGCGGCCGTAGGCCGGGGGCTTGCCACCCGGCAAAGCATCGCCACGGGCGCAATCACCTCAATTCCCCGGATGTACGCATCCGGGAAGGACCGATTGGTGGGGGGGCTCCTCCCCGGCGTGTGCCAGCGCGGCTCTTACACCCAGATGTCGCTCGTGCAGTCGCCACCGGGGAACCGCATCTCGTGAGCCCGGGCGGGCCCCTGAGGTTCTTTGCCGAAGTCGACAAAGAACTTCTCGTTGAGTTTCATGCCGCCCTTGTCGGTATCGCAGTCGATCTGAATGAGATACGAGCCGCGCTGCTTCAAGTCGGGATAGAACTGATTGTCCCAGGCCGACTGCAGCGAGTTGGTCACGTACAGCCTGCGGCCGTCGAGGCTCAATTGCAGCATCTGCGGCCCGCCGGTCATCGGCCGGCCGTTCAGCTCACGTACCTTGCCCAGCACGCCGCCGCACCACACCTGGCCGGTGAGCTTGGGGTTGGCCGGGTCGGAGATGTCATACTGCCGCACGTCGCCGTGCAGCCAGTTGGAGAAGTACAGCCAGCGGTCATCCATGGAGACCAGCAGGTCGGTGATCAGGCCCGGCACTGGGAACGGCCAGCCTTCCTTCTCCACCGGTTCGACGGCGATCACCTTGTCGACCTGGAAGCGGTCGCCCTCCTTGTGCCAATGCCACATGGTGCTGCTCAGGGCAGCGCCGACAAAGCCGTGCGTGCTGTCGGGGTTGTGGTGGAAGCGGACTTCCAGCGGGATCCAACCCTGCTCGCCCAGGTCGACCGACTGGCGGATCCGCCGTTCCTTCCAGTCCCAGAAGTGGATCTTGCGGCCGTATTTGCCAGCCTGGACGTCGGCCGGATTGAAGCCGTGGGAGTACGTATTGGGGGCAGCCCATTCGCTGCTGACCATCACGTTGTGCCGCGGCTGGTACCAGTAGTCGTAGTTGTAGTTCATGCCGGCGGCGTCTTTTTCCCACCGGCCTTTGACGTTGAAATCCTCGTCCAGCAGCAGGAAGCCGCCCGGCCCGCGGCCTTGGCCGTCGCCCAGCATCGAGATCATCACCTCGCCCGAGGCCAGGCAGTGTACGGTATGGGGCGCGGTCAGGTTGGCTTTGGAGACCACTTCGGCGGGCTCGATCACCTTGTGCAGCCGCGGCGACTTGGGATCGGCCACGTCGACCACGTGGATCCGACCCGACTTCAGGCCCGGCACGATCAGATACCGCCGCTCGGCACCGGCCATGCCGTGGCAACTGCTGCACGCGTTCCAGCCGAAGTGGTGCAGTTCATCGCCCACCTTGGGCATCGGCAGCCGGTGGATCACCTGCGAGTAGGTGGGCGACTCGGGATCGACGTCGATGGTCGCCAGATAATCCGGGGCATTCACGCCCGTGCCGACGTACAGCGCCACGGTATAGAGCAGTTTCTCGCGGGGTGACTTGATGGCCGCTTGCGGCGAGGCGTACAGGCTATCGCAGCAGGCGACGGCGGGAGGTTTACCGTCGGCGCCCCGCACCCAGCCCGGCAACATGGCTGCCCCCAGGGCACCGGCCCCAGCCGCCAGGAAGTCTCGCCGCTTCATCATCTGCTCCTTTTGCGAAATGGACTTGGAAGCATAGACGGGAAGAAGGGGGAGCGGCACGCACCTGCCGACCCTATGCATGCCACCCATTCAGCGTAACCCGTCCCGCACAAACGCGGCAAGGCATTGGACGATGTGAACGAGCGGATCTACCGCGGCAGCTCACACATATGGCCCGCCATCCTGGTCGGTAAGTACCACCCAACGTGGCAATCGTGAGCGTCGCGGCGCGAATTACGATGGGAATTCGTCATCAAGCAAGAATGACCTTTTTCATCGCACCGCCGGCAGGCGTTGTACGTATCGAACCATAGACGTTCTGCCACGGCGTACTACCGCCCGCCTTGGGGAATTCCCTCCACAGTGAATTGCCTGCGGCGCTGTCCATAACGAAGGCCCCCGGCGGCAAGATTACTTTTTCGCAACGATACCTGCGCGGACCGTTTTGCCCGCGCAATAGTGACCTACTGATCGTACTAGGGTTGCTTCGGAGGCAACTCAATAACTCCCCCTTCTGGTTCGTGGACACTCTTGTATGGATGTGTCGCTGGTCGATTCACTCCAGGGATTGGCTCATTTGGAAGGGGACTGGGATGCGCTGACGGCCGCCAGCGAGGAAGACAACCCGTTCCGCCGCTGGTTCTGGAACTACTGCTGGTGGAAACATTTTGGCCGCGGTCGGCAATTGGCCGTGGTCACGGTGCGCGAGGCCGGTAAGCTGGTCGCGGTGGCACCATGGTTTATCGAGCGCGACCACTGGTGGCGCGGTGCCCGCGTAGTTCGGTTCCTGGGCGCCACCGACGAAGTGTGCGCGGAGCATCTGGGGCTATTGATCGAGCGGGGCCGCGAGGAAGAACTGGCTCCGGTGCTGCTCGACTTCTTCTGCCGCGAGCATGCCCGGCGGTGGGACGTGCTCCGCCTGACCGATCTGCCGGCTCATAGTACCCAGTTGCCGGCGCTGGAGTCGTATGCCGTCCGGCGGCGGCTGACGTACCGCGTGCGGTTCGATCACCTGTGCCGGCTGGTACGCTTCCCCGCGGACTGGGACAGCTATCTGAAAAGCCTGCCCTCCAAGCGGCGCACGAAGCTCCGCCGTATCGAGCGCGAATGGAACGAAGTCGGCGACATCACCCTGGCCGTGGCCGAAAGCCCGGCCGACCTGCCGTCGCTTTGGAGCGAGTTGCGAGAACTGCACAACCTGCATTGGTCGTCGCAGGGCGGCCACGGCTGCTTTGAGGTGCCGGCCTTCGACGCCTTCCACACCGAACTGGTCGAGCATTACTTGCCGCGGGGGATGCTGCTGCTGGCTTCGCTGCGCGCCCACGGTCAGCCGATCACCAGCTCGTACTCATTCCGGCTGGGTGAAACCGTGTACGAATACCAGCGTGGGCACGATCCCCAGTGGCTCTCGCGGCGGCCAGGGCATGCACTCCAATTCATGCTCTTTCGTTATGCCGTGGAACGCGGCGCGCGCTGCTGGGACTATCTGCGCGGCGACTACGAGCACAAACGCGACTGGTCGAACGACATGCGCGAATCGCTCGAGCTGCAAGTGGCTTCGCCCCGGGCGGTCCAGGTCGCCCGATTCCGGGTAGAAGGGCGCCTGGTCCAGGCCAAGGACCACTTGCGGTGCCTGCGTCAATCCGCCCGGCTGTGGCGGACCAACCGTAACCAAAGCGCAAGCAGCCAATAGCAGAACGTCTTCTGTCTTCATGGCTGGGGGCGAAGCATGTGCCGGCCGAGCGATCGCATCCGGCGATCTTGCGCGGCGCTACATTACTGATGCCGCACGGTCGTGCCCTTAGCTCGGATCAAGAACCCACCACGCCCGTCATGCCGGGTCGCCCCAGGGGGCGGTAAACGACTGGCCGCAAGGTTGGCATGTTACCGGCGAGCCGAGTTGAGGGCCGGTGATCTTCGTTGCCTCGCCGCAGCCGGGGCAGGTCACGGCAAACAGCGGCTGATCGCTGGCCGCCAGGGCCAGCATGTCCTCAGGCACGCCGTCCACGGCAATATCCGTGGCTTCGAGCGTGGTCAGCAGTTCGTGCGTCAGCGGCGCGATCGAGGCAATCCGGTTCGCCATCCGGCGAACGGCATCCTCAAAGACGTTCCGCACCAGCCGGCCATTGGCAAAATGCTTCAAGCCACCGGATCGGGCACACTGCACCTGGCAGTGTTTGACGCCTAGCAGCAGGCGCGCCCTGGCAACCGGCGTGGCCACGTACTGGTTGCGGTCGCACAGGAGTTGGAAGATTTGCCCCAGTTCCAGCGGTGTGTAATCGGGGAACGAGAGATGCCGGCTGAAGCGGCTGGCCAGGCCTGGGTTCGAAGCCAGCAGCCGCTCCATCGGTTCGGGATACCCGGCCAGGATGACCACCAGGCGGTCGCGCTGGTCTTCCATCCGTTTGAGCAGCGTGGCCACGGCTTCATGCCCAAACTGGTCGTTGCCCTGCTCGGAAACGAGCGTGTACGCCTCGTCGATGAACAGCACGCCGTCCAGGGCTTCGTCGATCACTTTGTTGGTCTTGGGGGCGGTCTGGCCGACATACTTGGCCACCAGCCCTGACCGGTCGCACTCCACCAGGTGCCCCTTGGCCAGCACGCCCAGCGCACCAAAGATGCGGCCGACGAGCCGGGCCACCGTCGTCTTGCCGGTGCCGGGATTGCCGGTGAACACCATGTGCAGACTGACGGGCGTGCGCGGCAGCCCTAGCTGCGCACGCTGTTCCTGCACCCTGAGGAAGTTGACCAGTTGTTTGACCTCGTGCTTGATCGGTTGCAGGCCGGTGAGTTGCTCCAGTTCTGCCAGGGCTGCCTGCAATTGCTGCTGTCGATCGGCCTGGGCATCGCTGCTGGAACTGGCCGCTGGAGTGGCCGCAGCCCGTGGCGAACTGCCCTCGCTGCCCGCTTGGGGTGATGGCGTCTGAACTGTGGTTGATGGTTTCGGCGCCGTGGGCGATGTTTGGCGAGCCGTTTCGGTCTTAGCTGCCGGATGATGGCTGGGTAGCGGCGGTGGGACCTCGCCGATCTTCTGAACAGCCTGGGTGGCCGTCTTTTGCGCCTGGGCGTGGTGGCCGGGCTCATCGAGCGGGATGGCCCGCAGGTGGTGGTCCAGTTCGTTTTGAATGGTCCGTAGCATGGCGGCTTCGCGCTCGTGGATCTGGCCGTCGATCTTGGCCACCACGTTGGCGAACCGCATCACGATGGTTTCCAGTTCGGCCACGCGGTCGCGGAGGGCCGGCAGCTCTTCAAAGGGCCGCAGCACGCTTACCCAGCGGAGCGAGGTCGCGCGGTCGATCATCGCCCGCACGGCTTTCTTCAAATCCTCGCCTTCCAGGCGCTGCCCCCACAGGTGATCGAGCAGCTCGGCCGCCAACCGCAGCTCGGAGCCGCGGAGCCGGCCGTCGGCCTGGGCGACGGCCACAAACACCTTCAGCAGCAGGGCCCGGTGCAGGTTATCCATCTGGGCCACGAAGTTATCAGCGTGCCGGTTCGTGAAATACTCGGGATGGAATTGGACGCAGTGCTGGCCGGCGCCGACGTACAGCTTCTGGCACGCCAGCATCGCGGCATGAAAATCGGCCAGCAGTTGCGTCTGGTCCAACGACATAACAATTGGCCCCGATGGGTTTTGGCCGTGACACGTGTCGGCAAATCATTCTCGCACGGCAGCTTGCGGCATCCAAGCCAATCGCGGCACTGAAGTTGCTCCGCGGAGACTAGGGGCAGGCGGCCCAGCGGATTGAGCCTCCGCCTTCGATCCGCCAACTGGTAACTGCCAAGCGTGTGGCCAGCGCGTTACACTGTAGAGACTGGGGGCAATGCTCGCACGCCCAGGCAGGAGGCGGCAGCAGGCCTGTTTGTGGGATGCCTGCCGGAACACGAGTTGGAAACTCATTGGAAAGAGGCCGCCATGTCGCTCTTCGAAAACGATCGTTACCAGTGGCGCGAGACGTATTTTGTCTTCTTCGACCGGGCCCGCCGCCCCACTTGGCCCCAGATTCAGAAAGCACTTCAGAAACTCAATGCGCACTTCGAGGTGTCGTCGCCTCGGCTGGATAGCCATGGCGATTTTGAATCGGTGACCCTCGTCGCGCCCGAAGCCTACTCAGCGCTGGATATCAGCTACCTTGAGGGCGAAGAAGTCCTCGAGCAGGGCGAGCAGGTTTACGAAGAAATGAAAGACCTGGTGGCCGATGCCTCCGAAAGAGCCAAGCTCAAACGGTTGCGCGAGTACGATGCCCACTACGAGATCTTTCATTTCGAAGAAATGGTCCCCGACGACGAAATGGACGAGCCCGAGGGCATGCTCGATCCCGGCGCACTTCTCTTGGTGCTGGGGGCATTGGCCGAACTGACCGGCGGCGTGGCCGTCGATCCGCAGTCCAACACGCTCGTGTAAAGCCACGCGGCCCGGCCCACCCTGGCCGGACCGCGCAGTTCCGGTGGATCACAACGCGAGTGCGGGGCGTTACAAACACCGCAGATAGTCGACCAGGTCGGCGCGCTCCTGCGCGGTGAGTTTCAGTTGCAGCACCACGTTGAAGAACTCCACGGTGTCTTCCAGGGTCATCAAACGCCCGTCGTGAAAGTACGGCGGCGAATCCTTGATACCCCGCAACGTGAAGGTCTTGATCGGCCCATCGGCCACGTTGAGCTGGCCGTTGATCATCTCCGGCTCATAAAACCGCTCGAGCTTCAGATCGTGCATCTGCTGATCGAGGAAATGCGGCGCCGGATGGCATACGTTGCAGCGGCCCTTGCCAAAGAACACTTGTTCGCCGCGCAGCTCGGCCTCGGTGGCCTTCTCTGGGATGAGCCGGCCAAGCGGATCGAGCTTGGGCGCCGGCGGAAAGTCGAACATGTTCTGCATTTGGGCCATCATGGCGACCTGGCTGGCGCGGTCCGGCTCGTGGATGCCTTTCTTGGTGGCGATCACGTGGTCGCCGTCGTAGTACGCCGTCCGCTGCTCAAACTCTGAGAAGTCCTCGATCGAACGCAGCGAACGCTTGGAACCGTGGATCTGCTGGTTGAACATGCCTCGCAGGCTGACCGTGTCCAGCCGAAACCGGTTCTGCTGCGGCCGCGTATCGGGGTTGAGATGGAAGGCCGCGTTGGTATGCCCGTTGGGATGGCAATCCATGCAGGCCACGCCCAGTTGCGCTTCGACCACCTTGCGGTCCTCGGTCTGGTTGAACTGCTGCTGCGGGAAGGGCGTGAGCAGCAGCCGCAGCCCTTCCATCTGCACGGGCGTGATCTTGCCGATCATCAGTTCGTAGTAGTTCTTGATGGTCAGCAATTGTCCTTGTGAAACGTCGCCCAGTTCCGGCCGGTTGGAAAGAAAGATCGGCGGCGGGTATTCGGGCGTCAGGTGGTCGGGCAGGTCGTAGTCGGTGTCGAACCGTTGGAGGTCGCGGGCTTCGGCCTTGCGGATGGCATCAATCTGTTTCTTGGGAAACACCTGACCGCCTGTTTCATGCTTGGAGTGGGGCAGGGGACGAAAGCCCATCGGAAACAAGTTCTTCTCTTTGATCTGCTCGGGCGTCATGTTGCCGAGCTGATCCCACGTGAGGCCTTCCGGCAGGCGCACCCGGATGCCTTGCTGGACCGGCTTGCGGCCGGCGGACATCATCACGTTGCTGGGGTTGTCGCGCAGGTCGTACCGCTGCTCAAGCAGTTGCTGTTGCCGCTGGTTGAACTTGGCCCGATCGGCGCTGTCCTGCTTGAGGACTTCTTCAAATGGTTTGGCGGGTATCACCGGCATGTAGGTGTCGGCAACGGGAAGGGGCGCATCGGGAGCGGGCGGCTGGGCAGCCCCGGGCGAACGTCGGGTGGGGATTTCGTCGGGCTGTGTCTGGAACTCGCGGGGAGGCGTAAACTCGGGCCCACCGCCTGGCTGCTGCCGATCGGGCTGGACCGCACGTGGTCGCGGTTCGTTCGGCGCGGTGCCTTGCGGACTCGCTCCCCGGGGCGGGGCGTTGGACGACTGGGCTAACAATAGTCCTAGCGGGAGTGCGACAGCGGCGGCCAAAGCCAGTGCCATAAGCCAGTTGCGCATGGAGCGGTTCCTTATATGCGGGATCGGTGGGAAAGGGACGGTGGAGACGGGCCCCCGCATGATCTGCATTTATTGCGCCACCGCGATCTTCGGTCGCACATTGGCCGGGCTTGGCGATGAACATCGTTGTTGCTCGTGGCGGGTGTGGGCCACGGCCGATAACTTTCGGCCTTTAGCCCGATTTGCCCCCGCCCTACGAGCGCGGCCACGCCGTATAATGAAAGCCGGCGGTGTCGAAACGCGCCCCCGGGAAATGCGCGTTTTCGGGCTGTCGCCGGCCGCTGCGTCGCCCAGCACGCTGCGAAGCTCCTGCGCCTCTGCTCACCCGTAAGTTATTACTATGACTGAACTTCCGGTCATTAGCCGGACCGTTGGCCCCTCCAGCGAACTGCTCAACTGGTTGGACCCGGCGAAGTATTCCTCACCGGCGCCTTTGCCGATGACTGCGGAGGAAATGCGCGCCCGCGGCTGGGACGAGGTCGATGTGGTATTTGTGACCGGCGATGCCTACGTCGATCACCCCAGCTTCGCCATGGCGATCATTGGCCGCGTGCTGGAGGCCGCCGGCTTTCGCGTGGGCATTGTGAGCCAGCCCGACTGGCAATCGTGCGAAGCCTGGAAGACCTTCGGGCGGCCGCGGCTGTTCTTCGGCATTTCGGCCGGGAACATGGACTCGATGATCAACCACTACACGGCCAACAAGAAGGTGCGCAACGACGACGCGTACTCGCCAGGTGGCCGCATCGGTTGCCGTCCTGATCGCGCGACCTTGGCTTACTGCCAGCGTGCCCGCGAAGCCTACAAAGGCGTGCCGGTGATCGCCGGCGGGGTGGAAGCATCGCTCCGCCGCCTGGCCCATTACGACTACTGGAGCGACAAGGTCCGGCGGTCGATCCTGTTGGACTCCAAGGCCGACCTGGTGGTCTACGGGATGGGCGAGCAGACCATTGTCGAGATTGCCCGCCGCTTGGCTGCCGGTGAAACCGTGGCCGATCTGCGCGATTTGCGCGGCGTGGCCTATGCGCTGGGGGCGTCGCAACAGCCGCCTGCCGATGCGATCGTGTTGCCCAGCTATGAGGAAGTGTGCGCCGACAAGATGGCCTTCGCCGAGGCCACGCGGATCATCCACAACGAAACCAATCCGTACAACGCCCGGCGGCTGGTGCAGTATCACGATCGCCAGGCGGTGGTGGTGAACCCGCCGCAATTTCCCATCAGCCAGGCGGCGATGGATGCCGTGTACGGCTTGCCATACACGCGGCGGCCGCACCCCAGTTACCGCGAGCCGATTCCCGCCCACGAAATGATCAAGGACTCGATCACGATCATGCGGGGCTGCTTCGGCGGCTGCACGTTCTGTTCGATCACCGCCCACCAGGGACGCATCATCCAGTCGCGCAGCAAGGAGTCGGTGCTGAACGAAGTGAAGGCGATGACCGCCGACAAGGATTTCAAAGGCGTCATCAGCGACATCGGCGGCCCGACGGCCAACATGTACGAAATGAAATGTACGCGGCCCGAGGTGGAAGCCCGCTGCCGGCGCCAATCGTGCGTGCATCCCACCATCTGCAAGCTGCTGGGCACCGATCATGGTCCGCTGATCGAGATCATGCGCGAAGCCCGGCAAACGCCCGGCATCAAGCAGGTACGTATTTCCAGCGGGATCCGCATGGACCTGGCGCGGCGCTCGCCGGAGTATGTGCGCGAACTGGTGCGGCATCACGTGGGCGGCTATCTGAAGGTGGCCCCGGAGCATACCGACCCGGGCGTGCTGGCCAAGATGCGTAAGCCCTCGGGCGATGACTTCCAAAAGTTCAGCCAGGTGTTCAAGAACGAATCGCGCAAGGCCGGCAAGAAGCAGTTCCTGGTTCCGTACTTCATCGCCAGCCATCCGGGCAGCGACCTGGATGCCATGATCCACCTGGCGACGTTTCTCAAGCAGAACGGTTACCGGCCCGACCAGGTGCAGGACTTCATTCCCGCACCGATGGACGTGGCCACGGCCATGTATTACACGGGTATCGACCCGTTCACCCGCAAGCCCGTGTACGTGGCTAAGGGCCTCCGCGACCGCAAGCTGCAACGGGCGTTGATGCAGTTCTTCAAGCCGGAGAACTACTTCGAGGTGCGCGAGGCGCTGCGGCAAGCCGGCCGGCAGGATTTGATTGGCGATGGCTGCGATTGCTTGATCCCGAGCCGCCCTCCCAAGGAAGCGATCGAACGCCGCCGCCAGGACGCCAACAGCCGCTTTCGTGGTGAGTACGTGCACACGGTGCGCAAGGGCGGGGCCGCCGGGGCCCAAGCCGCCTCCGGCAGCGGCCAGCCGAAAAAGAAGAACCGCAAACAATCGCGGCATAAGACCGGCCGCGGCTACCGTCCGGACCGGAAGACGGCTACCCGCCGTGAGGAGAATCAGTAGGGGTACTCACCCTGGTTGGCCGCAAGGTGAAACCGGAGGACCAATGAGATGACCAGACCGCGTAGGGAAGAGTTCATCCTCGACGTTCGGCGGGCAGCACGCATGTTGGTGCAACCGACGGTGGAGGCAGACTCCACGGCCGTTGACACCGATTTCGTCTCCCGCTTGTTGCAGCAGGCAGCGCTCTGGCTGACTCCGAAGGTCGTCGAGCATTATGACGCGGCCGATTTCGGGATCTGGCCGCAAGAGCAACAGGACCAATTGCGCTTAACCGTTGAAGAGTTCCGCACCCTGGCCAGCCAAGTTTCTGGCGATAAGCCAGCGACTGTTGAGCAGTTGACGGAAGGAACCACGCGGTTGCAACGTCTGATCGAGACGTTGGGTGGCATGATTCGCGCCGAGTGGCTGGATGCGATTCACCAGGTCGAATCTCAAGCGGAAGGTTGGGCCAGCAAACACGGGTGGAGGACGCGGCGTGTGGCCAAGAAGATGAGCGAATCGCTCTTGGGCGAGTATGAAGCTCCGCAGCTGCTGATTTACGCCGAACCCAACCTCTACGTGCTTGATCCGGTAGCACGATTCGTGCCAGGTGCCCAAGGTTCTTTCGATCTCGCCATTCAACCTTCGTACTACACCACGTCCGTTTACCGTGGGGATGACGGTCATTGGTATGCGCACCTTGATGCCGGCAAAGACGTATCCGGCGGACAGCGCGTGCCATGGAATGAAGAGGCGTTCCTGGCAGGGATTCAGCAACTGGAGACGCTCGTGTGATTAAACGACAGCAGCGAATCGAAAGGATCGCGGCTGTCGCACGAGAGTATCTTGCCGCCGTGGCGGCCGCTGATCTCCTGCACGAGAACTTAGAGGCTGTCCAAAAAGCGGTCTTGGATGAATGCCGGTTGAGTGGTTAA
>CALBRZ010000131.1 GCA_937927735.1 uncultured Planctomycetales bacterium
CGAATCGGCACGCCGCATCTATTGCGGCAATAATGCCGCGCAACTGGTTAAAGCGGTGCATACCCACGAACAAGTGCGGCAGAATATGCCACCCTATTTTGGCACCGATCACCACATCCGCTCCAAGAGCAGTTGGTACGTGTTCTTATTGCCATTCATGGAAGGCGAGGCGTTGTACTGGGAGATGGAAGGTGTCGACGGCGAAGTGACCGAAACGATAACCACGCCCGCCACGCCGCCCGGTCCCGACTGCGAACCAGCGGTAGGAGGCATCTGGGTAGCCACCGAGAAGTTGCAAACGATTCCTGGGACGGGTAGCAGCACGACGAGCGAAGTGGCCATTCCGCGGCCCGGTTTCGGGTGGCAGGAGCAACAGACCACGACGGTGCCGCCGGAGAAAGAGTGGGTTCCCCTGGATCCGCCGGTGGAATACTCCAACCGGACGAGTCCGGTGAGCGATACCCGAGGGTACTGGAAGCAGGAGCCCAAACCGGCCAAGGGCAACTGCGGCAGTTCCGGCAGCACCAAGAAGAATCGCACCGGGTTCACCGGCAAATGGGTTGCGCTCAACCTGCGGTTTGAGGGCTTGCACTGCCTGTCCGACCCGGATCCTCGGCCGATGTTCTATCGCACCTATGGTGACATGGCGTTGACCAATTACCAGGCCAACTTCCATGCGTTCACCCTGGGCATCAAGAACCCCTGGTCGAACGAGGCCACGAAGCCTTCCCGGATGGCAGCCATCTCCAGCGGCGACGGCCTGAGCAACACCATCTTCTTTGCCGAAGGCCACCGGATCTGTAATCCCTACAAGTCTGATTGGGGCGTACGGTTCGCCTTCTGGGCCAGCCGCGAGCATCAGGCCTTTGGTATGGACTGGCAGGGCCGGCCCAATACCTACATGTTCCAGAGCCGGCCGCCCTCCCAGGATTGCAACAGTTGGCGTGTTCAGGCAATGCACGGCTCCAGCCTGATGGTGGCCATGGGGGATGGCTCCGTGCGGCCGATCGCCAACACGGTTTCGCGGGCCGAACGCTCTGACCCCGACGACGCCACGCCCGGCGCCATCATCGACTGGTCGCCCGACTACGAGCCGCTTACGTGGGACCGGCTGATGCTGGCCTACGACAACCTGCCGACCGGGCTCGAATAGTCCCGCCTGGGGGGCATCTACCACACGCAGGGAGTCGCTCCGCCCGAGCGGGACGCGGGCTTTACGGCCTCCGCCCGCGTCCTGCCATGTTGGCGCGGCTGCTCCAGTTTGAGCAGCCGCGCCAAGTGGTGAAAACGACGCTGTTTGAACGCCACAGCAGGCGAACTTGGCGGGCCCGCCCCTTGTCACTGTGGCGGCAGCGGACTATCATCACGGCTTGTTTTTCGTGCGGAGTAGACCATGCGTCATGTGCTTTCCGCACTGGTCCAGAACGTGCCGGGCGTGTTGGCCCAGATTTCAGGCATGTTGGCCAGTCGCGGTTATAACATTGAGAGTTTGGCGGTCGGCGAGACCGAAGACCCCAAGATGTCGCGGATGACCTTCGTGGTGATCGGCGACGATCGGCTGCTGGAGCAGGTGCGCAAGCAGCTCGAGAAGATCGTCACCGTCGTCAAGGTCAGCGACATCAGCGCCTCGGATTATGTCGAGCGCGACTTGATGCTGATCAAGGTCCGCGCCCCCTCAGGCGGCAAGCGCAGTGAGGTGCGCGAACTGGTCGAGATCTTTCGCGGCCGGATTGTTGACGTAGGTGGCTCGGAAGTGATGATCGAAATCTCCGGTCAGGAGAAAAAGATCTCGGCCTTCATCGAGCTGATGCGCCCCTTTGGCATCGTCGAGTTGGTGCGCACCGGTCGGATCGCGATGGTACGCAGCAGCCGCCAGGACTCCGGCTCGGCGGACGAAGCCGCTGCCGATTCCGCCGAATAGCGCAAACGCTGCGATACCGCCGCGCCGGCATGTTGGACGTCGCCCGGGGGGGCAGCACGCCGTCGGTGCGATCTGTCGGCGGCGTCGCACCGGCCTTGGACGACGCTCCCCACCCCATTGCCCTCCACGCCACCTGGCGGCCTGACCGGCCACTGCACGGCACATTCATCCCAACCCATTAACGCCCTTGGGCAAAGATCGAACGCAGGCAAAGGTAATTTCCGCTCATGACCGCTAAAATTTACTACGATACCGACGCCGACCTCTCGCTGCTCAAGAACAAGACCATCGCCATCTTGGGCTATGGTTCGCAGGGCCACGCCCATGCCCAGAACCTGCGCGACAGCGGCTGCAACGTCATCGTGGGGCAGCGTCCGGGCAGCCCCAACTACGACCTGGCGGTCAAGCACGGCTTTGAGCCGGTGTCCATTGCCGAGGCGGTGGCCAAGGCCGACCTGATCAACATGCTCCTGCCGGACGAAGTGCAGGGCGACATCTACCGCGAGCACGTGAAGCCGAACCTGAAGCCGGGCAGCCTGCTAATGTGCTCGCACGGTTTCAACGTGCACTTCGGCCAGGTGCAGGCTCCCCCGGGCATCGACATCGTGCTGGTGGCTCCCAAGGGCCCCGGCCACCTGGTCCGCAGCGAGTTCGTGGCTGGTGGCGGCGTGCCGTGCCTCATCGCTTTGAGCCCCGGCGCTAGCGAGGAATCCAAGCAACTGGGCCTGGCCTATGCCAAGGGCATCGGTGGTACCCGGGCAGGCGTGATTGAAACCACCTTTGCCGAGGAAACCGAAACCGACCTGTTTGGCGAGCAGGTGGTGCTGTGCGGCGGCGTCAGCGCCCTGGTGAAGGCGGCCTATGAAACGCTGGTTGAGGCCGGCTACCAGCCTGAGATGGCGTTCTTCGAATGCCTCCACGAGCTGAAGCTGATCGTCGACCTGTTCTATCAGGGCGGTCTCAGCTACATGCGGTACAGCGTGTCGAATACGGCCGAGTACGGCGACTACACCCGTGGCCCGCGGATCGTCACCGAACAGACCAAGGCCGAGATGAAGAAGATTCTGCAGGAGATCCAGAACGGCCAGTTCGCCAAGGAGTGGATCCTGGAGAACAAGGCCAACGCCCCGGCCTTCAAGGCCATGCGTCGCCGTGAGGCCGAGCACGACCTGGAGAAGGTCGGTCGCCGGCTCCGCAAGCTGATGACCTGGATCGACAGCAAGGAAGTCTAACGCCAGCAACGGCGCTGCCGGCGCCGCTACAATCGACTGCTGAACAGGAAACGCGTGCCACGGGGCTTTGCCTGCCGTGGCACGCGTTTTTTTATGTTGGTCCGGACCGGCAACGTCAGTCCACGCGGCCCATCCCCTGCCCCGTGGGTGCCTGCTTTGCCACCGCCGGGCTACTGGAATACAAGAAGCCGCTCCGACCGGTAACGATCTCGTCAGTTGCTGCTGCGGCTGGCAGCACGCTTCATCCTCACGCCTGCTCTTGTGGGGGCTGTTCCCTTGGAACCGCGGGGGGACCCAGTCATAATTGATTTGTTTAGCGTGTCCGGAACAGACGTCTTCTCTTACTCGTTTTTGCCGCGCCGGCGCCTCCCTCTAGCAACGAGGAGGGAACGGCCGCGCGATCGGATCGTGCTTTTAGGGCCAAAGCGTCTGGGCGGCCATGAATCGTCGCTCGCCGCGGCGCGCAACGGAACCGTATCACGACGTAAGGAATCCGCGATGTCATCTGCTATGAACCAACGGTTCACGGCTCGATACGTCCTGGTGCATGTTGTGCCAGTTGCGCTGCTGGGAGCAGTTCTGCTGGCTTTGTGGCCTGCGGCGGCCACGGCCGCTCCTGGCGACAAGGAATATGCGGCGGCCGCGGCCCTCTACAACCAGAAGGCCTACGACCTGGCCATTGAAGCCTGGAAGGCCTTTTTGAAGGCTGCCCCAGAGCATTCCCGGGCAGTTCATGGCCAATACTTCCTCGGCATTTCGCACTTCCACCAGCAGCAGTTCGCCGAGGCCCAGGCCGCGTTTGAAACGCTGCTCAAGCAACATCCCAAGTTCGAGCAGGCCGAAGCGGCCGGGCTGTACCTGGGATTGTCGGAGTTCAGCCTGGCTCGGGCGTCCGGCAACGCTCGGGATTACGAGCGGGCGGCCGCAACCTTCAAAAAGCTAATCGAGCAGTACCCCAAGGGCTCGTACTTGCCGCAGGCCCGATACTACCTGGCCGAGGCGCTGTACGCGCAGGGGAAGAAGGAAGAAGCGGTGCCGCTCTACCAGGCCGTGATCGCTGACTCCAAGGCCGGGGCCCTTAAGGCCGATGCGCTCTATGCGCTGGGGGTGACGGAGGAAGAGCTGTCGCACCCCGAACTGGCGGCCACGGCGTACCACCAGTTCTTGACCGAGTTTCCCAAGCACAACTTGGCGGTTGAAGTTGGCTTCCGGCTGGGCGAGTCGTTTCTTGCCCGCGAACAATATGCGGAGGCCGAGAAGTACTTTGAATCCGCCGCCGCGAACAAAGATTTTCGGGCAAGCGACCTGGCCAATCTCCGCGTGGCCGAGTGCCTGGCTGCCCGTCGGCTTTATGCCCAGGCCGCCCAGCGATATCAGCAACTTGTAAAGGATTTTCCGGAGTCCGCCTATCGGGACAAGGCCCAGCTTGAAGGCGGCAAGTGCGCCTATCTGGCGGGTGACTTTGGCAAAGCCGTCGAAACGTTAAAACCGCTGGCCAAGGCGCAGGGGGAAATCGGGGCCGAAGCCGCCCATTGGACCGCTCGTAGCCTGCTCCGGTCGGGCGACCCGGCTGAAGCCTACCGCGTGGCGGAAGCGGCAGCCGCGCAAGCTGCCAAGACGGCCTTCCACGGTCAGTTGCTGCTGGACCAGGCCGATGCGCTGTACGAGCAGCCCGAGCATCGCCAGGCCGCCGTGGAGGCTTACATCGCCTTGGCGGACAAGTACAGTGATGACCCGGCCGCGGTACAGGCCCGGTATATGGCCGGCTTCGCGTTGCTGGGCCAGGGCAAGTATGAAGAGGCGCTGGAGCAGACTCGCGAGTTTCTCAAACGCTACCCCAGCAGTGATCTGGTGCCCGATGTGAAGTACGTCGCCGCGGAGTGTGAGCTCCAGCTTAAGGATTACGGCGATGCTGCGGCGCTTTACCGAGAATTGATTGCCAACTACCCCAACCACGCCGAAAGCACCGCGTGGAAGGTCCGCCTGGGACGTACACTGCACCTGCAAGCTGACGCCCAGGGGGCGATCGACGTACTCAGCCCGGCGATCAACGCGATCCGCGAACCGGAAACCAAGGCCGAGGCGCTCTTCCTGCTGGGGATCAGCCAGAACGAACTGCAAGAGTTCGCCGAGGCGGCCAAGTCGCTTCAGGCATCGTTGGAGGCCGCGCCATCCTGGCGGCAGGCCGATGAGACACTGCTGGCCCTCGCCCAGGCTCAGTTCCGCTTGGGCGATCTGTCCGCCGCGCGGCAAACGGTGGCCCAACTGATCGAGAAGTTTCCCAAGAGCCCCGCCCTGGATCGGGCGTGGTATTTGTCGGCGGAATACGCCTATGAAGCGGGCGACCTGGCGACGGCTGCCGCGCAGTATCAGCGGATCCTCGATGATTTTCCCGGCAGCCCGCTGGTCAGCCGTGCTCGGTACGGCCTGGGCTGGACACAGTATTCGCAAGGTGAGTTTGCCAAGGCGGTGGATTCGCTGAGCCAAATGTTGGCAGCCGTCCCAGAGCGCGATCAGGCGAACGATGAGCACGCAGGCCGGGCGTACTACGTGCGCGGCCTGGCCCGCTACAACCTGGCCAAGGACCAACCGGCCGATTCGCGCAGGCAGGCGATGGCGGCGGCTATCGACGACTTGCAGAAGTTCCTCAAGCTGGCCCCGCGAGCCGCCGAGCGTGCCGACGCCCTGTATATGCTGGGGTTGGCTCAGGCGGGCAGCGGTGCCGCGGCCGACGCCGCCGGCACATACCGCAATCTGCTGAAGGAGTTCCCCAAGTATCACGCGGCCGACAAGGTACTCTACGAACTCGCCTGGACGTTGCACGATCTGGGCCAAGCCAACGAGGCGACCGAAACGTTTGCCGAGTTGGCCCAGCAGTATGGCAACAGCCCCTTGGCAGCCGAGGCTCGGTTCGCCGTGGGCGAGGCCCAGTATGCGGCTAAAGATTACGCCTCGGCCGCAACCAGCTACTACCAGGCGGAGCGCCAGGCCAAGCAGTTGGCGGCCGACAACGTGATTACGCCGGAGCAGGCCAGTGAGCTGGGCGAGCGTGCCACGCACAAGTTGGGCTGGAGCTATTTCCGCCAGAACGAATTCGACAAGGCCGAGAAATCGTTCGCCTATCAACTCAGGGCGTATCCCAACGGCACGTTTGCCGGCGACGCCCGATTCATGCAGGGCGAATCATTCTTCAAGCAGGACAAGTTTGCCGATGCCCTGCCGCTATTGAAGGCCGTCGACAACGTCACCAACCCCGAGTTCCAGGCCCTCGCCGTGTTGCACGCGGCCCAGGCGGCTTCGCAGCTCGAAAAGTTTGACGAAACGCTGGAAATCCTGAAGGACTACCGCAAGCGGTTCCCCGAAACTTCCACCCAGCAGGAAGCCACGTATGAGGAAGGCTGGGCACTGCAAAACTTGGGCAAGCTCGATGAAGCTTTGGCCCGTTACGAGCAGGTGATCGAAGAAGACGGCGCCAACAACAGCGAAGTGGCGGCCAAAAGCCGGTTCATGATCGGCGAGATCTATTTTGAAAAGAAGGATCACGCCCAGGCGATTATCCAGTTTTACCTGGTCGCCAAGGGGTACGGTTACCCCAAGTGGCAGGCCAACGCGTATTACGAGGCGGCCCGCTGCTTCGAAGTCCTCAACAAACCTGAACAGGCCGTTGCCAACTACCGCGAAGTCCTCAGGTATCAGGACAGCGATAAACGACCGCTGGCCGAGGAACGCATTAAGGCCCTGGGCGGCTGATGTCCCACCGCACCTACCACCGGAACGCTTCACCTCCTGAGGCGCAAGGCTCTATGTTTGCCACAACTTTGCCACCACCCAGCCGCCCGATGCGTCGCTCCTGCTGTCGGTACCTGCGCGCGGCGCTAGCAGCGCTGACCGTTGCGATCGTGGCGGCGATCGCTTCGCCGGCTGCTTTACTGGCCGATGACGACATTGCGCCGCCAGAGCCGTCGCAGGGCAATCGACAGATTCTGCTCGTCCAGGCGGCTGCCGATCCGAACCCAGGCAGTGGACGATCGACCGTTCCGCTGGAAGAGGCCGAACGCCTGGCGCGCGAAGCGCTCGCGGGTCCCTCGGCCTCACCGGCACCGCAGGCTGGGACCGGCAGCGCTGACGCGTCGACGGTTGCGCCCGAGAAGAAAACGCTGAACCTGTTCAAGCTGATCTTCAACGGCGGCTGGATCATGACCGCCACGGTGATCCCGATTCTGATCATGTCGCTGGTGGTGGCGGTCTTTGGCATCGAGCGGTTCCTGGGCCTGCGGCGGCGCAAGGTGTTGCCGCCGCAATTGGTCAAAGCGCTGGGCGAAGCCTCCAGCGGCGAAGGTGGACTGGATCCGCGTAATGCCTACAAGATCTGCCAGCAATATCCCTCGGCCGCGGCCTCGGTCATCAAGGCTGCGCTGCTCAAGCTCGGCCGGCCCCATTCCGAACTGGAACTCACTGTTAAAGACGCCTGCGAGCGGGAAGCCGGGCGGCTGTATGCCAATGTTCGTCCGCTGTCATTGGCCGCCGCCGTCAGTCCGTTGCTTGGTCTGTTGGGCACGGTGATCGGCATGATCATGGCCTTCTTCGAAACGGCCTCAGGCAACATCACCGGCAGCAAAGCCGCGGCCCTGGCCGAAGGGATCTACACGGCCCTGGTGACCACCTTCCTGGGGCTCGTGGTGGCCATCCCCGCCGCGATCCTGGCCCACTGGTTCGAAGGCCGCATCCAGGCGTTGTTCCGCGAGATCGATGAACTGCTGTTGGCCTTGCTGCCGCAACTGGAACGCTTTGAGGGCAAGCTGCGAGTCCACCGCCGCACCACCAAGACCGAGCACGGTGCTACAGAGCCTTCCGCTGCTGCCGCGGTTCCTGCCAATGCGCCTCGAAGCTCCGAGCCGGTATCCGGTAGCCCGGCTCCCAAGGAACCGGCCGCCCACAAGTGATGATGGTGTGACCTTCGTTTGCCGCACGGTTTGCAGGAACCTTTGAGTCGCTGGGATGACGGTAAAGATTGACCACGGCCGCGCCTTGCAGAACCTGAACATGACGCCGTTGATCGACGTCGTGTTCTTGCTGCTGATCTTCTTTCTGGTGGCGACCACCTTCCAGGAAGAAGAGGACCTGGAGCGCGCCAAGGCCGAGCGGTCGCTCGATGTGCAGCTTCCGCAGGCTTCGGAGGCCAAGCCGCTGGCGTCACGCCCTCAAGAACTGATCGTGACCATCGACCAGCACGGCCGGTTTTACGAGTTCTCGCGTGCCAAGGGGGCGGTTAGCCGCGAACAGTTGTTGGAGATTCTGCAACAAGCGTACGTGAACAACCCGGGCCGACAGACGGTGATCATTCGTTCCGATCGCCGCACACCGGCCGAGTACCTGGTGACGGTCATGGACCTGTGCAATAAGGCAGGCATTCGCAACTACGTATTGAGCACCACCGACGCGCCGCAGGGCGGAAACTAAGCGGCGGATTGGCGGCTGCCTCTGGCGGCCGCAGCATGACTGCCCATTTCGGACATTATTTTCGCTACCCCCAGACCATGGCCGAGCGCAAACGAGTCATCCGCCGCGTTGAGCACGCCAGCGTCGCCGATTTCGACGAGCAGCTCTGGCCGATCAACTGCCTGCTGCTGGTGATGGCGGCGATGGTGGCCGGTCTGGTGTTGGCGGCCAAGCCCTCGTTTGATCCGCCTCGGTTCGATCACGCGTTCTTCACGAACGGTTGGGTGCTGCTCATTGGGCTGGCGGTGATCGTCGTCGGTCTGCTTGTGGGGACGGCGCTGTTCCAACGCCGGGCTTCCACGCGGCGGATGCAGTTTGCCGTTTTGCTGGCCATTCTGCTGCATTTCTGGCTGGCGATCGGCATGTATGCGATCCCGATCCATGTGTCGCGGTTCAATCCGGACGATGCCACGGCGCTGCCCCACCAGGACTCGTTTCCTCAGATGGTGACCATTCCCGACTATGGCCACGCCACGCCCGAGATGCAGCACGACCCGCTGACGCGGCCGCTGGACGTTGCGGTGCCGGAGCAGACGCAACAGACGGTGCGTCAACAGCAGCCCGTGGAGGTGCCGGCTCCGCGTCGCAAAGATGATCCGGCCGCCGTCGCGACGCTCCCGCAGCCGCAGCCGCCCCAGCCGATGGCGCGCGCGGAAAGCTCAGCGCCGCATCGGGCGTCGTCGCCGGCCGTATCGCAACTGAGCCGATCGGAGCTGGCCGATCACGAGGCGCCGGCGGCGGAGCCTGCTCCGCAAATGGCCGTGCCCGCCCCGGCCCAGGCTCAAAGCTCGGCGAACCTGGATGCCACGGCGTCAGCGCAGCGTCAACAAGGTCAGGCGGCCGCCGCACAGCGTGAGGCCGACGCCCAGGCAGCCGCCACGCCGCGGTTGGAAGCCCAGGCCATGGCGCGGCGTTCGACCGAAGCTCCCGTCCTGCCCTCGGCTCGCGTCAACCTCGATCGGCAAGCAGCCAACGTTCCCCAAGAAGCTCCTGCCGCCCAGGCTGCCGATAGTCCCGCGGCACAAGTGGCCAATGCACAGCGCGAGCTGGAAGCTACGGCAGCCGCTCAGCGGATGAACGCGCCGGCAGTGGCCGATGCCCAGCGTGGCGAGCTGCAGCTCGATGCGGCCCAGCCGACGCCGTCGCCATCCGCGGCCGCATTGCAACAGGCTCAGCTGGCTCAGGCCACTCCGCAACTGAACACGGTGGACCGCACCGCTGCCAGTCGCTCTGCGGCACCCGCAACGCCTGCGGTTGAAGTGGCCCAGGCACCCGCAGGCGAGGCCCCGGCCGCGATACCTTCGGAACTCTCGCAGTTGCAATCTCCCGAAATTGCCGTTCAACGGAGCCAGACTCAAGCGGCCATTGCCGCTCAGCGGCCAGGTTCCGCAAGTGAACTCGCTCAGGCAACGGTCACGCCGGATACGCAAGCTGCCTTGCCGCGGGCTGAAGCTCCCGCGACCATGCAGCCGTCTACCTCCGGTCCGGCGGCCGCCAATTTGGCACGCTCGACCACCGCCGATCCGGCTGCCGCATCGGACGGGCTGGCCGGCGAAGCCATTGCCGCTGAAGTTCCGGCTGCGCGACCAGGTAATGAAGCGGCCGCCGAAGCACTTGAACCGGGCGGAACCACGCCCGCTCGTGTGATGGGCCAGCAGATTGCCGCTGCCAGCCGTCAGGCCTCCAGCGATGCCGTCGATGTCGCAGCGAACGCCGCAACAGCCCCGGCCAGCCCAAGCGTGAGCCGCGCCGGTCAGCAGAATACCGGCCAGCCGGCGGTGACGGTGGGCAGCCAGGCACAGCTTAAGCGGTCGGACGTCGGCTTGGCGATCGGTGACGGGCCCGCACCGCAGGCCCCACCAATCGCGGCCGCTTCTCCGAGCAGTACCGTATCCGGTTCGCAGGTCAGTGCGGTAGAAGCGTCGCAGCAGACGGCTTCGGGCCGCATTGTCGGCGGCGGTTCCGACGCAGTGGTGGCCGCGCGTGAGGTCGCCGCGACGGGCGGCCTCGGTCCCAACCTTCAGCCCGGCGGTACACCGTCGGCCGCTCGTGGATCCGCAACCGACGCTCCCAGCTTGGCGATGGCCCATAATGTCGGTGGAAATCTCGGCCGCGCGCAAACCAATCCGGCCTTGAACGGCCTGGGCGAAGCACCGGCCGCGGCTGACGTGGCTGCGGCTACGGCGGGGGCCGATCCTCAAGGCGACTCGCTAGCCAACGCCGATGCCGCCGCACAGAACTCGCGACGGGGAATAGCCGGCTTGATGGCAGCTAGGGGAAATACGGGCAGTGTTAGCGGCTCGCTGGGCCTCGGTGAAACTTCTCCCAGCGTTGCAGCCGCTCGCGGTTCTGCTGCGAATCCCCAGGTAAGCACGCCTGCCGGTCAAACCGGAAGCCTCCAGCGGCAAGTGGCCGGGATTGGCTTTACGCCTGAAATCGCCGCCGCGCCCACGGCTGGCGTGAGCAGCGGCATAGAGCGGGAGGACTCCGGGCCTTCGGGCGTCTCGGACGTTGCCGCCGACTCCGGTCTGCAACCTGCCGCCGGCGTCGCGCGGCGCGAAGTTGGTCCGCCGTCGAATGTTCGCGGCCGAATGGCAAACGGTGACGGCATCGCCGCGGGCAAAGTACGCGCGTCACCGGGAACCGGACCGGGCCGAGCCGCCCCGGCACTGGACGGTCCACAACTAGCCATCGGCGATCGTGGCACGCTGGCTCGCCAAAGCGGTTTGCCGGGCCTGCCGGCGGTTGAAGACGCCGCCGCACTGGCTGAGACTCCCGGTCCGCAGCCTGGTATGCCCGGTCCTGCTGCTTTGGCTGATGGTAATGCGGGCGGTGCCGGACCAACATTCGAGCGGCCCAGCCTGCGGATGGACAACCGACTGCCGGTGAAATCGCCGAGCCCTGCAGGCGCGGGCGGCCTACGGCAGGATCAACTGCCCGAAGCCGGTATGCCCAATCGCCTGGCTCGGCGCGAAAGCCAGGTGCTGACGCCGACCACAGGCCGCTTCGTGCTGGAACGGAGCATCACGCCGCTGTCCGCGCAAGCGCCGCTGCGGCCTGAGCCGGCGCCGGCGTTTCAGAACCGCGATCTCAAGGAACGCGAGCGGATCGCTACCCGTCGCGGCGGTTCCGCCGAGTCGGAGCGTGCCGTTGAAATGGGGCTGGAGTTTTTGGCCCGCCATCAATCGCCCGACGGCCGCTGGAGCCTGCACAACTTTGGCGCGGGCCGCGGTTACCAGGGTGACGTGGGCCACGGCATGATGGAGTCCGACACGGCCGGCACCGGGTTGGCGCTGCTGGCCTTCCTCGGGGCCGGTTACACCCATCAGGCGGACAAATATCGTGACCAGGTCGCCGCGGGGCTACAGTTCCTGATCGAGCACCAGCGGCCCGATGGCGACTTGTTCTCGGCCTTGGGCGGTAACCGTTATGCCTGGCTGTACAGCCACGGCATCGGCACGATCGCCCTGTGCGAAGCGTATGGCATGACCCGCGACCCGGCATTAAAGGAGCCGGCGCAGCGTGCCCTGAACTTCATCGCGGCTGCCCAGAACTCGGCCCAGGGCGGTTGGCGGTACGCACCGGGGGTGGGCTCCGATACCTCGGTGTCGGGCTGGCAGTTGATGGCGCTCAAGAGCGGGCAGATGGCCGGCCTGAACGTCGACCCTAAGGTGCTCGATGGCGTCCGCCGCTGGCTGGCCGGGGCCCAGTGGAGCGGCGATAACGCCCTGTACGTCTATCGCCCCATGGCCGAACAGGAGCACCAGCGGACGCCCAGCTCCGCCATGACCGCCGAAGCCATGCTGATGCGGCTTTACCTGGGCGATACCGATCCGCGGACGCTGGCACGCGGTGCCGCTTACTTGCTGTCGAGGCTTCCCAGCATCGGTGTCCGCCCCGGTGATCGTGATGCTTACTACTGGTATTACGCCACGCAGGTAATGTTCCATCTGCAGGGCGAGCCCTGGGAGGTTTGGAACGCCCGGCTCCGCCCACTGCTGACCAGCACGCAGATCAAGGTTGGCCCCCTGGCCGGAAGTTGGGACCCCAATGGACGCGTGCCGGACCGCTGGGGCCCGCAAGCCGGTCGCATCTACGTGACCGCACTCCACCTGTTGATGCTCGAGGTGTACTACCGGCACTTGCCGCTCTTTGGCGAACGCGTGGTGGAAGTGGCTCAGCCGTGATCGAATTCGGTGGCGGGGGAATGGGCCAATCCCGGGGATTCGCTCGTTCCTGTGGCTGAGCGTGCGTCGGCTTGTGATGCCGCCTTGTTTTCGCGCTGCGCAAACCATGACGTACGCAAATGGGCCGGTACCTAATTGGACGCGGCCCTGGGGTACGGTCGAGCGAGATCGTCAGGGTGGACGTTTGGGAGCGAGCCCGCCCTACGCGGAGGCTTCTTTCAGCTCCCACGTTGCCAGACGGCCATGGCCCACGGTGAACAGTGTGGTACCGTCCGCCGAAAGCACCATATCGTGGACGTGCATGGGAGCTTTCTCTTCCTTGATCGCTTTTTTCTCTTTCAGGTCGTAGATCTGGATGAAACCGCCATGGTCGCCGCCCGCGGCCACCAGCCAGGCGTCATCCGGACCAAATGCCAGCGTTTCAACCAGGCCTTTGAGCTTGTCGTGCGAGAACTCGTGCGTGCGCTCGCCGGCTTGCCAGTCGAACACCTCGATTCGCGAGGGGCCGTCCAGGTGGTCGATGTTGCCGATCTTGCCGACGCCGCCCACGGCGACCAGCTTGTTGTCGCGCGAGAAGGCCACGCTGCGGATGCCGCCGATGGAGTGCCGGCGCAGGCTCGGGTCCCAGGTATACATCACCGGAGCCTCGAGCGTGGCTAGCGACCGGCCGCTGTCGGCTTCCCAAATCACGATGTGCCCCACGCGATCGGCGGTAGCGACCAGTTTGCTGTCGGACGAGATCGCGCAAGCATAGAGCATCGAGGGGAAGTGGTGCGGCGTCTGCAGCTCATGCCCCTGCAGTGCCCGGAGCAGCTTGCCGCTTTCCGCATCCCAGAGCCGGCACACCATGTCGTCGCCCACGCTGGCCACGAAGCTGCCGTCGGGGGCGGCCTTTACGCCGCGAATCCAGCGGGCGTGGGCATCCTTGACCGTGCGGACGGGCTTGCCGCTTTCCAGGTCCCACCACACTAGCGAGCAATCGAAACTGCCCGACACCAGGTACTTGCCGGCCAGGGCCACGCCGGTGACATAGCTGGTGTGGCTCTCCAGAGGTTTGCCGGTCGGCTTCTCGTCGGCGAGGTCAAAGGTGTAAACCTTGCCGTCCGACGAACCGCAATGGATCACGGACGAGTCGTCGCGCTTGTCCAGGCAAAACAAGATGCCAGGCGCGCCTATTTCGAGCTTCTTAGTCAGCTTGTTGGGATCGGCGGTCATGTTACAAGACATTGCAAGGAGTATGCGATACCAAGCCAGAACGCGGTAGCGATGCTAGGCTTACGCCAGCACATCGCGAATCGGTTCCGTGCCGGGATTGGTGAGCGGGATCGGCCGCGAGCCGAGGTAGTAGTCCTTCTTGTGATCGATGCCCAGGGCCTGGAAGATCGTGGCGAACAATTCGCCGGCGCCCACTTCGCCATCGACCACGGACATGCCGTCCGGCGAAGTCTTGCCCCACACGGATCCGCCCTTGATTCCGCAGCCGGTGAGCGAGCAGCTCCAGGCACTGGCGAAGTGATCGCGGCCCAGGCTGGGATTGATCCGCGGGGTGCGGCCAAACTCGCCCAGCGTGATGATCAGGGTGTGCTCCAGCAGGCCACGGGCTTCCAGGTCGTCGATCAGCGTGCTCATCACGTGATCGAGTTCCGTCACCAACTCCAGGTGGGTTTCGAAGTTCTGGCCGTGGCTGTCCCACCAGCCCCGGGCAACCTTCACGAACGGCACGCCGGCTTCGATTAGCCGCCGGGCCACGAGCACCTGTTCGCCAAACTGCGTGGGGCCATAGGCATCGCGGTACTGCTGGGGCTCGAGCGAAACATCGAAGAGCTTTTCGCTGGCCATCAGGCCACGCACCCGCTTGTAGGCGCTGTTGTGGCTGTCGACGCTGTGCGAGCCGCGGCCACGAGCGAACCGTTCGCCCAGCACCTGACGCAGTTCGCCCCGCTGCTGGTGGTCCAAGTCGCTGATTTGCTCCAGCCGGCGGATATTGGCGGGCATGAGATCCTTGTCGAGGAACATTGGGGCGTACCGGGCACCGAGGAAGCCCGCCGAACCTTTGCGGCGGCCTTCAGCCGTGGTGTACATCGACACGTAGTCGGGCACCTCGCTGTCGGGCCGGCCCAGCTCGCGGGCGACGATCGCGCCCAGGTCCGGATATTTGACGGTGGGCTCATCGCGCCGGCCGCGTTCCATCAACTCGGCACCGCCGCCGTGGTCGGCATTGCGGGTGTTGAGCGAGCGGATCAGGCAGGTGGTGTGCATCCGCTGCGCCATCTTGGGCATCAGTTCGGAGATATGGACGCCCGGCACGTTGGTTTCGATGGCGCGGAACGGCCCGCCGTTTTCATGTCCCGGCTTGGGATCCCAGGTTTCCAATTGGCTTGAACCGCCGGCCAGCCACAGCAGAATCACGTGCTTCTGCTGGCGCTTCAGTTCCGAGGCCAGGGGCTGCGACCGCAGCACGTTGAGCACACCCATGTTCGCGGCGAACGCTCCGGCGGCAGCGGCGGCGCCCAGAAAGCCGCGACGGTGGATGAGGTGGTCTTCTGATCCGCAGAAGTTGGCACGGCGATTAGCCATGGTTTCGTTCCCTCGTGGTGGTTGAATCGCAGTTGTTTTCGCGGTGGTGACGCGGTGGCCGTTTAGTGATTGAACCGGAACTCGGGGCTGGTCATCATCGCCCAGAGCACCTGCTGCCAGGCACCGGTCAGGTTGTCCTCGCGCTGCGCCAGGTAGTTCTTGAAGAGAGTCAGTTCTTCCGCATCTAGCGGACGCGAGAGCACGTTCAAAGCAGCCATTTGCAGGCCGGCTTCGCGGTCTTCTTGACCGACGAGCTGGCTGATCAGCCGGTCGTTGGCGGTGCTCAAGAACTCGTTGACGATCTCGGCGTTGTTGCTGAAGTAGAGCGCCTCGGTCACGCTCACCTGGAAATCGTCGGTCGGAACCTCGATCCAGGTGCTGAAGCGGCCGGCGCGGTTCTCGCGGCCGGCGATGAACTCCTGCCACTTGTCAGCGCCGATTTCCGGCATGGTGGCCTGATTGCGCGAGGCCAGATCCAGCGACACCCCAAGCTGCCGCGGCGTGAGCGGTTTGACATTGGCCACCGCGAACAGGTCGCGGTCGGGCCGCTCACCTTCCAGCCAGATGCTGCTGCGGCTGTAGGCCTGGCTCAGCACCAGCCCGCGGATCAGCCGCTTCAGATCGTAGCCGTGTTCGATGAAATCGCGGGCGAGCCAGTCGAGCAGCTCCGGATGTAGGGGGGGATTGCCGCTGTGCATTTGATCGATGGGATTGACCAGCCCCCAGCCAAACAGCCGGTGCCACACCCGATTGACCGCAGCCCGGGCAAAGAAATCGCGTTCGCCCGGCCGCAGGGCCACGTCCACCAGCGCCGCGCGGCGGCTGTACTGCGGAACCGGGTGGGGCTGCTTCTGCTCGTCGAGCTTGGCCAGCTCCTCTTTGCGCTGCTTCTTTTCTTCTTCGCTGCGCTGCGGCGCCTCGGGCTCGGTGATGACTGTGCCGGTGAGGAACATCAACTGGGCCGACTTGGTTTCGCCGGCCGTGGTCTTGAACTTCACGTCGCCTTCGTCGCTCTCGGCCAGGAAGTTGGCCTTGGTGAGATAGGTGCGGCTGAAGAACGACTGCAAGCCAAAGTAGTGATCCTGGAGCCAGTCCGAGACGAGCGGATGATCGTGGCACTTGGCGCAACTGATGTCCACGCCGAAGAAGATGCTGCTGGTGTCACCAGTCATGCGGTCCAGATCTTTGGCCCGCGACTTAAGGAACCCCAGCGCCCCCGGCGAGCTTTGCGACTCCTCCGTAAGCATCATCTCGCGGAACATCACGTCCCAGGGCCGATTCTCCTGGCAGGCAACCAGCAGGTACTCCCGCCAGGCGTTCTCCATGCGGTCGGAGCCGGCCAGCAATTGGTCCAGCACGTTGCGTTGGTGCAGTGCAAAGTCGGGCAGGCCCAGCAGCCGGTCGACCAACTGCACGCGCTTGTTGGGATCGCTGCTTTGGACGTAGGCCTGCACCTCGGCCACTGTGGGGATGCGGCCTGCCAGGTCGAGCGTGATCCGCCGGATGACCTCATGGTCGCCAACTTGCGCAGCCGGTGTAATTTCCCGCTTTTGAAGCTCGGCGTCGATGTAGTGATCGACGACTTCCGGGATGGGGCGGTCGGCGGGCAGCAGCTCCTCAGCCGGTGCGACCGACGCGATGGCCCCAATGCCGCAAGCTGCGGCGCATAGCAGTACTTTCTGGAAAGTACGCAGCATCAGCAGAAGCTCTCGTAGCTGGTAGGTAGGACGTAGAATCGGGGGGATGATCGGCCGCTTTTTGCTTGCCACGCTGCTTCCTGCAGCGGATACCCGCGGCCCGGTGTGATGCCGAAGTGCTGGTTGCATCAATACTTGTGGCGATGCGCCAACGCACTCATCGGGTCATCATCATATCAGAATTGACTGATTGCTACAAAACGTTTCGCGGCAAAGGTGGGGGCATTTCCTCGGGGCGGTCGCGGGTACGGGTACGGGTACGAGTCTGTGCTTTCTGCGGCTGCTGACAGCAGAGTAAGCCATCAACCGCCCTTGAACGCGGCAGCCGTTTTCACTACAAGCCGCCCCCAGCCTTCTCTACCGGATTCCCGAACGTGCCTTTCGAATGCCTCCCCGGCGGGAGTGGACGGATGCGGTTGTGCGCTGCCATTGCCACACCCTTTTGGGCTTGCTGCCTGATGCTTGCTTGGACCGTGCCATTGCCGGCCGAGCAGTTCCACTATCGCGGCGTGATTAATGCCGACGATGTGTATGTCCGCAGCGGCCCCGGCCAGGATTACTATCCGACCGAGAAGCTGAAGAAGGGCGAAGTGGTTGAGGTGTACCGCCACGATCCGGGCGGCTGGTACGCGGTGCGTCCGCCTGCGTCGAGCTATAGCTGGGTTTCGGCTCGCTACGTGCGCGAGACGGGCGACGGTCTGCTCGAAGTGACCATGGATGGCGTGGTAGCCCGGGTAGGCAGCACGCTGAACCAAGCTCGCGATGTCTGGCAGGTCAAGCTCCGCAAGGGCGAGCTGCTCGAAATGCTCGATCCCGGCCCGAGCGAGTCGGGCGCCTGGTA
Organism: uncultured Planctomycetales bacterium; assembly: GCA_937927735.1. Lineage (GTDB taxonomy): Bacteria > Planctomycetota > Planctomycetia > Pirellulales > S012-138 > CALBRZ01. Next base: position 17,955 of record CALBRZ010000131.1, read on the forward strand.
TCGTGTGGCGCCGCCCTCGGGCGAGTTCCGCTGGGTTTACGGCCGGTATGTCGAGCCGGTGTCGGGCGAGGGCCAGTTTGATGAGCCCGATGGCATCGCTCAGGACGAGCCGCAGCCTGCTCCACGGGCTCGCCGCTATGACCGCAATGTCCGCCCGGCACATGCTGAGGAAATGATCTCTGAAAGCCGTTCTTCGTACGGCGATCGGATCAGCGATGAGCCTCGCCGACTGCGCGATGAGCGTCCGCGCGCTGATGACGAATATGCCCGCGATGAGAATCTGGCTGGCCGCGGCGTGCATCGCCCAGCATCGTACCAGAGTGCGGACGAGCGGTCTGCTCGCTCCACTCGCGCCGCTGAACGCGAGCCCGTCGAAGAGCCTGTCGAGGCGGAAGATGGCCGACCTCGCGCTCGCGCGCGAACCACCAAGGTTGAGCCGCCTCGCAACGCCCGCGCCAGTAGTATTTCGCTCGAACTCGAGCGGTTGGAAGCTGAACTGGCGTTCGCAGTGGCACAAGAAGCGAGCATCGAGCAGCTGCAAGACCTGTTCGACCGGGCGGTGGCTGCCTCGGACCGCGTTCGCAACCAACAGGAAACGGAACAGGCCGAATCGCTGATCGAGCGGATCCGCCGGTTCGCGGCGCTCCGTCGCCAAATTGAAAACGCCGAAGAACGCATGCTGCTCACCATTCGGCAACAGCAGCAAGCCGCCCGGGCGGAGCGTGCCCGCAAGGCCGACCGTGCCGTCTCGTTCGCCAAGCCCGCCGACGGGCAGGCTGCCGATGACTATGATCCGGATGCGGCGTCGGTAGAACTGGTCGACAGCCAGTTTGACGGCGAGGGGCGGTTGGTGCCGGTCTACTCCAAGCGGATCGGCGCCCCGCAGTATGCCCTGCTCGACCAGGAGAACCGCGTGCGGGCGTACGTGACCGCGGCGCCGGGCGTGAACCTGCGGGCGTACGAAGGCCGGCAGGTGGGCATCATCGGCTCGCGCGGCTATTCGTCGGAGCTGAAAGCGCCCCACGTGATCGCTCATCGGGTGGAGGTGCTGACCACGCGGCTCCGCTAGTCGCCGCATACTTTCCTTCCGCAGTCCGCCGCGGTATGGTGCTGAGATTCATCTTCTGCACCACCGTTCGAGGGACGTATGAGCAGCTTCAAGGCTAAGCTGGCGGAAGGCAAAACGTTGCGTGTCTTCGCGGTTGCGCGAATTCCCAGCCCCGTGATTGTTGAAATCTTCGGCGCGGCGGGCGGGTTCGATGGTTTCTGGATGGACCAGGAGCACGGCGGCCTGACGTACGAGCAGATCCAGACGTTGGCCCTGGCCGGCCGGGCCAACAACTTTGATTGCATTGTGCGGATGGCGCCCTCGTGCTACTCCATCGTCACGCAAGCGCTGGAGGTCGGCGTCGGCGGCGTAATGGCAGCGCGGATCGAGTCGGCCGACCACGCTGAGCAGTTCGTGCAGTGGGCAAAGTTCGCCCCGCGCGGCTCGCGCGGTTTGAACGCCAGCGGACGCGACGCCGACTTTACCTTCAAACCGGCGGCCCAGTTTGCCGAGGACGCCAATCGCGACACCCTGGTGGCCATCCAGATCGAAACGCTGGGGGCCCTTAACGACGTGGATGCGATCGCCGCCAACGACGGTGTGGACCTGCTCTTCGTGGGGCCGTCCGACTTGTCGCAAGCCTTGGGCATTTTGGGACAGTTCCAGAACCAGAAGCTGTGGGACGCGTACGCCGCCGTGGCTGCCGCGTGCCGCAAGCACGGCAAAGCCTGGGGCACCGTCTGTGCCACGCCTGAGTTTGCTGACCGGGTGACCGACCTGGGCTGCCAGATGGTTAACCTGGGCAGCGACGTGCAATCGCTGCGGCGCGGCATCGAGTTTGGCAAGACGGCTTTTGCCAGGCAGTTTGCGCTCTGACACACATAGTCGTGCGGCGTCCAACAAGTACCGCAGAGGCCAATTCACCAGACAAAAAAGGCGGGGAGTGGATTTCGCGGCGGCTTGGGCCGCGGGAACCCACTCCCCGTTCTCATTTAGACTTCAAAACGTTATTCGCTACGGGCTCTCGGCGGTCTGGTCGGCGCTTGCCTGCGTGCGATTCATCAGCGTGATGAAGATGGGGAAGCTCTTCAAGGCCCGGTTAAACGTGTCGTCTGGAGTGGCGATGCTGAAATGCACTGCCTTCCCGTCCACCGAAGATTGAAAGCTGTTGAGCGTGTCGGAAATGAGCGACGTCAACGGCGTGATGTCGCCGCGGTAGTCCTTGAGCGCATCTTGCAGGGTCGTCATGGCCATCAACTTGCCAAAGCCCACCCCGGCTTCGACCGATTGCTTAATCTGTAGCGCTTGAGCGGCATCGGTTGAAACCACCTGCGCTGAGACCTTGATGGCCTTGTCCATGTCGATGTACGCGACGGCGTAATCGAGCTTCTGCATCAACTTGTTGAAGACGCCGGCGTCTCCGTCGCCCTCGAGGATGGGGATGCGCGTCGGCACGGCAACCACGGCCATCTCGTGGTTCAGGTCGAGTTGTTGGACTTTAGCCGCCAGCTTTCCGCCTTGCGGCTTGGCGGTGAGCATCTTCTGGATCTGGCCGGCAGTTTTGCCAACCAGCAGCGTTCGGTCGTCGTAGAACAGAAATTCGCCGGCATTGCCGTCGGCCGTGCGCGCGGTCCAGTAGGTCTTGCCATCCAGCGTGCTTTCGGAAAGATCGGATAGTTCACCCGACGCTTTGATGGCTGCCTGGTCCAGCGGCTGCTGCGAGACCAGGATGGTGATCAGTTGGATGCGATCGGCTTGGGGGATCTCCGGAATTTTGACAGCGTCGACGGCCCCATTCGCGTCGAGCACATCGGGGCTATAGCCGATCATCACGATGGCCCATTCGAGCTGACTGAAGTCGATGCCCCACCGCTTGTTGACATTGGGCAGCGGGAACATCTTCTGGATTTCCTGCGAAAGCTGCGATTGGCTCATCTTGGCCGGGCGAGCGACAATCACAATCGAAAAATGATCCGAGAGCCACGCCGGATTGAGCGGCAGCTTGCGCGGGGCGACTGCCGGGCCGTGGGCAGTGGTGGTAGTGAACGTGGCAGCCCGAACGTATTCCTGGTCGGCCTTGCTCAGCTTGTCGAGCGGCACCACTACCTTGCGGCCGTCGGTTCGCTGCAGGGTAACGCGGTCGCCCTCGATGCCCAGCATGGTGGCTTCGACGGTGTACGTGCCTGTGGAATCGGTCCAAGTCCGTGCTTGCATGGGGCCTTGCGCCGCCGCCCTGGCTGTCGGCAGCAGGAGTGTCGCCAGCAACGCCATCGCCAATGGCAGAGAGGGGGCCTTGATGATGTGAGCGAATTGGGACATGGCCGGCTCCTTTGAGACTTGAGTGCAGATGGCAGCCTGAAGGGATAGGGGCGTCCTTATCCGATATTCTCCACCAATGAGGGGGTTGCGGCAATGCTGCCGGCATTGACAGCCAGCGAAGTTTATCCGATAGATCCGCAGCCTCGCCGCTGAGGCTAGAAGCATTTCGCCGAGTCGCCGCGATCTTTGCCATGCCACCGCTGCAAAAACCGAGTTTTGCCGAGCCTGCCTCGCAGCCGCCGGGCGGATTGTGGCAGCGCATAGGCGAACGCATGGCGGCCGTCCGGCATTGGGCCGGCCAACACCGCGGCGCGACTCTGACCGTCGCTGCACTTTCCGCCACGGCGATGTTGGTCGGCATGCTGGCCGTGATCATCCTGGGGGCGTCGCGCGGCTCGATATCGGCGGTTACGGCCCTGGAGGCCTTGGATCGTAAGGACCTGGCCCGAGCTGTCTTTGAGGCCGAACAACTGGCCCTGAACAGCCGGGCACCGGGCCCGGAACGCAGCACGGCCGCCTTTATTTTGGGGGCGGTGGACCTGGAACGGGCAGAAGCCAGCGAATCGACGATGGCAGCCCGATATGCGCTCTCGGCGGCTTCCTACCTGGAACAATCGCGGCGGTGGGGCTTCCCCAGCGGGCGGCATGGCGAAGGCTACGCCATGCTTGGCCGCAGCCAATTCATGATTGGCAACTACCCGGAAGCACTCGAGGCGCTGGAAGAAGCCCTGGCGCGCGGCGCCGAACCTGCCGTGGAGCTGCACCGCCTGGCAGCCCAGGCTTGCCTGCGATTGCCCAAGCCGCTGCCGCGCGTGGCGCTTGATCATCTCAGGGGCTGCATCGTCTCCGACCAGGCTTCGCCCGCCGACCGCAGCCGCGCCATTATCCAGCAGGCTCAGGTGCAGTTTGCCCTGGAGGATTACGAAGGTTGTCGCCGCTCGCTGCAAACGCTGCCGGCCAAGGAGCAAGCGGCCGGTGAGGCGGCTTTGCTGTTTGGCCGGTTGCTGCTGGTGGAAGCCGATCGCTTGGCGCAGGGGAACGGGGAGCACGCCGCGCAGCAGCCGGCTCCAACTGACGCCAGCAAAGCGGCGCCCGCCGCCACCACACCGCCGGCCGAAGCCGCCCGGCAGCGCTACCAGCAGGCGGTAGAAACCTTCCGCACGGCACTGCTGCACCGCATGACCGATCCCCGGCTGGTAGCCGAACTGCATTACGGTTTGGCCCAGGCCTATCACGGGCTGGACGATCATGCCGCCGCGCTACGGCAACTGCGGCGCATTCAACAAGGTTTTTCGGTGCAGGACGTAGCCTTCAAGGCCGCGCTCGATGAAGGCGAGCTGCTGTTCGCCCGCGGCGATTATGCCGGTCTGGTGAATGTGCATCGCCAGGTGCTCGAGCGGGTGCCCAGTTTGACGCCTGGCGCGCCGGCGCCGCTGGCCGACGAACTGCGCCAGCGCTGCCTGGCCAATGTGGAGCGGCTCTGGAGCGAACGGGCGTATGCCGAGGCGATCGAGCTGATCCGTGCCGCGGAGTCACTGTTGCCCCCGGTCGAAAGCAGCACGCTGACCGCGAAAACCTACGAAGCCTGGGGCGATGTGCTTATGGCCGAGGCGATTGTCGTTCAGGATCAGGAACGCGCAACGCGCGGACGGCAAGCGGAGCAGGCCACGGAAGCGAACACTCAGACCGAACCAACTGGGGATGCTGCCGACGATGAGCAGGATGCGGAAGCCGCGCCTCCGCCGCCGACCGTGCTGCAAGGTCCGGTGGGCCTGATCGCCGTTGAGGCCGGAAAGTTGCAGGGGCTACTTACCCTCGGCTTTTCGCCCCAGGCTCAAGAGCTGATCGATCAGGCTCGCTCATGCTATCGCAAGGCGGGTGAGGCATACTCGCGGCTGGCTCAGTTGCGATACCCGACCTCGCATTATCCCGACGATCTGTGGCTGGCTGCCGAGGCATTTGGCCGTGCCCGCGATTACCCCGCGGCAATCCGTATGTTCCAGGCGTACCTGGAGCACGCCCGGCCGCATACGCGGCAGCCGGATGCGCTGGTTCGGCTGGGCGAAATGTGGTTGGCCGAAGGCAACGCCGAGCAGGCGGTCGATGCCTTGCAGAGCGTGGTAGAGTTGTATCCGCGTCACCCGGCCAAGTACTCTGCGCGGCTGATGCTGGCCCAGGCGTATATCGAGCTTGGCGAAACCGAGAAAGCGGCCGTCGAGCTTCAGGCGAACCTCGATGGCGATGATCTCACGCCGGCCAGCCCCGAGTGGCGCTCGGCGCTGTTTGCCCTAGGGCAGCTTCGTTATACCCAGCAACAGTGGGGGGCGGCGGCCGGCCTGTTGGAACAGGCAGTTGCTCGATACCCCCAGGATCCGCTGGCGGCGACCGCCAGCTACCTGCTGGGTGAGTGCTACCTGCAGCAATCGAGGGCCAGGGCCAACGAGAAGGTGCCGCCGCTGCCGGTTGCCGAGCGCAGCCGGATTGAGGACGTGCAAAACCTGAAGGTGAAAGCACTGGCGGCGCTGGATCGGGCTCGCGACGCCCTGGAGCGGCAGGCTGCTGTCGGTGAATTGACATTGCTCCAAGAATCCGTTCTGCGCAATACTTGCTTCGCCCGGGCGGCGGTCCTCAAGCAATTGGGCCGCTTGGACGAAGCGCTCGATGCCTACACGGCCCTGATCAATCGGTATCAGCATTCGCCAGCCGTGCTCGACGCATACGTTCAAGCCGCCGCGATTTATCGCGAGCAGCGGCAGGAAGCCAAGGCTCGCAATGCAATCGCCGCCGCGCAGAGTGCCTTGAAACGCATGCCCGACAACGGCCTGGTGAAGGACCTCACCGGCGAATCCAAGGCCGACTGGGAACGCTACCTGGCGTGGCTGGCAAACATGTAGCCTGACTGGGCGGTATGCCTGCGGGGCCGGGGGCGAAAACTCCTGTCGTCCGAATCACCTCTTTCATGTATTGATACGCAGCGTCGTCCGCACAAGCACGCGTTGTGCCGGTCGCCACGGATTGGTACCCCGTCGATTGCTACGAGCCAGGAAGGCCGCCAGCATGTCCGACACCCAGACGCTCGCCCTTCTCATGCAGCGCAAGCGGCACTGCTTGGAGCAGTTGCATGCGCTGGGCGGCGAGCAGTTGGCATGCATCGAGCGGCACGACATCGACGGTCTGTTCGCCGTGCTGGATACGCGTCAGAAATGGCTTTCGGCATTCGAACGCATTGAAGAACTTCTCAAGCCGTATCGGCAGCAAGAGCCTTCGCAGCGCCACTGGCCGGATGAAAGCCTGCGCGAGCAGTGTCGTGCCGACCAGGCGGCCTGCCAGCAGCTGTTGGGCGAAATCGCTGCCTGCGAGGAACGTTGCCGGTCGTTGCTTCAAACGCAGTGCGATGAGATGGCGATGCAGATGCGGCAAATGAGCGGCGGCCATATGGCTGCGACGGGTTATCTCGCCGCGGCTGCGGTTCCGGATACTGGCGGTTGCCTCGACCTCTCAGCGGAGTCCTAAGCTTATGAGCCAAGAGTCTCCCCACGCTGGCGCCGGCTCGGGTGAGTCCCGTGATGTGCTGCCGTTCGTGCAGGCAGGTGTCGATCCCCAGGCCGACCTGGAGAGCGTGCTGGCCGCCTGGCACACGGCGACCGTTCGTCTGGAACGCACGCACGAGGCCCTTCGGGCCGAAGTCCGCAGGCTGACCGACGAACTGGAGATCAAGAATCGCGAGCTTGCTCGCAAGAACCGGCTGGCCGATCTCGGCCGCGTGTCGACCGTGGTCGCCCACGAAGTTCGCAATCACCTTGTTCCGTTGACGCTTTACCTCAACCTGCTGCGCCGCCGCCTGGTCGACGATCCGGGCAGTCTCGATACGCTCGACAAGGTGGCCGCCGGCATAACCGAACTGGATGCCACCGTGAACGACTTGCTGCACTTCACCTCGGATCGCGAGCCCGAGTTTGAGTCGGTATGCCTGCGGGCGCTGGTTGACGACGTGGTCAACGCCTTGGCTCCGCAGCTTTCGGCGCAGGGGATCGAGGTGGACATCGACGTGCCCCCGTATCACGAGGTGCATGCCGATCGCGACATGCTGCGGCGGGCTGTACTGAACCTGATGCTCAACGCCTTGGACGCCATGCCCGAGGGCGGCGAGTTGGTGGTGACCTCGGTCGAAACGCCCAACGGCATGGAGCTGGAGATCGCCGACAGCGGACCGGGGCTCTCCGACGAAGTGCGTCGCCGTGCCTTTGAGCCGTTCTACAGCACCAAGAGCAGCGGCACCGGACTGGGGCTGGCGATCGTCGATCACATCGCCGCTCGCCACGGCGGCAGCGTTACCGCGTTGAATTGCCACGAAGGTGGCGCCGCCTTCACGCTGACCATTCCGCGCCGTGCTGCCCGGCTGCAAGGAGCTAAGGCCGCATGAGCTCGGCTACTGTCGCACGTTCTGCCGCCAGGGTTGCCACAACGGCCACGCCCGAGGGGCGTGTGCTGGTCGTGGACGATTTGCCTCATGTTCGCGAAGCGATTGCTGCGAACCTGCAGGCGGTTGGCTACGCTGTGGTGGCGCTGCCGAGCGCCATTGCCGCGTTGGCGCGGTTGGAGCACGAGAGCTTCGACGTGGTGCTGACCGACCTTCAAATGCCAGGCATGGACGGCCTGGAGTTCATCCGCCGGATACAGAAGCGGCAATTCGGCGTGCAGGTAGTGGTGATCACCGCCTATGCCGACGTGGATTCGGCGGTCGAAGCGATGCGGCACGGGGCATTCGATTACGTCAAGAAGCCGTTCACGGCGGACCAGCTCGAGCAGCTTGTGGCTGCGGCCATGGCGCATGGGCGGCGGTTGGATCAGGCTTCATCCATTGACCGCGCCAAGCCGGGTGCGCCGGTATTGATCGGGTCGAGCCCGGCCATGCAGGCTCTGCGGCGGCGGATCGCTCAGGTGGCTCCCACGCCGGAGCCGGTCCTCATCACCGGCGAAAGCGGCACCGGTAAAGAAGTCGTTGCCCGGTGCATTCATGCCCAAAGCAACCGCGCCTCGGCACCCTTCATCCAGCTCAACTGCGCGGCGCTCCCTGAGCAGTTGGCCGAAAGCGAACTGTTCGGACACCGCGAAGGTGCCTTCACAGGTGCTGCCACGGCGCGGACCGGCTACTTCGAGGTAGCCAATACCGGCACGATTCAACTCGACGAAATCAGCGAAACCCCGCTGGCGTTGCAAGCCAAGTTGCTGCGGGTGCTTCAGGAACAGGCATTTCAGCGGGTCGGCAGCAGCGAAACGATTCGCGTGGACGTGCGCGTGCTGGCCACGTGCAACCGCGACCTGCCCACCGAGGTGCGCGAAGGCCGCTTCCGCGAAGACTTGTACTTCCGCCTGAACGTCCTGCCGATGGTGGTGCCTCCGCTGCGCGAGCGTCGGGAGGACATTCCGGAGCTGTTGGACTACTTCCTGGAGCAGTCGGCTGCCCGACTGGGCAAGCCCAAGTGCGAACTGACGCCCAGCGCTTTGGACTTGCTGCAATCGTATCACTGGCCGGGCAACGTACGGGAGCTGCAAAACATTGTCCGCGGCGCGACGGTGCTGAATCAGGGACAACCGATCGGCCCCGATGACCTCAAGCCCTGGCTGATGGGAACACCGGGTCGCGAGGAAGCGCCGACGTTGAACGTGGCGGCGGGGGTCAGCCTGCGGCAGATGGAACGCCAGTTGATTGAAGCTACCTTGAAGGCGTTTGGCGGACATCGCGAGAAGACCGCCAAGGCCCTCGGCATTGGACTGCGTACGCTGACCGGCAAGCTCAAGGATTACGGCTATACATCGTGTAGGTCGGCGTCGTAGCACGTGGATGAGGCAGGCAAACTTCCAGGACGCCCCCGGGGGTAGAGTGCGAGCCATTTCATCATTGGTCGTTGGTTAGTCAGGAACGTGCCGATGATTCCCAGCCTGTTTTCCGGATCGGCCATTCCGGTGCTTGAACAGGTCGCTTCGTTCACCGAAGCGCGGCACAACATTCTGGCCGGCAACATTGCCAACCTCGATACGCCCGGCTACCAGGTGCGCGATCTGTCGGAGCAAGGGTTTCAGGCTCGATTGCGGGCGGCCCTGGCGGCACGGGATTCAGCGGCCAAGGCTGCCGCGTCGGGCGTTTCGCCGGGCGCTATCAGCAACTTACTGCCGCCGGGGGCATCGCTGTTGCCGCCGCCTACGGCGGTAGCCCCCGTCACGTCGCTAGAAACCGTCAACGACAACCTGGCCGACCTGCTGCATCACGATGGCAACAACGTGAGCCTGGAAAAGCAGGTGGCCGAGATGGCCAAGAACCAATTGCGTCATAACCTGGCGCTAACCATTATGACGGCCCAGTTCCGCACCCTCGAGGCCGCCATCAGCGAACGGGCCTAGCCTTGGCCTGGTGATGGTGACGGCATCCGACTGAATCACTTCATCCATCCCCTTTCCTGGTGGGCGTTCGCTTTTAGGGAGAGTATGCCATGTTCTCGGCCATGGACATCAGCACCAGTGCGATGGTCGCGCAGCGGACGCGGATCAACGTCATCACCAGCAATATTGCCAATATCTCCACCACGCGGAACGAGGCGGGCGAGGCGCAGCCGTACCAGCCCAAGTTCGTCGTGTTCCAGACGGATGATTCCGTTGGACAGGCTCTGGGGGCTGCCGGCGTGAAAGTGACGTCGGTCGAAACGGCGAATGTTGAGCCGCAGTGGCGGTACGAGCCGGGCCATCCCGACGCCATCAAAGAGGGGCCCCGCCGCGGCTACGTGGCCTACCCTAACATTGACCTGACCACCGAGTTCGTCGACGCCCTGGAGGCTACCCGGGCGTATGAAGCCAACATCGGTGCGATGGAGATCAGCAAAGATCTGGCGAACCAAACCCTGCGTATTCTCGCCTGATGCCGCAGCTTCTCGCGGCTGCCAGGGCTGCTAGCCGCCCTGCTGGTTAGATCGTGCTTCTGGCGATTGCGCGCCGGCGGGCTTGCCGCATTGGGCCGGTCTTTCTAAGTGCCGGCTGCGCTTCTGCTTGCGCTGTGATTAACGACGGCCAATTATCTGTCTTGAGTCGCGACGGGGTTTTGGCGCAATATACGCCCGCTTCCAGCCATCATCAGGGCATCCCGCAGCCCGATGGCGACGGAACCGATGCGGCAATTCACCTGCTGACGTTGGTGTACGACTTAAGCCATGTCGTCGATCCAAGGCATCTCCGTCACGCCTCCGGCGATCCCGCGACCGCCTTCGCCCCCGGTCGCGAACACGGCGGACACAGTCAGTTCGTTTCAGGCATTTCTGGCCAACTCGATCCAGGAGGTGAATACGGCTCAGTTACAGGCCGATCAGGCAGTCGAGGCTTTGTTCACCGGCGGAGAGGTCAATCCGGCGGAAGTCTTATCGGCCGTGAAGAAGGCGGATCTTGCGTTTCGGATGTTGATGCAGATCCGCAACAAGCTCGTGGCCGCTTATGAAGAAGTCAAAAACATTCGTGTGTGAGATTACACGCGAGTGGTTCGAGCGGCCCGTATCCATGCGAGGCCGACTTAACATCAAGACGGCGGTTCGTGTGCCGCCAACGGTTGCATCTCAGGCGTTTTTCAATCCCGTTCTATTCAACAGGCTTCACCTTTCGTTGCCGGCAGCGGCTTGGAACCGGAGCGTTTGAATGGGTGCCGTGAATCGGGCCATTGCTCAGCTTAAAGACCTGTTCGCCTCCATGACGCCTGGCACGCGGGTGGCCACGACGCTGCTGCTGGCCGTGATCGTCATCAGCCTGCTCTTTTTGTTCAATCAGGATTGGGGAGGGCGCGGCACCTACCTGATGGGTGGCCGGCCGTTCTCGCCCAGCGAAATGCCGGCGATCCATGCGGCGTTTGCCGCCGCGGGGCTGCCTGAGCCCAAGTACGAAGGCAACCGCATCCTGGTGCCGGCCGGTCAGGAGGCCGCGTACGTGACGGCGCTGGCCGAAGCCGGCGCGATGCCTGCCGACTTCCACAGCTACCTGGAAAAGACGCTGGCCGACCAGGGACCGTTTGTTGGTCCTCGCCAGCGCGATGAGTTGATCAAGAACGCCAAGCAGAAGAAGTTGGCGGCCATCATCGCCTCGATGCAGGGCATCGAGTTTGCCACCGTTGATTACGATGAACGTCGCGAGGGCGGCTTATCGCGCCGCGTGACCTGCACGGCCTCGGTCAGCGTAAAGCCGGTGCTCAACCAGCAGCTTGATCCCGATCGGGCTCGCATCATTCGCCACCTGGTGTCGGCCGCCTTTGCCGGGTTGAAGCCGGAGAATGTGACCATCGCCGACTTGAATGGTCGGGTGTACGTGGGCGGCAGCGACAGCCTGGCCGATGGCGAAGAGCATCAATACCTGCGCGTGATGCACGCATACGAGAACCTGTTTCGTCAGCGGGTTCAGGACGCCCTGGCCTACGTCTCGGGCGCGACGGTCAATGTGAACGTCGAACTCTCGCCTGAGATCGAAAGCAGTCGCGAAAAGACCACGCTCGACGACAAGGCCAGTGGCACGCTGTATCAGAGCGAACAGACCACGCTTCGCGATTCGAACTCGGGCCCACCGGGCGGCCGGCCGGGTGTGGTCGCTCAGCAGGGTAACGCCAACCAGGCGATTCAGTTGGCTGGTGCCCGGGTGACGCACTCCGTTGACGAAACCAGTTCGTCGCAGCGTCAGACGATCCCCGCGCACGAAACGGTGCGTTCACGGGCCATCGGGCTGTTGCCGCAGCGTGTGACGGTGGCCATCGGAATTCCCAGCAGCCACTACGAAAAGATCTGGCGGAACCGAAACCCGGTGGCGCCGGGCGAGCAGCCGCCCGAGCCTGATCCGGCCCAACTGCGGCTCATTGAGCAGGAAGAGCAGGAAAAGATTCAGCGGCACGTGGCTCAGTTGCTGCCGGCCTCGGCCGGTGTGGCCGACTTGGAGCCGCTGGTGAAGGTCACCACGTTTGAGCACGTGGCTACCGCGTCGCCTGACGGCGAGACCACAATGGATGCCTGCCTGGCCTGGCTGAGCCAAAACTGGATGAACGTGGGGATCCTGCTGCTGGGGGTGGGGAGCCTGTTGTTCTTGCGGTCGATCGTTCGCGGGGCGGCGGTGCCGGCCACCACGGCCCCCACGCTCAGCGTGGTTTCGCCCGACGACGAGCGCAAGTCGGAAAGTGCGGAACAGCCCGCGCCCAAGCGGCTGCTCAAGCGGCCGACGGGCGAAATGTCGCTGCGCGATGAACTCACGCAGTTGGTCAAGGAAGATCCTGATGCCGCGGCCAGCGTGATCAAAGGCTGGATTGGAGGCGCCAGTTGAGCTCGTCTGCTTCGCATAGCTCGGGAAATCCACTTCGCAAGGCCGCAGTCTTGTTGATGGTGCTCGATACCGACACCGCCGACAAACTGTTGGAACAGATGACGCCCGAGCAGGCGACCCTAATCCGGCAGCAGTTGCTGTCGCTGGGCGAGGTTTCGGCCGAGGAGCAGGAAGCCGTCGTGGAAGAGTTCTTTCGCGCCGGCGGTTTTCTCGTCGACGAAGAACCAGCCGCGGAACTGGACCCGCAATTGGCTGGGCTCATCGCGGCTGATCGGTCACAGCCGGTTGCCGAGACGCCTGTTCCGGCGCCGTCGAGTGACGAAGTATCGTCTCCGACTAGCCGCCCATTTGTTTGCCTGGAAACCACGGCCGACGAGGACCTGGCTACGTTTCTGGAGACCGAGGCCGCACAGACGGCGGCGTTGGTTGTGTCGCACCTGACGCCTGCTCGGGCAGCCGAGGTGTTGGCCCTGGTGTCGCTGCAGCGGCAGACCGAGATCGTCCGCCGGTTGGTGGAACTGGATCAGACCGACAACGAAGTCATTCGCCTGGTCGAACGCGGTGTGGAGGAGCGGCTGCAGCAAATCGCACACGAGCGCCGTCGCCGCGAAATCAGTCTGGCAGCCGTGGCCAGCATGCTGACCGCCGCCAAGGGGCCCGCCGGGCAGAAGCTGATCGAAAACGTTGCCCAGGAAGATCCGCACCTGGCAGCGCGGTTGCCGCAAATAACGCCGGCCGCCGAGCCCACCCCTGCTCCGTCGCAGCGGCTTTCTTACGAGGAGTTGCTGCAATTGAGCGGCGCCAGCCTGCTGGAAGTGTTGGCCGAGGCCGATGCCGAAGTGGTGGTTTTGGCGCTTGCCGGTTCCACGCCAGTGCAAACGGAGCGAACGCTGCGGCTGTTCACGCCCGAGGATGCCCGACTATTGCGGCAAGCCATGCAGCGGCTTGGCCCCACGCGTTTGAGCGACGTGGAGAACGCCCAGCAGGAGCTGGTCGATATTGCCCTGCGGTTGGAAGCCGAGGGCCGCATCGATTTGCCTTTCCGACAGCACTTTGCTGCTGTGGCGTAAATAGCTATGGTAGCGGCCCTTCGCTCGCAGTGAGCCGCCAGGGAAGGCGGCGCCAAGCAAACACGAATCACGAAGGATCGGCATGGCCGTTATCAAGGCAAACGAGTTTCGGCACGTCGAAGCCCAGCACGTTCCTTACAACTTTGAGGATCTCTCGCAGCGGGCAAAAGCCTACCTCGATGACGTGCGTGCGCAGGCCAAGGCCATCCTGGAGCAGGCACAGCAGGAAAGCGAGCAGATCCGCCAACGGGCAGAGGCTGAAGCCATTGCCTCGGCCGAGCGAACGATCCGGCAACGCGTCGAAGAGCAGGCCAAGCAACTGGTCAAGCAGCAGATCGAAAGTTCGTTGCCCGCCCTGCAACAGGCCATTCACTCCATGTGCGAAGCCCGGAGTGCCTGGCTGGCTCGCTGGGAGCACCAGGCCATCGGTCTGGCCGTGGCCATCGCTTCCAAGTTGATTCGCGGCGAGCTGAGCCGGCAACCGGAGATTCCGCTGCGGCTCATTAAGGAGTCGCTGGAACTGGCGGCGGGCACCCCCCAACTACGGCTGCGTTTGCATCCGGCCGACCATGCCGCGCTGTCCAACTCGGCACGCGAGCTTGCCGCCCAGGTGGCTCCGCTTGCCGAACTGGAACTGGTGGCCGATGCCAAGGTGCCGCAAGGCAGTTGCCTGCTGGAAACCGAGCACGGTCACGTGGATCAGACCTGGGAAGCCCAGTTGCGGCGGATCGAAGAAGAACTGACGCTCTGAGGCCGCGCCATGGACCTGCAAGAACAACTGACGACGATCATGTCGGCCTCGCTTGAGGGACGCGTGGTCCAGACCGTGGGCGCCACGATTGCCGCCGGTGGTTTCGCGGCTCCGCTAGGGGCCATGGCTGAGATCCATCGCGCGGCAGCCCCGCCGCTGGAGGCCGAAGTCATCGGCTTTCGCGATCATTTGACGTTGCTGTCGCCGCTGGATGCCTTGTCGGGCGTACGGCGTGGCGATCGCGTTCGGCTGCGGCGCACCAATCGGACGTTGCGGGTGGGCGAGGCCTTGCTGGGCCGGGTGATCGACGCCTGTGGACGGCCACTGGACGGCAAACCGATGCCGCATCTTCCGCACTGCGGCGACCTGGATTCGCGTCCGCCCAATCCGGTGCAGCGGCCCCGCATCGACACACCGCTTTCTACCGGGATCCGCGCGATCGATGGCCTGTTGACCTGCGGCCGTGGGCAACGCATCGGCATCTTCGCCGGCTCCGGCGTCGGCAAGAGCGTCACGCTCGGCATGATGGCCCGGTACACCGATGCCGATGTCAACGTCATCGCCCTGATCGGCGAACGTGGCCGCGAGTTGAACGAGTTCATCGAACGCGACCTGGGGCCGACAGGTTTGGCCCGTAGCGTCGTTGTGGTCGCCACCAGCGATGAGCCGGCGACGCTACGAACCCGGGCCGCGCTGACCGCGACCACCATTGCCGAGTACTTCCGCGATCAGGGCCGCGACGTGCTGTTGATCATGGACTCGCTCACGCGGTTTGCCATGGCACAGCGCGAGATCGGCTTGGCCGCCGGCGAACCACCGGCCACTCGCGGTTACCCGCCCTCGGTGTTCGCACTGTTGCCGCGACTGGTGGAGCGCGCCGGCCGCAGTGCCCGCGGAAGTATCACAGGCTTCTACTCGGTGCTGGTTGAAGGCGACGACCACAACGAGCCTATTGCCGACTGCGTACGCGGTTTGCTCGATGGGCATACCTGGCTGAGCCGCCGCCTGGCTGGGCGAGGCCATTATCCGGCGATCGACGTGCTCGAGAGCATCAGCCGCGTGATGACGTCAGTGGCCACGCCGGAACAACAACGGGCTGCCATGGCCGTGCGCGAACTGCTGGCCGCGTACCGCGATCACGAAGATTTGATTTCCATCGGCGCTTATCGTACCGGTTCCAACCCGGTGGTGGACCTGGCGATTCGGGCACGCGACGGCATCAACGCCTTTCTGCGGCAAGGGATCAACGAACGCAGCACCGTGGAAGAAGCACGCAACCAGTTGATGCAGATGGTGTCGTCCTGGGCGGCAGCCAATGCGGGGGCTGCCGGGCAACGTGCCGCGACTAACCTGCGGGCAGGCGTCTGATGGCGAAGTTTCGGTTCCGGTTTGAAGCCTTATTGAGCCTCCGCCGCATGGCGCGCGACGAGCGCGCGGCGGCGCTGGGCCAAGCCATCGAAGCTCGCAACCGGCTGCAAGGCTGGATCGATGAGTTGAAGAAGGAGATCGATCAGATCAAGCGGTCGCGGGTTGGCATCGGCGTGTTGGATGCCGATCAGATCCTGGCCTCGGCCAGTTATGAAGCCAACTTGCGAAACATCGTCGCCGGGTACGAACGCGACCTGGTGAAAGTCGATGAAGAAGTAGAACGCCGGCGCGAAGCACTGACCGTGGCCGACCAGGCGGTGCGCGTGCTGGAAAAGTTACGAGAGCGCAAGCAAGAGCAGCACCAGCTGGCCCTGCTGGAGCAAGAAGCCAAGGTGCTTGACGAAGTGGCCACCGCTGGTACGGTGCGGCGAGCCATCACCTTGCAGGATGAGGCCTGACCATGTTGCGCAAAGTTGGAGCGGTCATCGGCCTGCTGGCCGTTGCGACCTTGCTAGCGCAAGGGGTAGGCCTGGCTTATTTGGCCGCCACGGGGCGGTTGAACGCTCGCAGCATTTCTCAAATCGCCGCAATTCTGCACGGCGTGGATCTGTTGGCGGAAGCTCGCCCCCCGGAAACGCCGCCCCCGACCGTGGCCGTTTCGGTGGATGAGATTCTGCAAGCCAGGGCATTGCGTTGGCGGCAGCTTGAGCTGCGGGAACAAAGCATCGAGGACCGTGCGGCCCAACTGCGGCACATGCAGCGCAAGCTGCAAGAAGATATGACCATCTACCAACAGGCGCGCCAGCAGTTCGAGCAGCGACTGACAGATTGGGAAGAAGGCGAAGTCGCGCAAGCGCGCGAAGAGGCCATCGCCCTATTTGCCCGCATGCGGCCCAAGCAAGCCAAAGAGCAACTGCTCGAAATGCTGAAAAGCGGCGAGACGGACACAGTTCTTACAATTCTTAAAGGTTTGCCGGTCGATAAACAAAGCAAGATTTTCGCCGAGTTCAAGGAGCCTGAAGAGGCTCGCTTGCTCAGCGATATCTTGCGCCGACTGCGGGAAGGAGAACCCCGCGTCGGTTGGGCAGAGCAGGCTCGAGTGCGTTTGGAGGGCGCCCCGGGCATTGCGCCGTGATACCTCAAGCGACATGGCAAACCATCTGACGGCCGCCGCAGTCGCACGGCGCCGTTGCTGTTGACCTTCGCCCCGCGCCATTGGGCTGAAGGTGTGCTACCAGGTCCGGGGGGGCTATGGCGAGCATTCCATTCGCGACGTTTGTGGCTGCGCCGCAAACGTCCGAACCGCTATTTCTTGGCTCTACGACTCCGCAGCCGACTTCTGCGAATTCCGGGGAATCACGCGGCGAGAGCTTTCGCGATCTGCTGCGCAGCGATCACGCGCAGCGGCCCCAAGCAGCCGAGCAGCGCCCCGCCGAGCCGGAACGCCGCTCCTCGGATCGGCAGGACGAAACGCAGGCTGCCGCTACGGCTGCCTCAGCAACCTCGGCACTGCCCCAGGACGATCGCCCACGCGGCGAAGAGGTGAGCGAGGAGCGTGGGCAATCGCTGGAGGAAACGCGGGCGGACGCTTCGGACCATGCTGGCAATCGCGAGCGGCCGGCGGAATCTGCCCCACAAGCCCCCAACGCCGAGGCCGATGAGCCGGCCAACCAGCACGACGACTTGGCTGCCGCCATGAAGCGGGAAGAAGGCGAAAAACCTACGAAGCCGCGCATGCGTCAGCACGACCCCGTGCAAAAACCGACGCAAACGCAGCAGGCTGCGGCTCAGGCCGAAGTCGCCAAGCACCATAACCCAAAGCCAACCGCCGAATCTCCAACTGCCCAAGCCGTTAAACCTCAAGGCCCAGCGAAAGCGGAAGTAAGCGAGGGGAAGGAGGCCGCCGTCGCCAAGACCACCAAGACCACGCCGGAGCAGGTATTGGCGGATGCTCCGGCGGAGCCTGTCGACGCCGTAGGCGCTGTGGCTCAAGATGCGACGGCGAACGCCGATGTTGAAATAGCGGCCCATGGCACCGCCAACACCGCCAACAACGGTGGGGCCGAGGGGGGCGAAGGCGCGGCGGTATCGAAACTCCACTCCACAGTCGTAGGGTCAAGTGTTTCCGGGGCTGAACCTGGGGGCGAGGTTGCGGCCAATGCGGCTGAAACGTCGGACACCCAGCCGACGGCGAAACCGTCGGCTGAGCCGGCCGATCAACGCACCACGCCTGGTCGCGCCAATGCTGCCGCTAACGGGCCGGCGAATAACGCTCCGTCGGCGTCCGAGACAGGCAGCGCACCTCCTGCGGCGCCAACATCGACGTCAACGGCGGCTCCTGCGCCCACTCCGCCGACGACCTCGCCGGTAACCGGCACGGAAGTCGCCGCTAACCCGGCTTCACAAGAAGTGGCTCAGACGGTCTCGGCCGATGCTTCCATGACCGGCGAAAACGCCGACTCCACCGGTCCAACCGAGCGCACTGATAGCACGTTGCGCACTCAGGCGACGCGCGGCGAGGCGACCAACGACGGTCAGCTATCGGTCGCCGACCGCGTGCGCATGGTTCAGCGTGTGGCCGCGGCGCTGGAAGCAGCCCAGGGGCGGGGAGGCGGGCTGCGAATGCGGCTGGAACCGCCGGAACTGGGCAGCATCCGGGTGGAACTGAGCTCCGAGGGCGGTTCGATCAAAGCCCGAATTGAGGCCGAAAGCACCCACGTCCAGCGGCTGCTACTGGAGAGCCTGCCACAACTTCGGGAACGATTGGCGGAACAACAGATCAAGATCGAGCATTTTCAGGTCGATCTGATGAATCAGCACGACCGCCAATTTGCGCACATGCGCCACGACCAGCACGAGCGGCCCAGCGGCGAAGCGAGGCCTACATCGCAGCGAGGGCAAGACTCGTCGCATGGCGAGCGGGGAGAGCAGCACCGCGAGGCGCCCATGCTACGCCAGCAAATGCCGTGGGAGCTCGATCGGCTGAACGTGTTGGTTTAGCGCGGTACCTGTCGCGTTGCGCCAGCGCTACGCCGGACCGGACGCGGTAGTAAGCGCCAGCTTGGCGGCGTGTTTAACCAGCAGGGGGGCTCACCACTGGGCCGCGTTCCCACCGGAACCGGCGATGCAGGCGTGCCAGGGATTGGCCAACACGCCCTGGCGACGCTCGGAGTCAAGACATGGATGTCACAGCAACTGGTGCTTCCGCCACCAGTGCGACCAGCACCGCCAAAAGCAGCCAGGACATGGCCTCGGCGCTATCCGGGCTAACGCTTGACGACTTCTTCAAGCTGATGATTTCCGAGCTGCAGAACCAGGATCCGCTGAATCCGCTGGAGAACCACCAGTTGCTCCAGCAGATCTCGCAGATCCAGGAGTACGGGGCCACCCAGAAGCTCACGCAAACGCTCGACGCGGTCTTGCTGGGGCAGAACCTGTCCAACGCCACAGGGCTGATCGGCCGGTTCATCTATGCCCTAAGCGATGAAGGCGACGACGTGCTGGGCGTGGTGAACCGCGTGTCGGTGGCCAAGAACGACGTCCGCGTGCACGTGGGCAATCAACAAGTCAGGCTTCAAAACATCCGCGAAGTCATGACGGCTTTCTGAGACAGAAGACCAACTAACGCTACCGTAACCGTCGCGACCGTGACGGCAGCGGTATACGTTGTCGAATATTTGAGCCGCAGGGAGGCAACCATGGGTTTGGCATCGGCGCTCAGCACGGCGCTCACTGGTCTGAATGCTGCCGAAACCACCATCGACGTGGTGGGTAACAACGTCGCCAACGCCAACACGGTCGGCTTCAAAGCGTCGAAGGCCGTTTTTGCAACCCAGTACCTGTCGACGCAATCGCTGGGTTCGTCGCCCACCGACTTCAACGGTGGTACCAACCCCCGCCAGACCGGTTTGGGTACCAAGGTTGCCGAAATTCTGCCCGACTGGACCCAGGGCACCATCGAAATCAGCAGCAGTTCGTCGGACCTGGCCATCCAGGGCGAAGGCTTCTTCATCGTGCAGGGGGAGCAGGGCGAGTACCTGTATACCCGCAACGGTATCTTCAAGACCAACGCCGAGAACCAACTGGTCACGATCAACGGCGAACGCGTGCTGGGTTACGGCGTCGACGACAACTTCCAGATCGAACCCACCGTGCTCAAGCCGATCACCATTCCGCTGGGCTCGGCCGCCGTGGCCCAGGCTACGCGGAATGTGTTCTTTGAAGGCACGCTGCGTCCCAACGGCGACATTGCCAACCAGGCGTCGGTGATTCAGTCGTCCATCTTGGGCGATGCCGCGATTCCCTCGCCGGCCTATGGTGGCAATGTGCCCTATGCGGTGCCCAGCGTCTCCACCCAAACCACGGCTACACTTCTGGCTGGCGGCGGCTCGCTCGATGCCGGCAACTACACCTACCGTGTGGCGTACATCGATGCCCACGGCAACGCGAGCTTCCCGAGCCCCGAGTCGGTGGTGATTACCGCCAATGCCGGTGATCGGATCGAGGTCGATCTTCCGACCGTGTCTGGGGGCCCCGGCGAGTTCACCGGCCTGAGGATCTATCGCTCGTACAATGGAGGCGAGTACGTCGAGCTGGGCGACGTGCCGGCGGGTACCGCGACGTTTGTCGACACGTTTTCGGAAGCCGACGTTGCCACGAACCCCCGGCATGAGTTCATCGAGCAGACCGGCTCGCGGACGTACAACTACCGCATCACGTTTGCCAGCAGCCTGGGCAGCACCCCGCCGAGTATTCCGAGCCCGCTGCTGGGGCAAATCGTGGTGACCGACAACAACGGCGTGAAGCTGACCGGCCTGCCGACGCTGGACGACTTCCCCAATCCGCCGTACGACATGATCAACATCTACCGGTCGTTGGGGAGCGACGATTCGGACTTCCGCCTGGTGGCGCAGATTCCGCCGGGCGCGACGGAAACGACGTTCATCGACATTACGCCGGACAGCGTGCTGGAAACGCGGCCGCAAATTTCGTACGACGGTCCGCCGCCAAGCTTCTCCACCACGCGGGTGCTCGACCTGTTGCGTCAGGATGGGCCGGATACCAACGAGCGGATCTTCCCCGAGGCCGGCGTTCTGCAGTTCACGGCCCGTAAGGGCGGACGTACCCTGGCCACCAAGGAGTTGGTTATCACCGAAACCACCACGGTGCAGGAACTGATCAACTTCATGGAACAGGCGATGGGTATCCAGCGGACCACCGCCGACCCGGTTAATCCAATCCCCGGCTCGATCAACGCCAACGCGGCCGGCAGCTACACGCCGGGCGGCTCGCTGGTCAACGGCCGGATCCAGTTCGTGGGCAACAACGGTGCCGACAATTCGATCGATATCGGTCTGTCGGGCCTGCAACTGATCGGTAACTCCGGCACGGTGTACAACGTCAACATGCCTTTTGGTACGGTGCAGGAAGCCAAGGGCGAAAGCGCCGTGGCCGACTTCATCGCCTACGACTCGCTGGGTATTCCCATTCAGACCCGCGTGACCGTGGTGCTCGAATCGCGAACCAGCACCAGCACCACGTACCGCTGGTTTGCCGATTCGCCCGACAACCAGCCGGGCTCGGGAGCTCGGGTGTCGGTCGGGACCGGGTTGATTGAGTTCGACGGCGAAGGCAACGTGATCAACGTCACGGAGTCGACCATCAGCGTGCAACGCCGCAACGTGAGCAGCGTCAGCCCGCTGGAGTTCGAACTTGACTTCTCGCAGCTATCCGGTCTGGCGACGGAGCGTAGTTCGCTGGCTGCCAGCCGGCAGGACGGTTCGCCGCCGGGTACGTTGAGCAGCTACATCATTGCCGAAGACGGCGTGATCCGCGGCGTGTTCTCCAATGGTGTGACACGCGACCTGGGCCAATTGATTCTGGCCCGGTTCGCCAACAACGCCGGTCTGGAACAACGCGGCGAAAACTTGTTTGCCGCCGGCGTGAACTCCGGTTTGCCGATCATGGGACGCCCCGGCGAGCAGGGTATCGGCCGAATCATCGCCGGTGCCCGGGAGCTGTCGAACACCGATATCGGCGCCAACCTGATCGACCTGATTCTGTCGTCGACCCAATACCGCGGTAACACGCGTGTGATTGATACAGTGCAGCGAATGCTCGACGAGTTGCTGAACCTCCGCCGGTAACGGTACCACGCGAATAAGTGAGTCACCATGATCAAGCTCACGCGGCTCAACGGCGAAGTGTTCGTGCTGAATGCCGAACTCATCCGCTACGTGGAGTCGCGGCCCGATACGTACATCACGGTCACAGGCGACGAACGGATCATCGTCAAGGAGTCCATGGACGAGGTGGTGCGCCGGGCGATCGAGTACCAGCGGTCCAAGTACTTGCTGCCCCCGCCGCAGCGATAGCGGCGCGGCAGGATCGCCAGGTTCAATGACGTTGAGGAACATAGCGACGCACGCTCGTCAGACAGTCGCACGCCGCTGTACAGGGTGAGTGGGCGCTGGGGCCGTGGGACGGCTCCGCGGTAACGGACAGCCGAAGCAACCGTATAGGACGAAGACGAAATGGACATCGCAAGCGTCATCGGCCTGGTGCTAGGCATCGTGGTGGTCGTGGTATCGATTCTCATCTCCGAGGGCGCCAGCTTCGGAGCGTTTATCGATTACCCTTCGATCATGGTGGTGGTCGGTGGTGCGTTCTCCGCGGTGCTGATCTCGTTTCCGCTGCGGAATTTCATGACGCTGGGCAGCGTGATGAAAACCGTCTTTGTCAATAAGCCGCCCAGTATCCCCGAGCTGATCGACCTGATCGTCAGCCTGGCGGAAACCGCCCGCCGCGATGGGCTGTTAGCATTGGAAAGCAAACTGTCCGAGGTTGACAACTCGTTTGTGGTGCTCGGCATCCAGATGTCGGTCGATGGCACGCCGCAGGAGATCATCGAAGACATCATGCGGACCGAGATGGATGCCGTGGCCGCACGCCACGCGGCCGGCAAGGCGTTGCTCGATCAGTTGGGACGCTACGCTCCGGCGTTCGGCATGATCGGTACGCTATTGGGCTTGATCATCATGCTGGGCAACATGAATGATCCCTCGTCGATTGGTTCCGGCATGGCGGTGGCGTTGCTCACCACACTGTATGGTGCCGTGGTTGCGAACCTGTTCTGCCTGCCGTGCGCTGAGAAACTCGGCTTTCTGAACAAGCAAGAAATGTTGGCGATGGAGATCGCCTTGCGCGGCGTCCTGGGGATCCAGGCGGGCGATAATCCGCGAGTGATCGCCCAAAAGCTACGGACGTTCATCCCGCCCAAGATGCGTGAGCAGGAAAAGCAAGCGGCCTAGAACCTCTTGGGATAACTCGCGCGTGTTATACGGGCCCGGCGAGCGTCGCTAATGACGGTTGCCGGGCGTACGTCGTTGATGGATTCAGGCGGCAGCTCCACGGTGATTGCCCGGAGGCCGCCGATAGACGCCAACTGGGGCGAGCCATGGCTCGGAAAGAAGAGGAAAACGCCGGTGGAGTCCCAGAGTGGGTTGTCACCTTCGGCGACATGATGTCGCTGCTGCTGACGTTTTTCATCATGTTGACGTCGCTCAGCGAGATCAAGCACGAGGAGAAGTATCAGGCGCTGGTGGAAAGTTTTCGCCGGCAGTTCGGGCACGATACGGCCGCCAGGAGCTTGTCGCCGGGAGACAGCATCCCGCGCAACAGCAATCTGACGAAGCTGGCCAGCCAGGGACGCGCGTTACGCGCCAACACCATGGAAGGCGGCGATCGGGTGAAAGCCACTCGCGGCGAAAATCCACGGGTACGAACGCTGCGCCAGGCGCGGCGCACCGTGATCGGCGCAGTGGTCTACTTCGATGAAGGCAGCGCCGAGTTGACCGACGACGCCAAGGCCGAACTGCAGCGCAGCGCCCTGCAAATGTTGGGCAAGCCGCAGAAGATCGAGGTACGGGGCCACGCGTCGCTGCGACCGCTAACGGCCGACGAACCATTCGGTGATAAGTGGGATCTGGCTTACGCCCGATGCCGCGCCGTGCAAACGTTTCTGGAAGATCTGTCGATCGACCCGCGCCGGATTCGGTTAAGCCAGGCCGCTGATTTTGAACCATTCACGTTGGACGTGACTCCCGAAGCATTGCGTCGCAACGCCCGGGTGGAAGTCCATATGCTGGACGAACTGGTGTCCGACCACCAGGGCAGCAGAGAAGAGCGGGCGAGCCGGTACCGCGCCGAGTAAAATTACTTGATCGGGCTGCGTCTTCTTCCTGAAGCGGCTTGGTGCCCAGAGCAGGCCGCGCCTATCTTATCATCACGCGCCGGCCCGAGCGGTCTGCCATTCTTCGTTTGAGCAGTTGATTCGCGGTGTTTGCGATTTCTTGACCCGCCTTGCCGTGTGCCTTACAACGGCGGGTAGTTCCTGCCGCGATTCATGCCTGATGTCGGCCCGCCATTCTCTGGGGAGTTGAACATGGCCCGCTCGTTCCGTCCCGAGGCGCTTCGCACCGTTCAAGTGGTCCCGGTTACGGCGTATGATGCCGCGGGCGAGTTGAACCTCGATGTGATGCGCAGGCACACGCAGCGGTTGTTCGACGCAGGCATGCGGGTCTTCATTCCGTGTGCCGGCAGCTCGGAGTTTCATAGCCTCTCGGCCGACGAGATCGTGTCGGCCATCGCCATGACGCGCGAGGTGGTGGGCGATGGAGGTATCGTGGTGGCCCCAGTAGGCCTGCAGATTCGGTACGCGGTGGAACTGGGCATCCGTAGCGTCGAGGCCGGCGCCGATGCCCTGCTGGTGATGCCGCTGGCCGCACCGTACCTTTCGGATGCCGGTGCTCGCGATTACTACACCGAAATTTTGGACAAGGTGGCGGCCCCCACGCTCATTTACAAGAAGAGCGAGATTCCATCCGACCGGCTGCTGCTTGAGCTGGCCGAGCATCCCAAGGTGGTCGGCGTGAAGTACGCGGTGAACTGCGTCGACGCCTTCACACGCGTGGTCCGCGAGGACGATGGCCGACTGGAATGGTTCTGTGGGTCGGCCGAGCGGTTCGCCCCGTTCTTCATGCTGGCTGGTGCCACGGGCTACACCAGCGGCGCCGGCAATCTATGCCCTCACCTGACGCTGGCGATGCACGCCGCGTGTGCCGAAGGCGACTGGGCCCAGGCCATGCGGCTGCTGGAGATTATTCGGCCAATCGAGGATTACCGGGCACGGGCCGGCAGCTCGTACAATATCTCGTTCCTCAAGTACGCCTGCCGGGCGACCGGCCTGGATTTCGGCGAGCCCCGGCCGCCGCAACGCCGGTTGACCGCGGAGGAACAGCGCGAGATCGACGCGATCGTGGCTCCGATCCTGGCTGCCGAGGCCGAACTGGCGGCCGCTCCGGCGGGAGCTCGGTAGTCGCCCGGGCCAGCCCTGAGAACCTGCGCCGCCTTGGGCGAGCTCCAAGCCGCGTTTTCCACATTCCTGACACGCTTTTCGCCAGATTCGGCTTGCCCCCAAGCGGCTGGAAAGCTGTCCTCGGCAGCGCCCCGCACGCTGGCAAGGGTGGCGCCAGGTCCGCTTGCGGCAGGCATTTAGAGTAACGCCCCCACCATTGGCCGCGATTGGGTGCCGTCGCCGTGTGCAAGCATGGCTGCTTTATGACGGCTTGACTGTTTTTTGTCCTTTCGGCCGAAACTCCCTTAGGGGGCGCGGGGTTTGATCCTTCAGGGCCGGAATTTCCGGCACCGGATGCGTCGGGGGCCGGCGACGTCCGGGCTGGAGACTCTTCCCTCGGCAGAAGGGGGAATTGACAGCCCGGCCGGGGCAGTCAGGATGGAATCTGGGCGGGTGCCGCCTCGCCACAGGTCCGTACACCCTCCCAGCGGCCTCCTCACGGATGTTGTGCTCCTCCCTCAGGTTACGCCACTTAGAGTTTTGCCTCCCACGAGACGGTCGATCGGAGTGACATGGAAGTAGGTGAGATTCTGCTGCGCCGTGGTTTGGTCAGCCGCGAACAGTTGGAAGCCAGTCGCGCCCATCAATCAGATGGCATGCGTCTGGACCAGGCTGTGGTCGAGCTGGGCTATGCGACTGAGGAGCAGGTACTTCGCGCGCTGGGCGAGGAAGTCGGCCTGGATTTCATCGACCTTGCAGAAACCGACATTGATCTGTCGCTGCTCAACTCGTTCCCCCAGCGGTTGATCCACCGGCAGTTTTTGTTTCCGGTTCGTCGCCACAACGGCTCGTTGGTGGTGGCAACCAGCGACCCCTTTGACTTGTACCCGCTCGACGAAGTGGCTGCCTGTACCGGCCTGACCATTGAGCCGGTGCTGGCCAGCCGCCGCGAGATCGGCAAGCTGATCAAGACGCATCTGGGCGTCGGTAGCGAAACCATCGACAGCCTGCTGGCCGCCAAGGCCGAGAGCAACGGCGATGTCGAACTGCTGGAAGACCTGGACATCGACGGCTCGGAGTTGTCGGAGCAGGTTCAGGAACCTTCGGTCATCCGGCTGGTGAACGAGATCCTGCTGGAAGCCATCGAATCGCGGGCGAGCGACGTTCACATCGAATCGCAGGAGTCAGGTATCCGCATCCGGTACCGCATCGACGGCATGTTGCAACCGCAGCCGGTGCGGCCGGAGATCAACCGCTTCCAGGCCGCGATCATCAGCCGCCTGAAGATCATGGCCCGGCTGAACATCGCCGAGAAACGGCTGCCGCAAGACGGTCGTATCAAGCTGAAAGTTTCCGGCCGCGAGGTCGACGTTCGTGTGTCGGTGATCCCCATGCTGCATGGCGAAGGCATCGTCATGCGTATCCTGGACAAGGGCGGCATGGAGTTCTCGCTCCGCCGCATCGGCATGGAGGAAGACACCTACGCCACCTTCCGTGAGCTGATCGAATTGCCGCACGGCATCATTCTGGTGACCGGCCCCACGGGTTCCGGTAAGACGACGACGCTGTACAGCGCGCTCAACGAGATCAAGAGCGACGAAAATAAGATCATCACCACGGAAGACCCGGTCGAATACCACCTGGACGGGATCAACCAGATTCAGGTGCATGCCAAGATCGGGCTGACGTTCGCGGCTTCGCTCCGCAGCATCCTGCGTCACGACCCCGACATCGTGCTCGTGGGCGAAATCCGCGACTTGGAAACCGCCGAGAACGCCATCCAGGCATCGTTGACGGGCCACCTGGTGTTCAGCACGCTGCACACCAACGACTCGGCCAGCGCGTACACGCGTTTGACGGATATGGGCGTCGAGCCGTTCCTCGTGGCCAGTACCGTCGAGGCCGTGATGGCCCAGCGACTCGTTCGCGCCTTGTGCAAACACTGCAAGGAGCCGTACACGCCCGACCCGGATGAATTGCCGGCCGACTTCCCGGTCGAAAAGCTGCAAGGCCCGCTGTATCGCCCGGTGGGCTGCCGCGAGTGCCGCAACGCGGGCTACTCGGGCCGGTTGGGCATTTTCGAACTGCTGGTCAACACCGAGGAAGTCCGGCAACTCGCCCACGACCGGGCCACCAGTTGGGAGATCATGAAGGTCGCCCGGGCCGCGGGCATGCGGACCTTGCGCGAGGACGGCTGGTTGAAGGTCCTCAGCGGCAAGACGTCCGTCGCCGAAGTGACCCGTGTGACCAAGGGCCTCAACGTTCAGAAGCGTTAAGAGGATGCGCCGGCGGTGCGGATCGCTTTCCGGCCGACGCCGAACTTTTGCAAAGCATTTAAGCGCGCCAGAACCGAATGCCTGATTTTTCCTACATCGCCCGCGATTTGAACGGCAATCGTGTGACGGGCCGGCTGCAAGCCGGTTCGCAACACGAGGCGCTGGCGATGTTGGATGCCAAGGCCCTGTTTCCGCTCGAGGTACGCGAAGCCAAGCAGCGGCAGCGGGGCGGCCGCCGGATCAAGACGGCGGTGGTTTCGGTCTTTTATGGGCAACTGGCCGACCTGCTGCGCAGCGGGGTGCCGCTGTTGCGCTCGTTGGAGGTGCTCAGCCGCCAGGCGTCCAATGCGGCCTTGGCTGCGGTGCTGGAAGATATTCAGCGGCAGGTGCAGGACGGTCAGCCGTTGGCCGCGGCCATGGCCCGGCACCCGCGAGTGTTCGGCGAAATGGCCATCAGCATGGTCCGCGCCGGCGCCGAGGGTGGTTTTCTGGAAGACGCTCTGGAACGCGTCGCCGAGTTCACCGAACAGCAGGACGAACTCAAGGGCCGCACCATGGGGGCCTTGGCCTATCCGATGGTGTTGGCCGTGGCGGGGACGCTGATCGTGACCGTGCTGCTGGTGTTCTTCGTGCCGAAGTTCGCCCCCATGTTCGACCGCTTGCGGTCACGCGGCTCATTGCCGTGGCTGACCGACGCGCTGCTGAATACCAGCGACATGGCCCAGCGCTACTGGTGGCTGGTCGCCGCGGCTGTCGCGGGGCTGGTGGTCTTTTACAAAGCCAAGACTTCAACCGAAGCCGGCCGGATGTGGCGCGACCGCCTCAAGCTGAAGCTGCCGCTGGTGGGCGATATTTTCCGCAACTTTGCCGTGGCCCGCTTCTGCCGCGTGCTGGGGACCCTGCTCCGCAATGGTGTGCCGATCCTGCGATCGCTGGAAATCAGCCGCGACGCCGTGGGCAACCGCGTGCTGTCCGAGGCCGTGGGCACCGCCACCGAGAACATCACCGCGGGCGAGTCACTGGCCAAGCCGCTGGCATCGTGCGGGCACTTTCCGGTATCGGTTGTTGAAATGATCGCCGTGGCCGAGGAGTCCAACTCGCTCGACCGGGTGTTGATTGATATTGCCGATGGGCTTGAACGCCGCACCTGGCGGCAACTTGACTTGTTCGTCCGGCTATTGGAACCGGCGATGCTGTTTTTGGTGGCCGGCATGGTGATGCTGCTGGCCGTGGCGCTGCTGCTGCCGGTGGTTACCATGAGCAGTGCCATGTAGTGGCCGCAGCCATAGGTTTCAACGAAACGGATTGTCCAATTTTGAGGAGTGTACTCATGACTTCCCGCGTCCTTCGCCGGTCGGCTCGTCGGCCCGGTTTGTCCTGTCGCGGTCGCGTGCAGCGTCGTGCCGGCTTTACGCTGATCGAAGTGTTGCTCGTGCTGGCGATCATCGTCGCCCTGGGCGGCGTGGTGGCTGTGTCGGTCTTCAGCATGCAAGACAAAGCCGACGCCCAGACGGCCAAGACGCAGCTTTCGGGTCTGGAGAACGCCATCAAGCTGTACCGGATCGACATGAAGGTGCTGCCCGACCGGCTGGAAGATCTCGTGGTGCAGCCCAGCAACCTGCCGCCGGGCAAGACCTGGCAGCCGTACTTCGATCGGCAGATTCCGCTGGATCCGTGGAACCAGCCGTACGTGTACGAAAAGATCGACAACCGCACCTTCAACCTGTATTCGGTCGGTCCTGACGGCGCGCAAGGTACCGACGACGACATCCACTACAACCGCTAAGGCGTAGCCGCCGCAGCAACCAGCGGCAACCCATCCACCGGTCCCGAGGACGGCCATGGCCGCCGAGTTTGTCATGCACCGCAGCGTGCGCCGCCGGCCTCATATGCGAGGCAGCGCTGGCGGTCTTGCCTGCGGTCGCGGGGCTCGGCGAGCTTTCTCGCTGATCGAGCTGTTGCTGGTTCTGGCTCTGATCGTGGCCATGGCGGCGGTGGTGGTTCCGACCATCGGCGTGTTCGACGATGAGTACCTGCGTCAGGCCGCCGATCAGGTGCGTGGCGACTGGACGGCGGCTCGGGTGGAAGCCATGACCAGCGGCCTCACCCAGGTGTTCCGCTACGAGATCGAAACCGGGCAGTACGTCATCCAGCCTTGGGAAGGCGACGACGCGCTGCTGAACGCCTCGCCCGGGGCCAGCGCCAGCGGCGGCATCAGCAGCGGCAACATGGGCGCGCCGGCAGACGGTGGGTTCGCCAGTCCCATGGGGGTTAGCGTCAGCAGTTCGCCGTACGCGGCACCTGTGGGCAGCGGGTCGGGCATGATCGGTGGCTCAGCCGTCGTGCATCAGAAGACCCTGCCTGAGCAGGTCAAGTTTGCGAGTTGCCAGGTGGGATTGGACGTGCGCGCGGTCCAGGTGGCCGATGCCGTCGGCAGTTCGTATCTGGCGCCGCCGATTCTGTTCTATCCCGATGGCACCACCAGCGACGCCATCCTGACACTGGCCAACGAGGAGGGCGATACGATTAGCCTGCACCTGCGCGGCCTGACCGGCATTGTGCAGGTTTCGGAAATCGCGTACCAGCAAGGGCTGGTGCCGACCGGCCCGGTGGGAGGGCAGCCGTGAACCATCGCGCTGGTTTCTCACTGCTGGAAGTGATCCTCGCCCTGGCGGTGACGACGGCCATTTTAGGGATCGTCGGCACCATGGTGACGACCGCCTTGGACGTCTCGCAGGAGTCGGTCGATGTCACCATGGCGCAGCTGTTGTGTGAGAGCGTCAGCTCGCATATCGCCGCCGGTACGCTGCCGGCTGATCCTGTGAGCGGCATGTCGGTCAGCCAGGTTTGGGCGTTAACGGGCGCCGAGAACCTGATGACCGCCGATCAGGAGGACGATTGGCTGTACTCGGTCGAGGTGCTGCCGCTCACCGCCGATGTGCCGGTGCCGGGCACCATGGTTGCGCTGCGCGTGACGGTCTATCAGAACCGCCCCGCCAATGAACGGCCCGCCACGTACTCGCTTGTGCGCTGGATTCGCGATCCGGGCCTGACAGCCACCGATGACGCATCGGCGGGAGGTAGCTGATGAACGCCGCCCGCCCTGCCCTGCCCCGCGCCCTGCGCAGCGGCTTCACGCTACTGGAAGTGATGCTGTCGATCAGCATTTCGATCATCGTCCTGGGGGCGCTGGTGTATATGATCGACTTCCAATTACGCAGCGTCGACGTGAGCCGGCGCCGCGTAGAAGAAGCACAGTTGGCCCGGGCCTTGCTGCAACGCATGGCCGAAGACATTCGGGCGGCGCTGCGCTACGACCCGATGGATGTCAATTCCATGATGCCGGCTTCGCTCGGCAATCTGTCCGGAGGGCGTGGCGGGGGCGCCGGCTCTGGCAATCTGCCGGGTGGCGGTTCGTTTGGCGGCGCGGGCGGTGCGGCCGGCGACAGCTCATCCGATACATTGAGCCTTTCTGCCGAAGCCCCGCAGCCGATCCCCGGTTTGTACGCGGGCATCGATCAACGCGGTCTGAATGTCTTGCAGGTGGACGTGAGCCGCCTGCCTCGGCTCGACGAGTTCCAGCAGCTCGTGGCCGTGGGGCCCGACGGCCGGACGCTCGACCACCTCAGCGACGTTAAGACCATCAGTTACTACATTCACCCGACGTACGGCGGCCTGGTGCGTCGGGTGCGCAGTCGGGCGGCGGAACAATACGCCCAGGAAATGGGCGTGCTCGACGACACAGGCGACGACGCCTACATCATCGCTCCGGAAGTGGTGGACCTGACGTACCGGTTTTACGACGGCACGTCGTGGTACTACGACTGGAATAGCAACGATCGCGATGGCCTGCCGCTGGCCGTGGAAATCACCCTGGCCTTCGCGCCGCCGGATGACGAGAACAGCCCGCAAAATGGCGGCTATGGTGGGCCGATGGCAATGCCGTCCGGTGGTTACGGCGGCGGTGCCGGCCCTGCGCCGCTACGCAACTACTCGCTCAACGAACTGCGCATTTACCGGCTGGTTGTCCATTTGCCGGCGGCCGAACCGACCACGCTGGAAGGCGGCGCAGCCACGACCGACGGCAGCGATTCCGGTTCGAGCAGTTCGTCAAGCGGCTCATCCTCCGGCAGTTCCTCGTGAGCGGGAGGACGGTAATGCGGCAACACAGCGTGCAGATGCAGCGTCGAGCACCCCGGCCGAACAGCCCTCCAGGGGTTAGCGCCCAGCGTGTCAGCCGACCGCGGCGGGCAGCCGTGCTGTTGGTGGTGCTGGTGGTGTCGTCGGTGTTGAGCCTGGCGGCATACACCTATTCGCGATTGATGATCGCCGAGTATGAAGCCACCGAGCTATATGGCCGGCGTGTGCAGGCTCGGGCCCTGGCCGAAAGCGGCCTGGCGATGGTCGTGGAGTTTTTGCGCGAAACCTACGACGTGCAGTTGCAGTACGGCGGCCACTACGACAATCCGCGGTTCCAGGGCCAGTTGGTCTACGACGGCGGGGTGCCGGCTGATCGCGGCCGGTTCACCATCATTTCGCCGCGGATTGATGAAGAAGGACGTTACGCCGGGCTGCGATACGGCATCGAGGACGAATCGGCCCGGATTAACCTGCAGGCTTTGCTGATTGCCGACGCCCAGCAGGAGAACGGCGGCCGGCAGCTCTTGATGACGCTGCCCGGCATGACCGAATCGATCGCCGACGCCATCCTGGACTGGATCGATCCGGACGATGAGCCGCGCGAGTTTGGCGCGGAGGTGGAGTACTACTCGGGCTTGGATCCCCCGTATCAGCCTCGCAATGGCCCGCCGGAAACCGTGGAAGAACTGCTGCTGGTGAAGGATGTCACGCCGGAGTTGTTGTTTGGCCCCGATGCCAATCGCAACGGTATGATCGACGCCAGCGAGATGGTGCTGTCGGCCGGCATGGTCGTCGATGAAAACGGCACCGACATGACGCGCGGCTGGTCCGCCTACCTCACCCTGCACAGCGCCGAGAAGAACCTCAATCCTGAGGGCGAGCCCAAGATCGACCTCAACCAGTCCGATTTGCAGCAGTTGCACGCGCAGCTCAGCGAGGTGTTCGAGCCTGCCTGGGCCGACTTCATCGTGGCCTACCGTCAGAACGGGCCTGCCCAGGGCAACTCCAATTCGCAGGGGGAACCGCAGAAGGCCACCGGCGGCTTGAGCCTCGACTTCGAAAAGAAAGGCAGCGTCCGGCTGACGACGGTGCTCGATTTGATCGGTGTGCGCACCTCGGCCAGCGTGCAAGGGGAGTCGGAGCCGGTGCAGTTGGACGTGTTGTTTGAAGACAACATCACGGCCATGGCCCAGTACCTGCCCAAGCTGCTGGACTACGCGGCTGTGAATGCGTATGAGGTCATTCCGGGCCGCCTCAACATCAACCAGGCTCCCCGGGCGCTATTGCTGGGATTGCCGGGCATGGATGAGGAGATCGTGTCGCAAATTATCAGCACGCGCGAGATCGATCCATTCCTCAATACCAATGATGCCCGGCGGCACGAAACCTGGCTGCTGACCGAGGGGATCGTCGACTTGCAGCAGATGAAACAGTTGATTCCGCTGATTTCGGCCGGGGGGGACGTGTACCGGGCTCAAATCGTCGGCTACTTCGACGAGGGGGGGCCGGCCGCCCGGATTGAAGCCATCATTGACAGTAGCCGCGCCACACCTCGGCTAGTATTCTGGAGAGATATCAGCCATCTGGGGCGTGGTTATTCCCTCGATATTCTGGGGCAAACCGTGGTGGGCAACTCCGCCGGCGGTTTCCCCTAAGACGCGGCGGGCCGCGGGCCTGGCATCGACCTCGCGGCCGCTTTCGGGAACTTATCCGCTCGATGCCTCCCGTGATCCGATTCCCAATCGCGGCTGGCCATGCAAGGCTGCGGTGTGCCGCCCTACCCCAACTTGGCCTTAAGACCAAGAAGCCTAGCGAGTTGACCTGATATGCCCCGCTGGTTGGCACTCGAATACGATCGCAATCAAGCCCGGCTGGCCGCAGTCAATGTGCGTGGCGACCAGACGATCGTCGAACACCTGGTCGCCGTGTCGCTGGGCACCGACGAGGATCCCGGTGGCGCCCTGGCCGCGGCCTTGAAGCAAAAACGCATCAGCCGCGCGCCGACCCTGGTGTCCATTCCACGGGCCAGCGTGGAGCTGAAGCCGCTAACGCTTCCACCCGC
The DNA here is from genome assembly GCA_937927735.1 of uncultured Planctomycetales bacterium. Lineage (GTDB taxonomy): Bacteria > Planctomycetota > Planctomycetia > Pirellulales > S012-138 > CALBRZ01. The sequence continues at coordinate 51,677 of CALBRZ010000131.1, forward strand.
GCCCGATGAGGAACTGCCCGACATGGTGCGGTTCCAGGCCATGCGGGAGTTCAACACCCTGGGGGCCGAGTGGCCGCTGGACTTTTTGCCGCTGACAACGGCGATAAACGAGCCGCGGCAGGTGCTGGCGGCGGCCATTTCGCCCGAGACGCTCGGCGAGGTCCAGAAGCTCTGCGAAAAGCTGAACGTCGAACCGCAGCGGATCGTGCTGCGGCCCTGTGCGGCAGCCTCGCTATTCAATCGCCGCGAGGAAGCCCGGCGGCAAGCGATGTGCTTGTTGGTGGACCTGCTGCCCGGCGAGGCTGATCTGACCGCCGTCGCCAACGGCAACGTGGTCTTTACCCGTACGGCGCGATTGGCGCTTGATGTGGTGGCCAACCCGGAAGATTGCCGGGTGTTGATCAGCGAGGTCCGCCGATCCCTGGCCGCGGTGCATCACCAGGTGGGGAGCGGCCGAGTTGAGGCGGTTTACCTGTGGGGCGATACCCCGGCCCACGAAGAAGTGGCCAAGCGTTTGGCCGCGAACCTGCAATTGCCGGTCCACACCTGCCCGCCGCTGGCGGGCCTGCAGACCGGTGGCGAAACGTTGACCGAACGGCCCGAGCATTTTGTGGCACTCCTGGGCGCGTTGGTCGACCAGGTCGAGGAAGTCCGGCCGACGTTCGACTTCCTCAACCCGCGCAAGGCTCCGCCGCCACCGAGCAAAGCCCGCAAGATGATCCTGGTAGCCGCCGCGGCAGCCGTCCTGGTGCTGGGGGGGATGTGGTTGTACATGCGGGCACTCGCCGACCTGGATCAGCGGATCGCCGATGCCGAGTCGCGCATCCGCAATACGGAAACAATGGTCAAAAAGGCCAAGGAGGTCCAAGAAAAGGTCGACGCCATTAAGGCGTGGCAAGCCTCGAACATCTCGTGGCTGGACGAGATGTACTACCTCTCGGAACGTTCGCCCGACTTCCGCCAGGCCGTGCTGACGCGGTTGCAGCTCAGCTCGCACAGCGCCGGCGGTGGCGACATCCAGCTTGAAGGGCTGGTCCAGCAGTCGAGCGACGTGGACGAGCTGGAGCGGGCTTTGGGCGACGAGCAGCACCGCGTCGAAGGCAAGAGCCGTCAGCGTGAACCCAAGAGCACGAGGTACGCATGGCGGTTCCGGTCGCAGGTGTTGCTGGCTCCACGCGACGACGATCCGCTGACGGTGCCGGCCGAGGCGTCGCCCGCCGCCGAAGTGGCTGCCGATGGGACGGGCGAAGGAAACAAGGCCGCTGAAGTTTCGACCTCGACCCCGGCAGTTGCGCCCGCCAATCCGCCTGCGGCTCGGGAGGACCGTTCATGACCGCCCGCGAAAAGAAACTCGCTCTGATGCTTGGCGGCGTCTTGTTGTTCCTGGGCGCCTGGTGGGGCTGGAGAAAGGTCAGCGACGTCTTTGACGAGCGCGAAGGGCGGCTGTCGGCCAAGCTGGCCGAGTTGAGCCGCCGCGACATGCTCGAGATCGAGCTGTACGAGAACGTCGAGCGGCTGGATGCGTGGCGCGAGCGTTCGCTGCCCAGCGACGAACGCCAGGCCGGCACGCTGTATCAGAACTGGCTGCTCCAGTTGATGGATTCGCCCGAGGTGAAGCTGCAGAACGCGCAGGTGGAAGCCGCCCGTGCGTCGCGGCTGGGGGAAAACCTCCGCTTGCCGTTTACCGTGTCCGGCCGCGGTTCGTTGGCCCAGGTCACGGCGTTTCTCCACGGTTTTTATCGCTCGGGCCAACTGCACAAGATCACCCGTCTGACTCTCGCACCCCAGGAAGATACAGGGCTGCTGGAAATGCGGGCGGTGATCGAGGCCCTGATGATGCCCGAGGCTACCACCAATGGCCAGCCGCGGCTGAATGAACTGGCCGCACCGCCGGCCGAACCGCTGCGCTACGGCGACCCGGCCCGGTACCAGGAAGTAATCAACGGGCGGCACCTGTTCTCGACCAACGAGCCGCCGCAGATTGTTTCGACGTCGCCGCCGCCGGCGCCTAGGGCCAAGGCCTACCGTTATCAGTTGCAGGCGAAAGACGCCGACGGCAGCGCTAGCGGCCTGAAGTTCGAGCTGGTGGAAGGACCGGCCGGTGCGTCGGTCAGCTCTTCCGGTACGGTTTCGTGGAACGTCCCGGCCGACGCCGAGTTGACCACGTACAATTTCACCGTGCGGGTGATCGATGGCGGTATTCCGCCTCGAGCGGCCGAACATCGTTTCAGTGTCGAGGTGGTCAATGCTCCGCCCGAGTTGGCCAATACCAGCCACCGCGTGCAGCCAAAGCAGACCCTGACCGTGCCGCTTCAGGTCATTGATCCGGATGGCGATAGCGAGAAGTTGCAGATCGAACTCGTTTCGCCTCCCGAGGGCGTGACGCTGGATGGCGGCCGCACGCTCCAGTGGACGGTGCCTGACGAGCCCGGACGCGACTACCAGTTGGCCATCAAGCTGACCGATGAACTGGGCCACACGGCCACCCACACACTGCGCGTGCAAGTGGAGCGGCCCGCGGAACGGCCCGCCGGGTTCCCGCACGAGCGGCACGCGATCCTGACAGCTGTGATTCAGCGCGGCGATCAGGTGGAAGCCTGGGTCAATGTCCGCACGTTGGGTCAGATGGTCAAGCTGTTTGAAGGCGACCAGGCCCGGATCGGCGAACTGGAGTTCGTCGTCCGCCAGATCGACCAGGAGCGGCAGCGTCTGGAACTGGAGTCGAACGGTCGCAGCCGCTTTGTGCAGTTGGGCGAGCCGCTGTCCTCGCCCGTCGATGAAGGGATCTAGGGCACTGTCGCTCTCTGACTGGCGGACTTGCTGAGCGCACTGCGTTGTGAAAGTGCTGCAACGGTAGCAATTGTGTGCTCGGGGCCGCATTGCCGCCCATCGCTCAAGGAGTCTGGCGAAAACGTCGCATGCCGCGCGGCGATCGGGTATCTTTTGCATCGGCGGCTGCCGATGCGTTGATGGGCTTCTGACCTTCTGGCAGCCGCTTCTTGCTGGCATTGCACTGCACAACCATCGGGACGGTACGCCGTCGTTGCGCTTCGCCGCCGTTCGCTTGGACGCGACCGAAGCCGATCGCGAGCGCTTTTGTGGGCAGCGAAGCCACGGCGTGAGCCGTCCCCGACAGGCGGAGGACACAGCATGGACCGTCGCCAGTTCTTGAGCCGTTCGTCGCAAGCGGCCATGGGAGCCGCCGCGGCTTCGGTCGCCCTTTCGCAACTATCTCAGGCCAAGGCTGCCCCCAACGATCGCGTGGTGGTCTGCGTGGCCGGGGTCCGGGGACGCGGCAACGGCCTGCTTCATACCTTCGCCGCGTTGCCGCAAGTGGACGTGAAGTACGTGTGCGATGTGGATGAGACGGTGCTGGGCAGCCGCACCGAGCAGATCGCCAAGGTGACCGGCCGCGAGCCGCACAAGATCAAGGACTTTCGTCGGGCGCTCGACGACAAGGAGGTAGACGCTCTGGTGTTGGGTACGCCGGACCATTGGCACGCCATCCCCACCATCATGGCCTGCCAGGCCGGCAAGGACGTGTATGTCGAAAAGCCCGATGGTCACAACGCCATCGAAGGCAAGCTCATGGTCGAGGTGGCCAAACGCCACGGGCGCGTGGTGCAGCTTGGTACGCAAGCCCGCAGCGGCAAGCACGTGGCGTCGCTGCTCGACTACCTGCGGAAAGGCAATATCGGCAAGGCGGTGTTCGCCAAGGCCTGGGAAAGCTCACGGCAAAGCAACATCGGGCATGCGGCCGATTCGGCACCGCCGCCGGGCGTGGACTACGACCTGTGGCTGGGGCCTGCGCCGGCCCGGCCGTTCAACCGCAACCGCTTTCACGGCAACTGGCGGTGGTTCTTCGATTACGGCACCGGCGACCTGGGCAACGACGGCGTTCACCGCCTCGACCTGGCCCGCATGACGTTGGAGGCCGCCACTGAAGGCCGCGGCGAAAAGCCGCTGGGGTTGCCCAAGACCATCACGGCGGTGGGCGGCAAGTATTATTTCGACGACGATCAGGAATGGCCCGACACCTTGATGGTCAACTACGACTTCGGCGGTCGCATGCTCACCTACGAGATGCGGATCTGGAGCGCCTACCCCATGGAAGGCGAGCCCGAGGGGGCCGGCGTCTTTGGCGACGAGGGGTACGTGATCATCGGCAACCTCCGGTGGCGGGCGTTCGACCGCCGAGGCAAGCTGGTTCGCGAGGAAGAAACCACCTACAACGATCGTGGTCACGCCCAAAACTTCATCGACTGCATGCACACCCGGGCAAAACCGGCCGCCGACCTGGAAACCGTCGGCCATCCCTCGAGCCTGCTGTGCCACCTGGGCAATTGTGCCTGGCGGGCAGGCCGCACGCTGACCTTCGACTACGAAACCTATACCTTTGTGGGCGACGAGGAGGCCAACCAGTACCTTACCCGGCCCGAATACCGCAAGCCGTGGGTACTCGAAGAGATCGCAAAAGCGTAGATTGAAGGTGGTTGCGGCGACGGCACCGGGGCCCGCCGCGTGCAATTCGTGCTCGCGACGCCGATGACCTACAGCGTCAAAGAAATCTTCTTCACCCTGCAAGGCGAAGGCTATCACACTGCCCGCCCGGCGGTCTTTCTGCGCTTCGCCGGCTGCAACCTGTGGACGGGGCTGGAGCCCGACCGGGCCACGGCCATCTGCAAGTTCTGCGATACCGACTTCGTTGGCACCAACGGGCCGGGCGGCGGCAAGTTCCGATCGGCCGAGTCGCTGGCGGATGCGGTGGCCGCGTGTTGGCAGGATGCCCCGCCCAGCATGTTGCGTCTGCGCGAGCAGGTTCTTGGCCCGGCAGCCGGCTCTGGCGAAGTGCATCGGCCCTACGTGGTATGCACAGGCGGGGAGCCGTTGCTCCAGCTCGATCCCCCGCTGATCAACGCCCTGCACGCCAAAGGGTTCGAGATCGCCATCGAAACCAACGGTACCCTGGCAGCCCCGGCCGGGATCGACTGGATTTGCGTAAGCCCCAAGGCGGGAGCTCCGCTGGTGCAGCGGTCGGGCAGTGAATTAAAGCTGGTCTATCCCCAGCCGCCACTCGATCCGCAGTCGCTTGAGCACCTGGCGTTTGAGCACTTCTTTTTGCAGCCGATGGATGGCCCCAACCGCGAGGCGAACACGGCCGCCGCTGAGGAATATTGCCGGCGTAACCCTCGCTGGAAAGTCAGTCTGCAAACGCACAAGTTGCTGGGCATCCCGTAGCCAGGGAATGGCCAACCGCCGCGCTAATGCTGTCTGATTGTTGTTCAGGAAGTCCGGCCCATAACACCCTGCCAGCAGCCGGGCAGGACTGCTATTCTGGGGAGCATTGATTCTCCTGGCCGCATCGGCAGCAACAACAGCGCCGCCCTCCCCTGCCCTCGTCACGCGATGAAGCTTGGCAATACTCTGATCGACGACACGTTTGCCGAAGGGTTCCGCACCCGCTACGTGCGGCTGATCGTGACCGCGCACGACGATCATTGGCTGCGGGCGGCCGTGACGGAAGCCACCGGATATGCCACCAGCGTGATTGCCTGCGATGCCGAAGCAGCGGTCGAACGCTGGTTACCGGCTTCGCAAACGCCCGACGGGCGGCCCGGGGCGGCAATCATGGCGTTTGGCTTTTCGGTCGATGCGCTAAGCAAGGCCGTGCCCAACCGTGTCGGGCAGTGCGTGATGACATGCCCTACTACGGCCGTGTTCGATGGCTTGCCCGAGGCCACCGAGCGCATCCCAGTGGGCAAGCACGTGCGGTACTTCGGCGATGGCTTTCAGAAGAGCAAGATCATCCGCGGCCGGCGTTACTGGCGGATTCCCACCATGGACGGCGAGTTTCTCGTGGAGGAAACTGTCGGCGTGCAAAAGGGTGTTGGGGGCGGCAACATCATCCTGCAGGCCGAAACGCTCGATGCGGCACTCAGCGCGGCCCGGCGTGCCGTGGAAGCCCTGGAAAACATGTCCGGCGTGATCCTGCCGTTCCCCGGCGGCGTGGTTCGCAGCGGCAGCAAAGTAGGCTCGATTTACAAGAAGCTGGTGGCCTCCACGTCCGATGGATTCTGCCCCACTCTCCGTGGCCGGACCGAAACGAAGCTCTACCCTGGCGTGAACCATGCCCTGGAGATCGTGATCGACGGCGAGGACGAAACCGTCGTTGGCCAGGCGATGGCCGTGGCCATCCGGGCCGCGGCGGGCGATGGCGTGGTGGCGATCAGCGCCGGCAACTACGGCGGCAAGCTCGGCAAGTTTCACTTCCACCTGCGCGAGCTGTTAAGCCAGACACGCTAACACCGGGCGGTTGTGCACCGAAAACACAACGCAGCCCATCGCGCTTAAAGCGTACTACGACTCAACAAAAGAAAAGCCCCGACGAGTTGATGTTACCCGCCGGGGCTTGGTTTGATTTGCACATCGTCGGGCAGCGGCTGCCCGGGCCGATTAATACCGGTAGTGATCCGGCTTGTACGGGCCTTCGATCGGCACGCCGAGGTACTCGGCCTGCTTCGGCGTCAGCTTGGTCAGCTTGGCGCCCAGGTGATCCAGGTGCAACCGGGCCACTTCTTCGTCGAGGTGCTTGGGCAGCACGTACACGCCCACCTCGTACTTTTCGTGGTTTTGCCACAGTTCCATCTGGGCCAGCACTTGGTTGGTGAACGAGTTGGACATCACAAACGACGGATGACCGGTCGCGCAGCCCAGGTTCACCAGCCGGCCTTCGGCCAGCAGGATGATGCTGTGGCCGTCCGGGAAGGTGTAGCGATCGACGGGACCACCCACCACGTCGTTGCCCTTGAGCCGGGTCTTCTTGATGCTCTTGTTGTTCTCCAGGTAGGCGACATCGATCTCGATATCGAAGTGGCCGATGTTGCACACGATGGCGTCGTTACGCATCTTCTCCATGTGCTCGCCACGGATGATGTCGCAGCAGCCGGTCGTGGTGACGAAGATATGGCCGATCGGGGCCGCCTCTTCCATCGTTACCACCTGGAAGCCTTCCATCGCCGCCTGCAGGGCGTTGATCGGGTCGATCTCGGTGACGAGTACGCGGGCACCCAGGCCGGCCATCGACTGGGCGCACCCCTTGCCGACGTCGCCATAGCCGGCGACCACTACGGTCTTGCCGGCCACCATCACGTCGGTGGCCCGCTTGATACCGTCGGCCAGCGATTCGCGGCAGCCATACTTGTTATCGAACTTGCTCTTGGTGACCGAGTCGTTGACGTTGATGGCGGGCACCTTGAGCTCGCCCTTGGCGAGCATCTTGTGCAAGGCGTGCACGCCCGTGGTGGTTTCTTCGGTGATGCCGCGGATACCCGGCAGCAGTTCCGGGTACTTCTTGTGTACCATGGCGGTGAGGTCGCCGCCGTCATCGAGGATCATGTTCAGCGGCTGGCCATCGGGGAAGAACAAGGTCTGCTCGATGCACCAGTCGTACTCTTCCAGGGTTTCGCCCTTCCAGGCATAGACCGGTGTGCCGGTGGCCGCGATGGCAGCGGCGGCGTGGTCCTGGGTCGAGAAGATGTTGCAGCTGCTCCAGGTACACTGGGCGCCCAGGGCCTGCAGCGTCTCGATCAGCACCGCCGTCTGCACGGTCATGTGCAAGCAGCCGGCGATTCGGGCACCCTTGAGCGGCTGCGACGCGGCATATTTCTTGCGCAGCGCCATCAGGCCCGGCATTTCGTTCTCAGCCAGCTCGATTTCCTTGCGGCCCCATTCGGCCAGCGACAGGTCTTTGACTTTGTAGGGGACGCGGGATGCAACTTGCGACACGAGCAGACTCCTTGCAGGTTCGAGCAGCCGCACACATGGCTGCCACGCGAGGGGAAGACCCGGCTCCCCAGGCACTTCCGATAACGGGTTAATCTTCTTCTGAGGCAAAGCGGCCCGAATGAGCCGTGTCGGTGATGCGGCTTCAGCCGCCGTAACCGCAATATTTGAACCGAATCATAAAGCAGGGCAGCCGTAGTGACAAGGTAACGAACACCCCGCAAAAGTGAGTCACTGGCCGTACCTTGCCGAACTAGCCGCGGTACCCGGCAGGCCGCCCCACAAACGGGTTCTGGGCCTTCTCCTCTCCGACGGTTGTGGTCGGGCCGTGCCCCGGCAGCACGATCGTGTCGTCGGTCAGCGTGAACAAGTGTTGATGGATGCCGTCGCGCAGCGTTTCAAAGCTGCCGCCGGGAAAATCCGTGCGGCCGATGCTGTCGGCAAACAGTACGTCGCCCCCAAACACGTAGTACGGCGCGTTGTCTTGCCAGATCAGCACGATATGCCCCGGCGAATGGCCCGGGATCTCGCGGACCGCCAGGTCGAAGCCCGCGGCGCTATAGGTCTGGCCGTCGGCCAGGGTGATGTCGGCGGCGGGGCTGATCAGGTCGATCCCGAACTGCCGCGACAGGTTCAGCCGCGGATCGGTGAGCATCGGGGCGTCGTTCACGCCGATCACCAGCGGGCAGTCGGGCCACCGCTCTTTGAGATCGGCATTGCCGGCAATGTGGTCGGCGTGGCCGTGGGTGTTGATGATGGCAGCCGGCGTCAGCCGCTCGGCCTCCAGGTAATCGAAAATCTTGTACGGCTCGAGCCCTGGGTCGAACACCAGGCAATCGCTCCGGCCAGCAAGGCTTGCCACGTAGGTATTTTCGGCAAACGGCATGCTGACGATGGCTGCTAGCTTCAGCCGGGCACGTTCCATGGCAACCGCTGGGACGGGGGCAAGCACTCAGGTTCAGCCCCCAACCGGGCGATCGGCGGGGCGTGTAAAAATTTCCAAGGTCATTGTAGGAACGACCGACGCCGGGGCCAAGCCGGCGGTAACAATCGCTATCTGCTGCAAACGGCGATACGGTTATAACTTAGCACCCGCCGGGACTGCTGCCCCCTCCGGCGGGAATGGCAACTGGCACGCCTCTTGCGTAGGGAAACTGGAACTTTTGCCTGCGGCGTGCCGGCGCCCTGGGCAATCACCCGCAGGATCCTCGTGGCCGCTGGCCCCGGCCGCATGTGAGTTGGGAGTCGCTATGCGCAGGCAAATCTGGAGACGTGTGACGATTGGACCGGCAACCGTCGTTCTCGGAGCATTGGCTGCTGCGACCGTAGTGCAGGCCCAGAACGCTCCATACCAACAGCCGCCTCGCCACTTGCCCTGGCGCCCGGCCGCTAGCCGGCCGATCCCGACGACGGCTCAAGAGCCCTACTACCATCCGGCGCAACCCCCTGCCCCGCAGCAGGGCTGGCCGCCAGCGGTGCCCCCAACCACCGCCCAGGCAGCGCCGCCGCAGCAGGTTAATCCGCGGCCTTTCCCGCAGCCGCAACAGGGACACGGCGTCATTCGGACGGCGTTTCCGTCCTCGGAGCAGTCGCAGCCGCAACTCGCGCCCAAGCCGGTGCCGCCGGCTCCGCAGCCCGGTGCGCAACCGCCTGGTCAGCCGCTCGCCCAGGGCAACACGGTTCTGGAGAAGTTGCAGTCGCTATCACTGATGGCGCATCCGGAGTTCCGCGAGCGGATCGGTAACGAGCACCCGATCATGCCGGCGCTGCGCTGGGCTAAGGCGGGCTTGCCGTATGTCGAAGCCATCGACGACTACTGCTGCACCCTGATCAAGCAAGAACGGGTGAACGGCGAACTGAAGCCGCCCCAACACCTGTTTCTCAAGGTGCGGCACCGTCCGTTCAGCGTTTATGTGTACTTCCTGACGCCGGAAGCCGAACGCGGTCAGGAAGCCATTTATGTCGAAGGCCAGAACAAGGGCTGCCTGCTCGCCCACGGGGTTGGCATCCGCGCGGTGATGGGCACCGTAGCTCTCAAGCCCGATGGCGTGCTGGCCATGTCGGGCAACCGCTACCCGATCACGCACGTGGGCATCGCAAACCTGGTGCGAGAGCTGATCGCGGTCGGCGAGAACGACATCCAGTACGGTGAATCGGAAGTTAAGTACTATTTCGGCGCGAAGGTGAACGGCCGCAGCTGCACCTGCGTGGAGTTCCGCCACCCTGTGCCGCGACGTGAGTTCCGTTATCACATCGCCCGCATCTTTGTCGACGACGAGCTGAACCTGCCGGTGCACTACGAGGCCTACGACTGGCCCGAGAAACCCGGCGGCGAACCGATCCTGACCGAGCGTTACACATACGTGAATCTGAAGCTCAACAACGGCTTCACCGACATGGACTTCGATATCCGCAATCCTAACTACGGCTTCAGCAAATAGCCGCAGACGCCCGAGCTTGTCCCCCTCAAACAACGCAGGGCGGGCCGCCAGAGATTGGTGGCCCGCCCTGCGTGCATTTGCGATTGTCGCAGCAATCCGGCGACTCACTGCGGCACGTCCCTGGAATGGTCGCCGCAGCCAGAGCCGGCGTTACTTGGTGCGACGGAAGTTCATCGTCATGAACTTGACCCACTTGCCGGGCTCGGCTTCCACGGAACCCACCAGGACAAAGTGGTCCTTATCCTTGATTTCGATGGTATCGCGGAACTTGAGCAGTTTCTCGCTGCTGGGATCGAGCATGTTGGGACCGAGAGCTTCCAGCGGCAATACTTTGCCTGACGCGTCGAGCGTGCCCTCATACTTCCAGAGGTAGCTCTGCATCGAGTCGACCCACGTGCCGATGTACTTCTTGCTCTTGGGATCGTAGCCGACGGTCATCACGCCGCGCACGGTTTCGTCGCCCATCTGGTTATCGATCGTGAGGATGACCCAGAACCCGCCCAGCGATTCGGCCTTGGCCTTGCCGTGGCATTGGAAGACTTCGCCGTTGGGGGCTTCTGCCGTGGATTCGATCTTCCATTCGCCCACCAGTTGATTGAGCCATTGATGGGCGGCTTCCGGCGGCGGCAAGTTCGGCTCCTGCGCACGCAGACTCGGCGCACCAACCAACCACACGGCAATGGCGGCAAGCAGGGCTTTCTTCATTAACTGTCTCCCAGAGAGCGAGGTGATTCGGCGGCGATCGACCTGGCAAGTTGCGGCGACTGCTTCATGGCTTGAGCAGCGGAAGGCCCCAGCCGCAACGATGAGCAGCCGACGATCGCGCGGGACGGCTAGGCGACTCAATGACATGGCATGTCCACCATGCTAGTTGCCTCCGATTGCGGGGACAATGCGGGGAACTCCGCATCTTCCTTAGAGGCTGTCCAAAAAGCGGTCTTGGATGAATGCCGGTTGAGTGGTTAAA
>CALBRZ010000132.1 GCA_937927735.1 uncultured Planctomycetales bacterium
CTGGCGGCGCTTCAGCGCGCGGCGGAGCAGCGGCAGCATCCCCCGGCATGACCCCGCTGGATGCCGCTGGATTAGCTGGCGGCGCTTCAGCGCTTGGTGGCTTGGTGGCTGGAACCAATCCTGATCCGCATGCAGTCATGTCGGCTGTCGATGATGCCGTGCGCCAGTTCAACGAGGCTGCCGCCAACATACCTCCGTTGATGTCTGCTCCTGGCAGATTCTGGGGCCAGCAGCAGCGGGTGCCGGGCGGTGTGCCTCGCAGCCCTGAGGGTCGCCGGCTGGACCTGTCGGCCGATCCGCGGTACGGAGCGCAGTTCCCGCCGGCTGCACCCGCGCAGCAGATCAACCAAGGCTTGGTGGACCAGGCCAATGCGGCAGCGCCCGGATTCATCCACGTAGGGAAGCACAGCGGACTACAGCCGCTACTGCCTGAGACATGGGAAACCGGACCAGTCGATGGCCTAACTCCGGCTGCGGCTGCCGCTTTGCGAGAACGCCAACTTCGCCAGCGTCTTGCCAGTGATCCACAGTACCAGGAATGGAAGGCCGCTGCCCAAGCTGCCGGTGCTGATGCAATGGCCAAGGGACTGCCCGGCCCACAACTGAATGCGCCAACCTTTGTGGGCGATATCTTCCGGTCTGAAGCTGATCAGGCTCGGTTTAAGGCTGCGGCCGATGCGTTTGCTGCCCGCCGCGCGGATCGACGCCAGCGCGTGCTCGACCAGATGGAGCGTAACCGTGCCGCTGCCATGATTCGCAGCCTCCGCGATCCGCAGACCCGCAACGCGGTGCTGGCCGCTGGCTTGTTCGGCGGCCAGATGCCGGAGAACGCGGCGATTGCGCTGGCCATGATGGGCTACCCCGATGCGGCCCGGCTATTCACCCAGTCGCGGATTGCCGCCCAGGAATCGGCAGATAGAAGGTATTTAGCGGACAAGGACTCAGAGACCCGGACGCAGATTGCCGACAAGGAATCGGCAGATCGACGGTATATGGCGGACAAGGACGCAAAGACCCGGACGAAGATTGCCGCCAAGGAATCGAAAGATCGACGGTATGTAGCGGACAAGGACTCAGAGACCCGGACGAAGATTGCCGCCAAGGACGCAAAGACCCGGATGAAGATTGCCGCCAAGGAATCGAAAGATCGACGGTATGTAGCTGACACACGGCGGGAACCCGATCCAATTCGGCAGGCTGAATTCAACGCCCAGATGAATGTACGCCGCGACGAAATCGAGAAAGAAATCCTGGCCAAGAATCCTGGGCTTGCCAACTTCCCTGACGCTTTGGAGCAAGAAGTCAATCGCCGCATGGGTTCTGTTCCACAAGCAGCCCCCAGTACGACGCAGGAAGGTGGCAATCAAGGCGGCAGCCAACCTCAGCAGCGATTGCATCCGTCCGCCATCAGGGTTATGGATGCCGCCGGTCAAAATGCAGGAAAGGGACTAAGCTGGCTCACCCAGCACGTAGACGATTTAACGCAGTGGGCCAACGCTGACCCTCGCGGCTTCATCAAGTTTATTGATAGCCTGCCCGGCGGTCGGAGAGCAGCCGCAGCGGCGCTAGCCACTAGTATTGCTGGACTTCCGTCTCGCGTGACGCAGGATGAGGCCCACAGCCGCTACGCTCGCCAACGGTCCCTTGCGGAGATGATTCGGAGCGGTGGCTGGCCGACGTATTGAGTACGCCATAGCCCCACCCAATCAGCACGATAAAGCTAAAAATGGCAGCGATCTCCACCAGCAGCAGGTCTGCCTTGATGGTGTAGCCCGATACTCCCGCGATGAAGAAGAAGTCTAGCTTGCCGCTAGCATCCACCCACGGGGGAAACAGAACTGCCAGCAGGACAAGGCAGGCACCAACACGATAAAGCAGCATGGCATTTGACCCCTATAAGTTTGCACCAGCATCTCGGACTGCTACAGCAGCCCTGCCGGCCCTTACCCCCGAGGAAGAACAATCCTTGCTGGGGTCCGTGGGCGATACGCTGCTGAGCGGCCTGTCGTTCGTCGGCAACGTCCTGGACACGCCCGGAGCAATCATCCGCAACACGCTCGCCGGTACCAACCCCCTGCAAGGTCTGTTTGATTTTGACGAGCGGACCAGCGGCCGTCAACTTTTAGAGACTTGGGGGGTGCTCGCTCCCAACCAGGAAGGGCCGGACGCTGGAGATGTTGCTGGGTTCGGTGCGGAGATTCTGTTCGACCCGATGACCTACCTGACAGGTGGCCTCACTGCCGCTGGCAAGGTAGCCAAGAAGTCGGGCGCGCTGCGGCACCTGGACATTATAAAGGGGGCCGCCAAAGGCAAACGCCAGACGCGGATGAACACCACGCTGGGCGACCTGTTTGGTGAACAGTGGTTCAAAGACGCGAACCTGGCCGAAGCAACGCGCCAAGCTGCCGAGAAGTCTGGCGTCAAGCTGTCCGACATTATCGACCAGCCCCTGGCAGGCGGTATTGGCCTTCGCATCCCGTTCACCGGCATCGAAACCACCTTCAGCGGCCCGCTGGCTCAGAAGTGGGCCAGCTTCTGGGACAGCGTAGGCAGCGCAATCCGCAACTCAGACTTACTCGCCCCGGCTGCCAAGCTGGTTTCTGCTGGCCGACGCGGGGCCAATACAGGATTCGGTGCCGTCCTCGGCAAGTCGATAACCGAAGGGCGGCTACCCAGCATGGCCGAAGGGCGGCGGGTATTCGCGGAGCTGGATCGGGCTATCGCAGAATGGCGACCGGAGCTGCTGGATGATTCGGTGGCAGCACGAGCCGAGAAGTATCGGCTCGTGGAAGCTGGTGATCTAGCCAATATGCCACCCAATGTTGCCAATGCCGTGCGTGAGGCTCGTAACGTTATCAACACGATTTTTGACGAAACGCTACAGCGAGGCGCAAAGGGTGCAAAAATTGCCCAAATGGAACGCGGAGAACACTTCTGGCCGCGAAGCATGGGCGCATCGTTTATCGACGAGACTCTCCAGCGAACGCCATCCCTGCGAACGGTAGCCGCCCATCGGCTGATCCCGCTGTTCTCCGACCCTGACGTGCTTCGCATCGCCACGTCCGACGCCGACGGTCGCACCAAGCTGGCCCAGCTTAAGGACATCCTGCCCACGAAGATGAGGCAGCTCGGCATCGAAGAAACCTTCGTGCCGATGAACACGCCCACGCAGGCCCGCCTCGAAGCCGAGAAGATCTACCGTATGGCCCGCAGCCGCCGAGGCCGGCTGGATGCGATGAATATGTACGGTGCGTGGCTGGAACCGCTGATCACCGCGCGGATGCCCAAGCTGGAGTTCCTGAATGCGGTGGAGCAGGCCCTGATCCAAATCTCGCCGTCTCTGAACCGGCCATCCAAGGTCATCAACCGCGTCGAGGACTTCGCCAAGCTGATTCTCGAAACGGCTGAAAAGCCGGGCGGCGACAGAATCCTGGCCCAGGGACTATACACCGCTGATCCGCTGACCGAAGCCATGCGGTACACCACGGGCAAGCGTCACAAGGCATGGATGCTGGACAGGATGACCGACGCCTTGTCCGACCCCGACCTGCTCAAGATGGCTGAACGGCTGGGCGGTGAGCAGATCAGCCTAGGCGATTTCTTCAGGGACTGGTCCAAGATTGACCGCACCCGCGTGCTGCAAGTCATTGCTGCCAAGCTGGGGCTCGATCCCGACTCGCAGGATGCAATGCGGCTGGTCGCCGGCATGACCATCCCCAAGGTGGCCGCAGACGACATCAAGCAGGTGTTTACTGGCTGGACGAGCAAAGAGGTTCGCGAGCCAGTGCTGAAGTGGCTTGACAACTTCACCACGTTCTTCAAGGGCTGGGTGCTGGCGTGGCCAAGCTACCACATCCGCAACCTGATTAGCGGTGCCTTTGCCAACGCCCAGGCCGGCATGTTCAGCCCCCGCGACTGGGGCGACGTGAGCAAGGTGCTGCTCAGCGGCAAGCCGGTAAAGGGCCTGAAGGAAGTACCGGTAATTAAGCAGCGTTTACTTAAGCGGTTCGGCCCGGACCTTAGTAAAGTCACAGATGAACAAGCAACCCGCGAGTTCCTGCAGCTTGCCTTCGAGTATGACGTGCTGCCCAAGCAGGCTGGCGAGTACGCCGAGATTGCTCCAGGCGTTCGCAAGCCGCCCACGGCCCGGGAAGTAGCCAGCCAGGCTCCTAGCCGCGTAGGCCTGGAGGCGATCACCGATCCACTGTTGAAGCCCAAGGCGGAAGGCACAAGCTACAACTGGCGCGACCTGCTGCTGGGTATGCGCGGCCTCGGCGGTCGTGATGTTTCCACCAACCCGTGGATTCGGTCGCACGAAGCGGTCGGGTACATCACGGAAGGCTTTAACCGGCTCGGTGCGTTCCTCAACCAGCTACGCAAAGGTGTCGGTCCAGAGGAAGCGGTGCGGCGCGTGCTGGAAGTGCAAATCGATTACGCCAGTCACAACTTTACGCCCTTCGAGCGGAACGTGCTCTTACGGGTGTTTCCATTCGGCCGCTTCACCAAGGGCATGATGCGCTACGTGCCCAAGAAGCTAGCTGAAGACCCCGCCGGCTTGATGGGCCAGAGCATTCGGGCGGCTCGGTTGAGCCAGAGCCAGATGCCCGGCCTGCCAGATCACATTCGCCAAGGGCTGGCTATCCCTGTCGGTCAAGACGAAGAGGGAAATCCGCAGTTTGTAACGGCCAGCGGTTTGATGCACGAAGACCCGCTGGGCTTCTTCAGCGGGGCGCGGCACGGACTCGACCTGCCAGGTCTGGTTCGCGGCGGAACCTTGGAAGTAATCAGCCGAGCCAACCCGCTCATCAAGGCCCCGATCGAGTGGGGCATGGGTAGCAGCGCATTCCAGGCCGGCGCCAGCGGTGGCCGCGACCTGCGCGACATGGACCCGACGATCGGACGTATCGTGCAGAACATCACGGGCGAGGAAGGCCCGCCGATGCGGCTCGGATTCCTGGACCATCTCGCGGCGAACCTGCCCACCAGCCGGGCGATGACCATGCTTCGGACGATGACGGACACCCGCAAGAACGTGCCCGAGAAGCTGATCAACCTGCTGACGGGCGTGCGGATCAGCAGCCTCAGCCCGGCCGCCCAGGACGCCGAGTTCCGCGAGAACATCGAAGACCTGCTGCGCGACTTCCCGCAGACGCGGGCGTTCGAGCGGGTGTACATTCCCCAGGATGAACTGGAAAAGATGTCGCCAGAGGAACAGCAGCGCGCGATCTACCTGCAAACGCTGCTCAAGATTCTGGGCGAGCGGGCGAAGCGCCGGGCGGAGGCGCGAGAGGCGGCTTGACGGCTCGAGAATCGCCTGTAAGATAGTTTCGCCCGGCTAGGGGTCGGCTAGCTACCGACCTCGAAAAGCGGTGTGGGTTACAATGGGATTACACGTCTCATCCTCCCTCTAGGCCGCCGCCTGCCGGGCTTGTTCTAATTCGGCCTAGCTCTTTGCCTAAAGGAGCCTTCGATGCGCAAGCGCCACACTGCCCGCACCTCTGATCGCCAGCCCATCGCCTGGGGTTACTGCCGCGTCAGCACCATCGAGCAAGCAGCCAGTTCGCGCCGCCTGAACACTGGCGTCGGCATGAGTCTCGAAGCCCAGCATAAGGCCATCTCGGACTTCATCCAGCGGAACCTGCCGGACCACATCTTCATCCCCGAGCAGCACATGGTCCAAGATGCTGCCTCGGCCAGCAAGAAGCCGTTTCTGGTTCGTCCTGGTGGCCGGGAAATCTGGGATCGTATCCAGCAGGGCGATGCCTTGGTGTGTGCCAAGGTGGACCGTGCGTTTCGCAGCACACACGATCAAGCGATTACGCTCCACGAGTTCAGCAAGCGGGGTGTATCGGTTTACTTCCTGGATTGCCCGGAAATCAGCGGAGCCAGCGGTGAGTTCCTGTGCAGCATCCTAGGGGCTGCCGCTCGGTTTGAATCGCGTCGCCGCAGCGAACGCATTCTCGAAGCCAACGAAGTCCTACGCCAGCAGAAGCGGCGCTACTGGGGTGGCCGCGCTCGTGCCTGGGGATTCCGCTACGCCGCCAATGGTCAGATCGTGCCGTTCCCCGAAGAACAGGCCATCATGCGGCAGGTCTGGATTTGGCGGGAAGTCGAGAAGAAGTCATGGCACGAAATCGAGTACCTGATCGAGAAGCAGCTTTGCGAGCAAGAGGGCCGCGAAGTGCTCCATCTCACGCCCGCTCGCAAGCCCAAGGTCAGCCCCTTTCATAAACGGTGCAAGTGGAATGACAGGGTGTTCACCATGAGAACCATTGTGGCGATGCACCGTGTCCACCAGAAGTGGATCGAGATTGGCTACATGCCGCACCCGCTCAAGGGAGTCGCTTGAGGGGTGTGCTGGGGCTGCTAGCCGGACGAGCCACAGGATCACCATCGCTAGCCTGGCGATACAGCGGCCCTTGGCTGCCGCTATCAGGTCGCTGTATCGCTTGCGATGATTCGCGTGTTCTCGTGATGCCCGGAGCCGATTGAGCCTCTGCGCGATGGATTGAGGCCCGCTGCGTCCTGGGGAACCACACCGGATGGTACGGACCGGGCCGATCCATTCTCGGCATCTGGCCGCAGACTGCACTGTACCGTGGCATGACGCCGCCGAACACATAGTCGGCAGCTTCCAGGGGCGGATCAGGCTCTTGGTCCACCCGGATGATGACGGTGCCATCAGAAGGCGGTGGTTCGGGTGGGATGATCTCGCCGCCCGCCAGCGATCCTGCTCGGAAGTGATGTGCTCGAAAGCTGTGGGCGGCGAACGTGTGTTTCATGGGTCGTATTCCACGCTGCTGCGGTTGCCGTCACTGTCCACGGTGACTTCTACGCGCGGTGTCGTGCCGTTGAGTCCGTAGAAGGTTTCGATCCCTGTCCCGGCACCCGTGACCTTACCGGCCAGCACGGCGGCGATATACCGCAGTGCCGCCCTAGGCGTGGCTCCGTCGATCGCATTGGCCCGGTCCAAGAGGGCATCTGCGATGGCCTGCATGGTCGCGCTGGTGAGAACTACGCCGTCGGTGCCCACGGCGGCCAGGATGGCATCGGCTACACCGTCTATCGTGTCTATCTTGCCCTCGACCGCAGCAAGCTCGACGGACGTGGCAAGTGGTGCAACGGCGGCGTCTAACTGGGTCTTGGTCGGCGGGTCGTAGTCAGCCAGGGCCGCGGCGGCAGCAGCCTCGGCAGCATTGCCAATGTCGCTAAGCGTGCCGCTGGTCAGCGTCATCGCGTCCCCAGCCTGGGCCGCCGTCTTGGCCGCGTCGTAATCGCTGGTGAGCGCGTAGCCCGTCTTGTCGTGATTGGTTTCGATCTCCACGCGGCCGGTGGTTGCGGTGATGGACAGGTCGGCGAAGTTGGCCGGCAGGTCAGTTTTCGCGGCCAAGCCGCTTACGTCAGCCGTGGTCCACGCGGCATCGCCTCGGTCGCGGATGGCTTCGAGCGAATCCGTCGATCCATTGAAACCGCCGCCCTTGATGTCGGTCAGGTGACTGTTGGCCGTATCCACTTTGCCCGATATGGTCGAGAGCGAAGAAGGCAGTGTGGTGCCGGTGTCCTCAAGGATGGCATCGACATTATCATCGACCGTCTGCAAGGCCGTAGCGAGCGATGTCAACGCGCCGGAGTCCGGCAGGTTGTCGGTGACGGCTTTGATCGCGTCTACGTTGCCGTCGATGATATCGAGCTTGGCGTCCAGTCCAACTGTGGCCGCTTGGATCGCGCCATCGAGGTCGATCGTGGTGCTGTTCTCATCGAGAGCCGTCAGCGTGCGGGTTGCGTACTCCCAGACCTCTTGCGCTGTTGCACCACCACTGCCGCCAGTCGGGGCCTCTTCGAGCGCCTTTTCGGTAAAGCGGTAGCCGCTGGAATCTTCGATGAGATTGTCCAGCTTGTCGGTAACCGCCTTGATGCCGTCGGCCACGGAATCAACGGTGTCGATCTTATTCTCGATTCCGGTCAGGGAAGAGGGGAGCGTGGTGCTGGTGTCCTCTAGGATCGCATCGACCACGTTATCAACGGTGGCCAATGCGCTGGCGGTGGCCAGGGATGTCAGAGCGCCGCCGTCAGGCAGGTTGTCGGTCACTGCCTTAATCGCGTCTACGTTGTCATCGACGGCTTGCAGGGCTGTTGCTGTTGCCAGCGAAGTCAGCGCCCCGCCATCCGGCAACGCATCGGTCACGGCTTTAATGCCGTCGATCTTGCCATCAACGGTGGCCAATGCGCTCGCCGTGGCCAAGCCGTTCTGGATGGCCGTAATCGCAGCGGCGTTGGGCGCGTCGATCAGATCAACCTCCACCGTCACCCGGCCTTCTAGCACGCTCCACGGCGGGGCTTCGGGGCGGTGTACGCTGGTCGTGTCGGTCAGGTAGATATAGCCCACCAGGATCGGCGTACTGCCATCTTTGACCAGCACATGGTGCCAACCACTTAGCGACTCCGTAACGGTCGCCTGATAAAACCCCTTGCGGTTGGTATGCTCCGTGAGGATGTCCCCGCCCGTGTTGGCAATGGTGTCGGACCCCAGCGGATACAACTCCAGGGTGAGCGTGCGGCCGGATGGAGCCTGGATTTCGACGGGGGTGCTGGCCACTGCTTACTCCCGATCGTCCACAATAGCGTCAACCTCATCGACCGTGGCGGCGGCGATAACCTGCTGCCGTAGCGCACGGCCCGCGTCCAGCACGCTGGTCATACGTTGCGTCCACAGGTCCTGGATGCGCTTGAGGTCGTTGGCGTCAGTGATTACATACTCGCCGCCGTCAACTGTGCTGACGCCTTGGGGCAGGGTAATGCTGCCCATCTGCACGCCCACGGAGAGCATCAGCAGGTTACGTTGGGCGGCCTCGGATGTGCTGATCACTTTGCCCTCGGCCACCTCCAGGCCAGCCGTCAGCAGATGCTCGCTGCGGGCGTCGATGGCCTCGATCTTGGCTGCCTTGGCTTGCTCCAATCTTACCGTGTCGGCCTGGGCGAGTAGCTCCTGTTCGTTGGGCTTGGGCGATCCAATCGCCTGCTCGTCCCAATGGGCGATCTGCACCACTGGCTCACCGTCCGCACCTCGCACCTCGGCTAGGTACCAGTCCTGCGCAGGGCGGGCGTGCGGATAGAGGTGCATGATGATCCGCGCTAGCTGGGACATCATCGCTGCTCCAACACGGTCAATGTGGCATTGCTGATGTTCCGAACTCCTGCGCCGGGGTTATATTGCAGGCATCGAAGGTCGATCGTATCACCTGCATTCAGTGCCGCCATAAACGCCCCTGCAATGCCCGCGGTCATCGAAATGGCGGCGCCAGTTGCGCTGACCACACCGTAGTTTGATCCATTACGGAACGCATACAGTTGCCAGATATCGCTGTTGCTCAGCGTGGGGCCGTCGGCGGAAACCAAAATCAGGTACTGGCCAGGCCGCTTGATAACGATTTCATCGGTTCCGGCGATACCGCCCACGTTCGCCTGCACTGTCATGCTGACAATTTTTGTGTTGGTCGTGCTGGCGATGCTTTGGGGCGTGGTGCGTCGCAACACCGCGCGATGGCCCGCGAGTGATCCAGTAACCACCCGCCAGGAGGTGCCGTTGCTCTGGATCAGCGCCGAGTCGCCCGTCACGTACAGCACCACGATCACATTGCCCAGGTGGTCCTTGACTTCCACCAGGGCTGTATTGACGCCGATCTTTTGCACCCAATACATCATGCTCGGCACGCTGGCCGCATTGGGCGTCGTCACCACGGCATTGTTTGTGTTGCTGCACAGCAGCACGGCATCACTGACCCCCAGCGTCACGCTCGTGCTGCTGGTGGTCCGCGTCGGCCAGTGGTTGGGTGGGGCGATGGACGTGAGCATGGCGCTACTTGCTCATCCTGTCCAGCTTTTCCTCGATCCTGATCAGGCTGTTGTCGATACGCTCGAACTGCCTGCGTGTCTCGATCTCGCCCCGCTCGAGCACGCTGATGCGTGTCGAATGGCTCACTAGTTCCAGGATTGCCCACGAGCCTACGCCCAGCACAATGGGCATGACTAAGCCCGCGAAGTCTTTGGCCCGGTCGAGCCACTTACTCATGGTGTCAGTCACTGTTGGCTGGCCCTTGGGTGGGTTACATGAGTCCTAAAAACATGATGTAAAGCCCCAGGTCAGCGTCCGCTGGCAGGTCGATGGGTTCGGGTTCTGGTTGGTTGGTCATTGGTCTACTGGTACGGGTTCGCGGCACTCGATCGCTACGGGCACCTGGCGTCAGGTCACGACATGGCCTGCTGCTCGCAGTGCTGCGCGAGACTCACGGGGTAGAACTGGATATCGCGGTGCCATGGAATCAACTGCTCGTCCGCGAACCTGGCGAAGCACGCGATGCAAAGCACCTTTCGGACAAGATGCTCCGGTACCGCAGCCAGCCAAACTTCGTCGGGCACACTGAAGCCCACTGGACTGACCTGGTTGCACGCTTTGCAGATTTCGCGGGTCATGAGTCCAGCGGCTCCACAACAAGTTCAACGCTCACAGGCTCCCCTCCACGGCGGCCACCACCTGCTCACGGCAGATCGGGCAGTCCGGGTTGATCGTTTGTCGGTTGGTCACGCGGCCATTCTCGTACACCCACACATCGGGATGCTCGCCCACATCGACACTCACCACGCGCTCGCCGTCTCGCCACTTGATACCAACACACCCGTCTGCCGTGGGTATGATGGCTGTGAGCCGCTTTAGGCCCGGGGCATGCTCGGCCAGCTTGGCCAGAAACGCCTTGGCCCGCTCGAAATACTCCAGCTGGATCGGGTCGTACCCGTCCGGTTCTTCCGCCGCGCGGCGGTCGATGGCGGCCAGGTATTCGGGCAGGTGCGCGGCAAGGGGCATGTCGTAATCTCCAAGGTCGGGTGTGCCGAGTCGAACGGCTCTTAGGGCAGTCGCGGCGTCTTTAGCACCGTGTACTTTGGTTCGATCAACGCCTGTCCGCTGTTGTTCCCCCGCGTCTCACACGCGGTCAGGTTCTCCGTTACCTGTAGTTCACCCGGTAAAACGCGGGGGCCGGGCGGGGCAGGGACCCGACCCCCGCTAACTGCGGCTGCCTCGTGCAACCGCTTCGCTCACTCCGTTGGTTGGTACGGCCTCACTTCCACACGTATCCGACCATCCTCTGCTTGAGGCACGGTC
>CALBRZ010000133.1 GCA_937927735.1 uncultured Planctomycetales bacterium
TGGCAGGGACCGGTGATTGCTTGGCAGCCTCGCGAGCCGCGGCATCAGCAGCCGCCTGAACGGTTTGCTGCAGCACCACAGCCTGCACGTACTGCACGCCGGCAAGAGCGATCAGCACCAACACGGGAAACGCCAGCAGCGTTTCCACCAAGACCGCGCCGTAGCGCGAGCGCTTGAACAGACGCGTGTTCATGCCAAGAAAGCCCCTGTCCTCTTGCGTCGTGCAATTGGAGCAATGTTGTGGATGTACTGGCCCAGCGATCTGCTACGGCACCAAGGAGGCGATAGCAGCCGCCAGCTCGAGCAATTCGTTAATCAGTGCCCCGCGAACCGCGGCCAAGCCCGCAATCGCGCCGATGCCCACAATCGTCAGCAGCAGCAGATACTCGACGAAGACGGCCGCCTGGGTGTCACCCGATAGCCGCCGCATGAGTTGTTTTGCCACGTTCATGGGTTTTTCCGGTTAATCTGGGGGGCTTGGATAAGCTCGCAATTTTTGGACGATGTTACCACCTATTTTGAGCATGTCAACCAGCCAGTGTGGAAAAATTGTCGAAACGGTGATGGGAAAATTCCTTCCCTACGGGGAGAAATTCCATTAATTTGGGGCACATACGATAAATGGCACCTCTGTAGTTGCCATAACGATTGAGAGGGGCAGTAAGACTCTAAAAACTTCGTAGGGCCATCAATTGGGCGGAATGCCCTTGCCTATACATTCGGTCGAGCCCCCGTAGTTCACCTGGTTATAGGAACAGCGATGCGCACGCTTTGCCGACATTCGCTTCCAGCCCGTCGCAGGTGGCACGGAGCCGTGGTGCTGGAACTGCTGATCACGTTGCCGCTGCTGGTGATTGGCAGCATGGCGGCCGTAGAGATGGGGTTATGGATGACGGGCTGCGAACGCGTGGAGATGGCCGCTCGAGTCGGCGCTGATGAAGCCGCGACAGGGTCCAACCTCGATGAAGCCGTTGCGAAGGTGACAACCTACCTGAGCACCGTGGGCGCGGACGTCAATCATCTCCACGTGCTGGTGATCCGCAATCAGACCGGAGCACCAGAGGACGCCTTAACGCAATGGAGCCCCCAATCGGATGCTTGGGAAGATTGGGAGCCTCTGCTTGCACAACTGCCTCCGCCACCTGAATCGCCCTACGTGCGTGTGGTGGTTCGCATCCGTTCCGATGCACTGGCCCCCAATCTCTTGACACACTTTGGCTTCGATTTGAGCGAGCAGTGGACCGTTCGCGTCAAGACGCTTCCTTACGAGGGGACCTGACCATGGGGGCAACGAATACCATGGGGCCAGCTCACAAGACCATGCGTCGACGGCACGGCGTGGCCACCGTCTGGTGCATCCTCTCGTTGCCGGTACTACTGGCGGGGCTTTGCCTGACGGTGGATCTGGGCAAGATCTGGGTGGAACGTGCCGCGCTTGCGAACGCGGTGGATGCGGCTGCCATTGCCGCGGTGCGACAGTGGGTGAAGGACCTCTGCAAGCTCGAGTGCGAGGCCGACATTGTCAACGCCATCCAACAAGGGATGGTCTTCGCGCAAGCCAACCATGTCGATGGCAAGAGCTTGAACCTGGCAGACAAGACGGCTTGCGACGCTTGTTTTGAGTTTGGCTGCATTGTCGGCGGCCAATTCGTTCAGCAGGCGCCGAATTGCGAACAGGAACAGCCCCCCGCCGTGCGCGTACGGGTGCGGCAGTTTGAGATCAGTAGCGCCTGCGGCATGAAGTGGCCGTACTACGTAAGTGTGGAGGCCATCGCCGTTGCGTCGTGCAGCAGCTCCGGCGACACGTACCTGTTCACCCCGACTTCCAACTGATCGCAGCCAGCACCGATCTACGTGCCGCTAGTGGCTGAAGCAGCCTCTACCCAGTTATCGTGGTGGTTCGTTTCAGCAAGCTACTACAAACACAACGCGGCGGCCAGTTAACTGGCCGCCGCGTTGTGTTTTTTCAAGCTTATTATCGGCAAGCCTCAAAGATTCCGGGACTACGGAATCAGCGGCTGGGTGGGCTGCTGATAGGGCGCCCAGCTCGGGCTGCGGCTGGGCAGCAGCGTGTTGGAATCCATGGCGTTGGCAGTAGCCGGACGCGTTTCGGCCTTGCGAGGCGCCGCGTTCTGAGGCAGGGCCGCCACTTCGATCTGCCGCGACGTGGTGCCTACGCGCGGATCCACCAGCTCGTACGATTCCTCAGCGGGGGCCCGCTTGTGCGAGGCCTGCCGCACAACCGTGTGGTCGCTTTCCGCAATAACCTCGGCCACGTTTGCGGCCGTCGCGGCCAACTGGCCAGACTGCTGCGGCTGCTCCTGCGGGCCTCGCTGCGGGGTTTTCCGGACAATCGCCTCGCGCGATTCGCTAGGCGTGACTGGCTTCAGTTCACCCTTCATCGCGGCGATGTGCATCAGGCCTTCGGCAGCCGGCTTGAGCGACTGGTTCATCGCCAAGGCCCGGTGGTAGTTGGCTTCGGCCTCGTCGAACGCGCCCAACTGCACCTGCACGTAGGCCAGGTTGGCCAGGGCTTCAGCCTCGCTGACCGCCCGGCGGAACGAGTCCAGGGCCTCGGCGAAACGGCCTTCTTCGGCCAGCACCAGACCGAGCGTGTTATAGGCACGCTTGTTCTGCGGATCGGCGGAGATGGCCTTCCGCAGATGCTGCTCGGCAGCCGCGTGGTTGTTCTGCAGGTAATACAGGTAGCCGATATCGCACAGCAGCTCAGGCGTATCGCCGCCAACCTGCTGCGCCCGGCTCAGATGCTGCATCGCCTCCTGGTAGTTGCCCGCCTTAGCGGCCAACACGCCCAGGCGATGATGCGGAACCGGGTGGTTGGGATGCTCACTGGCCAGGCGAGCGTACATGCTTCGGGCTTGTTGCACGTTGCCGTGCCGCTCCGACAACCGGGCGATGCTGATCGAGCGTTCGACCGTATCGTCGTTCTTGCGGGAGAACAGTTGGTTTTTGCTGAGCGCGCAACCAGAAAAGCTCACAATCAGTAGCACGCACGGCAACAGCGGTTTCAACATGATGAACTTCCCTCGGTTGCGTTCCGCCCGAGCAGTTAAAGGTTGTAGTTGCCCTGGCTGCCGGCAATCGCCGCCAGAGGATTCCTCCGGCGGCGATTGCTGCCCCCTTTTCGGCAGCCTTGATGGTTTGGCTGGGGGCGGTCAGCCGCGGTGGGCATTAGCGAAGCCCGAAGCCGCCAAAGCCACCGAAGCCGCCAAAGAACGTGCCGAAGTTGCCGCCAAACGCCCCACGCGTGCCCATCAGGCTGTTGTTGTACGCCCGAGCGGCTTCCGCGGCGTTGATGCCTTCGGCGAAGGACGGAGCCACGACGACGATTTCGTCGGCGTTGGGGACGCCCAGCGTGGCGAGCGCGGCCACCACCACCTCGCGCCGCTTGGCATCCAGCTCTTCGTTGAAGTGGATCGGGTAAAGGTGCTCGGTGCCCGGCTTGATGCTGGTCTGGCTACGTTCGACGACCACCGGGAACGGTGCCCCGCGCTTCAGCTTGAAGGCGATCTGTTTGACGTGATCCTCGCCGTAGGCGTTCAGGCGGATCCCGCCGATGTTGGAGCCATCGGGCTGAGCATCATTGAGTTCGAACTCGTGCATGTAGACGATGAACTTGGCCGCCTCGGCGTTCACTTCCATCGTCTGGTTCATCTGGTCGATTTCGGCGCCCAGGGGTTTGGGCGGCGGACCGACGATCCGCGCACCGGGTCCGTGGCACCCCACGCTCGTCGCCAGCGCGGCGGCTGCCCCTCCTAAGAAGAACAGCGAACGAAGCTTGCGTTTCATGGTCGGTATATCCTTATGCTGCTGCCTTCCCCCGACATCCGGCCGCTTGCGAGAACCAGCGGCCGGTAAGCAGCGGCTGCCGCCGGGGAAGGTGGTGTAAGGGCGCAAGGGGCCGAGTTGCGGGCAAGCTGGGTCTGAGATCCGCGGACTCGGGCGGTTACCTTGCGCTCCTGTTCACCTGGTTGGAGTTCAAACTCGGTTCAATCCCTTAATGCTCCGGCGGTTAGTCCGAGAACCCTTGCGGACCAGACATGTAGTACTGCTGGCTCTCGCAATGCACCGTGCCGCCCTTGGACTGCTGATACCGAGCCTTGAGAACCTGCGCGTTCTGCCGCAGGGTCTCCATCCGGTACTGCGGCCAGATGGTGCTGCGGTGCTGCACGTCGGGGTGGCCCTCGATCATCTGCCAGAAATAGAAGGCATTGTCGGTGGGATCGGTCACCGCCATGCCAGGCAGCAGCGGCGGAACCTGATCGGCTTCCATCGGGTGGACCAGCACCGGGCTCACCAGCACGACCAGTTCGGTCTCGTCACGCTGCACGTTCTGGGTACCGAAGGCGGCGCCAATGATGGGGATGTCGCCTAGATACGGGATGCGGCCACGGTTGCCGCGCTGTTCGTCCTGGATCAAGCCGGCGATCGCCAACCACTGGCCTTCCCGCAGGTCCACGGTCGTGGTCACAGCCCGGCTGTTCAAACCAGGAATACCGTTCACGGCAATGTCCTGGTTCAGCGTGCTGAACGAGGGAGCGACCTGCAGGCGGATCTTGTCCTTGTCGATCACCGTGGGCACGAAGGTCAGCTGCGTACCAAACCCACGGAAGGTGGTCGAAGCCGCCTCGACGCCGCCGACGCCCACCACGGTAGGCACGGCAAACTCACCACCAGCGATAAACGTGGCTGGCTGGCCGCTGAGCGTCACCAGCGTGGGTTCGGCCAGCACCTTGCCGTAGCCGTTGCTGGCGAAAGCCCGCAGGAACAGGTTGACGTCGCCGCCATCGAGAATGGCCGAGACGTTGCCGGCGCCGCCGATGAAGTTCGAGATCAGGAAGTTATCCTTGATGATCTCGAAATCGAGCCCCAGGCTGCGGGCGGCACTCCGCGAGATCTCGGCGATGCGCACCTTGAGCATCACCTGCTGCTCGCCGGGAACGGTGAGCATGTTGATCACGCTTTGCGTGCGAAGGTCTTCGGCACCGGGCAAGCGAGCCACCGAGCCGAGGTTCACAAAGCTGCCCAGGTTGCCCGCCTGGTTCACCGACTGCCCGGTGATCAAGGCCAGAATTTCCGCGGCTTCCTTGGAGTCGCGAGCCTGGCCCCGCACGATCAGCTTGTCGGCGATCGGGATAAGCTGGACCTGGCTGTACGGGAACATCTCATTGATGCGCGTCTGCAGCCTGCCGTACTCAACTTCGGCACGGTACTGCTCGCCTTCGTTGGCGGCCACGCGCACGAGATAGCGGAGAATACTTTGCTGTCCGCCCGGCTCGGCAAACCACAAGGTCATCGTGGTTTCACCGGCCTTCACACCGATCACCTCGATCTCGTTGGGGCCGAACTCGTTCACTTCCACGATGGAAGGATCGGTAATGGCCACGCGCGAAATCGGCAGCTTGGTGCGGACCACCTTCGACTGGTTGGGATCAACCCGGAAGATGAGTTCCGGCATCAAAACCTGATCGATCAGGGCGGCTTCCTTTTGCCGTACCGCCTGAGTCGGATTCTCCAACGCCCGCAGCTCTGCAGGCGAAGGCAAGTCGGCGGCGGCCTGCGCCTTGACCAGCTTGGGCGCAATGCCAAGCTGGGCAGCAATGGCGCAAACGAGGAAATAGCGTATGCGTTTGGCTCTTAACATGGAGAAACTCACGTCCCTGTGTTGGGGTGTTCCAACTAACGCAGGCTCGCTCTCGCCCCCCCTTTGGCGATGACGTTTGATGATGCTGCCCACCTGCGAAGGCGTGCCTGGCTCCAGCCCTGGGTCAGATGGCTTTCGCCGCCCCTCGTTTTCAGAATGGCCAGCCCCTGGTTTCGTTTACTCCCTTAAACATCTCCTGACCGCTGCCATCGACCTGCTACCGTCGCATTGCCAACTGGCAGCCCGGAGAGATTTCCCTCCGTCGCCAGATCGCGATTGCTCTTGGTAATGCGGCGTTTGCGGCGATCGGCTACCGCCGCAAAACTCAGGCGCTGGCACCGACTGGGCTCAGGCGGGATTCGTGCCACTCCAAAGTTCGCGGTCCCGATACCTGGTACCCGCGATCTGTCCGCAGCCGCCGCATGACGAACTGCCCCCTAACGCGAAGTACCTGCTGATCCGGACCGTCCATACCTCACTACCAATTGCATTGCTGCTTCGGTCGCGGATCCGCGCCACCTGCCCCCCTTGCCTCGGGCTGATGCTCCAACCTTGCGAAGAAGGTCGCGAACCCTGCCAATAGGTGGGGATAACTTACATTGAATGTTGGCGCGTAATCGCTGTACCGAGGCCAGCGGTTCGTTCCCATATTTCGGCACAACCATCAGTAGGGTTTAATCTAGTCGTTCGGCCCGATGTCGGATTCTTCTCAATTTGCGGGTCAGTGATTTCCCCATGTCACAAAGCAAGCTATTACCCCAAGGCAATTTACGTTGGTCCTCAGCCGGTAGTAGGACACTCGTAAAGGGGATTAAAATTTTCCGCCAATTCGCCCCCAATGGGGCAGTGTGCATGCTGATTGGCTACCCCATACCATTCCCCTAGAGGGGATTTCGGCGGAGCTGGCTCCCTGGACCGTCGTGCCGTATGACTGCGCCAAACCAGACAATTAATACTAGGTGGCTGCCGGAAATCGGCGGCTGCACCGGCCACTGCGTGACGACAGGGGCAACCTTCTCTTGCCTTGAGAACGTTCCCTAAGCTTCCTAAGCCAAAAACGCCGAACGGCCTGCAAATTGGTCACCTCGGCCCCCCCTCAACGCCGAAATAAAGGCCGAGGAGCAGTAGGTAGCTGGGCAAAACTCCGCACCCGCGGAGCTAGGCGGGCCTGCTGCCCCACACCGGTAGAGTGTCCGGCCCCGCCAGGCGGATCGGCAATGCTAGCGTGCTTGCTTTTCTCGCGTGCGAGGCCAAACAGCCACTGCCGTCAATCACCAGTAACAACCAAGCGGGGTTCGCTCCGGTTCCCTCCAGGAAGCGTGGCCCATTTCCGAGGCTGCTTGCGTACCTGGAACCGGGCACACACCACATGGCCCCCAGGGGCAGGTTTGTTCCCCGCCTTTGAGCCACGATTGGATCACAACAGGAGGTATATCGATGGGGCCAACGTTGATTCTCGCCGTGGCAATGGCGCTGCCGATGGGCGGAGGTCATGGCCATCACATTGCGCATCAGCCGGCTTGCCAGACCTGCAATCCGTGCGACACCTGCAGTGATGGCTGCCTGCACAAGGGCGGCTTCTGGGCACGCCATGGGCTGCCATCGCCCCACCGCGCGCCGGGCAACATGGGGCCGCACATCCCGTATGAAACCGCCAACATGCGGTACTACTACTTCCGCCCGTACAACTACATGCACATTCAGATCCAGCAGGCGGAAGCGGTGAGCGTCGGTATCCCGGCCTCGATGCCTTACAGCAACTCGATCTTCCAGCGGGTGTACGCCGAGATCGATGCGGGCACGGTGCACGAAACCGTTCCGGCTCCCACGCAGCCGCAAGCACCGCCGGTTCCGCCCGAAGCCGACTCGCCGCTGGACACGCCGGCTCCCAAGCCGCCGGTCGGCTCCAGTGCCGCTTACACCCCGCCGGCGATGCTGATCCCGTAAGCTGGATCTGCCCCGGTTAAAACAACAAACGCCCCCTGTGCGGCAAAAGCACAGGGGGCGTTTTCGTTGCGCATGGACGAGGTGTGCCACCCCGGCACCAACCAGGCGACGCACTCGGGCGCTGCGTGAGCGGCCGTAGGCACGTTTAATTGGCCGACTTGAGCTTGGCCGTCGTTTCGATGTCGATCTTGCCGCGGTGGATTTGCAGCTTCAGCTCATGGCCCGGTTTGCGTTGCCGCACCAGGGCTTGAAGCTCCTCCAGGGTCGACACCTTCATCCCATCGGCCGCAATGATGATGTCTTCAGGACGTACCTGGGCATCCTCGGCGGCGCTGCGCCGCAGGACTTCGACCACCTTCAGGCCGGGCACGGGCTCTTGGACGGCTTCCACTCGCACCCCCAAGATGGCGCGATCCCCGGCCAAGCCGTTTTGCAGGTCGCCCCCTAACAGATCCGCCAGGCTATCGCCGCCGCCACGCCGCGTAAGAGGCTTAGGCATCTGCGCCAGCTCGAGGACCACGTCGGTCGCCAGCAGGGCAATGCGGCGAATCCCTTCGTAGTTGATCTTGTCGTAATCGTCGCTGGGGCGGTGATAATCGGAGTGCAGCCCGGTGAAGAAATGCAGCACCGGCACACCGCGAGCGTGGAACGACGCGTGGTCGCTTGGCCCATACCCGGAACGATCTTTGCGCAGATTAAACGCGTAGGGCCCCGCCAGCCGCGTCAACAGTTCGTCAAGTTCCTCAGCCGTGCCGACGCCGGAAACGGTCAGACGGTCGTTCCGCAGGCGGCCCACCATGTCGAGATTGACCATGGCCGACGTGGATTCCAGCGGAAACACCGGCGATTGCACATAGTACTGGCTGCCGATCAGCCCCACTTCCTCGGCCGAGAACGCGATAAACACGATCCGCCGCCGGTTTTCGCCAACCCGGGCAACAACCTGCCGGGCAATCTCCAGCAATGCCACCGTGCCCGACCCGTTGTCGTCGGCGCCGTTGTGGACGGCGGCCGTCCACGGGGCGAGCGATCCGCCACCGCCCATGCCCAAGTGATCGTAATGCGCACCGACGATGACGGTCTCCTCAGCGAGCTCCCCGGCCCCCGGCAGAACCGCGATCACGTTCTTCAGCGCACCTTGGCGGCGGTTGATATCCACGTTGCCCTTGACTTTGGCCGACGGGATTTCAAACGAGCGAGGTTTCAGATCTGCATCGATCGAGGCTTCCAACTCGGCCAAGGTCGGCTTCTCGGCCGTCTGCAACAGTTGATCGATCGCCGCGCGGCGAACGTGCAACACCGGAACCTGCGGCTTGGTTCCCGGCGGCCTCGTGCGGAAGGGCAACAGCTCGTCGCCACGCGATGGTTGCCCCTTGGCCTGGTCAGCCTGCTTCTGCCGCTCGATCATGTGCAGATCGTTGCAAATGATCACGGCCGCGGCTCCCTGTTCGATCGCATGCGAGATTTTCCGCATGAGGTACGCGTGGGGCGAGTTTTGCGTACCGTTGAAGGGGCTTTGGGGATCCGCTTGTTGCGGTTCATGCCGCAATAGCACCACAACTTTGTCGCGAACGTCCAGATCCTTGAAATCGTCGTACTCGATGTCCTCGGCCCGAATAGCGTAGCCCGCGAAAACTAGTGGTGCCTCGAACGTTCCGGACGTGCCTGCGGTGAGGGGCACGTAGTCCTTGCCCGCCTCCAGCCTGAGGGTCTTGCCATCGGCCGCGGTCAGCTCCAGACGATTCTCGGTCCCCAGGCTCTCCGTTTCATACCGGCTGAATGGCTGAAACGGCTGCCCATCGCAGGCGTCGAGCCTCAGGCCCGCCTTGCCAAACTGAATGGCCACATATTCAGCGGCCAGTTCCAGCCCACGTGTGCGGATACCGCGTCCCTGGAGTTCGTCCGATGCGAGATATTTCAAGTCATCGAGTAGCCGCTGCTCAATCGCCTTATTCTCGGTGAGGTTGTACTGCTCTTGGCGAACTGTCTTGAGACGCGTGGTAAAGTCATCTTCCGCGATTGCCGCCGCTGGGATCGCCAGCGTCCAAAGCACGGCAAGTATATACAGGGCCCAGCAGGCACGTGCCCGCCGGGTGGCCGCAGGCTGAAACTTCGTCTGACGACTCAGCTTGAACATAGCGTCCCCTTTGATTGTCCAGGCTTGTTCAAGAACGCGAGATCAGCCCGCCGCCGCCACGATGCCGAGGCATCCGTTGCGCAGGGCGTTTCGTGCACGAAGGGCGCAGATTGTGATCGATGTTCGCCGACTTAGAGGGCCTCTTTCACGGCCGGCTTCGCCGTCCACACGCGCCACTGCGAGGTGCCGCTCATGGCGCGCGGCCCGCGCTGAGAACCAGTCGCGTGCAGCAGCGTAGGCAGAATATCCTCGTACCCCACCGTCGCCGGCAGCGGCGCGTCGGCCGGTATGTGGCGCAGATGGCGCACGACCAGCAACGGAGCACGGCCAGCATGGTTCGCGTCGGCTGAGGACGACACGCCCAGCACCACCAGCAAGGTTCGTTCTGTCAACTCCGCCTGGTTCAGCGCGATGTCCAGTTCGTTTAGCAGTTGATCGGCGTAGGAGGGAGCCACTGTCGGGCCGGCAGTATCGTCACCTTGTTGCGGTTGCACTCCTTGCCCCAACGACACCACCAGGGTGAACGGGCGGCCGCGGCGGTGCCGCTGCACGTAGGACAGCGTTTCGTGGGCAAAAAGGTCCAGCGCCGCCAGACCTTGCTTGCCGTCGGCATTCGCCGTCAACTTGATTGGTTTACCGTTGCTCCAGACATTTGCCGGGTATGGCGTCGCGACCTGCTCGCGCGGGAAGCCCATCCAAGCATCCCATTCGGCGCTAGAATCGTTGGCCCCCCACCACCAGGCATCGCCAACTAGGGCAGTGCCATAACCGGAGTTCCACAACGCCCGCGAGAATGTGCTGGCCGACCGATCGGCCCCACTGGCAGCCGAGTTGCCCGTGGTGAGGCGCAACCGCTGCTCATCGGGCGCGAGGCCGGGGGTCAACGAGCCATACTTCCCTTGCTTGGCAATGCGGTACAAGGCCGGCATCGTCGCGGCAAATGGTTCCAATCCCTGCTCCGGGTTCCACTGCAATCCTTCCACCACGACCAGGACCACGTTAGGCGATGTGCCAGCGATCCGCACTTGCCGATTGGCTTCGCGCAGCGCGTCACGGGCCTGTTGCTTCGCTTCCCACAGCAGGGCGTCGGCCTCCACGAGCGAATCGCCGAGGCCCTCGGCGCCAATCTGATCGAACAACTCGCGGTTGCTTTCGATCATTTGCCCCAAGCTGCGCGTAAGCGGGTGCTTCAACGAGCTGGCTTCAATGTCATCTGCCGGCATGCTACGCGGCGACAGATCATCGCCAAGTCCACCGGGCAAGACGCCTGGAAGCGTATCATCCGCTGGCGCGTCGTTAGCACCAACGTTGCCGTTCCCGCCTGCCGCCACCGCGGGATTCTGCGCCTCTGTCGGAAAGACAAATTGCCATAGCGCCATGCCCAGGACGACGCCCAAGGCAACCAAGGCGAGGCTACGTAAGAACCAAGTCATATGCCGGCTCGCTCAATTCTGGCCCGGAAACGCTTAGGGCGAGCCTGCCGCGGCCGCCCCCGTTCCTCACGCCGCACGGACAGATACAAGCTGCATAATATAGGAAAGATATACGGTCGCAAGGATAAAGTGAGCGGCGGCCTGGGCTTTCAGCGGTGGAAGTTGCGGTGAGAATCCGTTGTTCCTGCCCCGCGGAACTACCGCCGCCGGGTCCTAAACTACACGTGACTATTGACTTCCGCCGCCACCGCTACCCCCGCCAGTGGTACCACCACCGCTAGAGGTACCGCCCGTCGTGCCCGATGTTCCCTGTGCCCCGCCGCTTCGCTGCGTACCGACTGGCCCCGGATTGTTGCCCGCCTGCGGCTGTCCTCCAGTCGGGGAACTGCTGCCGGGGCGACTCATTCCGCCGAAGTTTCGTGTAGCGCCACCAAAGTTGGGCGAGATCATGCCCGGTGGCGAAAGACTGCCCGGCAGCTCGGTCGCTCCGCCGACGGCCTGTGGCGTATTGGTCTGCGGCCCGCCGGTTTGCGGTGCCTGACGCGGTAGCGCCGCAGGATCTTGTCGTGCGTTTTGCCCCGGAGGGCTAACGCTCGGCGGCGTATTCGCAGGGCTTGTGCGAGGCGGGTTCGTTTCCGGGTTCACGCCGCGAAAGGTCGAGCGGCGTTGGGCCGCGTTCTGCTGCGACGGTGCCAGCCTGGGCATCCGCTGGCCCGTGCTGGGGTCCACTTGCGGAATATCCGTGCCTTGCGGCTGCTGCACTTGCGGCATCGGCGTTTGGGCCTGCGTCGCGTTTTGAGCCGTGTCATCGCGTCCCGGCGGAACATTGATCCCCGGCTGATAGATGTTCGGCCGGCGCATTCCCGGTGCTACACGGCCTGGCACGTAGCCACGCGGCGGCTCGGTGACGCCCGACACATTCACCTCGGGGCGTTCCCCGGCGTTCAGGTCGTTACGGCCGGGAATGACCGAGGTAGGCGTTTGAACCTCAGGCACGTTGGCATCGGTCCCACGCAAGCCGATATCAGCCTGATAAGGTGCGGCGCCTTGTGATTCGAGGCCGCTGCCTGGCACATTCTGGTTAAACCGCGGGGCTTCCGGAACATTACGGCCCGGATAAATCCGTCCGGGGTATGGGGCCGGCACCGGTAACGCCCGCGGTGCCTCGCCCGGGAAAGCTCCCGCTCCGCGCTGGCGGATGATCGCTTCGGTGCGACCTGGCACTGCTACGCCGGGACGAGGCCCCTCTGGTGTTTGACCTTGACCGGGGATGTTCACGTCGGTTCGCTGCAGGTCAGGTGTATTACGGCCTGGATGGCCGCCGGGCGTAAATACGCTGCGCGGAACCGAGCGCGGCACGTACGGGTCCACCGGAGGCGTCGGCGGCTCCACCACGGGGCGAGCCGGGGCAGGGCGAC
This sequence comes from uncultured Planctomycetales bacterium, assembly GCA_937927735.1. GTDB lineage: Bacteria > Planctomycetota > Planctomycetia > Pirellulales > S012-138 > CALBRZ01. The sequence goes on from CALBRZ010000133.1 coordinate 12,601, forward strand.
GTTCCTCTTCGTAACCGGGCGGACGCCCCTGGCGGATGCGGTACTCTGGCGAGCCTGTCGTTGCCGCGTCTAACGCCGGGGCTGGGAGATTCGCATCAACCGCCGCAGCTTCCGCGGCTGCAGCCGCACGCTCGGCTTCCACCCGCGCGGCATCCGCCCTGACTGCCGCGGCTCGAGCCGCCTCAGCCGGTCCTACGCCAAGCTCGTCAAAGGTTGGCCGCAATACCTCGCGGCGCACCGCCGGTCCACCGGCTATCGCCGGGAAGAACTCGCTGGCCCTGGCAGGCAACACCAGCGCCGGCCGCGAATCCGCAGCAGCCGTGCGTAGGTTTTCAACTTCGAGATTGCGCCGTTGGAGCGCGATGGCCTTGAGCTCCTGCCCCAGCCGATCGAGCGCTACATGCTGGTCGGGCGTGACCGGCACCAGAGCCGCAGCAGGCAGGGCTGAAACAGGCTGCGTCAACACCGAGTAGGCCACGCGCGGGTCTTTTTCTGCGTTCGCTGCCAGCGTTTGCTGCTCGCGGAACAAGTCCGGCGGCCGCACCGACGGATTGGCGTTGTAGTACGCATACCAGTTATTCATCCGCTGGACGTAGTCCACGTTCTGTCGCTGGAAGTACCAACGGTAGTACGAGAGCAGCGGTTGACTATCGACCGCATCGCGGCGGAACCACGGAATCACGCCGGCCTCGGCTGCGGCCCGCCCGTAGTAATCTCCAAAGAAATAGTGGTGCCACTGGGGCCCCACGAACATGTGCAGCAACAGGTACCGATTGATGATCGCCACGCTCGGCGTGAACTGATAACCACCTTGGCGATAGGCCTTGGTCGCAAAGTACACCGGCGCGAAAGCCATGCCGCGCTGCTCGATCGGGTAGTCCCAGTAACCGCCGGTCAGGACCGCTCCACGCGGCGTGTAGACATAATGCTGCGGAATCCAGATCCAGCCGGGCTGTTGGCGAGCCCAATACCCATCGCGCCAGCGATAGCCCGACGCCTGAAGCATCCACACGCCAGGCACCCAGAAGTAATCATCGCCGGGCGATTGGTAAGTAGGACCGCGATCTCGGCTCTCCGGCGGCGGCTCAACATACGAAACGGCCGAAGCATTCAGCGGTGCCCAAAAACCAGAGATCCAGCGGGCACCATTCTCCAGCCGGTGCCAATAGCCCGGCACCCACTGTTGCCCCGGCGGCGGTACACGCCATACGCCGCTCACCCAGACGAAGTCATTCGTGAGCGCATCCCAAAACCAATAGCCGGGAATCCACACGGCATCGGCGGGGCGTACGTCCGGCGGCACTTCGTCGATCGCAACCGGCGGCGTCTCGGGCACAACCAGGGCCGCCTGTTCGCTGCGATCTAAGGGGTTCGCAAACGCTTCATGGATGGGACCACGCCCCAACACATGGGTACCTTGCGCGTTGTCGATCTGCGTGGCAGCCGATTCCTGGGGTGCCCCCTGATCGGCTGCCGGGCCGGGAACCTGGGCGATCACGGGCGAAACGACAAACGCCAGAACGCTCAACGCGGTCACCATTCGACCACCTAGCCCCCAGCGGCTCCGGAACACGCGTAATGCTGGTTGCCATCGCGCGAAGCTGTGAGACCTTAACATGGCCAGTTCCTCCGAAGCATCGCTGCAACCGGCCGACCCAAGGGTTTACGGCCGCGGTTACATATCGGGGCGGTATTCGAACACGTTTGGTTTTCTTGGGATGCAGTTGGCGAACTGCGGCACAAGCGGCCTACTCAGAAGGCCCGAAATGCCGCAGTTTTTCGTTAACAACGCCGCTGCTTGCCGGACCTCACTTTCAATAGCAAACGGCGCGCCGGCCCCGGACCGGCTGGGCGCTATTCCCTGGGTGCGTTCTGCCGGTCGGAGGCCTCTCCATCCCCGATTCATCGCCAGCACCGCCCCCAAGTTCTTTACGCGTCGCACTCTGGCGGGTTCTACCTGGTTGGTTGCCGCGGCCTGCCTGATTCTTGCACGGTCAGGCTGGTCGGCCAGACCCTGTATTTGATCAGCTGGTCCCCCGGGGAGCCGCTGCCGGCTCTTGCGAAATGCGAGCGAAGTTGGACACTGGCTAATGGTCGCCGCGCTCGCGTCGCCTCACGACGGCCCTCAACTGCCGGAGCAGGGTGTTGTCCTCGCCCCGAGGTTTCTGCTCGCGCAGAGGCCCTAGTCGCGTAACCGTCGAGCCTCGCGACCGATACCTTCGTCGCCAACCTTCATTTGCGCAACGACGCGCTACCAACCGCCTCGCCTGCATGCATTTATGACTTCCGCACCCACGCTGCTTCGTGTCGCCCTAGCCGAACGGAGCTACGACATCGAAATTGGAACCAACTGCCTCGACCGTTTGGGCGCCTTTGTTGCCCAGCGGCTGTCGTACCGCCATGCAGTAGTGATCACCGACGGGAACGTGATCAAGCCGCATGCCGAGGCCGCGGTGGCCGCGCTCTCGCAGCCAGGTGACGGCACCTCGCGTCAGGTTGAACTGCTGACGGTCGAAGCCGGTGAAGCGTCCAAGCAGATCGACAACGCCGTGCGGCTGTGGGAGCAATTACTGGAGCACAAGGCCGACCGCAAAACCGTGATCGTGGCCGTGGGCGGCGGCGTAATCGGCGACCTGGCCGGGTTTGTCGCCGCCACCTTTGCCCGGGGGATTCCCTTCATCCAGGTTCCTACCACTTTGCTGGCTCAGGTCGATAGTTCGGTGGGCGGCAAAGTCGGTATCAATCTGCCAGGTGCCAAGAACATGGTCGGCGCGTTCTGGCAGCCGCGTGGCGTGCTGATCGATACGGCAGTACTGGCCACGTTGCCCGACCGCGAGTACCGAGCCGGCCTGGCCGAGGTAGTCAAGTATGGTGTGATCCTCGATGCCGAGTTCTTCGAATACCTGGAGAACAACGTGGCCGGGCTCAATGCCCGCGACGATGCGGTCCTCCAGCACGCCATCTATCGCAGTTGCCAGCTCAAGGCCGAAGTAGTCTCGCAAGACGAGCGCGAGGAGACGGGCCTTCGTGCGGTACTCAACTACGGCCATACGTTCTGCCACGCGATTGAAACGCTCACCGGCTACGGTGAATACCTCCACGGCGAGGCCGTGGCCATTGGCATGATTTGCGCTTCGCGACTGGCCGAGCGGCAGGGTCGCATCTCCGCCGAGCTGACCGAACGGCAATTGAAGTTGCTGCAGGCGTTGCACTTGCCGACCGAACTGCCGCAGCTTGATCCTCAGGCCATGCTCGATGTGATGGCGCGCGACAAGAAAGCCGAGCAGGGCCAGCTTCGCTTTGTGCTACCAAGCAGACTCGGCCACGTGGAAACCGTTCGCGACGTCCCCACCAGCGACGTCCTGGCGGTGATCGCGCCGTAATGTCCCGCGGCCTCCGCATCATGCCCGACACTCGCGGAGCGGCATGTGCCGGTCCCCGCACGCGGCGACGCATTGAGACTTTGGTGGCATAAAGGTTCAATAACAAAGAGGGGGGGCGGCGTATCCGCCCCCCCATCGCTACGTCGTGGCTTACTGCGTCGTTGGCAATTCCTTCAGCCACTCGTCAGGTAGCATGTCGTCGTCCCACAATCCATCGCTGGCGGGCGTAGCAGCGTCGGCCGGCGCAGCATCGCTTCACGGCAACCTGGGCGCTAATGGTGCCGCAACGGCCGGCCCCGCACCGGCGGCCGCCAAGGCTTCGCCGTTATCCAAGCCGGGCGGTTCGCCCGAGGCCAATCGCCGTCGGTCAGGCACCGGCTATCTCACCGCGCGGTACCTGCTTGCCCTGGGTGTGCTGGGCGTATTGGCTTTCGCCAACTATGTGATCCTCAACGCCCAGATCGAAACCAACCGGCAGATCGCCATCATCGCGGCCAACAGTAGCCGGCAGCGGTCGCTGCTTCAACGCAGCGCGCTGTTGGCGCAGAAACTGGTCTCATCGCTCAACAACGAACAACTCCAGGCAGCCAGGGCGGAACTGATCGCCGCCATGGGGCCGCTGGAAGAAACGCACCACGAGCTGATCCGTGCCGACGCCGAAGGCAACCCACCCCCCGAGCCCGTCCACGACATCTACTACGACGCGCCGTGGCTGCTCGATACCGAGATGCGGAACTACATCGCCCAGGTCCGCGCCCTCACCAAGAGCAGCGACGAAGATCTCAACTGGGGTAACCCGCACCTGCGTTACGTCGACGAAGTGGCGCTCTCGGGCCGCATGGTGGAAGCGCTCGACCAGGTAGTCGCCGCGTATCTCCGCCGCAGCGACGAAAAGATCATGTATCTGCACAACCTCGCGTTGTGGTCGCTGATGAGCACGCTGGCCGTGCTGGGCATTACCGGCGTGGTGGTGTTCCGCCCCATGGTGCGCCGCGTACACCAGGAAATGGCGTCGCTGGAGCAACTGAACGACACGTTGGAACAGCGCGTGCAGGAGCGAACCGCGGAGGCCGAACAGCGGTCCAGAGCACTGGCGCGATCCGAGGCGTTGTACCGCTCGTTGGTCGATAACCTGCCGCTGTACGTATTAAGGAAAGACACGGCCGGCCGCTTCACCTGGGTGAACGAGAACCTGTGCAAACTGCTGGGCCGCCCGGCGGAAGAGATCATCGGCAAGACCGACTACGACTTTTACCCGCCAGAACTGGCCGAGAAGAACCGCCAGGGCGACTTGCAGGTGCTGGAGCGGGGCGAAGTCGTCCGCGACGTGGAGGCGCTGGTATCGCCGCAAGGGAATGAACTGCACGCTGAAATTTTGAAGACGCCCGTGCGCGACAGTGGCGGCGAAATTGTCGAAACGCAGACCATCTTTCTCGACGTTACCGCGCGCATCGAGGCCGAGCGTCGGCTGGTTCAATCCGAGCGGTTGGCGGCTATCGGCCAGATGGTGGCAGGCGTGGCCCACGAAAGCCGTAACGCCTTGCAGCAGATTCAGGCGTGCAGCGGCCTATTGGCTTGGAAACTCGACGGCCAGGCCGAGGCGACCGAACTGCTGGAAGACTTGCAAAAGGCTTTGGACCGCTTGCGGCGGCTGTTCGACGACCTGCGCGGTTACGCGGCCCCGGTCACGTTGGATCGGCGCCCCGGCGACGTGCTCGACGCCGTGCGCGATGCCTGGAAGGCGCTGGCCACCGACCGGCAACAGCGCGATGCGCGCCTGGTTGAGTGCCCCCCGAGCGCCGACACGCGAGCCGTGTTTGACCGCCTCCAGATGGAGCAGGTGTTCAGGAACATCCTGGAAAACGCCCTTGCGGCCTGCGAAGATCCGGTAGAGATTGAAGTGTCGGCCAGCCATACTGAATGGAATGGCCGGCCGGCGGTCGCGGTGCGGATCGCGGACGGCGGGCCGGGCCTGTCTCCGCAACAGTTGCAGCATATTTTCGACGCGTTTTACACCACCAAGACGAAGGGGACCGGGTTAGGCATGACCATCGCCCGCCGGATCATTGAAGCCCATCGTGGCTGCATCCAAGTGGAGAGCCCCCCCGACGAGGGCGCGGTGGTCACGGTCATTGTGCCGCGAGAACCTTAATCATGGACGGACTGCGAATTGCCATTGCCGACGACGAAGCCCGCATGCGCGACTATCTGTGGAGCAGCCTGGAACGGCTGGGTCATCGGGTGGTCGCTGCGGCCAAGACCGGCCAGGAACTGGTGGCCGAGTGCCGCGAGAAGCACCCGCAGTTGGTAATTACCGACATCAAGATGCCCGACCTGGACGGCATCGAGGCTGCGGCGGAAATCTGCCAGGACGAGCCGGTGCCGGTGATTCTGGTGTCGGCCTTCCACGATGCGGATTACATCGCCCGGGCGTCCCGCAACCACATTCTTGCATATCTGATTAAGCCGATTAAAGATACGGACTTGGAGCCGGCCATCGCGGTCGCCATGGAGCGGTTCCGCGAGTTCGAAGCGCTGAAACGCGAAGCCCGCGATTCCAAACAGGCCCTGGAAGATCGTAAGATGATTGAACGGGCCAAGGGCATTTTGATGCAGCGGTCGGGCTTGAGTGAGCCGGATGCGTTTCGGCGTTTACAGAAACTTGCGAGCAGCCGGAGTCAAAAGCTGGTAGAGATCGCCAAGATGATCATTCTTGCAGAAGAGGCATGCCAGCCGGAGCAATCGTGATCGCCGACGGTTAAGAGAACGGACCATCAGCCACGGCAACGTTTGCCGTCACCACCGTTCTTTTCGCCTTGGCGGAAATGGAAGCGGTCCGCCCCTCGATGGCCGGGGGGCACAGTACCGTGTACCGGAAAATCACCTTAGCCCGCGCGGCGGGAGGCCAGCGGAACCAAAAGACCGTGAGTGTCCAATTGGCCCCAATCCCATCTCCGGAACAAACCTAAGATGTCGATGCCGTTTACGCGTCGAGATTTTCTGAGGTCGGCCGTTGGTACCGCGGCGGCCGCAGCGTTCTGCCCCGATCTGCTGCGCGCTCAGGAGAATCAGGCGTTCTTGCTGTCGCTCAGCGAGCTATCGCTCTCACGACTCCTGGAATCCCAGCAGATCGAACACCTGGATTTTGTCGGTGTTGCCAAGAGTGACTTTGGCCTTACTGCCGTCGAATACGCCAGCAAGTTCTTCAAGACCAAAGACGAAAAGTACCTCGACGAGATGAACGCCCGGGCAGCCGATCACGGCGTCCGGCAGCTGCTGATCCGCGTCGAGAACGAGGGGCTGCTGGGCGATGCCGACGCCACACGTCGGGCAGAAGCCATCAAGAACCATCAATCGTGGATCGACGCCGCCAAGCTGCTGGGCTGCCACTCCATCGTGGTCACGGCGGCCGGCACCGGCACGCCCGAGGAACAACGGGCACGCACGTCCGAGGGCTTGGCCGCTCTGTGCGAATACGCCGAGCAACAAAAGGTCAACGTGCTGATCAACAACCAGGTGGCCCCCGCCAAGGATCCCGCCTGGCTGCTGGCCGTGCTCAAGCAAGTGAACCGGTCGACCTGCGGCGTATATCTCAGCTTCGATGGGGTTTCGCCCGATGGCCCCATTGATAAAATCGCCGCGCTGGTTCCCAAAGCCCGGGGCGTGTGCGCCACGGCCATGGACTTTGACCAGCAGGGCAACGAAAAGAACCGCGATTTCTTCCGCGTGATGAAGGTGGTGCTCGAAGCCGGTTATCGCGGCTACGTGAGCATCGAATACCGCGGCAGCCAACTGCCGGAGCGTGAAGGCATTGCCGCAACCAAGGCATTGCTCGAACGCGTTCGCTCCCAGCGTGCCTGACCTTTGCCGACTCCGACTGCGGCGCCAGGCTTCTCTCGCTTCACGCGCTTGCGTGCCTTCTTGAAACTCGTGCTTCTGCGCGAGGGGCGATGCGTCCTCATCGCGCGACCCCTGGGAGCTTTCCTGCAAACGGCCCGGTAATTGCACGGTTCATCTGCCGGCGATCCCGTTTCAGGGACGCCTGAGCAGCGTGCTGCGAACCGCCAGCGTCCTTTTCCGCCGAGCAGGAGCCAACCTCATGTCGCCTTTCAAAACGCCTCTGCGCCAACGCGTTCGCGGTTCTGGCCGCTTTCGGAATAACACACGGCGGCACGCAGCCCGGGCAGCCATCGTGACGGGAATCCTGATGTTACTGATTGCCGCGACCGGCTATGGTTTCAATGGTACACCCGAGCACGTTCCGGCGGTACTCGAACAGCACAGAGTGCCGTTGGAGCACATTGGTCCCAAGCCGGGCTCCAGCGCCACCACCGAATTTGTCGGCGAAGTAATTGCCGTGGGCGAAGGGGTTCTGGTGGTGATGATCGGCGAAACCAAGCAGGCGTTCGTCATCACCGAAAAAACTCAGGTCACGCTCAACCATCGCCCGGCTCGAATCCAAGACGTGATGCCCGGCCATACCGCAACCATCTTCTCTGAAAAGCAAGGCGACCAATTAATCGCCAAGGCCGTCGACGCCAGGGCCAGTTACTAGCCCGAAGGCTTCACGTTCGACCGTTCTTCTTGGTGCAAGTCTTATCGGGCGTTATCAATTTTGCGCAGTCACCGCAAAGCAGCCGCCCCTTCCGTTTGCCGCAGTCCAACCAAGCCGGCACACCGTGTCCACGTTACCTGAGATATTGCTAGCCATCCTGCAGGCACGGCGTCCCACCATTTGGTTGACCCATCCGGGGGGATAGGTTAGAATCCGCGACCGGTGGAGTTGTCCCACCGTTTCCACGTCTTCCATGCCATTTCCAGGCGAACCGATTGATCAGGCGGCGTTACGGGCGCTGCTGAGGTTGTTTTCAGAGGAGCGGCTCGGGTTTCGGTGATCTTGTCGGCCGGTTCTTGTCAGGCAGTGACTTCGATCAACGCAGGTTGATCGTTCGCGGCGTACAAACTGGCTACCATTGTCACCGTGCCGAGCGAATGTTCGCTCCGTCTCAGTTGTGCTAGTTACCGCCAGGCTGAAGAAAGCTGTTCAGATGCGCATCCGCAGGGTGGCTTCGGGCTGGGAGGTTTGCGCTCCCGCGAAGCTGAATCTATTTCTTGAGATTCTTCGCAAGCGCGATGACGGGTTTCATGAGTTGCAAACCCTCATGTGCCCGATCGACGTGTTTGACACCCTACACTTTGAAGCCCCCCCGGCGTCGTCGGCCATCGAGTGCGAGGTCCGGAGCGCTGGCTCGCTGGCCGCCGGTCCCGCGGTACCGGCCGACCGTACCAATACCGTGGTCCGGGCGTTGGAGGCGCTGCGGCAAAAGGCAGGCGTCGAACGTGGCGCTAAGGTCTTGCTATTCAAGCGGATTCCGGCTCAGGCCGGCCTGGGCGGCGGCTCCAGCGATGCCGCCGCGGCCCTGGTTGCCGCCAACTTTGCATGGAACCTTGGGTATCGCCGCGCTCAATTAATGGAGGTCGCCGCCACCGTCGGCAGCGACGTACCGTTTTTCCTCGCGCGGGGCTGGGCCTGGTGCCGCGGCCGCGGAGAGATCGTGGAATCCGTACCGCCCATGCCGCGGTTGCACCTCGTTGTCGCGCATCCGGGCGTGGGGCTCAGTACCCCGGCGGTGTACGCGGCGTGCACTCCGGCCGAGGCCGCGGGCGAGGAACCTCGCTCCTGCGAATCCCTAATGGAGTCCCTTCAGGCTGGGCGTCTCTCCGCGCTTGGCCAGCATATGTTCAACCGGCTCCAATCGCCGGCCCAGCGGCTCGTGCCGCACGTCGGCCAGTTGGCTGCCGATTTCGACCGATTGGGCCTGGTCGCCCACCAGATGAGTGGTAGCGGCACGGCCTATTTCGGGATCTGTCGCCACGCCCGCCATGCCCGGCAAGCTGCCGCTCGGCTCCGCAGCCGGGGATGGCAAACCGTCTTCTCCACTGCAACTGGCATCTGAGGCACCCCCTGCAACATGGGAGCAACGCCGTGGAAATCACCGAGGTCCGCATCAAGTTGATGGACGACCCCAGCGAACGGCTGAGGGCCTTCTGCAGCGTTACCTTTGACAACAGCTTCGTGGTCCGCGATCTGAAAATCATTGAGGGCACCAGCGGGCCGTTTGTCGCAATGCCGAGCCGCAAGCTCACGGCGCATTGCACCCGTTGCGGGGCCAAGAACCACCTCCGGGCCATTTACTGCAACCAGTGCGGCACACGGATCCAGCGCGAGAATGCCGGCCGCTCCGAGGATGGCCGCGCCAAGCTGTACGCCGACATTGCGCACCCGATCAACTCGCCCTGCCGGGAGATGATCCAGACGCGCGTCGTCGAGGCCTACCACGAAGAATTGGAGAAGGCCAAGCAGCCCGGTTACGTTTCCCGGTACGACGACTACGACGACGATCTGGATATCGAAGCCATCAGCCCTCCGGTTCCGCACCACGCGACGGCCGGGCAAGCTCCGGCTTCGGCATCCGTGGCCGCCTCGCCGGATTCGCCAACCAGCGAATCGCGCCCGGAAGGTTCGCCCCGTTCCAACGGGAACGCGACCGTTCCCCAGCCGATGGCGAACCATTCGCCGGCACCGCCCGCACCGCACCACGTCGCGGGCGAAGCATCCAAGGCCTCCACGGACAATTTCGGGGCTGGCGTTTTTGGCTAGTCGCGTCTGGCGATCACAGAAAGTTCGCCGTAGCGTCGCGACGTAAGCCACCAGCAGCGCCATCGGTGATTGTGCAAGCCGCTCAAGCTCGGCCGGGGCTACCCGCTCGCATGTCTTGAAGTTATTGGCTCGCCTCAGCGCCTTCGGGCTGGCGATCCAGCGTTTCAGGCCGAATACGTAGTACCGTACGGCCCGTTGGCTCATGCGCCGTGACCGCACTGGCCGGCGTGACATGCCGCGCTTCGCGGGCATCGGTGGAGTGCTTCTCAAAACTCGGCGCATCCTCGGGCAGCGGCAGCCGCTCGGCAGGCGTTTCGCGCCACGGAGCCGGTAGCGGCGCCGATGGCGGCGAAGTACGTCCGGTCCTTTCGATGCGCGGCTCCGCAACGGGCGGCGGGGCAGGGGGCCCACTGGGAACGGGGGCCATCGGCACCACCGTCATCGGTGCGGCCGCGTAGTGATACACGTTGTACGTGGGCACCGGCAGGAATGGACTGCGTACGGGGCCGATATCCACTTCGCGGTGCGCGAACCAGAGCCATGGCCCACGACGGCAGGCCTTGCCGTCGCTGCTGCCTTGAGCGCCTTCCACGCTGCTTACCGCGGCCGTGGAGCAATTCGCGGCCGGCTTCACCATCTGGCAACCGCCAAGCATGACGCAGCCCGCGGCGCACAGGACCGCCCAGGGCCGGAGAGCGGCCACCATCCTTTGGGCAGGTCGCGGCAATCGGTACGACATCATCCGCCAACAAGTGCCAGCAACGTCCAATGCGCCCCGCGGGCGCGGCTTCCCTCCCTTCATCGGCCGTAAGAACCGTCAAACTTTGCCCAAGCGGCACCTTTTGGCGACAGCCATTGGACCGCCATCTCAACCGCTAGCGGCATCCCGACAGCAAACGCTGTGGCTCGCACTCCGCCTTCCCTGCCGGCAGGCAACCACTTTGGCGTAAAAAGCCCTCGCCGAATCGGACGATAGCACTAGCATTACCGGCCGCGACGGATACCCTGGGCGTGTATCTCGGCAGCCGGCTGGTCGCTCGCTGCTGTCACAGCCCCGCTGGGTTCCTGTTACTACAGATTGGTTGTTGATGGAGCCGCCGTCACCGCGAGCCACCGTGGTTGTCTCCGCCGTGCTCATCGAAGGCGGCTTGGCCATCGCCGCCTGGCTACTGGGCAACTGGTGGGGCTATCCGCCCGGCGAAGCACTTCGGTTCACCTGGCCGGCCCTGGGTTGGGGGCTGGCTGCCGTGGTACCGATGCTGGCCCTGTTGTTTTGGATCGAGCGGTCTCGCTGGCGGCCGTGGCGACGGTTACAGGCCCTCATCCGGCGGCAGATTGCGCCGTTGTTCGTCGACTGCTCGTATGCCGACTTGGCCCTGATCTCAGCCCTGGCAGGCATTGGCGAAGAAGCCATGTTCCGTGGCGTGTTGCTGCCCTCGCTGGGAGATTGGCTGGGCGTGATCCCCGCCGTGGTACTCACCAGCCTGCTGTTTGGAGCCGCCCACATGCTCACGCCGGCCTATTTCGTTTGGGCCACGGTGATGGGCGTTTACTTCAGCTACCTGTTCTTGGCGACCGAGAACCTGCTTGCGCCCGTCATTGCCCATGCGGTGTACGATTTTCTGGCTCTGGCCCACCTGGTCCAAAAGACCCGGTCGCGTCCTGGCGTGATCCGTATCCCCGATCATGCACCGTGACGCTAAGCCAAACGAGTCTTGTCACTTCTCGCTTGAGTCATCATGCGTGGCGTGCCCAGGAACCGCCCAAGCTGAAGATTGTCGCGGCATGTAACCTGCATCAGCTAGGCCGCCATCCAATCACCGCTGGCATACCGGCCTGCTCGGCATACAACGTGTGTCCCGGTAGGGCTGCGTCCAGCGAACCGCGCACCAGGCGGCCGCAAAGCCCCCACGTTATGGCCGGAACCATTCGCATCGGCACCTCAGGCTGGCACTACCCCGGCTGGAAGAACGTCTTCTATCCGCAGGGCCTGCCCACGCGCCGCTGGCTGGAGCATTACGCGCGCACGTTCGATACGGTCGAGGTCAACAACAGCTTCTACGGCATGCCGCGACCGGAAACGATGGAAGCCTGGCGCGAGCAGACTCCGCCAGGCTTCGTGTTCGCCGTCAAAGCCAACCGCACCATCACGCACGTCCGTAAGCTCAAAGCTCCCGACGATACGCTGGCGATGTTTCTGGCAGCTGCCGATCGGCTGGAGGATCGCCTGGGGCCGCTGCTTTACCAGCTTCCGCCGCATTGGAAGCGGAACCTTCAGCGGCTAGCCGCTTTCACCGAGCGGTTACCGCCGCAGTACACGCACGTGATGGAGTTTCGCGAGCGAGACTGGCTGGTCCCTGAAACCTTCGAGTTGATGGAGCGCACGCATCTCGCGTTGTGCGTCCACGACATGATCGCGAGGCATCCGCGGCGTGTGACCGGCCCGGTAGTTTACGTCCGCTTTCACGGTACGCACCACGATTACTCGGGCGGCTATTCGCGGAGCCGGCTACGTGGCTGGGCAAAATGGATCCGAGAGGTCGCCACCGCCGTCGACGTGTACGCCTATTTCAACAACGACATCCACGGACACGCCGTTCGCAATGCCCTCACGCTCAAGGAGCTGACGGCTTGAAGGCAAGGCAGACGGCCTGCTCGCAGGTTGCGTTTGCGCAGTGCGGCTTAGCGGGGCTGCCGAGGCCGGACACCAACCGCCTCGTGGCGATCCTGGAAGATCGGCAGGCAGTGGTCCAAACGGCTGGCCTTGAGAGCTTCGCTGCTGGCCTTGTTCAGGCCGCACAGTCGCAGCACGCCGCCGTGATTAGCCACGCGCTTGTTGAGGCTGACCAGTTGGCCCATCATCCAACTTTGCAGCCGCTCGACTTCATCCAACTCCAGCACCATCCGACTGGTGAAGTGCTGCTGCAGCAGGTTCCACAACTCGTCGGCCAGCGGAACCGGCTCGCCGGCGATGTTGCGGGGCGGCTGCCGCAATTTGACAAACAACCAGTTCGGGCCGCGGTCCACTTTCAGATCCCAGCTTGCGGTGCGTTCCGTCATCGGCGTTGCTCCATCAACCAAAGGGGGTGCGACGTGTCGCCAGATGCGACATTCAAGATCGAGAGCCTGCTCGGCGGGCTTCTACCGCCAGAGCAAGCAAGCATGATTGGACCGTTCCCAAGGGATAGCGGCCAGTCAGGCTGGACAAGGCTGATTATTGAGCCCCCCAGCCTAAGTAGCAACCGGTTGCAGCGAAAATCAGACGCTCGCCACTTAGATGTTTCCGACCGACGGCGGTAACTTTACCGGCGAAGTAACTTACGCCGATGTCGAGCCGGCAACGCTTGCCGCAGCGTGCCGAACAGCAGGGCGACAAACAGCCGCGGACGCCCAAAGCGAAACGGTGGTGATCGCCGCCGCGGCAGCAACGCCCCAAGCCGGTCCCAGCCCCAACGTAGGATAAAGCCAACAGGCACTACCAAGCACGACCAGTGCGGTGGTGATCGTCAACGTTCGTCGCGTGAGCTTCTGGAGAGTCAAAGCCCCCGCCATCGCCAAATGCGCGCTGGCAATGGCCAGGCCCAAGATGCCGCCCTTGGCTAGCGGCATGAGCGGCTGCGCCCACACAGCGAGCATCGCTGGCCAAGACACACGCGAGGCGGCCGCCGCCAGCGCCACCAGGGTCATCAGCGCTAGCAGTGTTCGCAACGAAAACTGCAGCCGTGCCCACGATCGCACTGGTGTCCCTACAGCGGCTCCCCGGCGATCGACCCCTGCTGCGATCGCGGCCACCGTCAACAGGGTCAACACGTCCGCCGTCAAACGACCAGGCAGCGCGGCGGCTAATCCCCAGCATCCGACGAGGCTCACAGCGGCTGCGGCCCCCGTACCGCGGCAAATGCGCATCGCCGCCCAGGTCACCAGCCCCGCCAGGGCAGCCCCCAAGACGACTGGCATCGCCTGCACGCCGTGAGCCGCAGGATGCTGGCGAACCACGGCCAAAACCGCCGCCAGTGCGGCCAGGTGCGCGGCCACCAGCAGCAGGCCGGCGACCACCTGGCCGGCCTGGTTTGCCCGTTCGTCGCGACCGCTTCCCCCCGCGCAGTCGCGCAAGTTATACTCGTGGAAATCCGTCCGGTGCCGCGACATCGACGACTTCTATCACCAATGAACAGGGGGATCCGGGTTATGCTTCGAACGTTGACGGTTCTGTCGATCCTGGCCACGACCGCGCTTGCCGCCGCACAGGACAAGGCCGGCCAACGCAGTCCCGCCGAACAGGCCGCCATCAGCAAGATCAAGCAGTTGGGCGGGCATGTGCTCGAACTGGCCCAGAACGATCCGCGGCTGGAAATCTCGTTCCACCTGCAGACCGAACCGCTGACCGACGAGCACCTGGCCCCGCTGAAGGACCTGCCGACGGTCGTCCAGCTTAATCTGCGGGGCACGAACGTCGACGACAAAATGCTGTCGCACCTGGCCGGACTGACCTCGCTCACCAAGCTGCACCTGGAGAAAACCCAGATTACCGATGCCGGCCTGGCTCACCTCAAGGGTCTGGAAAATCTCAACTACCTCAACCTGTACGGCACCCAGGTCACCGACGCTGGCCTGGAAGCGTTGGCCGGCCTCAAGAACCTGCGGCGGCTCTACGTGTGGCAGACCAAAGTGACCGATGCCGGCGCGGCCAAGCTGAAGCAGGCCCTGCCGGAGCTGGAGGTGATCGGCCTCGAAACGCCCAAGCCGGCGCAACCGCCTGAAGAAGCCAAGCCGGCTGAGGAAATGAAGAAGGAAGAAGCCAAGAAGGAGCCGGCGAAGAAAGAAGAACCGAAGAAGGATCCGGAAAAGAAGGAAGAGCCCAAGAAGGAGGCTCCCAAGAAAGACGAAGCCAAGAAGCCGGCCCCTAAAAAGGAAGAGGCTAAGAAAGAGGAGCCGAAGAAGGACGCCCCCAAGAAGGAAGAGGCAAAGAAGGACGAAGCCAAGAAACCGGCTGAGAAGCCGCAGGAGCCCAAGAAAGAAGCGGCCAAGCCAGCCGACAAGAAAGAGGAACCCAAGCAGCCGGAAGCCAAGCAGCCGGAAGCCAAGAAGGCAGACAACAAGCCGGTGGATTCCAAGGCAGAGGACAAGCCCAAGCAGTAAGCAAGGCCATCAGGCATGCACGCGGGGGGCGCCAGCCGAGGTGGTCGGCTGGCGCACGATCCTCGTGTTTGCCGTTGTGCCCCCCTTGCTGCTATATGCCAAGGTGAACCAGGGAAGGAGAACGTTGATCGTGTTGTCGACGCCGAAGTTCATTTACTTCGACTTGGGCAATGTCCTGCTGCACTTCGACCACGAGATCGCCTGCCGCCAGATGGCGGCCGTAGCCAGCACCCCGCAAGTGGAGATTACCCCTGAGCGGGTGCGCGAGGTGGTCTTTGCGTCGAACCTGCATCTGGAGTTCGAATCGGGGGCCATTACGGCCGAGGAGTTTTATCGGGCGTTCTGCGAGGCCACGCAAACCTCGCCCGACATCAACGAGCTGGCCCTGGCCGCCAGCGACATCTTCCGTGCCAACGTGCCCATCAAGCCGCTGTTGGGGGCGCTGCTCGCCGCCCGCATCCCGCTGGGCATCCTGTCCAACACCAACATCTGGCATTGGCAGTTCATCACCGATGGACGCTACCTGTTGTTCCCCCACGCCTTCGACGCGACGGCTCTCAGCTTTGAGCTGAAGGCCCTCAAGCCCGATAAGGCGATCTACCAGCGGGCAGCCGAGTTGGTCGGCCACGCGCCGGAGGAAATCTTCTACGTGGATGACCTGGCCGAGAACGTGGCAGGGGCTCGCGAGGCCGGTTTTGACGCCGTGCAATACACCACGCCCCGCGACCTGGCGATCGAACTCCGCAAACGCGGCGTACGGATGAACTACTAGCCATTATTGCCGCAATACGCCGCCCCCAAGCAGCGCAGGGCAGTCCGGTCAACCGCTGTTCAACACCATCTCGCGGTCGGTGCCTTGCAGCGGCAGCGGCGTCCAGGCCGCGTTACGCGCGTGCGAGGCGTGAACGGCGATCAGCACCTCCAACGTGCGCAAGGCATCTTCCGACGAAACGGGAAAGCTGCCTTCGCCGTCGAGCCAGCGCACGATGTGTGCCACCGCTCGATCCATGGACGTGGTTTCGCCCCGGGCACTGGGCCAGTGATCGGTACGGCCATCGAGCCAGTGAATATCAACGACATCGCCGTTGGTACTGGCCCAACCGGCGGTGCCTTCGAACCGAATTACCGGCGGCCCCAAGGCAAAGTTCGCCGCGTGGAAGGTCGCCATCAATGCGCCTTCCAACCGCAGCATGCCCCAACCGCCCGGATCGTGGAACTCGGCGCCGCGGCAATCGGGCTTTTCCGACAGATCGAGCGTGCCGCTGACCGCCAGCACTTCGCGGCCGGTGCACATCCGAATCAAGTCGATGATGTGGGTGCCACGTTGCCCAAGCGTCCCGTGGGCCAGCGTGCCCTGACACCGGTCAGGTTGCCCAAGTCGCCCGATCGAATCAGGTCGCGCAGCCGCCAAAAGTTGGGATGAAAGCGGCGATTGTGGTTGATGACCAGCAGGCCATTGGCGGCTTGTTCGGCAGCTCGCATGGCTTCAGCCCCGGCCAGCGTCTGAGCCATCGGTTTTTCGCAGTACACCACGCGCACGCCGTGCTCAAAGCATAGCCTGGTGAGTTCCGGGTGTGAGGGCGTGTAGGTGGCCACGCTCACGATCTCGGGCTGATGGGCCTGGAGCATCTGAACCGCGTCGGCGTACACGGGCGCACCGCTGCGTTGTTCGAATCGTTTGCGGTTACCCGGGTCGCGGTCGCAACCGGCCACCAGTTGCACGCGTGGGCAGTTCGTGTACCCGCTGAAGTGCGTGCCGTCGAGATTGCGGGGATCCTGGCCGATCCGTTCGCCGGAAACGGGATCGCCACAGCCGATAAACCCCAGACCGATGATCGCCGCGCGGTAAGTACGTGACATGGCAAACGCGTTAACGAGAGTGCAACTGGACCAACAGCCGCTACAGTGCCGAAAGCGCGCATCATCTTAGCGAGCAATGCGGCGGAGCGAGAAAAGCATTCTGCGCGAAAGCGTGCCCGGCGTGTTCTACCCTTGCACCCAGTCCTTCGCTGCCTTCACCTGCACGCGAGGTTGCAACAGGTCCTTGGGAACAAGCGTGGGCCAGTACGAGAATACGGGCCGCACCACGGGCCGCAGCGCCGCGTAGCCGGCCAAACCGGCCGGCCCCGAGGTGGCCAGCGGCACCAGCATCTCGGCGAACCGTTCGACCGCCGCTTTGCTTTCGTGCCGCACCGTGATGCGGAGCATCACTTCGCGCAGGCCTTCGGGCGGTTGGTCCACACCGGGCACGGCACTGCCGGCTCCCAGCTTCTCGACCAAGGCGTCGGCAAACGTAATGCCTTCGGCCGCCAGTTGGCGAAACACAATTTCCGCGCACGCGTCGGCCTTGGCCAGGCAATCGCGTCCATAGACCAACATCTGGCTGCTGGCCAGGTAGCCGTCGCGGTACGCCAGCGAAACTTTGTATTGATCGCTGGGCTGGGAACCACGAGCGCCGCGCACCTGCACGCGGTTGGGAGCGACTTCTTCCACTTCCACGTAACGGAAGTCCACATCCACGTCGGGCGTGCGATAACAGGCCGGATCGCCGATCTCGTATACGAGCTGTTCGCAAACGGTCTCGCGATTAACCACGCCGCTGGTGCCCTCGGGCTTGGTGAGCGTGATGAGGCCGTCGGCCTGAAGCTCGGCGACGGGGTAACCGACCTCGGCCAGGTCGATCTCTTGCCAATGCGTGTAGAAGCCGCCGGTGGACTGCGCGCCGCACTCGATCAGGTGGCCGGCCACCGTCGCTGCCGCCAGGTGATCGTAGTCGTCCCACTTCCAACCGAAGCGGGCGACGGCCGGCCCCAAGGTCAACGAGGCATCGGCTACGCGGCCGGTGATGACCACCCGAGCCTGCTGCGTGAGGGCCTCGGCGATCGGGACCGCCCCCAAGTACGCATTGGCCGCGACAACGCGCTGCCGCAGTTCGCCCAGCGGCTGGCAGGTATCCAGATGCGCCAGCGGCGTGGCGGCGAGAATCCGATCCAAGTGCGGCAGCAAATCGTCGCCGTCGACCACGGCCACCGGCGTTGCTTCAAGCCCCGCCTGGCAAAGGATGCGTGCGGCCGCAGCGGCACAGGCCGCCGGGTTCATGCCGCCGGCGTTGGTCACGATGTGTAGCTGCGGCTGCCGGGCGAGCTCTTCCGCCAGGCTCGTAAGCACACGGAGAAAATCGGTCGCATAGCCGGCAGCCGGATCTTTCTCGCGCTGCCGGGCGAGGATCGACATCGTCAGCTCGGCCAGGTACTCAAGCGTGAGAACATCCAGGGCGGTAGCGCGCACCGTGCGCAAGGGTGCGGTGACCGAGTCTCCCCAGAATCCGGCGGCATTGGCAATCCGTATCATAGGCATATTGTGTTAACTGCCAGCCGCGCTGGCAAAGGGAACCGTACGTTAAGGGCCGCCACACACCGCCGCCGCCATCCGCGGCGGCTTGAACAGGAACCATCGGACAAGCCATGCGTATTTTGTTTCTCCACGGGTGGCAATCGGTGGTAGGCGGACGGAAGCCGACCTACCTGGCCTCGCAAGGCTTCGAGGTCCTGAACCCGGCGTTACCGCACGAAGATTTCGCCGCCGCCCTGGCGATCGCCCAGGATTGGTTCGACCGCCATCAACCGCAAGCGATCGTTGGTTCGTCGCGAGGCGGAGCCGTGGCCATCAACATGCGCGCCCCGGGCACGCCCAAGGTGCTGCTGTGCCCCGCCTGGAAGCGGTGGGGCACGGCCACGACGGTCGAGCCGCCGGTGGTCATCCTGCACTCGCGGGCCGACGACGTCATCCCGTTTGACGACAGCGTTGAGCTGCTGCGCAACAGCGGCCTGCCCGACGAATGCTTGCTGGAAATCGGCAACGACCACCGGCTGGCCGATCCTGAACCGCTGGCAGCCATGGCTGAAGCGCTGCGGAAGATGCTCGCCTGATCCCTGACCATGCCTACCTTCTCGGGCTACCCACCCCCCCACCGGAAAGTTATCGACGGTTTCTCCACCGCCAGGTCATCCGTTCACGCAGGCAGTTATAAAAGGGGGGAACGTCTCAACTGTTGGCAATTGTTGTGGTTTCGCTCGCGATCCGCTCTTAAGCGACCGATTGCAGATCGAGAGCGGCCTTAGTCCTGGATCATCCCAACAGGACATGGAACAATGGACGTTGCGCACTAGGGCGACCGATCGCTAGCAATGCAAGCTGCCTTGCTGGTTCGCCAGGCACCAACCGCCGTGGGTTGAACAAAGATCAATCGTGCCATACGACGCGGCGGTACAATCGGTTTTGCGCGGCGGCACGCCGCATCGTTTGCCGCCAGGGGAAAGGTTGCCGTCAGCCCTAGGGTCGCGCACCGAGCATGGATTGCCTTGGCGCCTTCGCGCGCCCAGCAAGGCCGCTACCTCTACGAGAAGCCAACAAGCAATATGGCCAAAACCACGCGACTCGACCGCGAAACACGCAAGGAACGCCGCGAAAGCGACAACGGGTTCGATATTACGGGCCGTTTGCCGCCGCAGAGCATCGAGGCCGAGAAAGGCGTGCTCGGCAGTCTGATGCTGGTGCCGGACTTGTGCGACGAAATCGCACTCATCCTCCGACCGGACGACTTCTACTCGGATGCCCACCGCATCCTGGCCGAGCACATCTTCACGCTGCACGAGCAGGGAAAACGCGTCGATACCACGCTGCTGCTGGACCGGCTGCGCAGTGCCGGGCAGCTCGAAGACGTGGGCGGAATCGCCTACCTGGCCGAGCTTGCCCAGAGCGTGCCCACGGCCGCCAATGCGGAGTACTACGCCAAGATCGTCTCAGAAAAGGCGATGCTGCGGTCGCTGATCTTCAGCGCCACGGAAATCATTCGCGATGCGTACGAAGCCGGGGAAGATCCCCGGCACCTGCTGAGCAAGGCGGAAGAAAAGATCTTTGCCATTCACGATCGTCGTTCCGGCGGCGACGTGGTCAGGCTGGACGTCGCCGTGCAGGAAGCGTTCCTGCAGATCGACGCCCGGCTCAAAGGCGACTTCTCCGGCGTTTCCAGCGGATTCAAAGACCTGGACGAGCTGACCGGTGGCCTGCACCCGGGCGAATTGATCATTCTGGCCGCCCGTCCCAGTATGGGTAAGACGGCCTTCTCGATGAACATCGCCGAGCACGTGGCCGTGGACCAAGGGCAGGGCGTGCTGTTCGTCAGCCTGGAAATGTCGCGAATGGAGTTGGCCCAGCGTATGCTCTGCTCGCGGGGCGAGATTCCGGGTGAAAAATTCCGCACCGGCTACCTGTCGGCCGAAGACCGCCGCACGCTCGTCGAGGCCTCGGCCGAGCTGAGCCGCGCGCCGCTGTACATCGACGATACGCCCAGCCGTACCGTGACCGAAATCGCGGCCGCGGCTCGCCGCCTCAAGCGCAAGCAAGGACTGTCGCTGATCATCATCGACTACTTGCAGCTCATCGAGCCGGATAACCCCAGCGATCCGCGTCAGGAACAGGTGGCCAAGATGGCCCGGCGTCTCAAGGCGATGGCCCGCGAATTGAAGATCCCGGTCATCTGCCTGGCCCAGCTCAACCGGCTGGCCGAGCTCTCCAAGGACAACCGCCCGCGTTTGAGCCACCTGCGCGAGTCCGGGGCTATCGAGCAGGACGCCGACGTGGTGATGTTCGTCCACCGCGAAGAGTATTACTTGAGCAAGGAAAAGAAAGAGGATCCGGCGTACCAGCATTTGCGCGGAGTGGCCGACATCATCGTGGCCAAGCAGCGTAACGGCCCGGTCGACGACGTCCGCCTGGCGTGGTTCCAGCAGTTCACGCGGTTCAAGGACGCGCCCAAGCGGATGTACGACGACTTCGAGCAGTTTACGCCTGCGTAAAGACAAGCTGCACACGTGCCGCGTGGGTCTACGCCCGCGCGGCACGCTGCTGAGCTATCGCGCCAGAAATGCCTGTAGTTTTGGTGCGGGTCCGGTCGCTGGTCCCGTATGATCGGTGCCTATGCGGGAGCTAATTCGTACATTGCCGCTGATGGCCTTCGTGCTGCTGGTGCCTGTGCTGCCGTTTCTTCTGTTTGGCGCCCAGGTGGAAGTCTGGTTGCGGGGCTTTGCGGCTCACCCGCCGGCACCGGGCACCACTGCAGCCGTCATCATTGGGATCCTGGCCACGGATATTCTGCTGCCGGTGCCTTCGAGCGTGATCAGCACGCTAAGTGGCTGGCAACTGGGCTGGTGGCGGGGCACCATGGCCACCTGGGTTGGAATGAACCTGGGAGCCATCCTCGGCTTTGCGCTGGCGCGGCGGTGGGGCAGGCCGCTGGCCCTGCGCTTCTCAAAAGAAGCCGATCTGCAGCGCGTGCGCGAGGCCAGCGATGTCTACGGCCCCGCGGTCTTGGTGCTCACGCGGGCGGTGCCGGTGCTGGCCGAGGCGAGCGTGCTGCTGACCGGCATCCATCGCTTGGCGTGGCGGCGATTCTTGCCAGCGGTGCTGTTGAGCAACCTGGGCATTGCGTTGGCGTACGCCGCATTTGGCAACTATGCGCAGCAGCATCAATGGCTGCCGCTAGCACTGGGCGTTTCAATTGCCGTGCCGGTTCTGGTGGCCGCGGCCGCCCAGCGCTGGCTGCCCGGCCGGCGGCCCGATCTTAAGACGCAAAAAGCCACGGCCACCGCCGCAGAATGTCAGTCTGGTGAACATTCTGCGCCGACGGCCGCGGCATCATCCGCTAGCGGCGCCACCGATCAGGCAACCAGCAGCAATTAGCCCTGGAAGTAGTCCGGCTCGTTCCCCGGCTTCCACTTGATGTTGCAGCCAATGCTCGGCGTTTGCTCCTCGGGCACCGGCTGACCGGCCAGCACGGCGTCGAGCGCGGCCCGCAGATCTTTGCCCGTGACGGGGATGCCCGACTCGGGCCGGCTGGAATCCATCTGGCCGCGATACACGAGCTTCAGGTTCTTATCGAACACGTAGAAATCGGGGGTACAGGCGGCGCGATACGCCCGGGCAACCTGCTGCGTCTCGTCGTACAGGTACGGGAAGGTATAGCCGCGTTTCTCGATTTCCTCGGCCATTTTCTCAGGCGAATCGGCCGGGTGTGTAGTCACATCGTTGGAGTTGATGGCAACCACGGCTACCCCCTTGGCCTGGTACTCCTTGGCCAGATTGGCAAACTCATCGGCAATGTGCTTCACGTAAGGGCAGTGGTTGCAAATGAAGGCAACCAGCAGCGCGGGCGCGCCCTTAAAGTCGGCCAGCGAATACTCCTTGCCGCTCGGGTCGGGCAGCTTGAAATCGGGGGCCTCGGTACCGAGGGCGAGCATTGTACTGGGGGTGAGAACCATGTGCCTTCTCCCAACATTAAGCCAAGGCCGCCCCCCAGCCGGGGGCGACTGATGCTGTCATTGTCACTCCGCGACTCATAGTAACAAATGACAGCATCCCAGGTAGCCCCTGCGACGTTTTAGCACAGTGCTAGCACGAACCATGCCATTCTCTTATGCGCAGCTTCAGCATAACCCTTCAGGTCGGTTCGCTCGCCTTGCCCGCTATCATCGATGTGGGGGGGGCCTGGTGCGGCAAGCCTTTCACGCAATGGCCGCAGGGTGGGGGGAGACAAACCGCTATTGCCTTCGCTGACACCATCCAGGTAACTAAGGGCACAACCATCGGCACATCATCCCTGAAGGGTTGCTCATGTATAAGTTCCTGCTGTGCTGGCGCTACTTGCGCACGCGGTGGATCGCGCTGGCCTCGATCATCAGCGTCACGCTGGGCGTGGCGACCATGATCGTGGTCAACGCCGTCATGGCCGGCTTCACCCAGGAGATGCAGGACCGCATTCGCGGCATTCTCTCCGATGTCTCGTTCGAAGCCCGCAGCTTCAACGGCTTCCGCGACCCCGAGTACCACATGCGGGAAATCGAGAAGATCGTGGGCGACGAAATCGAGGTGATGACGCCCACGGTTACCGTGCCGGCCATGCTCAGCTTCCAACTGCATGGCGAGTGGAACACGCGGCCGGTGCAGTTGATCGGTATTCCCCGCGATGCCATGCAGTACGCCAGCAAGTTCCGGCAGTACTTGCAGCATCCCAAGCATCGCGAACAGTTCCGGTTCGAACTGCAAGAGACCGGCTACGACCTCCGCGATCGCCACGGCGGCGAGGACGCGCCGCTGCGCGTTCGCATGGAGACGGCCGGCATGGTTCACCGGCGCAACATGATCGAGTACCGCCGGCAATGGGAACAGCAGTTGGCCGGCAAACCGCTGCCGCACGCTGAGCAGACCGTCAACGACGATTCACAACCGGCCAACGATGTGGTCGATCCGTTTGCTGCCGTCGAACGGCCCCTGGATCCGTTCGCCGCACGCAACGATGCCGCGCAGGCCGATCCAGCCGCTCCGCTGACCGGCTGCGTGCTAGGCATCGGCCTGGTCAGCTACCGGCACAATGGAGCGGAGCATTTTCTGGTGCTGCCGGGCGACGACATTCAGCTCACGTTCCCCACGGCCGGCACGCCGCCCAAGGCGGTTTCCGACACGTTCACCGTGGTGGACCTGTACGAAAGCAAGATGACGGAGTACGACAGCAGCTTCATCTTCGTGCCGCTGGATAAGCTGCAAGAACTCCGCGGCATGTTCGACCGCGAAAGCGGCACCACGTTCGTGACCTCGATCCAGATCAAGCTCAAGGACGAGAGCCGCGGCAGCATCGTGCGTGACAAACTCCAGGCCGCGTTCCCGCCGCACTTCTACTCGGTGAGCACCTGGCGCGACAAGCAGGGCCCGCTGCTGGCCGCGGTGGAGATGGAAACAGCCATCCTCAACATGCTGCTGTTTCTGATCATCGCCGTCGCCGGTTTTGGCATCCTGGCCATCTTCTTCATGATCGTGGTCGAAAAGACCAAGGACATCGGCATCCTCAAGTCGCTGGGCGCCCACGGGTCGGGGATCATGGGCATCTTCCTCAGCTACGGCCTGTCGCTGGGCCTCGTGGGTGCCGGAGCCGGCATGGTGCTGGGCCTGCTGTTTGTGCGACACATCAACGAGATCCGCATCTGGCTGGGCAACCTGACCGGGCAGATGGTCTTTGATCCGTCGATCTACTACTTCTACGAAATTCCTACCAGCGTGAACCCTTGGACCGTGGCCTGGATCGTCATCGGAGCGTTGGCTATCGCCGTGGCGGCCAGCGTGATGCCGGCCCTGCGTGCTGCCCGACTGCATCCGGTGGAGGCCCTGCGTTATGAATAAGCACCACTCTGCGAATCCAGCGGGCCCCCACGGTCCCACGGTTGCTCCCCTTCGCGCGCAGGCACGCGACGGCGCAAGCGCCCACGGTCAAGCCGCCGCAACCACTGCGGTCACGACGGCCACAACCGCCGCCGGTGTGCAGCGGGTACGGCCTGCCACCGCACCCGACCACGAGGCGGTCGCGGCTTCCGCGGGCGGCGTGCTGCTCAAAGCCGTGGGCCTCAAGAAGGACTACCACAAGGGCAAGCACGTGGTGCCGGTCCTTCGGGGTGTCGACCTGGAGGTGCGGCAGGGCGAACTCTTGGCGGTGATCGGCCAGAGCGGCTCCGGCAAGAGTACGTTGTTGCATCTTTTGGCCACGCTCGACCGGCCTGACGAGGGCG
Organism: uncultured Planctomycetales bacterium; assembly: GCA_937927735.1. Taxonomy (GTDB): domain Bacteria; phylum Planctomycetota; class Planctomycetia; order Pirellulales; family S012-138; genus CALBRZ01. The sequence continues at coordinate 37,398 of CALBRZ010000133.1, forward strand.
AAATCTGGTTCAACGGCCAGCGCATCGACAACGCCTCCACGCGGCAACGCGACCGGCTGCGAAACCGGCACCTGGGCATGATCTTCCAGTTCTACCACCTGCTGCCGGAACTGACGGCCCTGGAGAACGTGCTCGCGCCGCTGATGATCACTCACGGCTTCTTCAGTTACCGCCTCCAGCGGCGGCGGCTGGTGGAGCGGGCCAAGGCGCTACTGGAAACGGTGGGGCTGGGGCACCGGCTCAAGCACCGCCCCCGCGAAATGTCCGGCGGCGAGATGCAGCGTGCGGCCATCGCGCGAGCCCTGATCACCGAACCACAAATCCTGCTGGCCGATGAACCGACCGGTAACCTGGACGGCCGCACGGGGCAGGGGATCATGGAGCTGCTCCGCTCCTTGAACACCCAGTCCAACCTCACTATAGTCATGGTGACGCACGATTCTGCCATCGCCTCGCAGGCGGATCGCGTGGTGCAACTGGTCGACGGCCAGGTAAGCGACTCTTGACTCTGGCATGGCGCCCCGCCCGGTGTGGGGGGCGGTCGTCGCTTGCACAACAACGTTGCCGCATAGCTCCTGGTACGGGTGCGAACCCGGCTGGTAGGCCCGGGCTCTCTCTGATTGCCCGAACGACTGTGACGCCGGGCCAGACGAAGCTGTTACCGGCCCTAACCGCCCATCGCTGGGGAGTTTCCGGCTCGTTTGCCTATTGGTTCCTGCTCTTTGCACCTGCCCGACCGCAGTTGAAAGTCCGCCGCATGTCCAAGGTTTACATCAACGGCACGCTCTACGACAAAGAAGACGCCAAGGTCAGCGTGTATGACCACGGCTTGCTCTACGGCGACGGCGTGTTCGAGGGCATGCGCAGCTACGGCGGCAAGGTGTTCCGGTTGGCCGAGCACATCCGCCGGCTGTACGACTCGGCCCGGGCCATCTGGCTTGAGATCCCGATCACGCAGGAGCAGATGGCCGAGGCGGTCAACCAGACGCTGGCGGCCAACAACCTGGTCGACGGTTACATCCGTCTGGTGGTTACGCGGGGGGCGGGCACCTTGGGGCTCGATCCCAACCGTACCTCCAATCCCCAGGTGATCATCATCGCCGACAAGATCTCGCTGTACCCCGAGGAGTTCTACGAGAAGGGGTTGGAGATCGTCACGGCCAGCACCATCCGGAATCATCCGGCCGCGCTGAACCCGCGGATCAAGTCGCTCAACTACCTCAACAACATCCTGGCCAAGATCGAGGGCCTGAAGGCCGGCTGCATTGAAGCCCTGATGCTCAACACCAAGGGCGAAGTGGCCGAGTGCACCGGCGACAATATCTTCATCGTCCGCGACGGCGTGGTGTATACGCCCTCGCTCGACGCGGGCATCCTTGGCGGCATCACCCGCGACGCCGTGATCGAACTGGCGCGTGAGTCGGGCCGCAAAGTGGTCGAAGGCCCGCTTACCCGGCACGATGTCTACGTGGCCGATGAATGCTTCCTGACCGGTACGGCCGCCGAAGTGGTCCCGGTGGTGAAAATCGACAATCGCGTCATCGGCACCGGCACGCCCGGCCCGGTCACGCGCGACTTGAAGGAACGCTTCCATCGCCTGGCCCGGGGGCAAGCCTAGTCTGAACCTGCCCGTCGCCTGCTGCGTCCGCCTCCGCCGGGGCCGTCCTACTGTTTTCCCGCTTACCACAAAACCTGCCCGACGATGACTCCCTTCACCAAGCACACTGGTCTGGTTGCTCCGCTGGATCGGGTTGATGTCGACACCGACCAGATCATCCCCAAGCAGTTCCTCAAACGGATCGAACGGACCGGCTTTGGCCAGTTCCTGTTCTTCGATTGGCGGTTCCTCGAAGATGGATCGGAGAATCCCGAGTTCGAGTTGAACAAGCCGGAGTATCGCGGCGCCACCATCCTGCTGGCCCGCCGCAACTTTGGCTGCGGGTCCAGCCGCGAGCACGCCCCGTGGGCGCTGGCCGATTACGGCTTCCGGGCGATCATCGCGCCGTCGTTCGCCGACATCTTCTACAACAACTGCTTCAAGAACGGCCTGCTGCCGGTGAAGCTGCCCGAAGAAGTGGTCGACGACCTGTTCAAACGCGTGGCCCAGCACCCCGGCTACCAGTTGACCGTGGACCTGGAAGCCCGCGAGCTGCGCGACGAGCACGGCCTGACGGTGCCCTTTGACGTGGACGATTTCCGCCGCCACTGCCTGCTCAACGGCCTGGACGACATCGGGCTGACCTTGCAGCACGAAGACAAGATCACGGCTTACGAGATGCAGCGAGGCCTGGCCGCTCCCACGGCCCACACGCAAGGCTAAGCCGGCCGACGGTCCATCGCGATTTACCAAGTGCCCCCCTCGTCCAATGGGGGGCACTTTGCATTTGGCAGAGCGCAATCGCGCGAAGTCTGGTCAGGGGCTAAGTTCTGTAGTCCACTGTAGTTGCGGGCAGATTCCTGGTCGCCGGCAGGGCCGGGGTAGCGGAGCATCGCCAACGCCCCGGATGCTAGCACGGCTTGAGCTGTTGTTGGCGGTCGTGCACCGGATGCACCCCAGCCCCGGCGGTAACGATTTCTGCATTCCCTGGCAAATCTGCAACTTCAATGGGCATATCCCGATAGCAGGGCCGTGCCATCTCCGTCATAATGACAATGATTCAGGTAAGAACAGCTTGAAGTGATGCGGGAAAGGTCCCGCACAGCCATTCCCTCCATTCACTGCAGCGGTCCTATGTCGGAGACTGGTACGACACATCCCCCCACCACTCCCTCGTCCAATCACGAGCCGGCCGCCAGCTTTGAGAGCATGGGGCTTTCGTCCGCCATGCTGGCCGCGTTGGAAGCGGCCGGTTACACCAGCCCCACCCCCGTTCAGGCTGGCACCATCCCGCTCGCCTTGAAAGGCGTGGATGTGATGGCGCAAGCCCGGACGGGAACGGGCAAAACTGCCGCGTTTGTCATTCCCATCCTCGAGCGGCTCACCAAGCGCAAGAAAGGCGAGGAGCCACAGGCTCTGGTGCTGGTTCCTACCCGCGAACTGGCCGTGCAGGTCCGCGATGAGTTCACCAAGCTCTCGCAGGGGCGCAAGGTTCGCACCGTGGCCCTGTACGGCGGCAAACCGCTCAAGGGCCAGATCGACAAGCTCAAGCGTGGAGCCGATTGCGTGGTCGGCACGCCGGGCCGGGTACTGGATCATATCTCGCGCGGCACGCTTAACCTGGAACATTTGCGGATTGCGGTGCTGGACGAAGCCGACCGGATGCTCGACATCGGCTTTCGGCCCGACATCGAAAAGATCCTCCGCCGCTGTCCCAAGGAACGGCAGACGCTGCTGCTCAGCGCCACGGTGCCGCCGCCGGTCGCCCGCCTGGCCCAGCGGTACATGACCAATCCCGAGACGCTCAACTTCTCGCCGGCGGAAATCACGGTCGATACGATCGACCAGTACTACTTCACGGTGGAACCTAACCGGAAGTTCGAGCTGCTGCTCAAGCTGCTGGAACGTGAGCAACCGCAGCAGGCCATCATCTTCTGCCGCACCAAGCGCGAGACCGACCGCGTGGGCCGGATGCTCGCCAAGAAGGTCGAAGGCGTCGACTGCATCCACGGCGACCTGCCGCAAAAGGCACGCGACCGCGTGATGGAAGCGTTCCGGGCGGGCCGCGTGCGGTTCCTGGTGGCCACCGACGTGGTGGGCCGTGGCATCGACGTCAGCGGCATTTCGCACATCATCAACTACAACATCCCGCAGTTCTCCGACGATTACGTCCACCGCGTGGGCCGTACCGGCCGCATGGGCCGCACGGGCGTGGCCTACACGTTCGTTTCGCCCGAGGAAGGCAACGAGCTGACGCGGATCGAAATGCGGATCAACCAGTTGCTGAAACGTGACGAGATCGAAGGCTTCCACACCACGGCCGCTGCCGTGGCCGAAAGTGCCGTGGTGGAACAGGCAGCTCCTCCGCCGCAGCAACAGCAACCGGCTGAGCCTGTCACGGCCGGAGCCGTTCCGCTGGCACCGCTGCTGAGCTCGCCACCGGCGTCCCCTAGTGCCGCGCCCGGCAAGCGCAAGAAGAAGTATCGCCGAGCTTTGTAAGCCGGTCGGCGTACGTTGCTGCATCCCCTGCGATGTGACCGTAACGCACGCGTCGCTCTCGTGGCGCGTGCTTTTGTATGCGCGAATGCTGGGCAGTTTCTTTGCATCGGCCTCGACCATTTTGCTAGAATGAACCAGCACTTCTAGCCACGGTGGTGCTGCTGCGCGCCCGCCCAAGCAACTCCCCATCCAACGGAACATTCATGGCGTCGACGGACCACAGCATGGAGTTCTCCGCGCCGGGCAAGTCATCCCCGCATGGTCCCAAGACGATCGGCGCATTCTGGCTGGATGGCGACGTGTTGGCCTGCGCATGCCCTGGGTGCGGCTCGCCCATGTCGATCCGCCTTTGGCTCATGCTGGCCGACTGCTGGCGGTGCAACACCAGCATCGAGTTGACCGAAGAGCAGGAGCAAGAAGCGCTGCGGCTGTTGGAATCGCACGGGCTGCTGGATCGGTCGGCCGTGGATGAACCACCTCCGGCACCGGCTCCTGCCGACCTCACCGATACCGCACCGGCTCCGCAAGCCGAGGTTCCCACTTTGCCGGCGCCGCCGGTGAAGTGGTCCAATCCGGTGCCAACTCCGCATGCAGTTCCCCGGGCGCATGTGCCGCAGCCTCGACCGGTGCCTCCGGTCGCGCCTTCACCTCCTCCGACGCCTGTGGCGCAGCCAGGGCAGCGGCGCCGGCGGCTGGCGGCTGAAAAGCCCGGCCGCATCCGTTCGCAATTGAACGAGATCGCCGAGCAGGGGGCGCTGGCTCTGTGGATGCGAGAGTGTTGGCGGTCGCTGCCGGCCTGGCTGATCAGCCTGCTGGTTCACATGGCGCTGTTGATTCTGCTGGCGACCGTCTGGCTGACGCAGTTTGAACCAACCGAGCGTCCGCTGATCCTCTCCACGCACATTGACACATCGAGCGTCGAAGGCGACCTGAAGGATGAGTTGCAAACCGAGCCGATCGAGTTTGCCGATTCGGGCGAACCTGAGCCCAGCCAGGAGTTCATCGAACAGCCGTTGAACGAGACCCAACTGGCCTTCGACACGCTCAATTTCGGTGAGATGGTCGGCAACCTGGAGCCGGGCGTGGTGACGCCGGGGTTGCCGGGCGGCGGAGCTTCGATGTTTGCCGGCCGCGATCCCGAGGCGCGCACGAACATCGCCCTGCAAGAAGGTGGAACCATTGAGAGCGAGGCTGCCGTCACCCGCGGCCTGGAATGGCTGGCGCGCAACCAGAACTCCGACGGCAGTTGGAGCCTGGATGGCGCCTTCAGCGACCCCGGCGCTCACAGCGATACCGCCGCCACGGCCATGGCCCTGTTGCCGTTTCTGGGAGCAGGCGAAACCCACCTTCGCGGCCGTTACAAGAAAGTCGTTCAGCGAGGACTCCACTGGCTGGTGAAGAACCAGGAGGCATCGGGCAGCCTGATGGGGCGGGGCATCGGCCGGATGTACGCACACGGCCAGGCAACCATCGTCCTCTGCGAAGCCTATGCCCTGACGCAGGACTCCAAGCTGCGGGCGCCGGCCCAATTGGCCGTCGACTTCATCGTCCGCGCGCAGCATAGCGAAGGCGGCTGGCGGTACGTCCCCGGCGAACGGGGCGATACCAGCGTAGTTGGCTGGCAACTCATGGCCCTACGCAGTGCCCAGATGGCCTACCTGGCTGTACCTTCGCACGTGTTCGAGCGGGCAAACCAGTTCCTCGACCGAGTGCAGACCGAATCCGACGGCTCCTTTTACGCCTACACGCGGGGCCATCCCGGCACATTTACCATGACGGCCGAGGCTCTACTGTGCCGGCAGTACAGCGGCTGGCCCGCCACGCACCCGGCCTTACTCCGCGGCGCACGGCGGCTGATCACGGAGCATCCGCCCAATCCCAATGATCGCCAGCAGAGCATCTATTACTGGTACTACGCCACGCAGATGATGCATCACCTGGGCGGCACCTACTGGGAAGCATGGAACAGCCGCATGCGCGACATGCTGGTGGCCACGCAGGTCAAGACGGGCCGCGAGGCCGGTAGTTGGACGCCGCACGGCCCACACAGTAGCACCGGCGGCCGGCTCTACCAGACAGCCCTTTCGATCTGCACCCTTGAGGTGTACTACCGCCACATGCCGCTGTACCGCAGCGTGGCCACAGAGTAGCGGCGGCTTCTCGCGCAGGGCATGCCCGGCAAAAGACTAACGCGGCGTGCGCGCCGCCAGCGCGCCACCGCCGCCTTGTATTGCTATTCGCTCGTCGGGGCGAAAGTTGCCGGCGAAGCCGCGTGCCTTACGGCAGCACGAAGTCGGCAATGAACAGTTGGCTTGAGTGATCGTCGGTCCGGGTGCTGGTCCACATCAGCTTCGTGCCGTCCGGCGAGAACACCGGCAGCACGTCGGCCGCCGGGCTGTCGGTGATGCGGATCGGCTCATCAATGCTGAACTTGCCGTCCTTCACGTGGTAGCGGGCCAAGTACAGATCGTAGTTGGGCCGCTTGGTGGGGTCGGAGTGATCGGCCCCCGACCAGATGATGTACGGCTCGGTCGGATGCCAGTACGGGCCCCAGTTCACGCCGTTGGTGTCGGTCAGCGCCGTGTCGTTCTGACCATCGATGCCGATCACGTGAATTTGCAGGTACTCCGGCTTCTTGCGGTCGGTACGGTAGATGATCCACTTGCCGTCGGGCGAGATAAACGGCCCGCCGTCGTACCCCTTGGAGTGGGTGAGCCGGCGGAGATTGGTGCCGTCGGCGTTCATCACGTACAGTTCGGCATCGCCGTCGCGCATCGAGCAGAAGGCGATCAGCTTGCCGTCGCGGCTGTAGGCTCCCTCGGCGTCGTAGCCATAGGCGTCGGTCAGTGGCTTGAGGTTCTTGCCGTCGAGGTCGGCCTCGTAGATGTCCATGTAGGGATCGAAGTCCCAGCTATAGCGGCGGCGGGTGCCCGACTTGCGGTCTTCCTCCGCCTGGCGGATGGCCGCGGCCTCGGTGTCGCTGAGCTTGGGATCCCGGTGACTGGAGGCAAACAGGATTTTCTTGCCGCTGGGGTGGAAGTAGGCGCACGTAGTGCGGCCGCGGCCGGTGCTCACCAGCTTGGGCTCGCCGCCTTCCAGCGACTGCCGGTAGATCTGGTAGAACGGATAATTCTTGGGAACGGCCTGATAGATGATCTCCTTGCCATCGGGCGAGAAGTACCCCTCGCCGGCCTTTTCAAAGCCCGAGGTGACCTGCCGCACGTTCTTGAGATACTCGGATTCGACGCTGGCGGCCGGCTCCTGGGCTGCGGCCTGGCCGACCAGAGCTCCCACGAGCGTGCACGCGGCACCAACCTTCAGCGAGTCTAGCAACTTGGCCATAATACTCCTGCCGGGCAAGAACAGGGGAGAACGTTCATAGTTAGGAGGGGCACGGAGCCGCACACGGACCGCGACAACCAGGCCGCTGAGCACCACTCCGCCGCCGGCGCCATTATAGGTTGCCGGCAGTTGGGGTGCGAGCTAGGGCAGGGGGGCCGGCGACCGCGGCCGGTCACACGGTCCCACCAGCGCTTGGCCCAACATACTGTGCCCCCACCCAAGTGCCCGGTAAACCCTTGTGAACGCGACCTAAGATAACGCCCAAGCGGGTGCCGTTTGCTGGAAATCCGCACCTGCCGCGCCTAAAATCACCCGCCGGTTTCGCGAGACGCCCGGCGACGTCGCCCGCTGTACCAGACAGCTTGCCACCTCCTACAGGAAACTGCCGTGTCCTTTGAGCTTGTCAGTCCGTTCGCGCCCGCCGGCGATCAACCCCAGGCGATTGAAGCTCTGGTCAATGGCATCAACTCGGGCAACCGTTACCAGGTGCTGATGGGGGTGACAGGGTCGGGCAAGACGTTCACCATGGCCAACGTGATCCAGGCCGTGCAGCGTCCCACGCTGGTGCTCTCGCACAACAAAACCCTGGCTGCCCAGCTTTACAGCGAGTTCCGCGAGTTCTTCCCCCACAACGCGGTCCACTACTTCGTCAGCTACTACGACTACTACCAGCCCGAAGCCTACATCCCGCAACGCGACATTTACATCGAAAAGGACGCCTCGATCAACGAAGAGATCGACCGGCTGCGTCTGGCCGCCACCAGCGCCCTGGTGAGCCGCCGCGACGTGATCATCGTGGCCAGCGTTTCGTCGATCTACGGCTTGGGCTCGCCCGTCGATTACAAGGCGATGATGGTGCCGCTGCGGGTGGGCGAATCGATCGATCGCGACCAGATGCTGCTGCGGCTGGTCGACATCCAGTACGAGCGCAACGACGTCGACTTCTCGCGGGCCAAGTTCCGCGTGCGGGGCGATGTGGTCGAAATCTGGCCCGGTTACGAAGAATTCGCCTACCGCATCGAGTTTTGGGGCGATGACATCGACCAGATCGCGATCATCAACCCGCTCACCGGCGAAACCATCCAGCGTAAGGAAGAAGCGTTCATCTACCCGGCCAAGCACTTCGTGATGCCCGAGGACCGCCTGGCCGATGCCGTCGATCAGATCCGGGCTGAGCTGGAAGAACGGCTGGAGGTGCTCCGCAGCCAGGGCAAGCTGCTGGAAGCCCAGCGGCTCAATGCCCGCACCCGGTTCGACATGGAAATGCTGATGGAAGTGGGCTACTGCCCCGGCATTGAGAATTACAGCCGCCACATGGACGGCCGCGCGCCGGGTTCGCCGCCGCATACGCTGCTGAGTTACTTCCCGCCCGATTACCTGGTATTCGTCGACGAGTCGCACGTGACGATCCCGCAGCTTCGGGCCATGTACGCGGGCGACCGCAGCCGCAAGGAAACGCTGGTGGAACACGGTTTCCGGCTGCCTAGTGCCCTGGATAACCGGCCGCTGCGATTCGAGGAGTGGGAAGAACGCGTTAACCAGGTGATCTTTGTCTCAGCCACGCCGGGCCCCTACGAACTGGAACGCACCGGTGGCGAAGTGGTGGAACAGGTGATCCGGCCGACCGGGCTGTTGGACCCGGAGATCGAAGTTTCGCCCGCCCGAGGCCAAGTGCCCGACCTGCTCAACCGCATCCGCGAGCGCACGGCCGTTGGCGAACGCGTGCTGGTAACCACGCTCACCAAGCGGCTAGCCGAGGACCTCGCCGGCTACTTCCAGGAGCAGGGCATCGCCTGCAAATGGTTGCACAGCGAGCTGGACGCCTTCGAGCGGGTGGAACTTCTGCGTGACCTGCGGGAAGGCAAGTTCGAAGTACTGGTCGGCGTGAACCTGCTCCGCGAAGGTTTGGACCTGCCCGAAGTCTCGCTCGTGGCCATTCTCGACGCCGACAAGGAAGGCTTCCTGCGGAGCGAAACCTCGCTGATGCAGACCATCGGCCGCGCCGCGCGTAACGTCAACGCCAAGGTGATCCTGTACGCCGACAAGGTCACCGACTCGATGCAGCGGGCGATCGAAGAAACCGAACGCCGCCGGGCGATGCAGCAGGAGTACAACCGACAGCACGGCATCACGCCTGCCACGGTGCGCAAGTCGATCCGGGCTGGCATCGAGGCCGAAGCCGCCGCGCACCTCCAGGCCAATGCCGCGGTAGGCCGCAGCGACGACTCCGACATCATCACCGAGGAGTTCATCAACGAGCTCCAGGCCGAGATGCTGGCCGCGGCCGAGGCGCTGGAGTTTGAACGAGCCGCCGCCCTCCGCGACCGCATCGAGCAGATACGCGACTCGATCGGCAAGAAGGCCAGCGAGGTCGCTGTGAAGCAGAAGTCATACGGCCGGCAGCGCAAGAAACGCGGCCGCAGCGGCAGCGCCAACCGGGTGCCACGCCCCAAGAAGCCCTAGGCCGTCGACGGATTCGCTGGCCGTAAAACACAAAAAGCTCGCGCGGCGAACCTTGCCGCGCGAGCTTTGTAGTTTCTTGCCGCTTTACCGGGTCGCTTACTCGCCCGAATCCTTGGTGGCCACCACCGTGGTCGGCGGAGCGGGCGGAGCGAACTTGCCGCTCTGCAAGTCGGGCAGCACCGCCAGCACTTCCTTGGCCGGGATCGCGTAGCTCATCACGCGGCCGCTGCGGGCAATGTTCACGCCCAGCACCTTGCCGTCGAGGCCCAGCAGCGGACCACCGCACTCGGCCGGATCGAGCACCGAGTCATGCTGGAGGGCCAGCGGGAAACCATCGGCACGCTCGGAGAGTCGGCCGCCCAGCCGGTCCTGCATGGCCGGATCGGGCCGTCCCAGGCGAGCCACGACTTCGTTCTCTTCGTCATCGCGACGGAACTTGATACGCACCAGCGTGCCGGGGCTGCGCGATTGCACGGCCTGCACCAATTGCTGTCGGTTGGTGATCCGCTCGCCATCCAGGCCGATGATCACGTCGCCGTCGCGCAAGCCCGCCTTCGCGGCAGCCTTGTTGCTCATGGCTTCGGCGATCAGCACACCGCCTTCAGTATCCTCGATCCGCACGCCCAACACGCCCGGCTGCGCGGGAATGGGCCGCGGGGCCACGCTCACCACGCCCAGCGCCAGCGGATCGCGGCTCAAACCTGCCGAAGCCACCCACTGACCGGGGAAGTAGGTCTCGACCTCACCCCATTGGCAGACCGACAGGTTCTTGGCGTCGATCTTGAGCAGCGCCAAGTCGAACTCGTGATGGATACCGGCGACGGTGGCGTGATGCCTTGTGCCGTCGCGGAGGCGGCACACCACGTCGCTGGAAAGCTCGCTGGCCTTGGTCAGAATCCAACCGTCGGCCCCGACCACGGTCCCCAGTGCCACGCGGCGACCGTCACAAAGCACTTCCACCACCCATTCGCGAGCTTGCTCGACCACATTGCGAAACGCCGACATCACGCTGGGCGATTCGCGGTACACGTCGCCACGCTGCGCGTAGACCGGCGTCGCGGTAACGGTGCCGGCGACCAGCACCAGCGAAACAACCAGGCGGTCAATCCAACCTCGCGTGGACGGGGTTCGGGTCATAGGGGTGGGCTCCATCGGCAACTGCGTTGCGAGCTGTAGGGAGTGGGGAGCATGGCCTCGCGGCAGACGCAACTCGGCTCGTGCGCACCGCTTCACCAATTGCGGGCAGCAGCGGACACGCGACGTTTCAAGGGAACCGGTGCGGCAAGACCGCAGGTAGGGTGGCATGCGACGCGAATCGTAGGCGTGAGGCGGGGAGTGCGTGCGCGGCCAGATGATGGCACCAGCCGCGACTGCCTGGCAGGCCGCCGATCATTCGTCGTCGGTTTTGTTTTCCTCGGGATGCTCGACGAGCATGACCTTGCGGGTCATCCGCTGGCCGTCCCGAATGAACTCAATGGTCACTTCATCGCCGGGCTCGTGATTATTCACGGCGCCGACCAGATCCAGCAGGCTGCCGACCTTGGCATTGCCCAGGGCCACGATGATGTCGCCCTCACGCAGGCCGGCTTTCGCCGCGGGGAAGTCGGGGAACAGTTCCACCACGCGGCAGCCCTGCTCGTGATCTTCGCCGCGGACGCCGATCACCGGACGAGCCGTGCCGCTCATATCGCGGCCCTCAGCCAGGCGATCGAAAGTAGCGACGTAGGTATCGATTGGTACGTGGAAGTTGGCGGTAAGCGAAGCCGCAATCCGGCTGTTGATCCCGATCACGCGGCCCTGCATGTCGAACAGCGGCCCGCCCGAGTCGCCACCGACCAGTGTGCAGTCGGTACGGATGGCGGTGCGATCGATGCGGACCACGCGGCCCAGCCGCACTACGGGCGGACGGCCCGGCTGATAGCCGCCGGGGTGGCCCAGGCACAGGCACCAGTCGCCACGTTTCACCTCGTTGATCGTGCCCATTTCAACCGTGGGCACGTCGGCGTCTTCAAGCAGCTTGATCAGGCCGCTGTCCATCTGCTGGTTGCGGCCCAGCGTTTCGGCGGCCAACCGCTTGCCATTGTGCAGGATGACGGTGGCCTTCTGGCCAGGCTTGCCCGAGACGTGGCCGGCTGTGAGGACATAGCCGCCCTCGATCACCACGCCCGACCCCATGGCACCGCCCACGCGGACGGCCACGGTCGAGGGCGTGAGCTTGGCCACGAGCTCTTTGACCCGGGCCTCCATCGCCAGCAGATCGTCGACGCTCTCCGGAGTTTCCTTGGCAAAGACTGCCAGCGAGGCGGCACCCAGGGGCTGTTGAGCCACGGCGGGCATGGCCCAGACCATGGCGAGCGAGCAGACCCACAGGCAGCACCACAGGGGGCGAATTCGCCGCTTCTTCATCAGGTGTCGTCTCCTCGTTGTTTGCCTCTGCGCAACCTTACGTTCTGGTTAAGGACCAGGCAGCCTTCGCCCCAGAAGCTTTCTACGGCCATCCTTTTTCCATGCGAGACCTTGCATGAATCATTTTTGCAACGCGTCGCCTGCAGACTAGTTGCACCACCCAAGCGTGGAGGATGGGGATGGCTCCCACGAGTCATTAAGAAACCGACCGTAAAATCGCGGCGGACATACCACTACCGCGGCAGTAACCACGTCATTTTGCCGAAACGCAAACTGGACTTGCAAGCATTTTCTGAATGCCCCCATCTGCCGATGGGGGGCTACCAACCACGGCCCCTGCGAAGTGTGCGGCGTGAGGTCGACACTTTTGCAGATGTGTATCTTGACGCTCGTACGACCTGGGCGCGAATGTACGGGCTAGAGCGAGAGTAACAGTCAGCCAAAGAATTCTGATCGCGTCACGACACGCGCGCCGATGAGTGATGGGAATCCCCAAGGCCGCAATCGGCTCCGCCGAGTTCAAGTAGCGAAGCCTGGTACCGCGAAACCGCGGACAGGCTCTCTTTTCCGTCCGCAGTGCAGTATGATGGCGGCGTTCTGACGCAGTCGGAATCCCGCCCGAATTAGGCCCACCCCATCGCCCGCAGGGTTTGACGATGAACGTGGCTCCCCGCCGCTCCCGCGCGTTTCATTCCCAGCATCGCGGCCCCATGCATTGCAACCCGCCACAGACTACGGAAAACCAACCGCCCAATCGGGGTGAACGGGGCACCGTCCTGGCACTGGACACCGATCGCGAACAACTGGGCCACCTCGTCCAGACGCTCACCTCCCAGGGCTATACGTGCCACGCCTGCTGCCGGCCCTGCGATGCCCTGGCTGCGATCGCTCAGACGCCGTTCGACGTGTTCATCTGCTCGATGGAGCTGGCGGGCGAGAACAGCATCTCCCTTTACGACCGTATGCTCGCGGCCAGTCCGCGGTATGTACCGGCCATTTTCCTGTCGTCCGCGCAATCGGCCGACGTCATCCGACGGCAATACGGCACCCGGGGTGCGTACTTTCTCCGCCGCCCATGGAACACCGAGGTGCTCACCTCGCTGATCGAAAACCTGAACGCGGCCCAGGCTGTATCGCGCTAACGCTACGCCACCGGCGCGGCCACTCAACCAGCCCTCGCGCAACAGAAAAGCCCTGGACCTTTGGTTGGCACCCAAAGCCCAGGGCTTGAACGACTTAACCGGGCGGAAAGCGATCCGCGTAGCGGCCTCGGCTTAGAAGAGGCCGCCGCCAGCCGCAGCACCACCACCGCCGGTGGGATCAATACCGTTACCCTGGCTGCCGCCGAAGCCGCCGCCAAACGCGTTACCGGTACCACCGGAGAACTGGCCACCAAAGCCCTGACCGCCGGTACCACCGCGGCCTTGAGCGTTCTGACCGGTCTGCATGTTGAACACGTTCACTTCCGCGATACCGGAGAACATCGGCGTAGCCGTGATCCGGACATAGCGACGATCGGCGGAAATGACCGCGCTGGCTTGCAGGTTGGCACCTTCAGGCAGAGTGGCGATCACCGGCTGGAAACCAACCGCACCACCGCCCCGGAACCACCGGTTGGCCCACAGGTCCTGCCGACGGTCGGCCAGGAAGCGGCGGAGGACGTTGGGATCGGACATGCTGGCGATCTGCTGAGCCAGCACGTGGCGACCGATCTCCACGGCTTCGGCCGCGGCGGCAATCTGGTGCTCTTGCAGCGGCTCTTGCCGGCGACCATCGGCCAGGTCGATCGGGATCAACACGGCTTCATCACCCATGGTGATCGTTTCGGTCTGCACCTTGGCCTGCGGCGTGCCGTAGTTCTGGTACACTTGGACGGTCACCTTGCCGGCCGTGGGCTGGCCCCACACGCGCCGCAGCAGCATGCGGTAGCGGCCCTGGAACCCTTCGGGGCAGACGTAGACCTCGGCCGACGTGCCTTTGATCTTGTTCTCGGCCTGCTGCGTGTTGATGTCCGGCAGCATGATGCCGCCGGAGGTCGTACGCGGATTCCGCAACGAGCAGATCGTGCCGGTCGGTTCTTCCACCGACAGATCGATATCCGCATCGCCGGTCCAGCTCACGATCACCACCAGGTCGCGCTGCATGGCTTCACGCAGGGCGGCCTCGAACTGCTCGGCTTCCTTCTGGCGGTTCTCCTTGCGGAGCTGCTCGATGGTCGACGTGGCCAACTGGCCAGCCTGCTGGCAGACGTACAGCTTGTTCTTGGGCCAGGCCTGCTTGGCCACCGCCACTGTCGCCCACTGGATCGCGTCAACCTCGTTCAACTGGCGAGCCAAATCCAGCGCCAGTTCGTAGGTCTCCGGACGGGTGGGCTCCAGTTGGGCCGCTTGCTGCAGCAGTTGCATCGCCCGGCGGAGGAACCGCTGCCGGCCGGCATCGTCGAGGTAGGCCGTCGAGCGGGCGAAGTACTGGGCCAGGTAAATCAGGTCCGTGGGGCTGGTGCTCCAGTCAGCCGCGGACAGCAGCGCCCGTTCAATCTCCTCGGCGGGCTGATCCTGGGCAATCAGGGCCAGGGCCAGCGCCTCGTACATCCAGGGCTCAACGTGCTGGTGACGCATGGCCGCGCGGATGCACGCCGCGGCGTGATTGAACTGCTTCTTGTTGATCAGTTGACGCACGGTGGCGCGGATGGTGCCTTCCTCGATCTTCGCATTAGCGATGACCACGTCCCAGGCTTCATCCAGGTTTTCGCCCTCGGGAGTGGGCAGCGGAGTGGCCCGCTTGGGAGCCGCGGCAGGAGCAGCCGGCTCTTCCTTGGCCTCGGCGGCCTTTTCCGGGGCGACCTTATCGGCGGCCGGGCCGAGCTTAATGCCCTGGGCAGCTTCGGGGGTGGACGGCACGTCGAAGAAGCCGCCGCCCATGCCGCCCATGCCGCCCATACCCATGCCCATGCCGCCCATCATGCCGCCCATCATGCCGCCCATGCCCATGCCCATGCCGCCCATCATGCCGCCCATCATGCCGCCCATGCCCCCCAGGCCGCCGAAGCCACCGGCGTTGGGCGGAGGAATCGGGATCACCAGGTCGGCAACCGGGTAGACCTTCGTGACGACTTGCTGGTCGGCCACGTCCTTGGTCGTGATCATCAGCACTTCGTTCTGGATCACGTACGACAGGTCGTGCTGACCGAGCACCAGGCGCAGGGCGTTCTTGAGCGAAATGCCGTGCAGCGTGCGGGTAATGGGGATGTCGCGAGGAATCGCGGCGTCTTCCAACGCCCGCTCATCCAGCTCGATCTCGATCTTGTGGTAGTCCTCCAGGAAGAGGATTACGTCGACCAGCGGCGTCTCGATGAAGTCCATCTGGGTGGGCTGATCGAGCGCGGCCAGAATCTTCTTTTCAGCCGGGTTGGTGCTGGACAGGTCGACCGAAGCGTACTCGCGGCGACGCTCGGTCATTTCCAGCCACCACTGCTTGTCCGGGTAGACAATCGGCGGTTCGTCCGGCGTGGGAATGTGGGCGTGCTCCACCGTCCGCAGCGTGGCCAGCACGCCACGGATGCGGGCTTCGCGCAGAGCCATGGCGTCGGTGTAGGCCCATTCCATGGTGGCGTTCATGGCCGCGGCGGCAATCGCCGGTTCATTGGGAGCCACGTCCACCGCCAGGTCGGCAATCACTTCCGCCTCGGCGTAATGGCCTTCGGACATCAGGGCGTCGAACCGGGCCATCAACTGCGTGAGCTTGACCTCGCGGGCCATCAGCTCGCGCTGGAGCCGTTCACGATCACGGCGGATCGCTTCCTGCTCCTCGGCCTGGATCACCATTTGATCGTATTCGCGCTGCCGGACCGAGATCGCTTGAAGCGTGGCTTGCAGCCGGTCGCGCAACTGGGCGCGGGTGGCTTCGTCCAGGTCCGGAGCACGCGAGATGTTCTCCAACTGCAGCTTCAGCATGGAGCCCGCCGCAGCCGGATCGGTCGCCATCAGTGCCCGGGCTTCATTGATCGCGTTCAGCGTGTCCGAAACGATCTTCTGCACGCGGGCCTGACGTTCGCGGGTGAAACTCTCCAGCGCGCCGCCGTCGTCGACAATGGCCGGACCGCCGGCGCCACGCAGGATCAGCGGATCACTGGGAGCAGCAGGGGCAGCGGGACCAGCGGCCGGAGCGGGCAGGTCGGCCGGATCCTGGAGCATGGCCAGGGCCACCGCTTGCTGATTGCCCGGATCGAGCGCCTTGGCGCCTTCGGCCAGGCGGCGAGCGTTGTCCGTGCTGTTCATGGCGCGAGCGACATCGGCCAGGTGCGCCAACTGCTGGGCCTTGGCCTGGGCAACCGCCCGCAGAGCTTCCAGACCTTCGTCGCCGATCGCCGGCAGGGTGAGGCCGCCGTCCTTCTGAGCGGCTTCAACCACGGTCGCCAGGAAGGCGTTGTCGTCGTTGCTCAGTGAAGGCGTCACGGTCCAGGCCAACTGCTGCTGGGCACCGGTGGCCGTGGTGGCCTTCAGTTCCACTTCAGCCGGCTGTTCCAGGTTGCCCACGCCCACCAGCACCGTGTTGCGGTCGCCACGGAGCGGAGGAACCTGAGCCGGATAGTGTTCAGAGAGCTGGGGCGGCAGCTTCACGTCTTCCGGCCACAGCACCACTTCGGTGGCCGCATTGGCCAGCCCGTGGCCGACGCGGTCGGCGGGCAGCTTGTCGCCATCGATGGCGATCACGCCGCCGGTCTGGTTGGCGACGGCCGCCAGGGTCTGCATGTCAACACGCGGGCCAATCGCATAAGCCGACACCGGAATGCGGTTCTTCACCAGATCGTTGATCAGCGGCTTGATCTGCTGCGGACCGAGCACGCCGCTGATATGCACGCCGTCGCCCATGTACACGGCGGCACGCGGAGCCTTGGCCGGCTGCGAACCGTAGGCGGTCACCGCGGCACGCAGGGCGGCCACCATGTCGGTGGACCCCAGCGGCACGCGGCTGCGGAGCTTCTCCACGGCCTGCTGCATCTCGGGGCTGTTGGGAGCCACGAACGACTCGCTCAGCGGCACGGCGTTCACGTCCACCGCGATGAGTTGCACGCGATCTTCAGGGTTGAGGGCCTGAAGGAAGGACTGCAACGAGGCCAGTGCCTTCTCGCGATACGCGCCCACTTGGCTGGCCGACGTGTCGAACAGCACCACGATCTCGTGCGCTTCCGCCCGCGGCAAGGCAGCCTGGGGTTTCAGGCTTAAGGCGTAATACTGGTTGTACGTTTGCAGCCGAGCTGCCTCAGGGCTCGCTGCAAAGACCGTCGCTACCAACGTGCCTAGCACGACTGGCAGCGCGACCAGAGCCATCGGGCGTCGAGTGAGCATGTTTCAACTCCGGTGAAAGTCCCATGCGGCGGCCAGCCTGTTCCGCTGGGCAGGCCGTTACGACATGAAAACCCGCATTCCTGTGGACTGAGTGACTTGCTAAGTGGGACGCGTCGCGAACGCAACGCCGTTGACCATCCCCGCGGCCAATTCCCTGACAGGAACCGCAGGCCACAAACCCAAGCCGCCGCGCGACCGCTGTGGCCCAGCCATCCCGGCAAGTCGCCCCAAACCTTGCCAGCCACCAACCTCCTTGGCGGGCCAACACCGCTTGGCGGCAGAATTGGCGCAAGCCGTCAACTGGGTCTAGTTTAGTCGCGTGTCAGGGCTTACGCCAAACAAATTCTCGCGGGAATTCACGGCGAAAAGCCCGCAAAAACGGCACTTTCGGGGCAGCCGACAGGTCCGGAAAACGGCCCTGGCAAGCCATCCTCCCAATTTACCCACAACTCCCATTCTAACAGACCGTTCGACGAAACGGGAGCAACTGGGACCTACCAATTTGGTCGGCTCACCGGCGCGCCCCCTTGCGGCGAAGCCACCGCGGCAATCCCTACCTCGGAGGGTTGGCGACGCTGCCGCGCGCCTGGGCCTGCCAAGCGAATGTTCGGCGTAACAAGCGGATGGCGGCGCGCCCATTGGCCGGCTGCGTCGTCGAAATCAACTTTTATCGTCGTAACGGAGCCGGGCGTCTTCAGGGGACCATCGCCATAAATCATTGCTTGATATTTACTTGTGTGACGGCGTCTGCGGCCTGGCGTTACTCACCTGGGGCGTGCGCAGAACCCCGACAAAATGCCGCTCCCGCCTGCGAACGCCCGGAGCGCGCATGATGGCCCACGCGGCGAAGACGAACAGCGTGCCGAGCCGGTCAGCGGCTTCCATCGCCGTAACAGCCGAGGTTGCTCGCTCCAGGGTGTGCCGGCATCCAGAGCCTGGTCCTTCGGCCCAGTGAACGAAACGCCCCCTTCGCGCAACAAACTGGGGGTACAACGTTTGCTTCGATGGCCACCGCGGCGCGCAACCTGCCGTCTTAGCCTGCCATCCCCGAAGGTTGGCGTGCCGTGCCGCGTGTGAAATACTGGGGGGCAGGTGGCCGCCCCCCCCGGCGTGGGGGGCGTTCCACGCGGGCCGCATAGTGTCCACCAGGCGGTATCCTAAGAAGGATCGCCGCCCAATCGTAGGCCAAGTTCGCCAGAGGATTCCATGACCCCTCTACGCATGAACCAACCTGGCGGAGTCGCCGGCCGGCGCCAGTTTCTGTACTACCTGCTGCTGTGCTTGTCGGCGCTGGTTGTCGTGGCCGGGCTGCTGGGCGCTGCAGAAGGATTCGCCCAGGAAGAACCAGTCGAGGCCCCGCCGGCGGCGGCCGACGAAGCGGCACCTCAAGTCCTGCCACCACCGCCGGAGCTGTCCCGGTGGATCAAGCAACTGGGCGATCCGGATTACGGCGTACGTGAAGCAGCCACGCGCAAGATTCGCAACATCGGCCTGCCGGCCAAACCGGCTTTGATCCAGGCCCTGCGGAGCAACGATCCCGAGGTACGGCTGCGTGCCAGGCGGTGCCTGGCCGACATCCTGGAGTCCGATTATCAGGCACGCCTCAAGGCGTTCGAACAAGACACTCAGGGCAGTGGCCACTACGAGCTGGCTGGGTGGCAACGGTTCCGCCAAGTGGTCGGCGAAGATGCCAATGCCCGCAAGCTGTTCGTCGAGATGCATCGTGCCGAGGCGGGCTTGTTGGAGTCGTCGGCCGCGGGCGGAGAGTTAGCAGCCGAAGCCGTGCTGCTGCGCTGCCAGCAGGTGCTGCAAATGTCGCGGGTGCCTGATCCCGACGTGCGGCAGCAGCCATCGCTGGGTACGGTGGCCGCGTTGATCTTTGTCGCCTCTGATCCCGCAATCAAACTGCCCGACCAGACTCAGGTGCTGGTCTTCAACTTTGTGAACCAGCCGACCTTCCAGACGGCGCTGCGTTCGGGCGATCAGCAACAGCAGGTGCGGGAACTGCTCGGAGCCTGGATCCAGCGCACTCCCAACAACAGCCTGGCGTACCAAACGCTGCGACTGGCCATGCAGCACAACATCAAGCAAGGGCTGGTGCCTGCCCTCCGCGTGGCCAAGCAGAAGAATATCTCGGCTTACATGCGCATGTATGGCGTGCTGGCCGTAGGTAAGCTCGGCGAGCGGCGGCATGCCGCGGAGCTTGAGCCGCTGCTCGACGACGCCACCGTGTGTTCCAGCCGCACCACGGTGGTCAACGGCGAGCGCACCACCTACCGCATCGAACTGCGCGACGTCGTGGTAGCCGTACTCGCCCATCTCACGGAGCAATCGCTGGAGGATTACTTTCTCGACGGCGTCCGCCGGGATGCCTCCACACTCTTCAATACCGGCACCCTCGGTTACAAGGATGAACAGCAGCGCGAGCAAGCCATCAAGAAGATGAAGGCCTGGCTGGCCGAAAATGCCGAGGCCCTGCAAGCCCCACTTCCTGCCGATGACGCCGCGCCGTCGTTCGATCCGCGCTCCGCCGAGCCCGCGGAGAAAGCGGCCGGGCCCGTCGCCGCGCCGGCGCCGGACCAGGTCGCAGGCCAAGCCAAAGCGGCAGGGCAGCGGCAGGCCGGCGGACCGGTCCAGGCCCCGCCGGTATTCCCGGTACTGGTGCAAAAGGCCGAGGACGAAGCCCAACAGGACCACGAAGACATCAGCCTGGCCGACCGCGAACTGGCCACCTTCCTGGCCAAGGCCCAGCAACAACTGGAAAACGAAAACTACGACAATGCCCTGATCCTGCTGGACCACGTGCTGGGGGCAGGCGACGAAGGCTTGATCCGACCCGATCTCGATCTGCCGCTGTATCAAAGCCTGCGGGCAGAGGCCGAGCGGATACTGGCCGAGCTGCCGCAGCCTGCTCGCGAAGCATACGAACTGCGTTACGGCGTGGTTGCTCGCCGTGCCTTGGAACAGGCGCTGCAAACCGGCGATCTGGAGATCCTGCAAAACGTTTTGCGGCGTTACCGCTTCACCCAAGCCGGGGCGGAAGCCGCGCTGATCTGGGCTCGCCACCTACTCGATCGCGACCGCCCGCTACAAGCGGCCATTGTCCTGGATCGCTTACAGAACAACTGGGCGGCACCGCCGCTGGATTCGGCCACCACCTGGCATCATGCCCTGAGCTGGCTGCGGGCCGGCATGGTGCACGAGGCTCAGCTCCGCTTGACCGCGCTCACCGAGCGCCAGCGGCGCGACCTGCAACTGGCCGGACTGCCGATTGAGATCCCCGATCTGGTACGGCGGTTCGCTCAGCACCGAACGCTGCCCAACGCCCGCCCCGACGACTGGCTGCTGGTGCGTGGCGATGCCCGGCGTAGCGGGCGCGCCACGGAAGCCGGGCTGCCGTGGCTGCGCGCCCGTTGGCAGTATGCGACCACGAGCAGCGAAGCCGCGAGCGAGGCCCTGCAAACGTTGCGAACACTGTATCGCGACCAGCACTATGCCACCTTACCTGCCGGGCAACCGTTGGCCGTGGGCGGACGCGTGCTGGTACGCACGACCAGTGCCTTGTTGGCCATCGACGCCAAGACCGGCGAACTGGCATGGCAAGCCGTCTTCGACGACGGCGAGGCCGCGATCATGGCTCGCGATCAAAGTTCGCTAGCCGCCAATTCCCCCCAACTGTTGACCGGCCTGGACGAACGCAGTTGGGGCGATGCCACCTACGGCACCATGAGCAGCGACGGCCAACATGTCTTTGGTGTCGAAGACGTCGGCTTCTCGTTTGGCTTGTTGAATCAGCGGATCGTGGTCGGCCCCGATGGTTCGCGGCGGCTCGATCCAGGCTGGCCACGCGACCACAACCGGCTCACCGCATACGACATTGCCACCGGCAAGCTGGTCTGGGAACTGGGCGGTCCTCAGGGCCAATGGAGCCTGCCGCTGGCCGGCATGTACTTCTTGGGCCCTCCGCTGCCCCTGGCCGATCAGCTTTATGTCGTGGCCGAACACCAGGGCGGCATCCACCTGGTGGTGATCGACCGGACGACTGGCCGGCCGCTTGCCAAGCAGCGGCTCAGTTCGATCGAGAACGGTACGCGGCAAGACAACAACCTTTACACAGGCGTAACCCCGCGTCGCGCCGCTCGGCGGATGAGCGGTGCCAGCCCTTCGTACGCCGACGGCATCCTGGTGTGCCCGGTGGCAGGCGACAAGTTCGTGGCCATGGATCTGGCCAGCGGCGAAATCCGCTGGACCTTCCATCCCGATCAGCCCGCCTCCAGGACGATGCGGATCTTTGGCGGCGTTCAGCGTAACACCAACCAGGCCGAGCACCGCGACCGGCGGTGGAGCGATGCGTGCGTGAGCCTCGCGGGCGGACGAGCACTGCTCACGCCGCAAGGGCAGGACGCGATCCATTGCCTGGATCTGCAAAGCGGGCGGCCGCTGTGGCAGGCTCCGCGGCTCGATTCGCAGTATCTGGCCGCCACCACCGATCACGCTGTCATCCTGGTTGGCCGCAGCACGATCCGCTCCTTGGCACTTGCGGATGGCCGCGAAACCTGGCCCGCCTGTCCACTGCCGCCGGGTGCATCGCCCAGCGGTCGTGGCTTCACCGCGGCGGAGCAATACTTCTTGCCACTGGATAGCGGCGAGGTCATCGTCGTCGACCTGGCGACCGGCACGTTGCGGCAACGTACGCGGTCGCTCTCGGGCAGTCAGCCGGGCAATCTCATCGCCTGTGCTGGCCGGATCATCTCGCAAAACGTCGACATGATCGAAGGGTTCGATCAGATCGACGTCGCGCTGGCAGCCTCAGCGGTCCGGCTCAAAGAGCAGCCGGAGAACACCGAAGCCGCGCTGGAATACGCCGAGTTACTGCTGTTCTCTGGCGCCCACCGCGAGGCGTTCGACGTGCTGCTGGCCGCATACCAGCGGGCCCCTGAACCACAGCTCCGCCAGCAACTTTGCACCACGATCGTGGAAGGGCTGGCCGCCGACTTCGAACAGTTTTCGCCCCTGGCAAAGGCTCATGCCGAGCTGTTCGAAACGCCCAACTCCAAGTTCGAACGGCTCCGTGCCCTGGCCGAACAGCAAACCCATGCCGGCCATTCCAACCAGGCGTTCGACACATTGCTGGAGATGAGTCGCCTGGAAGGCTTGGACGAAGTGGACGCCGCCGCGGGCGACCTGGCCGTGCGGCGCGACCGCTGGCTGGCAGGGCAGTTGCTCGACCTTTATCGTTCGGCCAATCCGCAGCAGCGAGCCCAAATCGATGCGGCCGCGACCGAGCACCTGCAACAAGCCAGCGGCACCGGGCTGGCTGCCTTGCAGCGGCACCTGAACCTCTTTTCCTGGCACGCCACCGCGGAGCAGGCGCGCTGGAATATCCTCGAACAGCTGGGCCGCGAGCAGACGATCGAGCGTGAGAACCATCTGCTGCATCTGACTCAATCGACCAGTCGCGCCACGGCTGGCAAGGCAACCGCGCTGCTGGCCCAGATGCTCACGGCAGCGCAGCGTCCCGAGGCAGCGGCCGTCCTGTACAAGCGGCTCAACGAACAGTTTGCCGATCAGGTGTGTCTCGACGGCAAGACTGGCCGGCAGATCTTCGCCGAGCTGCCGGTCAACCTCGAAGTGAGCCGCATGTTGCGTAAGGACGTTTTATGGCCCACCGGCCGCGTCGACGTGACTCGCACCAACGAACGGCTCAACAGCTTCCAGCGCAATTACCTGCTGGAACTCGACGACTCGCCTGCGCAGTTGCTCGGCAATCTGCGGATGGAAGCCGAGCAGATCGGCACCAATCATCGCCTGATGGCCCGCGACGGCTTCGGCACGCCGCGTTGGCGGGTGCAACTGCCGGCAGGCCGCAGTCCTCGCCCGTTCTACGGAGCCATGCTGCGTGCCCGGATGGCCGGCCACTTGCTGGTGATCCAGCGGGGCGACCAGTTCTTTGGCGTCGATACCTCGATCGCCGAGAAGGACGGCGAGAACGATGGTGCCCGCGTGCTGTGGAACGCCGACCTGGAAGTGCGATTCCCCGGCGTTTCCAACGGACGAGGATTCGCCCAATTGTTGGAACAGCGGCCCGGGCGGTTCCCGCGGCTGCGGGCGTACGATCCATACCAGGGCGGCACGGCCGAGCTGGGCGTGGTCACGCCCGGCGTGGTGTGCTTCCACAAACTGCAGACGCTGCACGCCGTTGATCCGCTTACCGGCAAGCTGCTCTGGAAACGGTTTGACCTGCGGCCCGACAGCGAGGTGTTCGGCGACGATCAATACATCCTCGTGGCTGCACCCGAGAGCAAAGAGGCCGTGGTCCTGCGTACGCTCGATGGACGCGAGGTTGGCCGCTGCCGGCTCCCGGACGAGAACGACCGCATTGCCACGGTCGGCCGCCACATGTTGGTTTGGCAAATGCAGCCGCAGGGCAAGCAATTGCTGCTGTTCGATCCGTGGCAGAAACAGGTCCGTTGGCAGCACCAGTTTGCCAATACGGCCTATTTCTGGCTGCTGAGCACCGATGAGGTGGCCGTGCTCGACGGGGCAGGGCGGTTCGTGGTAGTGTCGCTGGCCGACGGTTCCTTGCGCATCGATCAGACGATCCAGCCCGATCCGAACCTGACCGATATGTTCGTGGTCCGCGGGCCGCGGCAGTACCTGCTGTTTGCTAACTCGCCGCAGCAGGCCCAAGGGTTAATCAATCCCGTGCCCGGCGGCTATCATAGCCCGATGGTGGGCGGAACGATTTACGGCTTTGACCGCGAAACCGGCCAACAGCTCTGGCAAACCGACATCAGCCAGATGTCGTTCGACTACACGCAGCCGCTGGAGTCACCGGTGCTGGTGCTGGCGTGCCGCGTATACGACCAGAACCGCAACGGTCGCATCACGCGGCAGTTCAGCCCGATCGTCTGCATCGACAAACGAACCGGCCGCAAAGTGGTCGAGGAAGAGCTCAACGGTTCAATCAGCCGGATCGATGTGATTCCCGACCCGGGCAACCGCGCCGTCGAAATCCGCACCAACCAGTCGGCCCTGAAGCTGACGCTGACCAGCGAACCTTGGCCGGACGATCACGGCAACAATCCGTAGCCGTAAAACGCTTACGCCTTCTTGCCGGCGGCGGACGAGGCTGTGGACTGGACCGGCAGGTCAATCGCGGACACTAATGTCTGGCGGATCACATCGAGCCGGGCGGAATCGTCGATCTTCCGGCCCTCGCGATCGGTGACATAGAACACGTCGACCACCTGGTCCAGGTGCGTGCCGATCTTGGCGACCGAGACCGAAAGGCCCAGGTCGAACAGAGTCTTGGCAATCGTGTACAGCAGCCCCCGCCGGTCGACGGCAAAGATGTCGATGATCGTGGCCCGATCGCTGGTGGTGTTGTCGATCCGCACCCGGGTAGGCAACGGCTTGAGCTCCACGGTCCGCTGGCCGCGCCGCGGCGCCCAGGTTTCGCGAAAGCTGGGGTTCTTGTCGCCCTTGAGACTGTCGCGCATCGCCTGCCAGATGGCTTCCAGGCGGTGCGGCGGCGGCTCGTCATAGTCGGGATCGACCGCCACGAAGCGGTCGACAATCAGCCCGCGGGCCAGCGTGTGAATCTGAGCGGACAAAATGCCCAGCCCCTGCCCGGTGAGCGCGCCGGTGAGCTTGTGGAACACGCCGGGCGTTACCGATTCGTGCGTGGCCACCGTGCACTCGACGGTACCCTTCTCAGGCACGAACCGCCCCTGGACCAGCACGTCGTCGGGCTTGAGCTGGTGCAGTTGCCGCAGTTCCGCGGCGATCTCTTCCGGCTCACGGCTGGCCAGTTCCACCACCGGCCAGGCTTCCACCTGCTCGGCAAACCAGGCGGCGTCGGGCTCGTTCTTGAGCAGCTCCAGCAGGTTCGCTCGCCGGGTCTGTGCCGCACGTGTGGACCGGTCGCCATCACCTGCCAGGTGCAGCAAGGCGCGACCGTACACCTCGGTCAGCACGTCCACCTTCCAGTTGTTTAACGTGCCTGGGCCAACCGCGGCCAGGTCGGCCGCCGTCAGCACGTACAGCATCCGCAACATGCGGGGCGAACCGACCTCGATGGCAAATTGCAGAATCAACCGTTCATCGCTGGTATCGCGCCGGAACGCCAGGTGCGACATCAGCAAATGCTTGTGCACCAGGAACTTGAGCGTGTCGGCGTCTTCCGGACTGAGCCCTAGCCGCTCGGCGGTTTCCGCGGCGATCACCAGGCCTCGCTCGCTGTGATCCTCGGGGAAGCCCTTGCCCAGGTCGTGGATCAGCAACGCCAGGTGCAGAATGTCCTTCTGCTTGACGTGGTTGTAGGCGTCGCCCAGCGGGCCGTCGTCGTTGTGGAATTCGGTCGCGCACTCCACCGCGCGGATGCAGTGCGCGTCGACGGTGTATTTGTGATACTCGTTGAACTGGAGCAGCCCCCGGGCATGCGTGAACGCTGGGATCAGCTTCTCGAGCACGCCCCACTCGTGCAGTTGTCGCAGCAGCTCGCCCAACTGCATGGGGTGCGAGAGCAGCGAGCGGAACCGGGCGGCCGCGGCGGGCGAAACTTCGTCCGGGATTTGCGCGGCCGAACGCCGGACCACCTCGCCCGTGCTGTAGGCGATCCGCTTGTTGTGCAGATTGGCCAGGTCGGCCAGGCGAAGGATCTGTTCCAGGCTACCTTCCAGCTTGGGATGACCGCGCCGAACGACGTCGATCTCGGCCGGCCCCACGCGGAAGTCGCCCTCGAAGCGATGGCTCAAGAGCGGGTGCCAGAGGGTCTGCCAAAGCCGGCGGGGCTGGGCCCCCTCGACAAACCGCGAGACGATGCGGCTCACGGCCTCGGTATGCGTAAAGTGCTCGCGCATGAACCGTTCGACGGCGAGCAGGCCCGGCTCTTCGGGGTACTGCCACAGCCGGGCGATCCGCAACTGCTCGGCGCGGTTCAACTGGTCTTGTGCCCGCTTGGCATGGAAGTGCAGTTCGTTGCGCAAGCGGAGCAGCCACTCGGTGGCGTCGCGCAACTGGCGATAATCGCGTTTGCTGAGCACGCCCTGCAAGTACAACGAGTGCGGATCGGGGCTGCCGTACCGCGTAAAACCGATCCAGCGCAGCAACTGAATGTCGCGCAGGCCACCACGCGACCGCTTCAGGTTCGGTTCGAGCAGATGAACCGTGTCGCCGTACTGGGCCCGTTCCCGACTGCGGGCGGCGCACACTTCGTCGATCAGGTCGCCGGCCTTCCGCTGGGCCTGCCGGGCCAGCGGCCGCAGGAAGCTCTGACACAAGCTGATGCTGCCGCCCAGGAAGCGGCACTCAACCAGCGAAGTGAAGATCTCTGGATCGGAGAACGCCAGCGACCGGGCCTGCCGAGGCGTCCGCACCGATTGCCCGAGCTGCAAACCAACATCACACACGTCGCGCTGCAAACGCCGGGCAACCAGCGTCACCTGCTCGGCCGCGGCCGGGCGGTAAAGGATCATCAAGTCGATGTCGGAGTACGGCGCCACGTCGCGGCGGCCGAAACCTCCCAGTGCCACCAGGCAGATGTTCTTGAGCAACTGCTGGGCAGCTTCGTCGGTGGCTGCCGCTTCCGCCGCGGTGGCTGCCGCCTGGCCGTGCTGTTCCGAAACCGCGGCCGCGACGGCGTAGTCAAACAGCTCGATCACGATCGCATCGAGCAGGTCGGTCATCGCGCGGCAGGTTTGAACGCCGGGCGTCCCCTCGGCGTGCCCCCGGTACAGCGTCTGACGCTCCCGCGCCAACCGTTCGCGGGCCGCCAGGATTTGCTCACGTAGCATGCAGTGTTCCCTATGGCTCACGGCCACAGGCAAGGAATTGTCAAAGCTTGTTCCAAGTAGGAGAGGGGGGCGGGGGGACTGGCCGAAGGCAGGGCCGGCTGCACGGTCCCTGCCTTCGGCGCGTGTACCCGCTGGGCGCGGTCAACCTGGTGTGCCGCGCCCGCCTGGCAAATCTTACAGCGCCTCGGCGCCGCGTTCGCCGGTGCGAATGCGGATCGCCTCTTGCAGGTCGCTGATGAACACCTTGCCGTCACCGATCTGGCCGGTTTGGGCGGTGCGGAGGATCGTATCCACCACGGTTTGCAGACCGTCGTCATCGACGACCACTTCGAGCTTCACCTTGGGCACAAAGTCCACGGCGTACTCGGTGCCGCGGTACATCTCGGTGTGGCCCTTCTGGCGACCGAAACCGCGGACCTCGGTAATGGTCATCCCTTGGATGCCGGACTCACTGAGGGCGTTCTTCACATCCTCGAGCTTGAAGTGGCGGATAATAGCTTCAACCTTCTTCATGCGAACCTTTCTCCTGCGAGTGCTGCGACTAGATGAAAATGTAACCCTCTTCGCCGTGCTGGCTCAGGTCGAGCCCTTGCAACTCCTGCTCTTGGCTTACCCGCAGCCCAATTGTGGCATCGAGGATTTTTAGCAGGATGAAGGTAGCGACTGCGGCAAAGATCCAGGTGATGAGCGTGGCGACGATCTGCGCCGGGAGCACCGATCCGCCTTCGAGAACTCCCAGCGTATTACCATTATCAATATTCCATACCGCGCGGGTAGCAAAAATCCCAGTTAAGACGGCGCCCAGCGTACCACCCACGCCGTGGACCCCGAAGGCATCCAGCGAGTCGTCGTACCCCAGGCGGCCCTTGAGCCAGGTGCAGGCATAGTAGCAGACCACGCCGGCGATCAAGCCCATGATGATGGCCGGCATCGGCTGGACGAAACCGGCGGCCGGCGTAATGCACACCAGGCCGGCCACGGCGCCCGAGCAGGCGCCCAGCAGGGTAGGTTTGCCCCGGCTCAACCATTCCATACCGGCCCAGCCCAGCACGCCCGCGGCGGCTGAGAAGTGCGTGGCGGCAAACGCGCTGGCGGCGATCGAATCGGCTGCCAGGGCGCTACCGGCATTGAAGCCAAACCAGCCGATCCACAACAGCGCCGCGCCCACGGCCGTCATCGTCAGGTTATGCGGGGGCATCGGTTCCGAGCCCAATCCCAGCCGGCGTCCCAAAAGCAGCGCACAGACCAGCGCCGCCACTCCGGAACTGATATGCACCACCGTACCGCCGGCGAAATCGAGCGCCCCGGTGTACGCGTAGGCATGCTCCGAACCGAAGGTCAACAGGCCACCGCCCCACACCATGTGGGCCAGCGGGCAATAGACCAGCGTGCCCCACAGGATGCTGAACAACACCATGGCCGAGAACTTCATCCGCTCGGCAAAGGCCCCGCAGATCAGAGCCGGCGTGACGATGAAGAACATGCCCTGGAACAGCATGTGCACCAGCCGCGGCATCAGGGGGGTGCCTTCGGCATCGTCGTAGGTGGGCCAGACCGGCTGACCGGTGGCGGTGTCGAACACCGGCTGCACGCCCTGCATGAACAGGTAATCGGTGCCGCCCAGGAAAGCGTTGCCGGTGCCGAAAGCCAGCGAGTAACCATACAAGGCCCAGAGCACCGTCATCAGGCCCATCAGAAAGACGCACTGCATGATCACGCTCAGCACGTTCTTCTTCCGGACCAGGCCCCCGTAGAACATGGCCAAGCCGGGCGCGGTCATTAAGAGGACCAACGCACAAGACACCAGCATCCAGGCATTATCGCCGTGGTTATAGTCGGCCGGTTGTACCGAGGTCGGAGTTTCTTGCGCTACCGCTAAGGCTGGCAGCGCGCACAACATCCCGAGGGCGCATACCACGTGCGCCGCACGTCCGCCAATGGACATCGTTAATTACCTCTCGAATCAACTATGCCAGAAGGACGTGACAGCCGCCGTTGGAACGCCATCCAAACCGTGCCACGTTGAGTTGTTGACGCCTGTCGTGCAACGGCAGAACCAGCGGACCAGAAGGGAACCCGCCCGGGGAACTGCCGTGCCTTGCTGCACGCATGCGCTCGTGTGGTGAGCTTACTTTCGGCATTTGGGCGCGTAAAGGCGAAGCGAAAAATTCGCAACCCGCTAGAGTCCGCCCGATTGCTTCCGTTTACCCTGCACCCACTTATTGCGGCGAAATGTTCGACATAGCCCCCCGGCTGCGTTAGGATGCCTCGCAAAATTCGGTCCGCGCTTCCCTCGCGTTGCTCGCCTCTTTCTCTCCGCTGCAACGCCGGCGAGTTGCGATTATTCGGCTCCCCTCACGTCGCTTGCCTGCCATGGAAACATTGTTCATTCTCGCGGTTGGCGTGGTGATCGTGGTGGGCGGAATCCTGGTGTTCCGTCTGCACGCCTTCCTGGCGTTGATCCTCGCGACCTTGGCCGTGGCCTCACTCACTCCCGCCCAAGACCTTACCTGGTACAAGCGAACCGAAGATGCCGGTCGGCTGCGAGCCGTGCAGCTTGAAGAAATCGCAGCCGAGGATCGCGCGGCGATTGAAGCCTCGGGGCAGTTTTTTCTGCTTACCCCCGGCAAAGGGCAATACGCGGCCGCGGGTACCCGGCTGCTGGTGTTCGCCGGCATCCCCGAGAAACGCACCGCCGACGCGCAGGGCGAGATCGAAGTGCTGGGCCCCGTCCACTTGGTCCCCGGCTCCGATGGCCAGCCCCGCCAGGGAATCCTCGTGCGGGTGATCGACGGCAGTATTGAAAGCGGCGACCGGGCCCTGGGCCGCGCCCAGTGGGAAGCGGCCGCCAAGGCTTCGCAGCAGCTCTCGATCAACCGCGTGGCTAACGCCTTCGGCAGCACCTGCGGCAGCATCGGCATCGTGATCGCCATGGCCTCGATTATCGGCAAGTGCCTGCTCGAAAGCGGCGCCGCCGATCGCATCATCCGCTCGCTGCTGAACCTGTTGGGCGAAGCCCGGGCGGCCTTGGCGTTTGTCCTCGGCGGCTTCGCGCTGGGTATCCCGGTGTTCTTCGACACCGTGTTCTATCTGATGATCCCGCTGGGCAAGGCCCTGCGGATTCGCACCGGCCGCAACTATCTGCTGTACGTGCTGGGCATCACCGCCGGGGGAACGATGGCCCACTCGTTGGTACCACCGACGCCGGGCCCCCTGGTGATCGCCGAGCAGCTTGGCGTCAACATCGGCACCTTGATCCTGGCCGGTTGTTGCGTGGGCATCTTCAGCAGTACCTTCGGCTACTTCTACGCACTGTGGGCCAACCGCCGGTGGGAAATCCCGCTGCGCGATACCGAGGACGCCAAGCTCGAAGACCTCGAGAAGGCGGCCCACCGCGACGCCTCGGAACTGCCGGGCATCTTTGTGTCCTTCTTGCCGATTGCGCTGCCGGTGATCCTGATCGGCGGGGCCACGCTATTCGATCCCAAGGTGACCGGCTGGGTGGTCGACGGCCAGGTAAAACGGATCATCGACGTGCTGGGCGACAAGAACATCGCCTTGCTCATCTCGGCGGCCATCGCCATGGCAACGATGGTGATCGTCAAGAAGGCCAACAAGCATGCCATCAGCCGCGACATCCAATCGGCGTTGGCCAGTGGCGGCGTGATCATCCTCATCACCGCCGCGGGCGGCGCGTTCGGCGCGATGCTCAAAGAAACCGGCATCGGCGAGTTGATCGCCCAGATCAGCCCCGCGGGCAGCCCACTGCTGGTATTGCCGATGGCGTTTGCCATCACCGCCCTGATCCGCACCGCCCAAGGCTCAGCCACCGTGGCCATGATCACCGCGGCCGGCATCCTGGCCGGTCTGCCCGACTTGGGCTTTCACCGCGTGTACCTGGCCTTGGCTATCGGCTGCGGTTCCAAGCCGTTTTCCTGGATGAACGACAGCGGCTTCTGGGTGATCTGCAAGATGACCGGCATGACCGAGGGCGAAACGCTCAAGACGGTCAGCCCGATGATCGCCGCGATGGGCGTGGTAGGCCTGCTCGTGACCATGATCGGCGCAGTGCTGTTCCCGCTGACGTAGTGGGGCGGTTCGTCGCCAGCGGCCATCAGAACGGCCAGTGGCTCTTGAGCGCCGCCTTTTGATGCTCGATCAGCGTCTTAATGCCCGTTCGCCCCAAGGCCAGCAGTTGGGCGAGCTGTTCGTCGGTAAACGTGGCTTCCTCACCCGTCCCCTGGATTTCGACGAACTCGCCCCGGCCGGTCATCACCAGATTCATGTCCACCTCGGCTTCCACGTCCTCCTGGTAGTCGAGGTCCAACAGCGGCGTGCCGTTCACGATGCCGACACTCACCGCAGCCAGGCTGGTGATCAGCGGCGTCCGCCGCGGATCGGGCAATAGCGGTTGCACTGCCCGCAGGGCGTCGACCAGCGCGACAAACGCGCCCGTGATCGAAGCGGTGCGGGTACCGCCGTCGGCCTCCAACACGTCGCAATCGACGGTGATCATCCGCTCGCCCAGGGCATCGAGGTCCACCACCGCCCGCAGGCTGCGGCCGATCAACCGTTGGATCTCGGTGGTACGGCCGTCGATCTTGCCGCCGCGGTCGCGTGGCTTGCGCGGCGAGGTGCTGCCCGGCAACATGCCATACTCGGCCGTTACCCAGCCGCGCCCCTGGCCCTTCATCCACGGCGGCACCGATTCCTCGACACTCGCCGTGCACAGAACAGTCGTACGGCCCGCCTGGATCAACACGCTGCCCGGCGCGGAGCGCGTGTAACGGCGTTTGATCTTGAGCGGGCGAATCTGGTTGGGCTTGCGACCGTCGTGGCGCATGGAATCTCGGTGGAGCTAAAGGACAACGAAAGCACCCAATCGCCGCTGTTCCTTTCCAGAGATTCTCGCTGGGAGCCAACAGCAGCAGCCCTCCAGGGTGCGCAGATGCAGGGCAGGCTGCAAGGGCTTCAGCCGCCGTGATCGTGGTGACGCATCAGACGGCGATCAAGGCCCCGTAGCGCAGAGAGCCGAACTGGCCGCATGCGGCTGACGTTCTGGCGACTACCTAGCCGCGTGCGGTCGAGCTATTCAATCGCTGCCGGCAGCTCTTCCTTTTGCGGCAAGGTGCCGGTATCGATCAGCACATAGCCTGCCCAGAAGAACGGATGCTCGCCCTTGGGGATGGTGTCGCGCGTGGTCGCCGAAAGCCGCGGCTCGCGATCCAACCGCACGTCGGCATCCATGGTCAAGAACACGGCCCGTTGCCAAGCCGCGGCGGCCGTGGTCTTGGGCAGTTCGCTGACGAATTCGCGCACCAGGTCGTAGCTGGTCTGGCCGCCCGTTCGCCACCGGCTGATGAGGATCGTCCGGGTACCGGTCGCCATCAGGCCAAAGGCAGCCAGGAAGATTTCCTGCCCGTTGCCGCCCGACTTCAACGCGTTCTCGGCCGGCGTATGGAAGGTGGGCAGGATCACTTCGTCGGGAGCGCCCCAGGGCAGGGCCAGCCAGTCATCGAGCGTGGCTCCCCGGCCGCTGTCCAGCGCCGGGCTCCAACCGTAGGGCCCCGTCACGTCGGGCGGGAAGTCCTGCCACACCATCAGCCGATCGAACAGTGTCCCGTAAATGGCCGACGGAGCAGGGTACGTGCGGGGCAGCGCCACCGCGCCTTTGACCACACGGCTCAAAGCGTCGAACTCAGTCTGGGCAACATCATCCGGATCGCTGGGATACATCCGTCCCAGCACCACGGCCAGGTTGCCCGAAGGTTTCCGGGCACGATCGTCGGGCACCGCCAGCGAAGCCGTAAGGGCATAACGCACGCGGGCCTTGGAGATCAGCGGCACCCGCCCATCTTTCACCGGGAACTGCAACGCCTCGAACGGCACATACCACAGCGCACCGTCGGGCACGATCACCAGTTCTTCCATATTCTCCGGCAGTTGGACCTTGCTCGGGATGAGCAGGTCGTACAACTTCGCGGCAGTGTTCTTCCAATCCTCCTTGGCAAACTCTGCGACCGGCACCGTGCGATTGCCGTCGAAGTTGCCCATCTCGCGGAGCAGGTCCTTCAGATGCTTGGTAACCAAAGCAGGGCTCGAAATAGTCCACGTGGCGTACTTGGCCCGGTCGTGCCCCAGCAGAAAGGCATACAAGTGCCGGCTGCTTGCGTAGAACACCAGCAGCGACTGCGAAGGCGGCATGGCTTTCTGGATGTCCTTCGCCGAGCGCTGCACCGGGAAGATCATCGGGGCGTACTCGCGGCGAATGGCAATCTGCCGCAGCAGCGCCTCTTGCAGCATGCCGATCTGCCCCAGTTGCGCCAGTTGTTCCTGCTGCGTCTTCTGTTCCTGGTCCTGGTTGGGCACCAGCGGCGTAGCCCGCAGCGCGGCACGCAACTGCTGGGCCTGCTCGGTCAGCTTCTCGTAAGCAGGGTACTCCAGCAGAATATCGCGGCGTGCCAGGGCGGCCTCCTGCGAAAGGTTGCCGGGATCTTCCATCATCCAGCGCAACCCGATCAGTCGACCGCCCATCCCCAGCGTGCTGTAAAAGCGGTGCCGGCGAATGCGGTCGGCCACTTCTAACGCGGCGTCGATATCGTTGCGGCCGTAGCAGACCTCGAACCAGTGCTCGTACGGCAGCGGGTGAGGCGTCATCTGCATGGTCAGGCTCTCCAGCGGATTCACCAGCCAGTCGCCCCGGCCGGGATCGCGGAGCACCGTTTCAAACAACTGCTCGGCCGAACGCGGCGAGAGCTTGCCCGAAGTGTACAGGCTGTCGGCCAGGGCAATCTGGAACAGCCACACCGAGCCGCCGTTGCGCTGGAATTCAATGGCCTTAGCCAGGGCTTCATCGCCCGCGGAAATATTGCCGGACTGATAGGCCACGATGGCCTGCACGTACTTGTAGCGGCAGCCCATCCGGCCGTTCTGCATTTCGCGCTTGGCCAGCGCACTCCAGGCATTCGCCAGAGCGGCGTTGGCCTCGGAAGTACGTCCCAAGAGGGCCATGTCTTCGGCCAGCGCGGTAGCGGCCGAAGCCTGCAAGAAATACAGCTTCTGCTTGGAGGCGAACGTGGCGACCGTCTCCAGCGGCGCAAACGGCTGCTTCCGGTTCGCCAGATGGTTGGCGATGAAGCCGTAGTACATGGCTTCCTCGACCACGTCGGGTCCGCCCAGTTCAAAGGCATACGCCGAGTAACTGGCTTCGAGGAACCAGTCGCGGGCTTCGGTGAAATTAGCCTCCCACAGGGCGATATGGCCCAGTTCGAGCAGTGCCAGCGGAGTCAGCGGGTGATCATACCGGCCGCTGGCGACGAGGCCGCGTTTGAGCAGGGCTTGCGCGTCACCATCCTTGCCGACGGCACGATGCGCCAACCCCAGCAGCACGTCGATCAGCGATTCCGCCCAGGTATTGGGCGGCACCGACCGCCGCGACAACTCGGTGACGATCGAGTTCATCAGCGGGTCGTGCCGGGTGTTGGGCCCCGACAGTTCGCGATACCGCCGGATCGAAACGCCGATGCAGCGCACGATCTCGGTCACGTCAACCGGAACGCGCCGCAGGTTGCTGAAGCCCGTGTTGCTGCCGGGAATGACTTGCACATCGCCCAGCGTCACGCCCATGCGGTTGCTGTAATGCCCCACCTGGAAGACACGCTGCGGCTTGCCCCAGGGGATGACGTACGTCTGGCTCGAAGGCCGAATCGGCGCCCAATCCACCCGGACCATCCAGTTGGGATATTGCAGGTATTGCTGCAAGGCCAGGCGGTGATGATCCAGCGACTTGGCGTTATTACCCATCTGGTAATAAGCCTCGCCCAGCATGGTGTGGTAGCAGATCGAATCGATCCACCGCCCGTTCACACCTTTGATGGCCGAGCGGCCCGCGCGTTCAAAGCCCTTGATGGCATCGGCGAAGTTCCCCGCTTGATAGACAGGAAACACGCTGTAATAGAGTACCGACGGGATTGAATCCTGCTGCGCCGCGACCGGCGTCACCGTCGCAGGCAGGGCGAGCGCAACGGCCGCGACGGCGATCACTGCGGACCGAATCCATGGGGTGCGCGTCATGTTCATCCCCGATCTCCTCGTCTCTGGCCGTCCGCCAGGAGCCTCGGCGGAAGGGAAGCACGGCCGTTGTACTGG
This sequence comes from uncultured Planctomycetales bacterium, assembly GCA_937927735.1. GTDB lineage: Bacteria > Planctomycetota > Planctomycetia > Pirellulales > S012-138 > CALBRZ01. The sequence continues at coordinate 72,998 of CALBRZ010000133.1, forward strand.
CCCAAGGTGCCCGTTCGTGGGCGCACTTGCTCGTTAGAAGGGAACTCCGCTACCGCTGCGGCAACTTGAGCGGGGCCGCCCGACCTGGCAGGCAGGCCGGCTGCAAGTGGTTGCGATCAGTGCATGGAAACGGCCCGGCCAACCCCAACGATATGCGCGGATTGACGTACTGGTTCCAGCCTACCGTGTTTTAACCAAGTAGCAAAGCAACTTCCGGCGCAAAGGCGTCCGCTTGCAGCGACAGTATCGGCTATATCGGTTACGCCAAGCGCTGGCTCATGGTTCGTGGCTTTTGGCCCCCATTCGCGGCAATCGATCGCCCACACCAACTGGTGGATGTCAGGCACAAAAGCACCGCACACCGGCCGCTACAACTCGCTGCGTCTTAGCGCTCCTGCGAAGGAATATGGATGGCCGCGAACGCCGTCAGCCCAAAGCCAATGGGCCGCATCTTGGCCGGTCGCAGCTCATCGACCGGATGCCCGTTCAAATTGACATAGAGGGTGCTGCCATCGGCCGAGAGCTTGATGCCATACGTACCGCCGGGCACGTAACGGCAGAACTTCTGAAAGGCGGGCCCCAAGAAGCAGATCACCTTCTGCTTGCCGGTGGCAATCTCGTACTGCACCACCGGCGCGCCCTGGGAGTGCGCCTGGCCGTGAGCGCCCGGCAGGTAGTACAGGTATTTTCCGTCGGGTGAGGCCTCGACCACCGTCGTATAAAGCCCCTTGAGCCAGCAGGGGCCCAACAGAGTCAGTTCATCCTTGGCCGGGTCGTACCGGAATAGCTGATTGGTCTTGTGTGTGACACCGTAGATGGAACCATCGCTCGCCGGAGGTGAAGCGGCGCGCATCCCGGGCGTGTCGTCGGGAAACGCCGACTTCGTGGGCGCGATGGACTTGGTCTTGGGCTCGCACTTCCAGATGCGGCCTTCGGGACCGTTGAAGTACACCGTACCATCGGCCGCCAGGGCAAATGCCCGATTGAACGCCACCACGCCGTCTTTGGACTGAAACGCCGTCTTGCCGGTCTTCAGGTCAAACGCAAACAACGCGTCGCCACCGCCGGCTTCCAGGTTGCACCACCAGATGCCGCGTTTCAGGTCCATGGCCGAAGTCGCCGTGCATCGCTTGGGCGGCAGGCTGGTCACCACCTCGACCTTGCCGGTGGCCGGATCGTAGGCGTACAACTGCCCGCCCGGCAGTTGCTCGGTCCAGCCGTACTTGGGATCGCCGGCCGCGCCGCCGTTATTGAGCGTGCAACTAAAGTAGATGCGGCCGTCGGGCCCCTGGTCGATTTTGGCATGGACCTTCGACCACGCTGGCTGACCGGGCCGAGCCGGCACCACCTTGGCCATGTCGACCACTTGTTCCAGCGTCTTACTAGCAGGGTCCCAGCGGTAGATAAAGCACCGGGCATCACCGCCGGCATCGTTGCCGTGGTCGCCGATGCCACAATAGACACTGCCATCGGCGGCCAGGCCGATGTCGCCCCAGCTTGACCACAACCGGCGGTTCACGGCGTCCGGCCCCAGGTCGCGGTGGAAGGCGAAATCCACCGTGGGCGGAACCTGGGCCACGGCAAAAGGCGCCGCGGCGGGATCTTTACGTGCTTCCTGCACCGTGTCGGGCACTTGCAGGAATAGCTCGCTGGTGATCGTCAGCGCGCCGTGCTTGGCTCCAGGAAGCTCCGGTGGCCAGGCAACCGCAGCGTCTTGCGCCAACGCGGCCGAAGGCATCACCACCACTGCGCCAACCAGCAACACCAGGCCAAGCACGCGACGATTCATCGTAGTGGTTCTCCAAGAGATGATGCGGCAAAGCAGGGCAGGGCCGCCCACCAAGCACACCCCACCTTAGCGGGACGCGCAATACGTCGCAACTGTTTCCCTAGGAGCTGCGTTCTTGGCCAGCGCTATGGCCAGTCGGCGGACTTACCGCTGGCGCTGATAGAGCGATACGCACGGTTCGTGGCGGGTTCCGTTGGCGTCGGTAATGGAGAACTTATCGGGCCCCCACATGCTCAGCCCGGCGTGCCGCCCATCCTTGGCCAGCACATAGAACTTGAGGTTGAACTTGGGGCGGCCTTGATCGTCGCGCAGACGGGCCGGCGTGGTCTTGGCCACGCGACGCAGCACTTCCAGACCGGCCTCTTCGGGCGAGTAGCCCTGACGCATCAGTTCCACGGCGGCAAAGCTGCACAGGTTCTGCAGGTTCGCCTCGCCGCGACCGGTGCTGCCGCACGATCCAACTTCGTTGTCGACATACAGCCCGGCCCCGATGATCGGCGAGTCGCCCACGCGGCCAGGCAGCTTGAACGCCAGGCCGCTGGTGCTGGTCACGCCTGAGATATCGCCATCGGCATTCATCGTGGCCAGATGGATGGTGCCTGTCGGCCGGTTGAAGAACTGCTTGACGTCCGGATCGAGCTGATCGTCGGGCGGCGGCAGCCAGTCGTCGATATCGCTGCGAGTCTGCTTCCAATAGAGCCAGATCTTGCGGGCTTTTTCCGTGAGCAGGTTTTCTTCTTTGAACCCCTGTGCCCGGGCAAAATCCATCGCTCCCTGGCCGACCAGCAGCACATGATCGGTCTGCTGCATGACCAACATGGCCAGCCGCGAAACATGTCGATAGTTCTGTACGGCCGCCACCGCACCGGCCTGGTGCGTGGGCCCATGCATCACCGAGGCATCCAGTTCGACGATGCCGTTCTCGTTGGGCAAACCGCCGTAGCCCACCGTGAGATCGTTGGGGTCGTCCTCCACGATTTGCACGCCGGCGACGGCCGCTTCGAGCGTGTCCTTGCCTTCCAGCAGCAGTTCGTACGCGCGGCGGGTGGCTTCCAGACCGTTGTGCGACGAGATCGCCTTTACGGGGAACTTGCCCTTGGCCGGCAGGGGAGGCCGCTGCGGTTGCGGGCGTGCACCGCCAGATGCCTGCGCGGCCCCGGCAGCCGGCAAGGCTGGTCCCTGGGAGGTGCCGGAACCTGGCTGCCCGGCATGCAGGCTGGCAGCAACCGTTAACGAAGTGGCCGACAAGGCGGTTGCCGCCGCCCCGCGCAAGAACTCGCGGCGTCCGGAAACTTGGTGCGTCATCTGAGGATGCCTACTCACACGAAGAACAGCTCGTACAGGTTCCACAACCCGGTCAGGAGCAGTCCCAAGAACGAAATCACCAGCAGCACGTCCCACACGCGGCCAGGCCGCAACCGCGGATCGGTCCGGGTAAAGCGGAAGTAAACCGCCGCGAAGCCCAGCACCGGCAACATCAGCGCCTGCATGAACGCGCCGGCCAGTACCAGCGTAACTGGGTTCAAGCCCGATGCATACGTGATCACGCATACAATCGGGATACCGACGCAGAAGGCCGAGATCGACCGCTGATGCGACACTTCGTTGTTGGCGTCGATCAAGTCAAAGAGTTTGAGGCTGTCGGTATACGTCCGCGAGTGGCCGGCCGTAGCGACCAAGAAGGTCGAGTACAGTACGGCAATCGCCCCCACCAGGAACAACCACGGGGCATACTCGCCAAACACCGGACGGTATTGCTCCATCAGCGTGCTGACCATCCGCATACCGTCGGGCACCAGCCCTTGCTTGTACAGCACGGCAACGCCCATCAAGAAAAAGGCCAGGGTGGCAACGGTGTAAATGATCATCGACACAAAGGCGTCGTAGTGCATTACCCGCAACCAACCCTTGGCACGACGTTCCCAGGCGGGGTCGTCGCTCTTCGGCCCAGTGAATCGGGCGTAGCCTTTCTCCAAGCACCAGTACGGGTACGCGATGAGCTCAGTGGCTCCCACGCCGATGATGCCGAACGTGGCCAGCGCGGTGGCCAAACCGCCGCCCTCAGGCAGGCCGAAGCCGCGGAGAAAATCGCTGAGTTCCAGCCGGAACTTCGGCTGCATCTCCAGCGCGATCACGTTACCGACGGTCACAAAGGTGAACGTGACCACCAGCACCGTCGAAAGATTCTCCACCACGCGATAGCGGCCGCGGTACAACAGGGCAATCGTCACCACCGCCGCGATGGCGGCCCAGATCTTGTCGTCCCGCGTTTGTGGTTCCAGCAGCGCGTTGACCTTGGCCTTGGCCGCTTTCACGGCAGCTTCGTTGGCCTTGGTCACTTCTTCCAGATGCTGCCGAGCCTGGGCGACAGACGCGGCATCGGCCGATGGTGACACCTCAACCTGGGCAAGCTCTTGTTTGGCCTGCTCAATTGGATTCTCCGCCGCAATCAACTCGAGCACGGCAGCCCTGGCTGCGACGATCCGCTCGCGATGCTCTTCAAGCTGCCGCTCCAGCGATTCGATGTGCCGCGTGTTCTTGGCCGAGCCGGCGTCGGGCGATTCGCGCAATTCCGTGAGCGTATCCAGCCATGCCTGGCGGTTCAGCTTGCGATCGAGAAACTCCTGCCCCAGCCGGATGCGTTTCAGCTTGGCCTCGAGTTCTTGCCGCTCCGTGCCGGTCAGTTCCGCCAGCCGCTGCTCTTCGACCGGCAGTTGCTCCTCCCAGTGCAAGTAGCGTTTCCACTCGCGTTCCGAGGGCAGGGCAATGGCCCGCACGTAATCGCCGTAGATCGGGCAAGCAATGGCCAGCGATTGCCCGACGCCACCTACGATGCCGCCAAGCTGCCCGACGCTGGCCAGCATCATCAGAAACCACCACCAGACAATCCAATTGACCTTGGCCCTGGGGCCGGGCACGGTGTCCAAGGCGGCCAGCGTGGTTTGACCGTTACAGATGGTGTACCGCCCCAGCTCGATCTGGCAGAACACCTTGATCAGGCAGCCCACGATGATGAGCCACAACAGGCTGATGCCGGCTTCGGCCGCCGTCTTGGTAGTGGCGATCAATTCGCCGGAGCCGACGATGCTGCCGGCGATGATGAGGCCCGGCCCGAGCCGCCGCATCGTCTTCCAGAACGTGGTGGGCGGCTCTTGGACGGTACTAACCGTGTCCTGGCGAGGCTCGGACGATTGCGGCGCGTCGTCGCCAGGGTTGCGTTGCGATAGCTGGCTCATACAGCGGTTCTCTTGCGCCGGACGTGCCGATCGGCGAAGGCCAACTGCGTCTGGTGCCGCGAGCGGCGGCGCCAGGGCACGCGGTAATCTCGTCACCGCCCCCCAATCCCCCTGCCGCGCCATTTCGCCGCCATGGCAGACACAGGCAGCTTATTCCCCAAAGTGGCGATTCTGCCCCATGCCTTAGGCCGTTGCAAGCTTTGGCTGGGGGCATGCCAGGAAAGCACCCCGCGCAGCAGAACCCGGCACCGCAAGAAATGGGTACCGCAACATGCGCGATGCAAACGCACCGAGTGCAGCGCGCAACGCGTGACCGCTCGATAGAAGAGAAGGAAGAGAAGACAGTGCAAGCCGCGTGTGACGTTCTTAGCCGCGGAAGAACTCGTGGCAGGCGCTGCAGGCTTTGTTGATGCCGCCGACGGCCGACTGCACTTGTTCGAGACTGTTCGTCTTCAGCCCGCTGATGATGTTGGCGCACTCGTTCTCGATGGCTACGGCGTGTTCGATGTAGCTATCGTCGTCAGCGTACTCGTAACTGCTATCCTGGATCACCTTGGCCAGCATCCGCAGAATCTCAGCCTCATGCAGGATCTTGTCCTTGTTGGCTTCAAAGTCCGCCTTATTGGCCGTGAGGGGCTTGAGGCCGCGGTCCAATGCGTCTTCCATCCGCTGCATCAGCGGCGGACGGTTGGCCACCTTCTCGTTATACGGCACTTTCGTTTCCGCCTGGGGCACGTCGACCGACGAGCCGCGGACCAGCGACTGCAGGTCTTCATACCGCATCTTGGCTTCGTTGAAGGCGCCCTGCGAGGCCACTTTGCAGTTGAACGCGCTGCGGCCCACGATGTCGCGCATGCCGGCCGCCTTGTCTTTGAAGCGGACATCGCCTTCGTACTCGGCGATCACGGCAAAGCACACGGCCAGCACACTATAAACCTTGCGCGTGGTGCGGTGGCCCGTGTTGAACTTGCCCAACGAGGACACGGTGTCGGCTACTTCCAGCACGCCCTTCTTGATTTCGCCCTCGAGCGTGTCCGACGAAATGATGTCCTTCCAACCACCGCCGGAGCTGCCGGCGCCACCGCTCGCTGCGCCAGCCGGAGCCGCGCCTCCCGGCGCCGCCATCGCCGGCGTGCTGCTAGCCACCACCTGACCGCCAGGTTGTCCGGGCCCCACCGCCTGGCGAAGGTCGGGGAAGAACTTGTTGATGAGCGACTGGTCGAACTTCTGCGGCGGCAGGGTCTTGCCCTGCGGCGGAGCCTGACCGGCAAGCGTCCCCACCAGGACGACGATGGCAGTCACCACGGCGAGTCCGGCCAGTTTGCTTCGCATGAGTATTCCCCCTGCTCCGGTGGGATGAGATCTTGGCACAACGTGCAGCGGCCGACAACGTCCAGGCGGCCTGATCCACTGCGTCCATTATTGAACAAGGAGCCGACCCCAGCAACGGCCGGGGCGATGAATCGGCCGTAGTGACGCTTCCGCTCGGACCACGCCCCTTTTCCGGCAAGGCAGAAAGCCTGCGCAACCCGCATAATCCGCTGCCTTCCCCCCAGCCGTGAAATGTCCCGTAGACGGGCCGCTTACGCCTTCGCGCAGTCCGCACCTTTGGGGAAAATGCTGTCATCCGCCGGAAGGGGAGCCACACAGTAGCGCAGGCCGGCGGTAAAGCCTTCCCTGCCCGCATACTTCCCCTTGCTGGTTAGCCCGCAAAGCTTTAACATGCACGCTTTGGTTGCACTGCATGTTACGGCCCGGCAGCCGGCGCGGCGCCGGGCCGTTTACGTTCATACAGGTCAGACGTGGACGCATTTGTGAACCATCTGCTGCTAGCACAAGCCCAAGAAGGGCAGCCAGGGCAAGCCGCTCCGGCGGCACCGCAACGGGGGCCGGGCCAGGCTCCAGCCTGCGGGCAAGATCTGGGCATGCTGCCGTTCTTCATCGGCATGATCGTGCTGTTCTACTTCTTGATGGTCCGCCCGCAGGCCCGCGAGCGGCAGCGGCGCACCGAGATGCTGTCGCAACTCAAGAAGAACGACAAGGTTGTGACGATCGGCGGCATCATCGGCGTGATCAGCAGCATCCACGCGGAAACCGACGAGGTGGTGATCCGCGTCGATGAAACGAACAACACCAAGCTGCGGGTTTTGCGCAGCTCCATCCATCAAGTCATCACGGACGAACCCGAAGGCGAGAAATCGTCGAAGTAACGTAGGGAATAGTTATGTTCGCGAGCTTTTCGTACGCCTTGTTCGCGCAAGCCGCGGGGGCGAACAACGCCGCAGCTCAAGCCGGTGCCGACGGAGTCGGCCCCGGCCTGAAACTGCTGATCATTGTCGCCATCGTCGCCCTGTCTTACGTCCTGGGGCGATTCCTCAGTAGCCGGCTCCGCATGCCGGATACCTCGTGGCGCATCTCCTTGGTCCTCTTCGCCTTGCTGCTGAGCGGCCTGATCGTCGCCACGGGCACCGTCAAGCTGGGCATCGACCTGGCCGGTGGTGCGATCTTCGTCTACGAGTACGAACCGCGCGAGGGGCAGGACTTCCAGATCGATCGGCTGATCGCCGCCGTTCGCGAGCGTATCGACCCCGCCGGCGTGCAGCAGATCACGATCCGGCCCTTTGGCGTGAACCAGATCGAGATCATCGTGCCGGAGATTCCGGCGGCCGAGATCGAACAGCTCCAGAATAAGATCGAAAACCTGGGCGAACTGGAGTTCTTGATCACCGCCAACCACAACGATCACCAGCCCATCATCCAGATCGCGACCCGCGAAGGGGCGCCCAAGCAAATCATTCGCGACGGCCGGCTGTTGGCCTCGTGGATTCCCGTTCAGAACAAGCCCGACACCATCGAGTCCATGAGCCGGGGCGACTACATCACCCGCACCGGCGAGAATGGCCGCCTCGAAGTGCTCGTGGTCCATCCCACCAGCGAATCGCAGCGGGTGACGGGCACCAACCTGTTGCGCGTGGCCCCCGAAATCGATCCCCAAGGCCGGCCCTCGCTCAGCTTCCACTTCGATGCGGAAGGCGGTCGGGCCTTTGCCAATCTGACCCGGGCCAACCAGCCCACGGGCCTGGAAAGCGGCCGGCCGTTCTACCGGCATCTGGCCGTGGTGCTTAACGGCGAGATTGCCTCGGCCCCGACGATCAACGCGGTGATCAGTACTGACGGCGTGATCGAAGGTAACTTCACCGTACAGGAGCGCGATGAACTGATCGCCGTGCTCAACGCCGGTGCGCTGCCTGCCGAGCTGACCCCCACCCGGGCTCGCTTCGTCGCTGCCACGCTGGGCGAAGACATGGTCCGCCGGGGTAAGTTTTCGATCGCGGCATCGCTCGTAGCAGTGCTGCTGTTCGTACTGGTGTACTACCGCTTTGCCGGCTTCGTGGCCTGCTTGGCCCTGCTGGCAAACCTGCTGCTGATCATGGCCTTGATGATCTCCGTCAAGGCAGCGTTCACTCTGGCCGGCCTGGCAGGTTTGGTGCTCACGGTCGGTATGGCGGTCGACGCCAACGTGCTGATCTTCGAGCGCATCCGTGAAGAACTCGATCGCGGAGCCGCCCTGCGGATGGCCATCCGCAACGGCTTCTCCCGGGCCACGACCACCATCGTGGACTCCAACCTGACGACGCTCATCACGGCCGTGGTGCTGTACGTGATCGGCACCGACGAACTCCGCGGCTTCGCCATCATCCTCATCCTGGGCATCCTGATGAGCATGTTCACGGCGATCTTCTGCTCGCGGCTGGTGTTCGACATCGCCGAGCGGCGCCGCTGGATCGGCAGCCTGAACATGATGAACCTGATTCGCAATGCGAATTACGACTTCATGGGCAAGCGTGCCGCGTGCCTCACGTTCTCGCTGATCCTGATTGCCATCGGCCTGGTCGCCGTGGTGGCCCGCGGTCGTTCGATCCTGGGCATCGACTTCACCGGCGGTACTTCGGCGGAAGTGCTGTTCCGCGAAGGCGCCGACATCGACATCACCAAGTTCCGCGCCGACATCGACGGCCGCGACGGCTGGAATAATCGTGTGGCTGCCGCCACCCGCGACAACATCCTGGAACTGGTCGGCCTCCAAGTTGACCGTCAGGTCCGGGCCGCCCTCGAAAGGGCCAACATCCTGCCGCGGTCGATCATCTTGGCGACCGTGGAGGCCGAGCGCGATGGCACGGCGTTGAACGTCGACCTCAATCTGCCTGAGCCCAAGCCGATTGCCGAGTTCACCGATGAAGAGTTCGCCGCCTACAAGAACGCGGCCATGCTTCCCGACACGGCGATCAGCGAAATCACCCAGATCGACGAATCCGATCCGCGGAAGCACTTTTACCTCAACACCTCCAATGCCGATGGCACGGTGGTGGAGGCCGTCTTGACCCAACTGTTCAAGGGTCAATTGGCCAGTAACAGCATCGTGAGCGTGCAACTAGCCGGCGGCCAGGAAGAGCCGGGGCCGAAGACCTCGCTGCGGCGGCGGACACGCAGCGGCGGCGACCTGCTGATCGCCGCGGCCGATGATCAGGTTCTGCCGGTGCTGCTGGCGCAGAACACGGCCGCCCCGGCCGCGGGCGCGGCGGCTCCGGCCGGCGATGCCCAAGCGGTTGCCGATGATGCCGGCGACGAAGTCGCTCCCGGTTATGATCCGCGGCAGCCAGCGCTGGAGTTCCAGTTGAAGTTCGCGGAACTGATCAGCCACGACGACGTGGTGAAGCTGCTCCAGAACTCGGCCTTGCCGCCCGGCACCGAAGTGACGGCCACCCACCCGGACTACACGCCCGGCAGCACCGTCTCCTTCGACACCTGGACGGTAAGCATCCCGGCCAGCGAAGCCGAAGCTCGCGCGGCTATTGCCCAGGCCAACGACATCCTGGCCACGCAGCCGTACTTCCCCTCGATCGACAACATCCAGGGTAGTGTGGCGGCCCGGACCGCCGGCCAGGCCATCGCGGCGATCTTCGCCTGCCTGGTGGGCATCGTGATCTACATCTGGATCCGGTTCCAGCGGGTATCGTATGGTCTGGCGGCGGCAATCGCCCTGGTGCACGACGTGCTCATCGTGCTGGGTGCGGTGGCCATTTCGGCTTACCTGGTCGCCATCCCGTTCATCGATCCGTTCAAGATCTCGCTGGACATGGTGGCCGCGTTCCTCACGATCATGGGTTACTCGCTGAACGACACGATCGTGATCTTCGACCGCATCCGCGAAGTGAAGGGCAAGAGCCCGAACATCACCATTGCGATGCTCAACCGCAGCATCAACCAGACGCTGTCGCGTACGTTGCTCACCTCGGGTACGACGTTGATCGTGACGGTGATTCTGTTCTTCTTCGCCGGCCAGGCGATCCACGGTTTTGCCTTCGCCCTGTGCGTCGGCGTGGTGTTCGGTACCTACAGCTCGATCTTCATCGCCGCTCCGCTGCTGGCGTGGCTCAGCAAGACGCCGGTGGATGAGCACGCGACCGAGGCTGTTCCGGCCAAGCCGCTGCCCAGCAGCGTGTAAGACCGCCGACGACGAGCTAAGACCGATCGGTTGACAACTCAGCAGCCGGGTTTGCCAACACAGGCAAGCCCGGCTGTTTTTGTTGGGTCCGATCGAATTGGTTGGTGCGATCGAACGGATTATGACGCCGCTTTGTGGGGGGAACCGCGATCGGAGCGCCCCTCAAGCGCTCCGCGGGCAGGCCGGTCATCGCCGCGTGCAAACCTCCCCCCGGCTGGGTAGGCTGGCAGTTACGTTGGGCGCCGGCGGCGCTGTCGGCCATAACGTATGCTTGCCGTACCGACGATGTATCCGTTCTTGCTCCATATCTGCTCTGGCGAGGTAGGCCATGAAACGTACTACGCTGATTCCTCTGGCGGTCGCCGCGTTGGTTCTGTTGGGCTCCGGCATCACCATCGCCCAGTTCATCGAGCCCGTCCCGCCGCTGCGTCCCGGTGGATTGCTGAACCAGGCCCGCCCGGAATACGAGCAGTCGATTGAGATTCAGCCCGGCCAGTCGTTCCTGATCCACGGGAGCGACGACATCGCCGTTGAGGTGTACGTCGACGTGCCGATCTCGGTCAACGAAACGCTCACCTACGAAAACCCGGTGACTGGCCGCCGGTTTGTGATCCCCAACCAGGCCGCCGTGCGTTTGCAGGGGCCGGTGGTCATCTCCCGGGGCGCGGATAGCGCCACGGTTGCCAAGTGGTTCTTGCGCTGGCGGTACGTCGACACGATGTTCAACTTCAGCCGCAACCAGATCCTCAATGCCGGTCCGGCAGGGCGGTAGCGAGTGCGCAAGCCAAGCGCGGCGGCACCTGGAACGGCTTACCAGAGCGAGGCGGTTAGCGCTTTACCGATGAGTTCCCCGGCGGGATAGTCGTTTACTTCGCGACCGTTCATTTCACGGCCGGCTGCCCAGCGAGCTTGGGATGCGTGAACAGCGCGAGCAGGGCTTCAAGGCTGGGCGGCTTTACCAGGTGCTCGTCGAAGCCGGCCGCCATCGAACGGCTGATGTCTTCGGCTTGCCCATACCCGGTGACAGCCACCAGCAGCGCATCCGTCAGCCCCAGTTCGCCGCGGAGCCGCCGGGCGACTTCGTATCCATCCATCCGGGGCAGGCCAATATCCAGCAGGATGATCTCAGGCCGATGGGCAGCAGCCGCCTGGAGGGCCTCGGGGCCATCGTGCGCCAGGTCGACTTCCTCGGCGCCGTAATGCAGCAGCAACAGCCGCAGCATCTTGGCGGCGCCCACATTATCGTCGACGACCAGGAACCGCCGCGACGGCAACTGGCTGACACCAGGACGCTGGGCCGGCGTCTGACTGGTCGCGGCATGGATGGGCAAGTTCACGACGAACTCGCTCCCACATCCTGGGCCACGACTGTAGGCCGCCACGGTGCCATCGTGTAACTCAACCAGGTTGCGCACCAGGGTCAGGCCCAGCCCCAGCCCGCCCTGCGAGCGATCGATGGTGCGTTCGGACTGGATAAACAGCTCAAACACGTGGGGCAGCAGTGCCGGCGCAATGCCGATGCCATTGTCTTTGACCGCGATGGTGACGCCGTCGCGGCTGCATCGCGCCGTCAACTGAATCTCGCCGCCGGGATCGGTGTACTTGGCCGCGTTGTGCAGCAGGTTGGTGAGCACCTGGGTCATGCGCACCGGATCCGCGTACAGGTATACCGGCTCCGAAGGCAGCGCAACGTGCAAGTGGTGATCCCGCTCGGTCATCAGCGGTCTCACCGCTTCGACAGCTCGAGTGATGATCGTCCGAAGCGGCACCGTCTCGCGCCGCAGTTCGATCCGGCCGGTGACAATCCGCGAGACATCCAACAGGTCGTCGACTAGCCGCACCACGTGGGCGACCTGTTCCTGCATCAACTGGATGGCTTCGCTCTCGCCATGTTCGACCGCCAGCAGGTCCAGCCCGCTGCGAATGGGCGCTAGCGGATTGCGCAGCTCGTGGGCGAGCATGGCGAGGAATTCGTTCTTGCGGCGGTCGGCCTCGGTCAGTTCTTCCGCCCGTTGCCGTAGCGTCTGCTGGCTCTGCCGCCGCTCGCTCACATCACGGAACACCAGTACCACGCCAATCAGATTGCCGTTGGCGTCACGGATCGGGGCCGCGGTATCGTCGATGGGCCGCTCGGTACCGTCGCGGGCAACGAGCAGCGTGTGGTTCGCCAGCTCCACAACCGTGCCGTGGCGGAGCACCTTGCTCACCGGGCTTTCGATCGCCTCGCGGCTCGTCTCGTCGATGATGCAAAACACCTCGTCCAGCGGTCTGCCAACGGCCTCGCCACCCGGCCAGCCGGTGAGCGTTTCGGCGACCGGATTAAGGAAGGTCACACTGCCTGCGGCGTCGGTCGTGATGACCGCATCTCCGATACTGGAGAGCGTGACCTGAAGCCAGTCGGTCTGCTCCCGCAGCCGCCGCTCCACCAGACGGCGGAGACGCACTTCGGCGTTCAACTCCGCGAGCTTCTGGTTCAGGGCAAGAAACCGGTTCTCCGGCCCTTCGCGCGAGGCAAACCGCAGCACGATTTGCGTGTGTTGGCCCTCGGGATCAAAATGCAGTACCGCTCCATAGCAGCGGCACTTGGATACCCGGCCGTCGTCGCCGTGCACTTCGGCAGCTCCAACCACCGGGTTGGCGGTGCGGGCACACATTCGCAAGTAATCGTTCAAGCCGGGCGCTGCGGCAATCTCAGACAGGTGCCGGCCGGGAAGCCGCTCGGGCGCGAGGCCCAGTTGCCGCATGTGCCGGTTCGCCGCGAGCACGCGGCCTTGGCGGGATAGCAGCAAGGCAGGCTCAGCGTTGAGATCGGCCAGGCGACGAAAGTCGTCGGGAGACATCACAAGCGTCCTACCCTTCAGCCTCGAAAGTATTCGCGTCCCCAGCCGGCCTGGGCCTCGGCCGTCGGCTTCAGATACACGACCACACGGCAACAGGCCTGACCTTGGGCGATGGACTCTTGAATGTCGACCTTGGCGTAGCCGAGGTTTTCGGCCGCGATGACGCCCAGCACGTTGGAGGTCATCATGCACAGGGCAGGGCGGTTGAGCACCTTGTCGCCAAAGGGGCACGTCCGGTTGCCCAGCACGATCTTTTCGTCGTCCTGCTCGATCACGTAGAAGTCGCCCTCAATCCGCCGCTTGAAATCGACCAGCACCTGGGCGACTTGCTGGGCATTGAGCCGCTGCACGGCCAGCCCCTGCCGGTACGAGGCGTTGATCTGGTCGCCAATCCGCTGCCCCACCACGCTGATGTAGCCGGCGGCTTCCTCCTGGCCCACCACTTCCTCCAGGGTGCCGGCCAGTTCCCGCAGCAGCGAACGTAGAAACACGTCGCGGTCCAGCCGCAGGTCCAGGTCGGCGATCACGGGCAGTTCGCTGGCAGGGGCGTGCTGGGTCATGATGGTGAACAGGGGAGTGCGGGTACGTACCAAAAGCAGGCGGGATCGGCGCCTCCGCCGTGGGCGGACGAAGAGTCAGCAGGGCTGCCGTATTGGCCAAGTCGGCGAGCGCCGGAAACGGCACCACTCCCAATAGCCAAGCGCATGCCAAACCGGCACGGGCAACGTCACAAACGGCAAGACGACAGCAAAGGGAAGCAATCCCTCGGGAGCAGCGCGCATCAAGCCCCGCGCGCCCTCAACGCATTCCGTAAGAAAACTGGCCCTTCTTCCTGGTTCCGCCACACACTTTTGTCAACACCAGCCGACGAAAGCGCACTCGTAAGTTCGATGCGTCCGTGTGGGGAGTCGTGGCTGTCGTCGCCCGAGCGCCTACGGCTGGGTCCACCTGATACAGTACCGCGTCAAACGAGCACCGAAACGGGGAACACTTAGCCATCTACCATGCTGCTTTTCCCCACTAGTTGTGGGATTGTCCACTGGGGAACGGCTTTTCCGTGACGCGCGGAATCGGCGCCAAAAGGTTTTCGTATTCTGAGGTTGGAGCCGTCACCACCCCGCATGCCGACAAATTGTCGTACCCATTGGGCCGCAGAAGCCGGTTCAAAACGGGGGCGGTGATCCTTGCATGCCCCTCCCCAAAACCCACTCACCTGGGGCAAAGCGAACGCGCGGCTGCGCCGCCTTGCGGGCAAGACATCGCCGCAGCGTAGGATGCTGGCCGCGGCCGATACAGAGTTCATAATGACATGACAGGTGCCAGGGGAATGCTGGCGGCACTGGCCTGGCCGCGGTCGTAACCTTGCCGGTCCAACCACGGCCGAGCAGCCTGCCCTGGTGTCATCTCAACCAACAATCCATCAGCGGAGGTCAGTCGTGGAACGAATTGACGCGTTGCGGGAACAAATGCCAGAGTCGTGCCGGGACATGCGTTTGAACCTGTCCTCGGTGCTGCAAAGCACGGTGCTGACGCCCAAGCAGGCGTTCGCGGCAGCCCTGGCATCGGCATATTTCCTGGGCGCGCAATCGCTGGCCGAAGCTCTCATCGCCGATGGCCGCGACCTGTTGAGCGACGACGATATTGCCGACGCCCAGGCAGCGGCGTCGTTGATGGGCATGAACACCGTGTATTACCGCACCCGGCACATGCTCAAGAATGAGGCCTACCAGCAGCGGCGGCCGAGCCTGCGGATGAACCGGATGGCCAACCCGCCCGGCGGCAAGGCGCAGTTCGAACTGTGTGCCATGGCGTGCGCGGCACTCGCCGGTTGCGAGGCCTGCCTCAACGCCCACGAGGCCAGCCTGCTCAAGGAAGGCCTGAACGAAGACCAGGTTCACGAGGCGATCCGGATCGCCGCCGTGATCAACGGCTCGGCCATCGCGCTGCGTCTGGCCAAGCCGTCGGGCGGCTGAGCTTTCACCGTCTAACTTCGTTACATTAACGCCTGCCCCCAACGTCCTCGCCGGACGTCACCAGGGGGCAGGCAATTCCATCATGTTTTGTAGCGCGGCCCTGTCTGAAATCTGCCCCGGCTCCCGCCGCAAACCGTGCTGTGCTACAACGCGTTGAAGCAAGCTCTGTTTCGTTTGGCCGCAGGGGCCAAACTTCGTTGAGGCCAAGCTAGTGAAGCTGTTCCGCAGTCTGGAAGAACTGCCCGACCAATTTCGATCCGGCGCGGTCACGGTGGGCAATTTCGACGGCGTCCATCGCGGCCACGCCGGGCTCGTGGAACGTTTGTTGGCGGCCGCACGCCGCGTAGGCGGGCCGGCCCTGGTGTTTACGTTCGATCCGCACCCGGTCCGGCTGCTGCGACCCGAACAGTGTCCCCCGCCGCTGACCTGGACCGATCGCAAAGCCCAACTGCTGGCCGAGCTGGGCGTGGATGCCACGTTGGCCTACCCCACCGATCGCCGCCTGCTGGAGCTCACGCCGCGGGAGTTTTTCGACCATCTGATCCGCGAGCAGCTCGACGCCAAGGCCCTGGTCGAGGGCCCCAACTTCTATTTTGGCCGCGACCGGGCGGGGGATGTCGAACTGTTGGGGCAATACTGCCGCGAAGCCGGCATCTCGCTCGAAATCGTCCCGGCCCTGGAGATCGACTGCCAGACGGTGTCCAGCAGCCGCGTCCGCCGATTGATTGCCGCCGGCCACATCGACGAGGCCACGGCACTGCTCACCAGGCCGTACCGCATCCGAGGCATGGTCGTCCACGGAGCCGGCCGCGGGGCCCAGATCGGTTTCCCCACGGCCAACATCGGAGCGATCGATACGCTGCTGCCCGGCCCGGGCGTGTACGCCGGCCGGCTGCTGGTTGGGCAGGAAATCTGGCCGGCGGCGATCAACGTGGGCCCCAACCCGACGTTCGGCGAGCAGGCCCTGAAGGTGGAGGTCCACGCCATCGGCTACCATGGTTCGCTGTACGGCGAGGCGGTCGAGGTTGACTTTCTCAGCCGCTTGCGTGACATTCGCAGCTTCGAAGGAGTCGACGCCTTGCGGGCCCAATTGGTCCAGGACGTCGAACAGGCCAAACGCATTGCCGCATGAACGGGGCCGAGGATCGCCTGGGCGCCGCTACTGACCGCGGGCGTGGTCGGGCCGCTCACCCGGCCGGCACCGGTGCCAGTTTCTTCTCCTTCCCCGCACGGCTTATTCGAACAGCTTCCTTATTCAGCGCCGGACTGCACACACGCCATGACCATCAACTGGCCCCGTTTTGTGGAAATTGTCAAGCAGCATCAGCGGTTCCTGCTGATCAGCCATATTCGCCCCGACTGCGATGCCCTGGGCAGCCAGCTTGGCATGGCCGGCGTGCTCGACGCGCTGGGCAAGGACGTGCGGATCGTCAACGGTCACGCGGTGCCGCCCAACCTGGCGTTCATCGATCCCGACAAGCGGATCAAGCAATTGGGCACCGACGTGCAGCCGGAGTCGCTGGCCGACGTCGAGGTGATCATGATCCTCGACACCAGCGCCTGGCAGCAGCTCGGCGAGATGGGTCCGGTCATCCGCAACAGTAACGCCCTGAAGCTGGTGCTCGACCATCACGTGGGTGAGGACGACCTGGGAGCCGAACTGTTCAAGAACACCCAGGCCGAGGCCACCGGCCGGCTGGTCTATGAGGCCGCCGAACAGCTTGGCGTACCCCTCAACGAGGCCATCGCCAACGCCCTGTTCGCGGCCGTGGCGACCGACACCGGCTGGTTCCGCTTCAACTCGACCACCGCGTATACGTATGCCCTGGCCGGAAAGCTGGTGGCTGCCGGCGCGAATCCCACCCGGATCTATCACGACCTGTACGAGCAGGACACGTTGGCCCGGCTGCAACTGCGGGGGCGGATCCTGGCCCGCACGCAGACGGAGCTGGACGGCCGCTTGGCCCACACGGCCGTGTTGCGTGAGGATTTCGAGGCCACCGGCGCGTTGGCTTCGGACACCGAAGACGTGGTCAACCTGACACTGGCCGTCAAGGGCGTGGAGGTCGCCGTGATCCTGGTGGAGCAGGCGACCGGCGGATTCAAGATCAGCTTCCGCAGCCGCACCGCCGCGGTCGATTGCAGCAAGCTGGCCAGCAGTTTTGGCGGTGGCGGACACAAGGCGGCGGCGGGGGCATTTGTGCCGGGTACCTTTGAGGAGGCCCAGGCCAAAGTGCTTGACGCTGTGCGCGCGGCAATGCGATAATTCGGCAAGTGGTTATGCGTCGTTTTCCCCAAATAACAGCGGTGGTTACGCGTTTTGGCGTGCGGCCGCGCCGGTGGTTTCCATCTGCGAAATCGCCTGGGGGGAACAGCGAACGGCAGACCACTCACCACGCGGCGTGGCCGGCAGCTTCGGCCCTGACTGCCGTTAATGTGCCCGCCGCCAGACCCTCCCACCGCAAGCATTCCCTCCCAGTATGTTACGGCATCTCCTGTAGCTCAGCCGCACCGGTAAAACCGTGGCCCGCGGCGGCAGCGGCAGCCGTGTTTGCCGTTTCTCGTGCTTGCTAACCACCTTGCGATCGAGAGCCATGACGACTTCGAAAAGCTCCGGTTCTTCAGCTTCGCCCAGCGAAGCAGCAGAACGTGACGACCGCCGCGGATTCTTAACCAAACTGTTAGCTGCCGTGTTCGGCGCGGTGCTTATCACGGTGCCGCTGGTGACGGGCTTGATGACGTTCTTCAGCCCGTTGCGCCGCCGGGGTAGCGGTGGCTCCAAGGACTTCATCCGCGTGGCGTTCCTGGACGAGATCCCCCTGGACGGCACGCCGCGGCGGTTCCAAGTGATCGCCGACATGTGGGACAAGTGGACCTTCAGCCCGCAGCAACCGATCGGTTCGGTATTCTTGGCGCGGGCGGAGCCCTCGACGGACAACTTGCGCTGCTTCAACACGATCTGCCCGCACGCCGGCTGCTCGGTGCGTCTGGCCGACAACGGCGACCAGAAGGAGTTCAAGTGCCCGTGCCACAATAGTGCCTTCCACCTGGACGGCAGCGTGATCCAGCCCACGCCCAGCCCGCGCGGCCTGGATACGCTCGAAGTTGAACTGCGTCCGGGCGCTAACGGCCGGCAAGAGGTTTGGGTCCGCTACGAAAACTTCTACACCGGCAAAGCCGAGAAGGTCGCCAAGGCATGAGCAAGTTCACCGATTGGCTCGACCATCGCACCGGGTATCGAGCACTGCTGCACGAGGCTTTGTACGAGAACATCCCCGGCGGCGCCCGCTGGCGCTACGTGTGGGGAAGCACGCTGGTCTTCGCGTTTACGGTGCAATTGATCACCGGCGTGTTCTTGTGGATGGCGTACAGCCCCAGCGATAACACCGCCTGGGAAAGCGTGTACTACATCCAGACGCAGATGGAAGGCGGCTGGCTGCTCCGCGGTATCCATCACTTCATGGCCCAGGCCATGGTGGTGCTGCTGGGGCTGCACCTGATGCAGGTCGTGTGGGACGGGGCCTACAAGGCGCCGCGCGAAGTCAACTTCTGGGTCGGCCTGATCCTGATGCTGATCGTGCTGGGCTTGTCCCTCACCGGCTACCTGTTGCCCTGGGATCAGAAGGGTTACTGGGCCACGGCCGTGGCCACCAACCTCTCGGGCCTGACCCCGGCGGTCGGCCCCGAGGTGCAAACCCTGGTGGTGGGCGGCGAGAAGTACGGCCACCACACCCTCACGCGGTTCTTCGCGCTGCACGCCGGCATCCTGCCCGGCTTGCTGATTGCCTTGCTGATCGTCCACCTGGCAGTGTTCCGCCGGCATGGGCTGCATGCCAAGCAGCCGATCACGCGGCCCGACCAGTCGTTCTGGCCCGACCAGGTACTCAAGGACGCCATCGCCTGCTTGGCCGTGCTGGCCGTGGTGCTGGCGCTGTCGTTCTACTTCAAGGGCGCCGAGCTGTACGCTCCGGCCGACGGCGCGAAGGAATACTCGGCCGCTCGTCCCGAGTGGTACTTCCTGTTCCTGTTCCAGTTCCTCAAGCTGTTTGAGGGCTACGGTGAAACCGGCGAGTTCGTCGGCGCGATCGTGGTCCCCGGCCTGGTGATGCTGGTGCTGTTCTTGATGCCGCTCACCGGCCGCGTCAAGGCAGGGCACTACTTCAACGTGGCCTTCATCCTGGTGCTGCTGGGCGGTGCCGGCTTCCTGACCTACGAGGCCATCAAAGAGGACATGGGCAACCAGGACTACGCCAACGCGGTGTGGGTTGCCCACCAGAACCGCGACCTGGCGTTGCACCTGGCCGAGGAAGGTATCCCCGCCCAGGGGCATCGCTACCAGATGCGCAACCATCCCAAGGCCGTGGCGCTGACCACCATCACCGAAACCTGCTTTGCCTGCCACGGCTACTCCGATAGCCAGGGCCACGGTTTTGTGCTGGGCGATCGCTCGGCGGCGCCCAACCTGTACGGCTTTGGCACCCGCGAATGGGTCAAGGGCCTGCTCGATCCCAATCGGGTCGATGGCCCCGACTACTTCGGCAACACCGCCCTCAAGGAAGGCACTATGGTCTCCTACGTGAAGGAGGACATGCAGGCCGCCGACAGCGGTTACACGCCCGAAGTTATTGAGCAGATCGCCGTGGCGCTGGCGGCCGAAGCGGGCCACGAACCGGAAACCCAGGCCGACAAGGAACTGCTGGAGAAGGGCCGGGCCATCCTCAGCGACGAGGAAAAATGTGCCCAGTGCCACAAGTTCCACGATGCCGGCTCCGAAGGCAGTGCTCCGGACCTCACCGGCTGGGGCTCGCGGGAATGGCTCATCGGCATGATCTCCAACCCCAATGCCGAACGGTTCTATGGCCACGTGTTCTCCAGCGATCCCAGCAGCAACCAGCAGATGATGCCGGCGTTCGGCCATGTGGAAGGCGCCGACTTCCCGACCGAGAACCTCAGCCCCGAAGTGATCGGCTATATGGCCGATTGGCTCCGCGGCGAGTTGCTCAAGCGGCCGGAAAAGGAGAGTGCCGGCGCGGCTCAGCCCGAGGCTGCTCCGGCGGCCGATGGCGAGAACGCGGCCCCGGCCGAGGATCCCACCAAGGCCAACTAGCACGCTTCGGGCAGCACACTGCCCCGAACTGCAAGTGAAGTGGTGCAACCAAAAAACGGCTCCGCGACGTGTTTCGCCGCGGAGCCGTTTTGCTTTGCGGGCGGCTGTTCGTTAGTCCTCGGCACGGCTACCGTCGCCGCACATCTTGACGATCTTCGGCTGGAACTGGGCCACGACGTCGACCAGGTCCTGTTGTTCGCGCATCACATCGCGAATGTCCTTGTAGACGCCCGGCACTTCGTCCGCCCCGGCCGAGAGGACAACGATCCCCTTGGCCTCCAGCTCCTTTTTCACCGTGCTGAAGCGGTACTGATTCTTGGCCGCGGTGCGCGACATGCGTCGCCCCGCTCCATGTGCGGCCGAGTTGAAGCTTTCCGGGCAACCGCGACCGCGGACCACGAATGCCGGGTCGGCCATCGAGCCGGGGATTACGCCCAGCACACCTTTACCGGCAGGCGTCGCCCCCTTGCGGTGGACGATCACCTCCTGCCCGTTGTGGACTTCCTTCCAGGCAAAGTTGTGGTGGTTTTCGACACCGGCCACGATCTCCGCCCCCAGCAACTCCGTCACGCGACGGTGAATCACCGCGTGATTGGCCGCCGCGTAATCGCCCATCAGGTTCATTGCCGCCCAGTATTCCTGGCCGGCCTCGGTATCGAGGTCCAGCCATGCCAGTTGACCGGCTTCCTTGTACTGGCTCGGCAAACGACTACGGGCGATGTTGCTGTACGTGGAGCACACGGCGGCACCCGCACCCCGGCTGCCGCTGTGGCTCATCAGGGCGACGTATCGGCCGGCTTCCAATCCCAGCTCAGGGTCAGCTTCAGGCAACGTCAAAATGCCGAACTCGACAAAGTGGTTGCCCGACCCCGACGTACCCAACTGCCGCCACGCCGTGTCCTTCTTTTCGCGCGTGATGCGGGTAATTTCCCAGTCCTGATCCATGACCGGGTGGTAATGGGGCTGTTTGTACTCAGCCCCCACGCCAAAGCGCGTACCTTTCTCCAGAGCCTGCTGGAAGCGTTCCGAACGCTCGTGCAGGTCTTCCACCGGCACGTCGAGGACCGACAGCTTCATGCGGCACGCGATATCCACGCCCACCGCGTAGGGCACGACGGCGTTGAGGGTCGCCAGCACGCCGCCAATCGGCAGCCCATAGCCGACGTGGGCGTCGGGCATCAGGGCTGCGCCGACCGCAATCGGCAGCGCGCACGCCTGCCGCATTTGCTGGTGTGCGTTGGCATCGATTTCGGTTCCCCAGGTGCGGTAGGTGACCGGCTCGGATTGCACGGGCTGATCCGTGCGGGTGAGCTCGGCCGCCAGCGCCCCGAAGTGAGGATCGTCGAGGTACGCCTGAGGCTGCTTTGCCAACTGCTTCAAAATACGCTTGGCTTCCTTCCCGCGCATACCGGTCGCCATGGCCTCTTGAATGCCTTTGACGGCCAGCGGCGCACACTCGCGCGGAATCCCCAAGGCTTGTAGTTGTTTCGCGTTCATACGGTTTGGACTTCCTGCCCTGGTTGCAGGCAGCCATTACAAGGCGGCAGCCCCGAAGGAGACACCTGGTCACCGGCTGCCGCTTGGACTGCCTGGCAGATTTCAAAGAATCCAAAAGATCGCCGGCCCAACACCGGCCCCCCGCCGGACGAACGACCGGCCTGGATCATAGTGCCGCAAAGGCCAAGCGGAATTGCCTTTACGGCGGCGGCAGGGCCCAACCTTGCCGCCCAATCAGGAACATGAGGCGGATCCGCTACGACCATACCAAAGTGGCATGCTGCCTCCGCTGTGATCCTATCGACATCGCCGGCCAGGGCAAGGTTCACCCCCCGTTTGGTTCTGGTAGCGTGCGTGCCTGAAGAGGCACGCCATCGGCGCTGTCCGCGCATGAACACGGGGAGCCGCGGCTAGTAGCAACCGCGGCTCCCCGATGGTGAAAAAAACGTTGACAAGGTTAGTGGGCGGCCGTCGTCGTAGCGTGGACGCCGTGAACCGCGCCGTTGGTCGCGGGCTCGTCGTGCGCCTCCCCGGCGGGCTGGGGCCGTTCGCGTTTGCTGAAGAACTCGCCCATCCGCTGGAAGATCACAAAGAACACCGGCACGAAGAACACGGCCAGCACGGTCGAGGCAATCATGCCGCCGAACACGGCCGTACCC
Source organism: uncultured Planctomycetales bacterium (assembly GCA_937927735.1). Taxonomy (GTDB): domain Bacteria; phylum Planctomycetota; class Planctomycetia; order Pirellulales; family S012-138; genus CALBRZ01. The sequence continues at coordinate 95,605 of CALBRZ010000133.1, forward strand.
AGCGCCCGCTGACCAGCGGCACCGGCACCTTCGGCCACCACCAGCGGCACCACGCCCAGGATGAACGCAAACGACGTCATCAAAATGGGCCGGAACCGCAACCGCGAGGCTTCCACTGCCGCTTCAAGGATGCCTTCGCCGCGGCGGCGGATATCGCGGGCAAACTCCACGATCAGAATCGCGTTCTTGCTCGCCAGAGCGATGATCAGCACGATGCCGATCTGCGTGTAGATGTTGATATCCATCCCGCGGAACGACACGGCGGCCACCGCCCCCAACAGGCCCAGCGGCACCACCAGAATCACGGCGGCCGGCGTGAACCAGCTTTCGTACTGGGCGGCCAGCACGAGGTACACCAGCAACACGGCCATGCCGAACACCAGAATCCCTTCGCCGCCAACCCGCTTTTCCTGGTAGGCCATACCGGTCCAGTCGTAGCCCATCTGCGAAGACAACGTCCGGTCGGCAATCTGCTCCATCAGCAGCAAGGCATCGCCGGTACTATACCCCTGAGCGGGTTCCCCGGTGATCGATGCCGACGGATACAGGTTGTACCGGTTGATGGTTTGCGGACCGAACGACTTGTGTACGGTGGCCACGGCTCCCAGGGGAACCATTTGCCCCTTGCGGTTGCGGACCTCCAACTGCTCGATGTCCTCGGGCTGAGCCCGGAACTCGGGGGCGGCCTGGACGCGCACCTGGTAGATGCGGCCGAACTTGTTGAAGTCGTTCACATAGGCCGAACCGAGGTTCGCCTGCAACGTGGAGAACACCGCTTGCAGCGGGATATCCAGGGCTTTGACCTTCTCGCGGTCGATGTCCACGTACAACTGCGGCACACCGGCCCGGAACGTCGAGTTCACCTGGTACAGCGCCGACTGCGTGCGGGCATCCTGCACGATCTGCTGCACCGCCTGGAACAGGGCGTTGCGGCCCACGTCGGCCCGGTCTTCGACCTGCATTTCGAAACCACCGCGAACGCCCAGCCCGCGAATCGACGGCGGCGGGAAGGCAAAGGCGATCGCTTCTTTGATGGTGCTGAGCTTGCCTTGGATTTCGCCCAACAGGCGTTCGAGCGTCAATCCTCGCTTGAACCGTTCTTCCCACGGCGAGAACGAGATAAACAGCGTACCGGAGTTGGACGCGCTACTGTTGTCCAGCAGCGAGAGACCGCCGATGGTGATCCAGCTATCGATGCCGTCCATGCCCGTCAGCATGTCGTCGATCTTGCGCATCACCTCGGTGGTGCGCTGCTGCGAGGCGCCGTCGGGCAGTTGCACGGCGACCATCACGTAGCCCTGGTCCTCGGTCGGCAGGAACCCGGTGGGCACCCGCACGTACCACCAGCCGGTAAGCACGATCAGGCCGATGAAGATCAGCATCACGAACACCACGTGCCGCACCAACACCCGCACAATGGCCGTGTACAGGCTCTCGAACCAGCCGTACACGCGGTTGAAGCCGCGGGCGAGGATGTTCTTCTGCGGCTTGGGCGGCCGCAGCCACATGGCGCACTGCGCCGGCTTGAGTGTCAAAGCGTTGATGGCGCTGATGATCGCCGTGGCGGCAATCGTTAACGCAAACTGGCGGTACAACTGGCCGGTGATGCCGCCCAGAAACGCGCTGGGCATGAACACGGCCATCAGCACCAGCGTGATGCCGATGATCGGCCCCAACACTTCGGACATGGCCTTGATGGTCGCCGGCTTGGGCGCCATGCCCGCCTCGATATGGTGGGCCGCGTTTTCCACGATCACAATGGCGTCGTCGACCACGATACCGATCGCCAGCACCAGGCCGAACAGCGTCAGCATATTGACCGAGAAGCCCAGCGCGGCCATGGCCGCGAACGCGCCGATGATCGTCACCGGCACCGTGGTGGCAGGAATCAGCACCGCCCGCCAGTCCTGCAAGAACACCAGGATCACGATCAGCACCAGCACGCCGGCTTCGATCAGCGTCTTGTAGACTTCATGAATCGAGGCTTCGACGAACTGGGTCGTGTCCAGCGGGAAGGTGTATTCCATCCCCTCGGGGAAGGAGCGGCTCAGCCGCTTCATCGCCTCGCGGACCTGATGGGCCACATCCAAGGCGTTACTGCCCGGCAACTGGTAGATGCCGATGTTGGCGGTCGGCTTGCCGTTGTACAGGTTGAATTGATCATAGGACTGGGCCCCCAGCTCGACCCGGGCGATATCCTTGAGCCGGGTCATCTGCACGCCGTCGCCCGACTTGACGATGATGTTCTCGAACTGTTCGACGTCGCTCAACCGCCCCAGCGTGGTGACGGTGTACTGGAACGCGAGGTCGCCGTCATCCTGCGGCGGCTGGCCGATCTGACCGGCGGCCACCTGCACGTTCTGCTCGCGGATGACGTCCATCACGTCTTCGGTGGTGAGGCCGCGGACCTTGAGCTTCTCGGGGTCCAGCCAGATGCGCATGCTGTAGTTGCCCGTGCCGAACACGGTCACTTCGCCCACGCCCGGCACACGGCTCAACTCGTCACGCAAGCGGAGCGTGGCATAGTTGGCCAGAAACAGGCTGTCGTACCGGTTGTCGGGCGAGATCAGCGAGATCACCAGAATGATGTTCGTCGACTGCTTCTTGGTGGTCACGCCTTGCCGGCGGACTTCCTCGGGCAGCATCGGCTCAGCGATCGCCACGCGGTTCTGGACGAGCACCTGGGCGTCGTCCAGGTCGGTGCCGATGTCGAACGTCACCGTGAGCGAGTACGAACCGTCGCTGGACGACGTGGACGACATGTAGAGCATGTTTTCCACGCCGTTGACCTGCTGCTCGATGGGCGCGGCCACGGTATTGGCCACCACCTCGGCGTTGGCCCCCGGGTAGTTGGTCGTCACGCGCACGGTGGGCGGCGTGATCTCGGGGTATTGCTCAACCGGCAGCGACCACAACGACACGGCGCCGATCAGCACCGTGATGATCGCGATCACGTTCGCGAAGATCGGCCGATCGATGAAAAAGTTGGATATCATCGCGCGCGTGGCCCTTGCTGTTGAGAGAGTGTCTGGCTCGGGGAGGGCGCGCGTCCGGCCGCTACCGTTCCGGCCATCTCATCCGACTGAGCAACCATCGTCGTCTGTTGCGGATTGACCTCCGCCCCCGGCAACGCCCGCTGCAGGCCGTTCACCACGACCCATTCGCCAGGCTGAACGCCTTCCTCGATCACCCGCAGCGAACCCACGCGGGCCCCCAGCCGCACCGGGCGGTACTCCACCTTGTTCTCAGCGTTCACCACCAGCACAAAGTCGCCGCGCTGGTCGGCCCCCAGGGCCACTTCACTGACCAGCAACTTGGGCGTCGGCTCGCCAATGGGAGCCCGCACTCGCACGAACAAACCGGGCACCAGTTGGCCATCGGGGTTGGGAATCCGCGCCCGCCGCATGGTAGTACCGGTGCTGGGGTCCACGCCGAATTCGCGGAAGTCGAGTGTGGCCTGGTAGGGATAGTTGTTCTGATAGCCCAGCCCCACATACAGCACCGGCGGCTTGCGATTGGGGTCGGGAAGTTGGTTATTGCGCATCATCTCCATGAACTGGAGGAGCTGGCTTTCGCTCACGCTGAAGTAGACGTGAATGGGATCGACGCTTTCGATCACAGCCAGCACGGTCTGCTCGCGCTGCACCAGGTTGCCCACGTCGACCAGGTGCTGGCCGATCCGGCCTGACATCGGGGCATAGATCTTGGTGTAGCTGAGATCCAGTTCGGCCCGATCCAGGGCAGCCTGGGCGGCAGCCACGTTGGCCCGGGCAGACGCCAGTTCGGCCGCCTTCACGTCGCGCTCGCTGGGCGTGATGGCGCCGCGCCGATAAGCGTCTTCGATTCGGTTCCATTCCGACTCGGCAAGTTGTAGTGCCGTCTGCATTTTCTGCAGTTCGGCTGCGGCCGAGTTGCGAGCGACTTCGTATTCGGCCGGCTCGATCTCAAACAGCAACTGCCCCTGCTTGACGTCGTCGCCGTCCTTGAAATGGATGGCCTTGAGATAACCGTTCACCCGAGCGCGGAGTTCGACCTTGGCCGCGGCCCGAGTGGTGCCGGTAAAGTCCATCCAGTTGACTACCTCTTGTTGCACCGGCTGAGCCACGGTGACTTCGGGCGGAGGCGGCGGTTGAAACTTGTTCTCGCGTTCGCAACCCGAGAGCCCCAGAAGCGCAAACGCTCCCGCCATACCGAGCAATCCCACCCGGTAGCGTACGTTGGATGCTGCTGCACGAAACCAACTCATCGAGTTCGCTTCCTAGAGTGCCAAAATGAGAATAATGCGGTAATTAGCGTCCCAACCTCGTACCGCCTGGTGCCGATTCGATTGCCGCGTTGCCGCAATAAGGTGTGCTGCGTTGGCCGCCCAGCCCCCGGCGGCGATGCGTGGCGTTGCTGGTATTGCGGAAGGTTTATGTTGGTGTGTCTGGTGTGGCCGGATCGGCAGTCGACGTCCCCTCCTGAAGATTCGCTTGCACCGCGCGGAGCAACGAAATCAGCGTCTGAACCTGCTCTGGCGTTAATCCCCGGGTGGCCTTGGCCCGCACACGCTCAGTACTGGCCACGATCGTTCTCCAAACGGGCTCAGCCTGCGGGAGTGGCCGCACCATCCGTTTCCGGCGATCATCGGGGCAGCTCTCGCGGATCAGCAGGCCGTCGCGCTCCATGCGGTCCAGCACGCCGACCAGCGTGGGCGGCTCAATCTTCATACGCTGGGCCAGGTCGGTTTGTGACAGAGGACCTTCCAAAGCGAGCCAAGCCAGCACTTGCCACTGCCGGTAGGTGATACCGTGCGGCAAGAGTTCGTCATTCAAGGCGCGCTCAATCAGGTGAGCCGTCGTACAGGTCCAGTATCCAACGCTTGATTGAAAATCGTGTTTCAGCACGCGGTCCGGCAATTCGTTAGGGCGCTAATAATTGATGTCCCTATCATATCGGGCGCTGTCAATGCCGGCAATCGGTCGCAGGGGATTTCCTCGCCCGTTTTTTCTGCCTAAACGTCTGCCACTACTAGGGGTTACGCAAAACGCCCGGCAGCCACGCGCAGCCCCACGATTCCCTCAGGCGAGAAGAGGCGTAAGCACGTAAACGATTACGATTTCAGATCTTGCACTTCCTTGCTCCTTATGCTGGCAGATCGGGCTGGTCACTCGAATTTCGGGCCGGGTACGGAGCGTACTCGCCAGCCTGGGGCGCACCATCGGCAAGCCTCAGGCAGGTCGCGGTGGTGTCCGCCATCAGGTGGCTCGTCTTGATTCGATCTTGCGATCCGGCTACAAGAGGCCCCCCTTTCCCTGATCCCTTGGATGATCCCTGCGTAGCCACCGCGGTGCCATGCGCATCCGCCGCTGGTTGCCGCTGACGGTGCGCACTGACGGATCGCGCTCACCTCAAGTGCACGATATTCCTGTACGGAGGCGGCCATGCCGCGCTGCAACCCATCCTGCGTTGGAATCGGCGTCTGCCTGGGGGTGGCCTGGGCCTGGATCGCCGCGACGGCCGTGGGGCAGGGCTATGCCCCCCACGCCGCATATCCCGGCAGCCCCGGCATTCAGCACGCTCCGCCCCAGCAGTACGCGGCAGCACCGCCAAGCCACTATGCCGCACCGTCGCAGGCGGCCCCGCACTACGCGCAGCAGCAGCAATACGCGCACTACCGATCCCCTCAGGGACAGCCGATAGCCCACAGCGGTTCACAGACTTCGCCCGGGTATCAGCAGCCAACGGCTGCACAGCCGGCGGCCTACCCACCGCAATACCACGCGGCTCCGCCGCAGCAGCATCTGCCGGCCGGCTACCAGGCGGCACCACCCCAGCAAGCACCACAGGGCTATCAACAGCCGGCAGCCGCCTATCCGCCGCAGCAGCCGGTGCACCGGGCGGTTTACGCGCAGCCCGTGGCTTATTCAGCCGGCGAAGCCAGCGTGCCTGAGGGGCCGCGCGTGCATCAGGCTTCGTACGCCGCTCCCCAGCCCTTGCCACAGATGCAGTACGCCCAGCCCATGCAGGCGTATCCGCCGCAGCCTGGCTACGGCGCTGCCAACGCCTACTACGTCCAGCAGCCGGTGGTTGCCGGCCCGCCGCCGCAACCCTATGGCGCGCAGCAGGTTGTTTACGTACAGCCTGCCACCCCGCAGTTGCTGCCAGGCGGTGGCTATCCCCAGGCCATGCCGGTGGCGATGGTCGATCCCAACGTGATGCCGGTGCAGTACAGTTTTCCTGGGGTTCCCGGAACTTCGGCCGCCGGTGCTGCGGCCGTGCCTGGAGCCTCGTCGGCAGCGGCGCCAACCGGCGGCATTGCCGGCTGCTTCAGCGGCCTGTGCCAGATCGGCAGCCAGCTGAAATCGTGCTGGTGTAAATCAGCGTTGGGTCAGATGTTCGGCACGATTATCGCCCCCGTCAGCGGTCTGACCGGCGGCATCATTCCGCAGTGTTGTGCTAATCCCACGGCCTCCGACTTGGCCCAGCCTGGTGCCCAAGGCGCCGCCAGCGCCATCCAGAAGAATGCCGCCGAAGCCAAGGCTCGGCGCGAAGCCGTCAAATACCTGGGCACGGTCGATTGCCATTGGTTCCCCGAAGCCGAGACCGGCCTGATCGGGGCCCTGCGTGCCGATCCCATCGAGTGCGTCCGCTGGGAAGCGGCCCACCAGTTGCGCAACGGCTGCTGCTGCACCAAGAAGGTGATCGAAGCGCTGCGAATCTGCGTACAAGGCACCAGCGAGGACGGCAACCCCAGCGAGAACTCGCCCCGCGTGCGGGCGGAAGCCTTGATCGCGTTGCAGGAATGCTTGAGCTGCGGCGAGAACGGCAACACGCCGGTTCAGCCCGAGCTGCCCACGCGGCCCGAGAACCCCGACGTCCTGGCCGCGCTCAGCTCGTACTATCACGCCACGGGCTACTACCGCGAGGCTTTGAACAACCGCTCGCGCGATCAGGTGGTTGCCGACGCTCGGGCCCTGGTTGCGCGGGTGCGGCACGTGCGGCTCTCCAGCCAGCCGCCGCGTGGCCAGCGCAGCCTGATGGAAATCTGGAATTACGCGGGCAGGCCTCAGCCGGCCGAACCGGGCGACGATCCGAACGAACCGCTGCGTCCGGTGCCGCAACCAAATTCGCAGCCCCAGACACAGCCGAACTCGCCGCCGCAACCCCAGCCGGCTCCCGAGCCGGCGCCGCGGCCGGAGCCTCGGGCCCTTTACACCACCATGACTCCGAGCGAACCGGCCGAGGCTGCCCCCGCAGCCACGGTGCAACGGTTGCCCTCGCCTGGTCCGAGCAGCCAGCAGGCCCAATTGCCGGGCGAATCGGCTTTTGGTCCGGCACCGCGCACGGCGGCAGAACCGAAACAGCCTGAGCAATCTCCAGTCCTGCGATAGGGCGTTCAACGCGTCCAGGCGGAGTCACCGCCACAATCACACCGCCGCGCAAAACTGGGACGTGCGGCAGCGGCGTTACAAGTCTGCGAAGTGTCCCGCGCCCAGCGGCGAATCGCACCTTTTGCAGCCACCACCAGTGCAGGCACCGCCTGCCGTGCGTCGATGCTAGCTATGGAGCGCCGAGATTCGCGGTATGCCGCGGCCGGTGCGGTTCGCAGGCGGGCAGGGCAGGGGCCACGCCCGCCGCAACAGAGTCCACGAGGTGTGATATGTGGCGCGCGTTCTTTTGGGCACTCGGTTTGTTTTCGATCATCCTGGGCGCGGAGTGCATGTTGATCGACAAGGCCGTACTGGCGAAGACCGAGACCGTCAAATCGGCTGTACCAGGCGTGCTCCCGCAGAAGGTGCGCAAGAAGGAGTTCGTGCCGCCTGACTGGGCGCCCTGGAGCCTGCTCTCGCTGGGCGCGGTCACCATCATCTATTCGTTCACCATCCCCAAGCGGCTGGAAGGTTAGGGGGGGCGATCGTCCCTCTCCACGCCTACGGCACAGCCACGCCACTGGGGAGTCTGCCCGAGGTCCAATTCCCTGCTGCGGCTGGGTGGGTGCCTCCTTCTCAAGCGGGCATGCCCCCGGTACGATGCCAACAGATTGGGCGGACGCCACCGCAGGGTGCGTCCGCCTGTCATGTTTGCGGGCTTTGTCCGGCCCGCGCCTGCCGTTCGCGGCCGGGGCCCCGTTCTTGGCCCCGCGTCCGCCAGCTTTCCTGTTGGTCCTCTGCCCCCAGTACGCGATGTCCGACGTTGCCCCGCTGTCTCGCCTGACGCCGGAACCACTGCCCGACAACATCGGCAGCGTGCAGCCGGGGGGCGGCTGGATCTATCACCTGGAGCTGCTTTGGGGCAAGTGGCGCCGCTGGTACCTTAAGACCTTCCGTCGAGGGTACGTGCGGCGGATGGCCGAAAAGCGTATAGGCAGCGCCGACGGGGCTCCCCACGAGATTCTTGACCCCCGCGATCTGAAGTACTGCCGGAACCTCTGCACGGCCAGTTGGGCCCCGGAGGACGATCCCTTCCGCTGGCGCGAGAAGATCCCGTTCGCCCGGTGGGGCCTGTGCGAACTGATCGTGATGAGCACGGTGCTCATCGCCGTGGCCGCGGCCATCGTGTACTGGCTGCCCAGCTTCTGGTACTTGGCAGTTATCCCGGGCCTGCTGTTGGCCGAAGTGGTGTACTTTTTCCGCGATCCACCGCGGGAGGTGCCTACCGAGCCGGGACTGGTGGTTTCGCCGGCCGACGGCACCGTGGTGGATATTACCCGACTGGCTCACGACCCGTTTGTGGAAGGGCCGGCCATCCGGATCGGCATCTTCCTCTCGATCTTCAACGTGCATATCAACCGGTTCCCGGTGACGGCGCGGTGCATCCGCCAGGAGTACCGGCCCGGCAAGTATCTCAATGCCCTGCGCGAGGCGAGCGTCCGTGAGAACGAGGCCCTGACGCTATACCTGGAAGAAGACACTCCGCCGCATCGGCGGTACACCGTCCGGCAGATCGCCGGGGCAATCGCGCGGCGGATCGTGTGCGAAGTGCGGCCCGGCGAGCGGCTTGAACGCGGCCAGAAGTATGGGATGATTAAGCTGGGTTCGCGGACCGAGCTCATCATTCCTGACGATGGTCAGGTGGAAGTCACCGTGAGCATGGGTCAAGCGGTCAAGGCGGGCAGTACCGTCATGGCACGTTACCTGGCCGACATCCCCCCCAGCGAGAAAGACGACCAGCGACCATGAGTCCGAAGAAACGAATTCGCGTGGTCAACGGTCTGCCGACCCTGTTCACGCTCGGCAATCTGGTGTGTGGCTTCTTCGCCATCGTGGTGGCTGCTCGCGTGGCCAAGCCCGAGCGGCCCATCCCCGCCGATCCAGACGCCGTGGTGGTCGAGCGAGCCAATGCCGAGTACTACAAGCACAGTGAAGCCACGCACTGCATGTACAGTGCGGCGCTCATCTTCCTGGCGATGGTCTTCGACGCCCTCGATGGTCAGGTCGCTCGGCTCAGCCGGACCAGCAGCGAATTCGGGGCACAGCTCGACAGCCTGTGCGATCTGGTATCGTTTGGCGTCGCGCCGGCATTCCTGCTGGTGAAAATGTGTCCCGACTTTACGGCGATGCACAATGAGCCGGTCTGGGTATTGGCGGCCACCTTTGCCGTGTGTGTGGCGCTCCGACTAGCCAGGTACAACGTCGAAACCGACGAAGAGGACGATCACCGCACGTTCAGCGGTTTGCCGTCACCGGCAGGCGGGGCCGCGGTGGCCAGCTTCGCCTTCTTGTTCTATTCGCTGCGGCGCGAAGGCGACACCATTCCCTACGCCGCCGATGTCGATCTGTGGCTTCAGTGGCTGCTGCCCTGGTATGCGTTGATCGTGGCGGTGCTGATGGTGTCGCGGATTCCCTACCCGCACATTGCCAACCACCTGTTCCGCGGCGAAAAGACCATGGGTCAGGTGGTGGGCCTGTTGATCGCCCTGGTGTTTCTGGCGCTGGCCCGTGGTTACGCCATCCCGGTGGTTTGCGGGGTGTTCGCCATCTCAGGCCCGGTCAACTACGTCTGGCAGCGGCTGTGGCACCGCCGCATGCAGGAAGATCCGCTGTTCTGATCCGCCCCCAGGCGTGTGCGACCGCCGCCTGGCCGCTACGCAGCCCCGGTGGATGCTGTCCTGCGGGGTGCGTACCGCGGCAAGCAGGGACCATCCGCCGACGGTAGGGCCGAGCGTCAAAGCGCAGGACCAAGGCGCGGGCGAAACGAGCGGCCTCTTGCCACCTGCACGAACCGCTTCTAAATCGATGTGAAAGGTGCGATGTTTTCAGGGTTAGTTCAACTGCTGGCCGAGGTCACCCAGGTACGCGACGAACCGCCCGGCAAGCGGCTGCTGGTTGCGGCGTCGGAGTTCGTCGCCGATGCCGAGATCGGCGAGAGCATCGCCATCAACGGCTGTTGCCTCACCTTGGTGGCGGTCGAGGACCAGCAGCTTGCCTTCCAGGCAGGCCCCGAAACGCTCGCCCGTACCAACCTGGGCCGCCTCGCTCCCGGCAGCCGCGTGAACCTGGAGCGCTCGCTGCGGATCGGCGACAAGTTGGGGGGACATTTCGTCACCGGGCACGTGGATGGGTTGGGCAAGCTGGTCGACCGACAACAAGACGGCGACTGGGTGACCTGCTGGTTTGAGGCCCCGCAGCCGCTGATGCGGCAAATGGCCAGCAAGGGCAGCATCGCCGTCGACGGCGTAAGCCTCACGCTGGTGGACGTGCTGGACGACCGCTTCAGCGTCCAACTGATTCCACATACGCTGGCGGTCACCACACTGGGCCTGCTGCAAGTGGGCGATACCGTTAACCTGGAAACCGACCTGTTGGCAAAATATGTCGAGCGGCAGTTGAGCGGCCAGCCGTCCTAGCGGCCGATCCTGCCCGCTTCCCACACACCTCGTAGGCTTCTGAACGAGTAACCTGTGACCCACGCGCGCCAGACTCGCAGTTTCCTTCTCAAGCGGTTTGCCGAGGCCGGCATCCGTCCGCGGACGCAGTACGGCCAGAACTTTCTGATCGACCTGAACCTGATTCGCGTGCTGCACGACGCCGCGGAGTTGGGCCCCGATGATGTCGCCCTCGAGATCGGCACCGGTACCGGCTCGCTGACCGGCATGCTCGTGCAGTCGGCGGGCACGGTGGTCACGGTCGAGATCGACGATCAGCTTTACCAGCTTGCTCGAGAGGAACTGGCCGGAGCCCAGAACCTGATCATGCTCCGGATGGATGCGCTGCGCAACAAGAGCACGTTCCAGCCGGAACTGATCGAGATCTTGCAGCAGCAGTTGGCCGTGTCGCCGCAGCGGCGGCTGAAGCTCACGGCGAACCTGCCGTACAACGTGGCCACGCCGATCATCTCCAACCTGCTGGCCTGCCGCGAGCTGACGCCGCACTCGATGGTGGTCACGATCCAGAAGGAACTGGCCGACCGGATCATGGCCGCGCCATCGACCAAAGACTACGGCGCGCTGAGCGTGTGGGTGCAGAGCCAGTGCCGCGTAGAAATGGTCCGTGAACTGCCACCGCAGGTGTTCTGGCCGCGGCCCAAGGTCACCAGCGCCATCATCAAGATCGTGATCGACGAGCAACTGCGCTCGCGGATCCCCGACCGCTGGTTCTTCCACCGCTTCATACGCGCGGTCTTCCTGCATCGCCGCAAGTTCCTGCGGAGCGTGGTCTGTAGCGCCTTCAAGCACGAACTGGAAAAGCACCAGGTCGACGCCGTGCTCGAGCAGCTTGGCTACGACGCTAACGCCCGGGCCGAAGCGCTCAGCATCGAAGAACTGATCGCCCTGTCGGAAGGATTCCGCGCCGTCGTCCCGGAGAACCCTAAGAAGAAATAACCGGCCATCACGGCTGGTTGCCTCGGGCGGTGCTGCTCGGTTTGATCTCCGAAAGCGGCGAATCGTCGCGGGCAAAGAACATCACGTGCTGCCAGGGCAGCTCGTCGTACTCCCGCACCAACTTGTACCCGTTGGGCGGGATCTCTTTCATGATCTGCTTCTTACTCATCTTGTGAAGCAGCTTGATCGGCACCCGCGGGTCTTCCAGGCGGAACTCTACCAGCACGATCTGCCCGGTGGGCTTGAGCGCCTTGCGCATCGCCTTGAGCATGTGCTCGGGATGCGAAAACTCGTGGTACACATCCACCAGCAAAATCAGGTCGCAGCTTTCGTCGGGCAACTGCGGATCGATCACGCTACCCAGGATCGGCTCGATGTTCTCCACCTGGGCCGCCTTGGCGCGCTTTTCGAGCAGGCCGAGCATCTCCGGTTGAATGTCGACGGCCAGCACTTTGCCGTCCTGGCCCACCGCCTCGGCCAACTTGAGCGAATAAAAGCCGTTGCCGCAGCCCATGTCGCAGACCGTCAGGCCGGGCTTCAAATCAAGAACCTTGAGCAGCTTGGAGCAGGCTTCCTCACGCTCGCGGGTTTCGCGAATCAGCCAATCGGCGCCCAGGTAACTCATCGCCGGTGCGATCTTGCGGCCCTTGTACGCCGTGAGCGGCGGTGGAATCCGCTGGGGCCGCTGAGTTGGCTTTGCTTCCGTCGCGGCATCAGCCTGGGCTGCACCGACGTCTTGCGCTGCCGCCCAAGTTTCCGTCAACACCAGGCACATCCAAGCGCCGACGAAGGCCATCCAGGTGCAACCGCGGCAAGGCCAGCGTTTCATCGGTTCTCTCCCACACCGACAGGTGCCATGGTACCGCAGACATCAAAGGCGTACCGCCCGACATCGTAACCCGTCGGCAGCGCGCGGTGCCAGCCGTGAATCGCCACAGGTTGAGCGATCGCGTCGAAGCTTGCGGACAAGAGGGCCTTGCGCGGCGCGTGCCAACCGCTATGGGTTACATGCTGATAAACAGCTTGATCAGGAACAACATCGCCAGGTTGGTGACGATCAAGATGCCGATTTCCTGGTCTTCCATTTCCTGGAGTTGCGAGAGCTTGTACGTGAAGTACGCCAGCAGCCCGAGGATGATTCCCATCGATCAACCGGCCCACCTGGTCGATTCGCCCAACAATGCATAGCCCCCCCATCATCCCGCAGCCTGAAGGGCAGTCAGGATGACCACATTGATGGCTTCCCGCCAGATGCCGTTCAATCCGAAGTCGGTGTTCGGCAGGTTATAGACAAGCCACAGTCCGCCGACTGCCCCCCCAGTGCCAACAGACACACGCCCCAGAGCACGAGGAATTCGAGCGTAATTCTGCCCCACGCGTTTAAACGCGATCCAAGACCGGCGTCTGAGGCGCAGGTACGCGGGGCGGCGCGAGGCCGCCCCGCGTGCGCGGTTTACTAAGCTACTGCTTTGGTTTACGCAGCGCCTTGCCGGCCAACACGTCGGTCGGCTTGCCGGCGTCGATTGCAAGTTGTCCATTCACCAACACGTACTCCACGCCCTCGGAATGCAGGAACGGTTCCTGGTAGGTGGCGTGGTCAATCAGCGTGTCGGGATTGATCACCGCAATATCGGCGGCCAGACCTTCCTTGATGTAACCGCGATCCTTCATGCCCAGGATGTCGGCCGGCAGACCGCTGCAACTGCGAATGGCCTGTTCCAGCGGCATCACCTTTTCGCGGATCACGTAGCGGCCGAGCTTGCGGGGGAACGTGCCGTAGCTGCGCGGGTGGGGCTTGCTGCCGTCCTTCACCTTGAGCGAACCATCGCTGGCGGTGACCACCCAGGGAAGCTGCATCACAAAACGGACATCCTCCTCGTTCATGGCGAAGCTCACGGCCGAAGCCCCGCCATTGCTTAGGATTTCTTCGCCAATGTCGGCCGGCGAGCGTCCCTCTTTTTCGGCGATCGCGGTGATCATCTGGCCCGACCACTCCGGCTTAGGGCGATACGACGCGATTTGAATGGCCACCCGTTCGGTCAATCGCTTTTCAATTTCGCGGCGCAGCTTGGGCTGCAAGTTCGGGTCCTTGAACCGCTTGGCCAGATCCGCGTTGGTGCCTTCGCGCAGTTCGCTGGGCAGCAGCATCGCGGCCAGCGACGTGCTCGAAGCGGTGTACGGGTACTGGTCGGCGGTGACCACCTGGCCCGCTTCGCGAGCTTGCTCGATCAATCGCGCCGCCACGCGCACGTTGCCCCAGGCGGCCCGGCCCGAGGCCTTGAAGTGCGAAACGTGCACCGGCAGGTTGGCTTCCTTGCCGATCTGAATGGCCTCGGTCACAGCATCAATCAACGTGGTACCTTCGCCGCGAATGTGGCTGGCATAGATACCACCGTGTTTGCTGACCACCTTGGCCAGGGAGACGATCTCCTTGGTGTCGGCGTAGGCGCCCGGCACGTAGATCAGACCGGTGCTCATGCCCCAGGCGCCGGCCTGCATGCCTTGCTCGACCAGGTCGAGCATCTTCTTGAGTTCGTCGTCGCTGGGCGGGCGATTCACGTTGCCCATCGCCCGGCTGCGGACCGCGCCGGCCGGGATCAGGTGGACGACGTTCACGCCCACGCCTTGTTCGTCCAGTTGCTTGAGATAGCGGGCTACGTCGACCTGCCCGCCGCCGCAATTGCCGGTGACCAGCGTGGTGCAGCCTTGCGTGAGGTAATTGCGGCCATTGCGTGTGGCCTTGCCCAACACCGACGAATCGCTGTGGTTGTGCAGGTCGATAAAGCCCGGCACGATCAGCAGGCCCGTGCAGTCAATCGTGCGATCGGCCTTCACGTCGCCAAGCTGGCCGACCTGAGCGATACGTTCGCCCTCGACGAGCACGTCGAGCTTTTCGCCCGGCTTACCGGAACCATCGATCACGGTGCCGCCGCGCAGCAGAATGCGAGCCGGCTTGGCAGCGTCCGCCTGAGCGGCCTTCGCCTCACTCGAAGATTGTGCCTTGGTAGATTTTACCGAGGAGTCGGGATCGGCCAGGGCCGAGGCTGCCGTGCCTAGCAGCATCGCCGCCACGGCGACAGCCTTCCAACAGGGAGAAACCAGAGAACCAAGCGTCGCTTGCCAAGTACGGTTGCGCATTGCAGCCTCGAAGCAGATTGGTACAGAGATTGCGCATGGGGGGTGCCCAACGGGCGCCCCTATCATAGGGTCGCCCAAAGCGCTCCGCAAACATCGCGATTCGCGCAAAGTACCAACCGCCCTGAACCGCTGAACACGGCAGTCCGACAGAACGAACGCGGCCGCGCATTACCGAGAGCCGCGCAGAAGGAGGCGAGGCAGATGAAGTTTGCCCAGACTCGGGCTACCCGACGGGACAGGCAAACGCCTTACTTGGGCGTGCGGGTCAATTGCTCAAGCACGCGAGGGTCGAGCGTCATCGAGTCGGCGTCGGCAATCAGCCCCTCGCTGTGATGCAATACCCGGAGATAGTCATACAAACTGGGCAGAGTTTCGCAGAGCAGACGCTGCCGCTGCTTGATCTCGGCGAATACGCCTTCGGCCGCGGCAACCGATGATGGCTTGTGCAGCAGGGCCGGCAGGGGTTGTTCGGGCACGTGCCCCACCCCCGCGTAGATGCAGTAGTAACTGCCGTTGGTCCAGAAGTTCCGGAACTCGGCGTCGAAGCTGCCGTAGTATGTGTTTTCGTCGGTGAACGGCTGGTTGATCGGCAAGCCTGAGCGGTACGTTTCCAGCTTCTCGCGCAGGTTGTCGGTCATGTACAGGTCTTTGTTGGCCTTCCAGAACGGCGTATCCACGCGCGGCGACACTCGGAAATGCGACTGGATGAAATCGCGTGTGTCGTCGAACATCGCTTCCACTTCGCGGTTGAAGCGGTCGCGCAACACCGGGTTAAAGGTCTTGTCCGGGAAGTGCTTGGCCAACTGATAGACCGCGGCATAGATGAAGTAGATTCCGGTCGATTCCAGCGGCTCGAGGAACAGCGACGAGAGCCCGATGCCCACACAGTTGTTCACCCAGCTTCGGCGGTTTCGCCCCACGCGGAACCGAATGCGGTTGAGCTGCGTCTTGTCCGGGTCGAGCCCCCACAGCCGGCAGAAATCCTGCACGGCTTTGTCTTCGCTACAGAACTGGCTGGAATACACGTAGCCGGAACCGAAGCGGCCCAGCATGGGGATCTTCCAGGTCCAGCCCGACTCCATGGCGATCGCCGACGTGTACGGCTCGATGCCGTAGCGCTGGTCGTCGTGGGGTACCGACGCCGCGACGGCGCTGTCGCACAGCAGGTGGTCGTTCATGTCGAGGAACGGCTCGTTGAGCGCCTTGTTCATCAACAGCGAGCGGAAGCCCGAGCAGTCGATGAACAAATCGCCCGCCAGCCGGCGGCCGCTCTTGGTCGCCAGGGCCGCGATGTAGCCGCGATTGTCGAACTCGACGTGGCTCAGTTCGTCCTGCACGTGGATGACGCCGAGCTTCCGGGTGCCGTGGCGGCGAAGGAAATCGGCCACGAGGTGCGCATCGAAGTGCCAGGCATACCGGGTAGCTGCCCGGCCGTCGAACCACCGCGGCGAGCGCTTGGCATCCATGAACGGCGGCTCGGTAAAGCAGGCGTAATCGAACGCCTCGTTGGTTTGCTGGCGATACCGCCGCAAGAACCAGTAGTGCGACAGTGGCACCTGGTCGACGCTCGGCAGAATGCCAAAGGGGTGATAAAAGTGGTCGGGGCTGCAACCAATCGAGCGGGGCGACCGGACACCTGGTCCAGGCGTCCGCCAGTTCACAAACCGTACCGCCGTCTTGAAACTGGCGTTGCACTCCCGCATCCACTCATGTTCGGGGATGCCCAGGTAGTCGAAAAAGACCTTCTGCAGGTTGGGAACCGTGGCCTCGCCCACGCCGATCTTGCTGATCGTGGGGGTCTCCATCAGCACCACGCGGGCTGTTCCTTGCAGGAACTTGGCCAGGTAACAGGCCGACATCCAGCCAGCCGTGCCGCCACCCAGAATGACAACCGTCTCGATTTGATTGGCACGCGAGGAAGGAGGGGCCATCAACCGTTGCTCCGCTTGGATGATAAGAGGGATGCCCGGCAGACCGGACGCCGCCGCGCGTTGCCCCCCGGGGGCGGCCTGGGAGAACAATCGGGCCCAATTGTAGCACGCCACCCACTAGATGGGCTGCAACCGACCAAGAAAACTGGGAACGACGGGCGAAATCGAAGTTCTGGTCAGTTTGCGACAATTAGGAGAGATTTATCGGTGGTGCGTTCGACGCGCCCACCGCTGGGCGGTGCGCTTTTGGGAGGCCCTGCTATTATAGGACATCCCCGCTGGCGTGCCCCGGTTGCGCGGATTTCGCCAGCGGGAAATCCCTCTCTCGCGATCCAAGCGTAAGACGGCTCAGGTTGTTTCAGCTTTTGCCTCGGCGTCCATTTCAGCCCGCATCTCGTCCATGTAGGGCCAGAGGACGTCCAGTTCCTCGCGGAACAAGTCGCCAATCAGCAGGTCGGTGAGGAAGCCCTTGAAGTGCGGATGGCGGTGCACAAACCGGCCGAAGCTGAAGCCGGTGTAATACTCGCACACCAGACGCCGCATGCGGTTGACGCCGCGCACGTAGTCTTCTTCCCAACTGCGCAGACGCTGCTCGCTGACGTCGCCGGCGGCGAGGGCCTCGGCGATGGCATCGGCCGCTAGGGCACCCGACTTCAGCGCCAACAGCACGCCGGACGAGTACAACGGGTCGAGGAAGCCAAACGCGTCGCCCACGAGCACCCAGCCGTTACCGGCCACCTGGCTGGAACGGTACGAGTATTCCTTCTGCACGCGGAAGATGTCGCACCGTTCGGCGTTGGCGATCAGTGGCTGCAAGCCAGGGCAGCGGTCCACTTGCCGCTGATAGGCCTTGTCCAGCGGTTCGCCGGGACCGTTGGGGAAGATCTCGCTGTAGTCGGACACAACGCCCACGCTGGTGATGTTGTCGTGCAGCGGGATATACCAGAACCAGCCCTTCTTGCCCTGGGTCCGCAGCACCAGCGTGGCGCCTTCGTCGCGGCCTTCGCCGCGATAGGCACCGCGCCAGTACGTCCACAGCGCCATTTTCTTCAGGTCGGGGTCCCAGGTCCGCAGGCCGAGGCGGTCGGTCAAGAGCGTGCTTTGGCCTGAGGCATCGACCACGACCGAAGCCCGCACTTCGCGTTTGCCTTCTTCGGGGTGCTGGATCCGCACGCCCACCGCGCGGTTATCCTCGAAGATCACTTCGATCACGCGGGTGCCTTCGTGCACGTCGACGCCATGCTCGCGGGCGTTATCGAGCATGATCTGGTCGAACTCGCTGCGGCGGACTTGCCAGGTTTGCGACTCCTCGCCGGGACGGTGTTCCACAAAGTAAAACGGCTCGGACAGCTTGCCGCGTTCGTTCACGAACTGCACGCTGTACTTCTTGACGAAGTGGCTCCCCTTGAGCTTGGGAAGCATGTTCAGCCGCTTCAGCACGTCGTAGGTCTTGGGAATCAGCGACTCGCCGATGTGGAACCGCGGGAAGCGGTCGCGTTCAAACAACGTCACCTTGTAGCCGTGTTGGGCCAGCAGGGTGGAAACCGTACTTCCCGAAGGTCCGCCACCAATGACCACCACGTCGGTCTGAGAAGGAACAGCCATCGCAACCTGCCACGGATGAGGAGTCGAGTCAGCGTGTTATCAGTTCGCTAAAGGGTTGCGCCGGAGAGTGTCTGCCGCAATGCCATCCGCCGGGTCGTTACCCATCACGCTTCCGCCATTTGCCTCAGGCGGTAGGCCAGGGAGAGGGGGCGTCTTTCAAGGTCCCTGTAGCGCAGACACTTAGGCGCGTACGGCGCATGATAGCCGTCGAAACATTAGTTGTCTAGACAATCATTTATCGGCCGATCCAACCGTTGAACCGGCCTCGCCGGGGGCACTACGCCGATGGTTCGCTGGCGGCCAAGCGCTCTACGTAGTCCCACATCTGGCGGATTTCGCGGCGATACCCACCCGAGAGGATCGGGAACCGGCACCAGGTCTTTGGGTCAAGGTTTTCGTCGTCCAGATGGAACGAGGGCGCGTACCGCTCGCGTTTCCACTGGTTGCGGCACCACAGCCGGAAAAACCGCTCGACCCATTCGGCCAACTGCCGCAGGCTGTGCTTGGGGTAGATCGGCCGCAGCATCCGGAGCACGTCCAGCGGAACCAACTTGTCGCGGATCGCCAGCCGCTCGATGGCGTCCAGCACATCGTAGGGCATCAGATCCTGCTCGTCGGTCTGGCCGGCTTCTTGGGGACGCAGCTCAGCCGTGGGAGCCTGGCGGTTGACGGCGGCCAGTTTGGGATACGGCCGCCCGCCGTACGGACCGGTCGTTTCCAGCCACCGCAGCCACTTGCGCAGAAAGTTCTTGTCGATGCCGGCGATCGGGCAAAGCCCGCCCGAGGTGTCACCGTCCATCGTGGCGTAGCCCACCGCCGCCTCCGAGCGGTTGCTGGTGGAAAGCAGCAAAGCCCCGCGGAGATTGGCCAACATCCAAACGCTGGGCGAACGGGTACGCGCCTGGATATTCTGCAAGGCGATGTCGTCGGTTTCCCAGTTCAACTGCCGGCCGATGGCCTCGGCGATGATCCGCTGGTAGTCCTGCACGACCGAATCGACATCGAAGATCAAGAACTCTGCCCCCACTTCCTCGGCCGCCAGACGCGCGGCGTCGAGCGTGGTTTGTGAGCTGTTGCGCGTCGGCTGGTAAGCGCAGCTCAGCAGTTGCCGTGTGATGCTTCGGGCATCGGTCGCGTTCTGGAGTTGTGGGATGTGGGCCAGCTTGGCGCGCAAGCCATCGAGTCCCAGTTCCGCCAACGCGCCTTCGACCATCAAGCCCACCAGTGCGGCGCACGCGGCCGAGTCGGCTCCGCCTGAGAGCGAAACCACAAAACCTTTGGAATAGCTCTTGCGCAGGTAGTCGAACAGCGCCAGCCGCACCGCCCGGGCAAACTCTTCCTCCTTGACGTGCAGCCCTTCTTCCCAGGGCTGCAAACGAGCCACCGAAGGCTCTGGATCCACATCCGGGTAGGTGAACGGCACCTCGACGCACGCCGCTTCGGCCCCGGCCAGGTCGGGCATGTAGCTGGCCAGCCGTTCCTGCTGCATTCGCGTGAGGTCGACATCGATCACCGCCGAGGTCAGCAGCGTATCGGCGAACGAGAACCGCGGGCCATTGGCGACCAGGCGGCCACCGGTGGCGATCATGGCATCGCCATCGTAGATGGCTCGGCCGGCTTCGTTGCCCAGCAAGTTGCTGTAGATGTACGTGAGCGCGAACGCCCGAGAACCTTCGAGCACGAAGCGGTGGCGAACCTCGGTCTTGCCGAAGGCAAAATGGCTGGCCGAGGGATTGAGGATGATATCCACGCCCCGGGCCGACAGTTCGCTGCCGGGCCGCCGGGCCACCCAGGCATCCTCACAGATTTCAAAACCGATCCGCACCCCGCCGCAATTGAAGTGCACATCGCCGATCGGGTAACTCTGCCCATCGCGAGTCAGCAAGGCCCGATGGTCGCGCGGCCAGGGCTTGAACCAGCGGGGCTCGTAATGGATGCCGTCGCCGGCCAGGAATCGTTTGGCGACAAAACCAGCGATTTTGCCATCGACCAATAGCGCCGCGGCGTTGAACAGCGCGTTGTGATACACCAGCGGCAGGCCGACTGAGACGATCATGCCCTGGGTTTCAGGCACGATCTCGCACAGCACCTCCCAGGCCATCTGCTGGACGCCCGGCGAAAAGAAGGCGTCCTCGCAGCCGTAACCGGTGATGCACAGCTCGGGCAGGCAGAGAATGGACACCCGCTGGCTGCGAGCCTGCTGGATCGCCTGGCGGATATGCGCAAGGTTGCCGTCCCAGTCCAGCGGCGTCTGGTTCAACACAGCGGCCGCCACTTTGATCAATTGCACGCGTTGCTCCTCACTTCCGGCTGCCGGGCCCTGGCGCATCGAACCGTCTGCCACGACAAGTATATATTGTCGGTCATTCGCCCGTGGAAGGCGATACGCTGCCGCTGCTGCCATCGCCAGCAGCCCGGCAACCGGGGGGCCGCCGCTCCCGCTCGCGCGATGCTATCAGGGGCCTATTTGAGGCGTCTGCCGTCAAGAAGAACCGATGTTGCATAAAAAGTCTGATCGGTCCATGATAGGCCCCCCGCGACACCATCTTGGTGAGTTCGTCAGGCCGACCGCACCGCGCTGCCCAGGCGCTGGGGGCGGGCGCCTCACACCACGCAACGGAAACAGGCGCTGACTCCCGCGCGCCTGAAGCAAGACCCAAATGCACGGAGGCCTGGGAATGCTGAAGATCTGGTTTGGCAGGCTGTGGACCCTGGGGTTGATTTTGTGCCTGGCCGGATGCGGCGGCCAATCCGAGCCCACGGCCGATAACAGCGAAGATACCGGGTCTGTACAATTGCCGGTTACGCCAACGTCGGCCCCCAACCCGGCTCCGCCCAAGAAAAATCTGTATCCCGAGGTCGTGGTCGAAACCTCGCACGGCTCGTTTGTGCTGCGGCTCGACTCCGAGAAGGCCCCGCTGACCGTCGACAACTTCCTCACCTACGTCGATAGCGGCCACTACAACGGCACCATCCTCCACCAGGTTCGGGCCGGCGATATCATCCTGGGCGGCGGTTACACCGAGGACTTCACCGAAAAGCCCACCCGGTCGCCCGTGCGGAACGAAGCCGACAACGGTTTGCAGAACGTGCGGGGTACGATCGCCCTGGCCCGGCAACCGGACGCGATCGACAGTTCCACCTGCCAGTTCTTCATCAACCTGGCCGACAATTCGCACCTGGATCACCACGGCCGTACGCCCGAGGAATACGGCTACTGCGTGTTCGGTAAGGTGATCGACGGCATGGAGGTGCTCGACCTCATCTCGCAAGTACCGGTCGAAGACAAGATCATCGATGGCGAAACCTTTGTGATGGCGCCCAAGGAACCGATCGTGATCAAGTCGATGCACCGCCGGTAGAGCGCCGGAGCTGCGCACTGTTTCCGACTAGCTGACAGCGGCCGTGGGGAAAACAGCCTCGCGGCCGCTGTTTTTGTTCACGCGTTGGCATGCCTGGCGGGGCTGCGTTGTCTGCCACGCTGGCAGCCCTCCTTTCCTTAACAGGTGCTTGATTTGGCCCCGTCACACCGGGCATCATCGAGGCTTCACGGGGGCCGCGACGTTTGGCCGCGGCCATGCTTTCCTTGCCTCGACAGCTTCAGGTTGTCCCATGTTGCAGCGGTGCTCGTGCTTGCTCGTGGTTCTTGCGTTGGTTGCTGCCGCGGTTTCGCCAGGGCTGGGGGCTGAGCCGGCCTCGCTCGATCGCCCCGCGGAATTGCAGCAGCGACAGCCTGAATTCATCGCCGGCTCGCTCGGCGTTACCCGGCAGGGTACCCCGATCGATTACATCACCGCGACCGCCAGCGGCAGCAAGAGGGCGAACACCGCCGCCAACCTTGTCACCCCCGATACCGATGAACTGCGGCTGGTAATCGTCAACGGCTTGGACGGCTCGCGGTTTTCGTACCGCAATGCCTGGACGGCCCTCGATGGGTGGCGGAACCTTCCGCCGACGCTCAAACGCCGTGTGCGGCTGACCGTGGTGCTGTGTGCCAATCCCGACGGCGCGGCGGCCGGCACCGGACCGGGCAATGCCTCCGGCGGCAATCCCACCGTGGGCTATCCGCCCCAGGGCGACGCCTACAGCAGCCCGACCGATCCCGAGGCAGCCTACCTCTGGCGTTGGCTGGGGCTGCAAGGCCCCCACGCCGTCATTGTGGTGGCCGACGGCGAACAACCTGGCTGGTTTAAAGGCCGGCAGTTTGACTCCGGAACCTTCGCTGGGCGGCTCGCGGCGCGTTTGAGCGCCAAGGCCTGGGACGGCCCGAGCGATGCCCTGGCGCCTCAGTTGTGCCAGGCCAAACCGGCTAACCTGGGCAGCATCCCGGCATTTGAATATCGCACCAACAACAAGCTGCCGGAGGATTTTATGTCTAACCTGGTGTCGGCCTGTGTCGCTTCGCAGCCGGCACCTTCCGAGGCAGGCCAGGAGCTTGCCCGGCGTTTGTCCCGCACGCCGCTGGAGGTAGCCAACGAACTGGCTAAGGTCTACGGCCACGATCTGAGCACCGCGGTATATGTTCCGGCCGTGGCGCTGATCGGCCGGCTGCGGCTGGCGGAACTCACCGGCGAGCAGAAACACCGCACCGATGTCGAAGCCATCGTGGCCCCGTACTACGACGGCAAGAAGGAGTCGTTGCCGGAACGGGCATCGGCCAGCCATCTGTCGGGCCACCTGATCTTTACGGAACTGGCTCGGCTGTATCCCGCAGGCAGCCAGCAGCGCCAGCGTTACCTGGAACTGGCCGCGAAGCCGGCCAACCTGGCCTTTGCTGCCAACGGGCAGCCGCGGCAAGTGCTCCCGTATCACAACGAGATGAGCGACGCCGTGTTCATGGGCTGCCCCATCCTGGCGCACGTGGGGCAGCTATCGGGCGATTCGCGGTATTACGATGCCTGCCTGCGGCAGCTTCGCTTTATGAAGCGGCTCTGCCTGCGCGACGATGGCCTGTATCGGCACTCGCCGCTGGATGAGGCCGCGTGGGGCCGGGGTAACGGCTTCCCGGCTCTCGGTCTGGCGCTTACGCTCGACGTCTGGCCGGCGGACCAGCCTGGCCGCGACGAAGTGCTCAAGTCGCTGCGTGCCCACCTCAAGACGCTGTTCAAGTACCAGGACGAGAACGGCATGTGGCACCAGGTGATCGACCACCCGGAAAGCTACGCCGAGCTCACGAGCACTTGCATGATCACCTACGCCATGCTGCGGGCATTGCGTAACGGCTGGATGCCGGAGGACAACGCCGAACTGGAAGCCCGAATTCGCCGGGCCTGGAACGGCTTGCTCCAACGCATCGGCAGCAACGGCGACCTGATCGACGTGTGCACCAGCACCGGCAAGCAGCCGGATCTCCGCTCGTATTACGACCGCACCGCAATCCTGGGCCGCGATGGTCGTGGCGGTGCCATGGCCCTTCTGGTGGCCACGGAACTGGCTGCGTTGGAAAAGTCGCGCAGCGCGAAATAACCCCAGGGCCGCGCGGCGAGCGCGCGATACCTGGGCACGGCTCCATCAGTTCTCAGCTCTTGGAACGCGGCGGCAGTTTCGGAAGCGAAAGCCGGGGGCGGCCATCGAATGATGGCCGCTGCGGCGGGTTTTGTTCCAAGAGCGCCAGCGCCTCGGCGATGGCTCGTTCGAGCTGCGGGTCGCGGCTGGCCGCATCGTCCTGGGGGCGGATCTCAACGTCGATGTCCGGCTCGGTGCCGTAGTACTCGATGCCCCAGCCAACGTCCTCAAACCAGAACGAGAACTCCGGCTGCGTCGTGATGCTGCCATCGACCAGACGATGCCGCGGGTTGATGCCGATCACGCCGCCCCAGGTGCGACGACCAATCAGCGGCCCCAGCTTCAACAGCTTGAAGCAGTGGCTGAAGATGTCGCCGTCGGACCCCGCCCGCTCGTTCGTCAGGGCCACGATCGGCCCCAGCATCGAGCCATCAGGATACGGCTCCGGCTGGCTCCAGCGGGGCAGGTCGTAGCCCACGCGCCGCCGGGCGAGCTTTTCGAGGATGAGCTGCGAGACATGCCCGCCGCCGTTGAACCGCACGTCGACAATCAGCCCATCGCGCTGCGACTCAACCAGGAAGTAGCGATGGAACTCGGCATAGCCCCAGGGCCCCATGTTGGGCACGTGCACATAGCCGATGCGGCCGCCGCTGGCCTCGTGGACATACTGGCGGTTCTTTTCCACCCATTCGCGATACCGGGCGGGCGATTCGTCCTTGAGCGTCTTGACCACCACCGTCCGCAGCGGACCACGGCCGCGTTGTACGGTGAGCTGCACTTCGCGGCCGGCCTGGTTGACCAACAATTCGGCGGGCGAAACCGTTTCCGATAGCCGTCGCCCGCCCACGGCGATCAGGTAATCGCCCGGCTTGACGTTCACGCCGGGAGCATCCAACGGGCTGGTGCGGTTCTCATCCCAGGGGTCGCCGTGGACGATATGCACGAACTTGTAGGCCCCCTTGCGGCGATCGAACTCCAGGTCGGCCCCCAGGAAACCACTGTAGTACCGCGGCGGCTGGCGATAATCGCCGCCCAGTTCATAGGCGTGCGAGGTCCCCAGTTCGCCCTGCATTTCCCACATCAGGTCGGAGAACTCCGAGCGTGATGCGATCCGGGCCAACAATGGCTCGTAGCGGTCGCGCACCTGATCCCAGGCCACGCCCGACATGTCTTCGGTCCAGAAGTGGTCGCGTTGTAGCCGCCAGGCTTCGCGGAACATCTGCCGCCACTCGCTGGGTGGATCGACGGAGATGCGAACCCGCTCCAGATCGAGCCATCCGCTGCGCGGCCCCGGCGGTTCCTTGGCCGTTTCGGCCGACGGCTTGGCGGCCGGATCAATCACCCGAATCCGTGAACCAATGCGATAGATCAACGACTTGCCCGACGCCGACAGGCTAAAGTCCGTAACCTCATCGAGCCAGCGTTCCTGCCGCCTCTGCTTGAGGTCGTACATCTCCAGCGTGCCCTTGGCCGAATCGTTGATCCGCCAACTGTTGCCCAGGCTGCCGGAAATCGGGTACTTGGTGAACAACACGCGGCCGCCGGGCAGCCCCATGATGCGGCCGTATTTGCCCTCCTCAACCGGCAGGGCCACGATGCGCCGTTCGATGCCTTCCAGGTCGATCTTGATCGGCGGCGGCTCGTCCTTGGCGTTTTGCTCGGCCTCGTCGCTGGACGTTTCGCCTGCGTTCTCTTCCTTGGACGCTTCGTTCGCCGCATTGACCGGCTTGGTTTCGCCTGAGCCGACCTTGCTCTTGTCGTCGCCGGCCGCCAGCGTCGCCGGATCAAAGGCAAACGGCGAAGGCGTATCTGCCTGGAGCGTGACCAGGTACGGCCGCATGCCCTGCGGGAAGTTCAAATCGAAATGCAGGTTGTCGTAAACCGGATCGAACTCGCGATACGACAGAAAGTACAGGTATTTGCCTTCGGGATCGAACGACGGCCGAATGTCGCGCAGCACCGCCTGCGTGACATTGAACGTGGCCCCATCGCTCAACCGGCACAAGCGGATGTGCGACGTGCTGGGCGACTCCGGCATGCCATAAGCCACCCAGCGGCCATCGGGCGACCAGCTCACGCCGCGGATGCGTCCGTGCGAACTGTGATCGAGCAGCTTGTGCCGCTTCTTTTCCAGGTCGGCAAAGATCAAATCGCCGCGGTGGTTGTACAGCACCACCTGGTCCTTGACCGGCGAGGGGAACAAACCGATCGCGCGGCCCAGGTCCCAGTCCGGCATCAGCTTGGGCGGTTTGCTGCCGTCGGCCTGGAAGATCACCAGCCGTTCTTCACCATCCTCATCGGTCAGCGCGGCGATGCGCGTGCCATCGTGCAACCAGGAGGCCAAACGGTACCGTGCGCCATCGGCCAGGCCATGCTGGACCACCGGCCCTTCCCAACACGCCATGGTGAACGGCCGCCCACGGCACGTCAGGGCCACGGCCTTGCCTTGCGGGTGCAGATCGGCCGACTCGAAGAACCGGCTCGCTGCCACGAACTTGCGATGGCACTGGGGGCGCGAGCTGTGCCACTGGATTTCGATCTTGCGTGGCTGGCTCTCGTCGCCTTCCGCCGGATCGAGTAGGTACAGATCGCCGCCGCTCATGTACACAATGCGCCGCCCATCCGACGACGCCATGCGGGCGTAGAACTCCTCGTGATCCGTATGCCGGCGAAGATCGCCGCCATCGGGCCGGCACGAGTAGATGTTGCCGATCCCTTCGTGGTCGGAGATGAAGTACACCCGCTCGCCAATGAACATGGGCGACGCCAGGTTGCCGGCCAGCTCCAACCGATCAAACTCGCCATTGCCCGCGCGGTCGATCCAAAGCTGGCCACAGGTGCCGCCGCGGTAGCGTTTCCACCGCGCCGGGTCGCGGGTGTGCCGGCCGATGACCACCTGGCCCGCCGGGCCATAGGCCACGTTCTGGGCAGGCCCATACGGAAGCAGCTCCGGTTGCCCACCGTCGCGGTGAATCTTCCACAGCTTGAGGTGGTTGGAGAACGGCTGGCCGGCCCCGGTGGCGAATACAATCGATTGGCCATCCGGAGTCCAGCCGGCAACCTGCGTGGTATTGACTCCCAGGAAGGTGATCCGCCGCGATGGCCCGCCCGCGGCGTCCATCACATACACCTCGGTAGGTCCTTCTTCCTGACTGGTGAAGGCCAGGTACTTGCCATCGGGCGATAGGGCAGGGTAGGTGATCTCGCCCAGGTTCGCCGTCAGCCGCCGGGGCACTCCGCCTGAATCGTCCACCGTCCAGAGATCGTCCTCGCACACAAAGACAATCTGCGAGCCCTGGATCGTTGGAAAACGGTAGTATCCGGCAAGTGTCATCTGGCGCTAGCCCATCCAAGAAGCGGCATCAAGCATTGGCCGATCCGGCCACAGCAGCGGAAGGCCTCGGCTGCCGGCCTGCTTGCGGCGCATGGTCACTACGTGATGCACGTCGACGTCACCGCACCGGCCAATTCCCCCACGCGCTCATCGTAGAAGCTGCCTCGCCGCGTGGGTAGGCCCTAAGCGAGGGCGGCAGCGCGAAACAGCGCCGACAGCGCGGAGAAAAGGCCGGTGAGCGAAGCCCACCGGCCTTTTTTCTATCCAGCGTAATCCCACCGAAGCATCGCAGCTCAGACCGCCAGCACGGCGACGCGCCGCGGACTGTTGCGATGGCCGGGACGTTTAGTCTTCGTCGTCGGCACGGAGCTTGGCCAGCACGCTGTAATCTTCCAGTGTGGTGGTGTCCTGCACCGTTTCGCGGCCGGCGGCGATGTCGCGCAGCAGACGCCGCATGATCTTGCCGCTGCGGGTCTTGGGCAGCGCCGCCGCGAAGCGCACGTCGTCGGGCACGGCATGGGCCCCGATCCGCTCGCGGACGTGGAGCCGCAGTTCCTGACGGAGATCTTCGTCGGGGTGGCCGTTCTTCAGCGTGACGAACACCGCTACGGCTTCGCCCTTGAGGTCGTGCGGACGGCCCACCGCGGCGGCCTCGGCCACGCAGGGATGGCTGACCAGGGCGCTTTCGATCTCGGTGGTGCTGAGACGGTGGCCCGAAACATTGAGCACGTCGTCCAGACGGCCCATGATCCAGTAATAGCCGTCTTCGTCGCGGAAGGCGTTATCGCCCGCCAGATAATTGTGCGGGACGGTGCTCCAGTACTGCTTCTTGTACCGTTCGTCGTCGCCCCAGATGCCGCGGAGCATGCCGGGCCAGGGCTTGGTGATCAGCAGCATGCCCTGCTGGTTGGCGTTGACCTTCTCGCCCTTCTCGTTGACAACGGCCGGAACCACGCCGGGCAGCGGCAGCGTGCAACTGCCAGGCTTGGTGGGTGTGGCCCCCGGCAGCGGGCTCATCATGATGCCGCCGGTTTCGGTCTGCCACCAGGTATCGACGATCGGGCAGCGGCCCTTGCCGATCACGTTGTAGTACCACAGCCAGGCTGCCGGGTTGATCGGCTCGCCCACCGAGCCCAAGAGCCGGAGGCTGGAAAGGTCGTGCTTCTCGACGTGGTGGTTGCCCCACTTGATGAAGGCCCGGATCGCCGTCGGCGCCGTGTAGAAGATGTTCACGCGGTGCCGTTCGATCATGTCCCAGAAGCGATCTTCCTCCGGCCAGTTGGGGGCGCCCTCGTAGATCAGCACCGTGGCGCCGGCCGAAAGCGGACCGTACACGATGTAGCTGTGGCCCGTGATCCAACCGCAGTCGGCCGTACACCAGTAGATGTCGTCGTCGCGGTAATCGAAGACCCACTCAAACGTCTGTCGGACGTACAGGTTGTAGCCGGCGGTGGTATGGCGGATGCCCTTGGGTTTGCCGGTCGAGCCGCTGGTATAGAGGATGAACAGCGGGTGCTCGCTATCGAGCGGCTCGGCGGGACAATTGGCCGAGGCCTCTTCCATGAGGTCATGCCACCAGTGGTCGCGGCCGTGCTGCATATGCACCTGCACGCCGCAGCGGCGGAGCACGATGCAGTGCTTGACCGAGGGCGACTTCTCCAGGGCCACGTCCACATTGTGCTTGAGCGGCAACTGGGCACCGCGCCGCCAGCCGGCATCGGCCGTGATGATCAACTTGGCCTGGGCGTCCTGGTTGCGGTCGGCAATCGCATCACTGGAGAAACCACCGAAGATCACCGAGTGAATCGCACCGATGCGGGCACAGGCCAGCATGGCGATCACCAGCTCGGGCACCATCGGCATGTAGATCGAAACGACATCGCCCTTGCCGATGCCCAGCCCCTTGAGCACGTTGGCAAACTTGCAGACCTCGATGTGCAGTTGCTGGTAGGTGAGGGTGCGGGTATCGCCGGGCTCGCCTTCAAAGATCAGGGCAGCCTTGTTCTTCCGCCAGGTATTCAGGTGCGCGTCCAAGCAGTTGTAGCTGGCGTTGGTCTGACCGCCGACGAACCAGCGGGCAAACGGCTCTTCCCACTCCAGCACGCGTTCAAACGGCTTGAACCAATGCAGCATCTCCTTGCCGCGCTGGCCCCAGAACCCTTCCGGGTCCTGCTCTGCGGCGTTCCACAACTGCTGGTACTGCTCCATCGATGAGATGCGTGCCTTGGAGGCAAACTCATCGCTCGGAGGATAAACGGCCTTTTCGGCTTGGACGCCGCCAATCTGATCCGCCATCGTACAAATACCTCAATGGACGTGCGTATGATTCGCTCTCTAGCTGCCCCCGGAGTGCAAACGGGGATTCTAAAGCGTGCTAGCTTAAGGGTCAAACCGGTGCCTGCCCCCCAAGTTAGGGCAATTGCGGTTCCTCGCCGCCAGGTCCGCGGTGTTTCCCCCACAATCGCTACCACGTGGCGACAAGCCGGCGTGTGACGGCCCCACCGCGAGGCGTCAGCCGCAACCACCCCGGGATTCAAATGTCGGGGTTCAAGATTCTTCGAGCCCAAAGGTAGGCCAGCAAATTCAACACAATCGCGGTGCAGAGAATGATCTGACCAGGCACGGTTGTGAACAGTCTGGCCGTGTTCACCGGGTCGACAAACGTGTACACCACCAGGATGAACAGCGGGGCCAGCGCCATGTACAGCGCCGACCGCCGGGCCTGAGCCGTCTCGGAGCGGATCTTGCGTTCCAGCCGCTGCATCTCCAGCACGCTGGTGGCAATGCGATCGACCGTTTCGTTGAGCTTGCCGCCGCTTTCGCGGCTGGCCAAGAGCGCTGCGGTAAACAGGGCAAAGTTTTCGCTCTCCAGCCGCTCTTTCGCTTCTTCCAACGTGCGATCCAGCGGTTTCCCCAAATTGTACTCGCCCACAATTTGCCGGAACTCGTCGCGCATCGGCCGCGGCCCTTGCTCGGCCAACAACTCCAGTGCTTGCGGAATCGACAAACCGGCCCGAATCGCAGCCGAAAATGACGCCATGCCGTCGGCCAATTGATCCTCGATCTTGTCGCGGTACCGCTGGGCCATTCGCCGCAGCACATACCAGGGGCCACAGAACAGCACAGCGGCGGCCAAGAGCGCCAAAGGGAAGCTATCGAACGCTACCCACAGCGAACCGGCGGCGCCGACGATCACCACGCTCCAGGCCAGCAGGTAAGTTCGCAGATTGACCGTCGAGATTCGCATCCGCCGCAGCTTCTCAGACAAATCGGCGTGGACGAAATCCAGAAAGCTGCCGTAATAGCCGCGGCAGAAATACACAAACGTGGCGACTGCCGCGCCGGCGAGACTGCTGGATATCAAAGGCTGAACGTCCATCGCACCAACATTCCGGAAGCAGGATGCCGGAAGAGGATTCGAGGAAAAGCGACGCGGGGCATCGCCCGCCGCGGCAAGGCTACCGTAATCCTTGCAACAGCGTGGTGGAACCGGCGGGGAACCATTGTCCATCGGCCCCGTGCCGCACCAGGTCATGGGGTGCCAATTGGCCCGAGCGGTAAATGTTGATCAAGTCCTCGGCGGTCAGCGGTCCGAACTCGGTACCCATGATGCGGCAATACCATTCGCCGTCATCTTCGGCACCACCGGACTCCGTTTGCGCGGTTTCCGCCTGGGTCACAGCTCCGATCGGATCAACCACCACCGCCTTGCTATAGCCACCGCGTGTTTCCGGCCCCACGGGGCTCGCCCGGCGTGCGTGCGGCGCACCTTGGCCGATGTGCGGCGGCAGCGGGGGCGGCAACGGCGGCGGCATCTCCGGAACCGCGGGCGGCTCTTCCGTGTGCGGTTCGGCACTGCTCTTGGCAGCCGGCTCGCCGGGCCTTGCCGTCAGCGTTACCGGCGCCGGCCTATGTGACCTGGCCGGCTCCTCGGTGAACCGCTCACTGGAAATCCGCTGCACGTCGCCGCGGCTCTGCCAACCGGCGTACAGGAACTCCAGGTCGAGCAGGGCCTTCTCAACCAGCGAATCGATGAACGAAGGCAGATAACCCGTCGGCTTGAGGTTCTTGCCGTCGCGGAAGTTGAAAATGTCGGCCAGGATCACATCGTGCGTTTCGGGATCGACGCCCACCACCTCGGCAATCTGCGTGACGGCGCGGCGTCCGCCCGGCAAACGATTGATCTGCACGATCAAGTCAATCGCCGACGCGATCTGACGGTGGATCGAAAGCACCGGCAAGTCGGCGGCCATCAGCACCAAGACCTCCATGCGCTCGATCACTTCCTCAGCGCTGTTGGCGTGGATCGTGGTCAGGCTGCCATCGTGGCCGGTGTTCATGGCCTGGAGCATGTCCAGCGCTTCGCCGCCGCGGCACTCGCCAACGATGATGCGGTCGGGCCGCATACGCAGGGCATTGCGCACCAGGTCGCGGATCGTGTACTGCCCGGTGCCTTCCACATTCGGCGGCTTGGCTTCCAGG
The DNA here is from genome assembly GCA_937927735.1 of uncultured Planctomycetales bacterium. Lineage (GTDB taxonomy): Bacteria > Planctomycetota > Planctomycetia > Pirellulales > S012-138 > CALBRZ01. Next base: position 127,403 of record CALBRZ010000133.1, read on the forward strand.
CTGACCACGTGCTCCTGGTGCAGCCGCAATTCCTGCGTGTCTTCGATCGTGACAATGCGTTCCTTGTACGGAATGAAGCTGCTCAGCACGTTCAGCAGCGTGGTCTTACCGGTGCCGGTTCCACCGCTGATCAGGATGTTGCGGCGATCGATGACCGCGGCCCGGAGGAATCGGGCGGCCGGCTCACTGATGCTGCCCAGTTCGAGCAGATCATCCATCGTCATCCGCTGAACGGGGAACTTGCGGATGGTGAGGCACGGTCCGCGCGTGGCCAGCGGCGGAATGATGGCGTTCACGCGTGAGCCGTCAGGCAACCGGGCGTCGACCAGCGGCGTGCTCTTGTCGATCCGCCGCCCCACCTGGGCAACGATGCGTTCGATGATGCTTTCGGTAACTTTCTCGGAAATGAACCGCCGCCCGGAGCGTTCGATCACACCGCCGCGTTCGACATAGATCTGGTCGCTCTTAACGACCATGATTTCGGAGATCGTCGGCGCGCGTAGCAGGTCTTGGAGCGGGCCAAAGCCAAAGACGGTGTCCTTGAGGTCTTTCTTCAGCGTGCGGAGCAGGATGTACTTGCGCAGTTCGGCATGCAGGTGAATCCGCACCGCCGCGGCCACTTCGACAAACCGCTCCTCAAGGAAGTAGATCTTGTCGCTGACGTCGGAAATCTCGTCCAGCCGCAGCTTCTCGCGAATGTACTGCAGCAGGTTGTGCAGTTCGGTTTCGCGCTCTGGCACCAGCGTTGCCGGCACATCGAACTCGTTGGCGGTGATGCTGGCCAGGTCGAAGTAATCGTCGTGCCCCGTCTCCATAATGATCTGGTTTACCAGCAGATCGCGGAGCGTGAGCACCGCCAGCTCATCCAGCAGCGATTCGTTGTGCTGGCCGAAAACTTCCAGTTCGCGACAAACGTCCTCGATGTTGTTCTCAAGCAGCAGGATGTTGTCGCGATTGTGGACGCGGTTGTTCTCCAGCTCGTACAGGTCGAGCCGTTCCAGCAGCTTCTGGTGGATGCGCAGCTCCAGCGACGCCATGACGGCGCGCAGGTGGGCTTCCACCTCCTGCGGCGTGACCGTGGCCGCGACCTCGGATTCAAAGGTCAGCGTGTAGGGCCAGATGCGGAGCTTTACGCCGGGCGAAAACGACGCTTCCTCGCCGCCCAACAGTTCGCGGTCGCCCACCAGGCAGCTGTTCAGGCCGACATTCTGAACGGACAACTGGCCGTCGCGCAAGCGAATGATCGCATGCCGCCGCGAGACGAGCGGACTGCGAAGGACGATATCGTTCTCGTTGTCGCGACCGATGGTGACTTCGGTCGCTTCGGTCTCGAACAGCGTCCGCCGACTCTCGTTGACCTTGTTGTACCAGATCTTCACGTTGGAGCTTCTCGCTGCGCATTCACGGCCGGCGAAAGGGATCAGCCGATCCCAGCGATCGGAGTCGTCGCTGGACCTTGGGGGAACTCCCAGGGTTCTATTCTAGACGACGCAAGCTGCGAAAAGCCATGATCTGCGGGCCAGCAATAAGCGGCTTTCAACCGCAAGACGGATGCGGCCGGCACCGACTACTCCCAGCCCGGCCACGCAGGAAACGGCGGCCCATGCCGCACCCCAGAAAAGGCAAAGCCCGCGTCCCCATGCGGCAAGGACGCGGGCCAAGCGGCGGGTTGAGCGTTTGGTGTAGTCGCTTAGTAGACCTTCAGCGACCGACGCTGGGCGGAGCGGTCAGTTGCCTTGGCGCTGGACCAGTCGTCGCCACCTTCTTCGCCCAAGGCCGGCGGCATCGGCAGCACGTCCTGCGATTCGTCCAGCGGGATGGCGTTGCCTTGTTCGGTCCAGCCGACCCAACCGCGATCATACTCGCCGTTGAGGTAGCGGCCTTCGATACGGCGCTGGCCGTTGGCATACCACCAGGTCCAGGTGCCATGCGGCTTGCCCGCGTGATAGTTGCCGCGAGTGCTGCGTTGGCCGTTGGGATACCACCAGGTGTGCACGCCGATGGCGTCGCCCTCGTGGAACTCGCCTTCGTATTGCTTCTGACCGGCGGGATAGTAGTAGTAGGTCCAGATCCCGGTCCGCAGGCTTTCGCCCTCGGTGACGGCGACATCGATCAACAGTTCGCCGGCCCACCAGTCGTAACCAAGACGGTGTTCCTCCACCGGGTTCACGTGCCAGCCTTCGACCAGCAGGTTGCCGGTGCGATCGTACTTCGTCACCCGCGTGAAGCTACGTCCTTCTTCATACCGCTTTTGGCTGACGATGGTGCCGTTGGGCCGCCACTCGGTGAAGTCGCCGTGCGGCACGCCGCGCACGTAATTGGCGATGCGCATCTTCTGCCCGTTGGCGAACCACCACGTGGCCGGACCGTGCAGTTGGCCGTTTTCGAAGTTCCAGGTTGCGACGGGTCGGCCGCGGGCATCGACGATCGTCCACGGACCGTGCAGTTGGCCATCGACAAAGTTGATGACCGACGTCACCGGCCGTTCAAAGCCCTGGAGCCACGGCTGCTGCAGCAGGCTATCGCGCGGTACGAAGTAACGGCGCACCCACTGACCGTCTTGCCGACCAAAGTGGTACTTACCCTGGGCGACGATGTTGCCCTGGCGATCCCACATCGTCCACGGGCCATGGTTCAGGTAGTTGCGGTTTTCGTCCTGGGTGACATGGCGCTCGATGCGGATCTTGCCGTCGGGATAACGCTCGCGAATGATCTCGGTCTGCCGGCCCAGTGGCTCCAAAGGCTCGGCACTGTTGCCATCGACCAGGGTGTCGATGCCTTCGGGCACCGAGGTGGCTTCATAAGCGGGAATCTGCCGAGGCAGTTCCCGGCTGACGCTGTTGGGCAGCGCGTCGTCCACGCGCGAAGCTTGCGGCAGCCGGTCGATCTTCGGCGCGCGCTTGGGGAGCGACGTCGGGAGCCGACCGGGTACATCGGCCGGCCCTTGGGTCGAAGGCGCCGGCACCGGATTGTCGTCCGCCACCGGCACCGGACGGGCATGGTCCTCAACAGTCGTGGGGGTTGGCGCGCTATGGCCCCGGCGCGACGATTTGATCGGCTGCAGCGGTGAATGCTCCGGCGCAGGCTCGATCAGCTCGATCGGAGGCACTGGCGGTTCGTCAGCCCAAGCTGCCAGCGGCAACAGCCCAAGACAGGCCAGCGTCGGCAGAAACGTGCGGGTCATGGAATACTCCTGCGTTCGTGCACTTGGGCCAGAAAGGGAGAAATGCGTTCTAGGGCCCTGACGGTCCAGACGCTGTTGCCCCCCAGCCGGACGGTACTGATTGGTACGTTGTGCACAATCGGCCACTTAGGACCGGCATTTCGAGAGAATCCCGACGGAACCGGACGACCGCTTCAGACCGCAAGGTTCGCCTAAAGTGTGCAGCCTTTCAGACTTGGAAAGCAGGGCAAGAAATTGCTTGCTTGGAGGGAGAGGGTGGCTAGAATACGCCCCTTAAGAGGTTTGCACCAAGGTGCTGTGCCAGCACCTGCACGTGGCCTCAGTCAGACATCTCACATCGCGCTGCCACGACGTGCGGCGTTTCTTCTGTCTGATCGCTCTGACGCTTTCCCCCCTTGCGCCTCTATCGCGCAAACGGTGCGCGCCCACGCGTTAGGATTCCCCACCTTGTGGGCGGGCTTCTTGTTTCGGGCCTAGTGTTATTTGGAGAATTCGCATGGCAGCTTATTTGTTGTCCGCGCTGATGCAGTCGACGCTGCTGGCCAACGGCGGCAGTGTCTCATACGCCGACGCCTACGCTGCGACGGCGGAAACCGGCAAACCCATGCTGGTGCTGATCGGCGCAGACTGGTGCCCCCACTGCGTGGTGATGAAGAACCGCGTCATGCCGCAGTTGCTGCAACAGGGGGCACTGGCACAAGTCAGCTACGTGACGATCAACAGCGACCAGCAGCCGACGCTCGCCCGGCAGTTGATGCAGGGCAGCTCCATCCCCCAAGTGGTGCTCTACTATCGCACCGCCCAGGGCTGGAAGCGGCATCACAACGTCGGCGCGATGTCGGCCGGCAGCGTCACGCAGCTCATTCAGCAAGCTGTCAGCGCAGTGGCCGCGAACCCGCCCAAGGCCATCAAGGCCCGCACGGTGAGCGATTCCAATACGGCCAAGGCCGTTGAAGAAACAACCGAACGCAAGTAACCGCTGTGTTCGCCTGAATCGAACTCCGCCGTCCCCCGTGGCCGCGGAGCCAGGCACACCAACAAAACGAAAGAGCCGGGCCGTAGATTTACGACCCGGCTCTTTTTTGTTGCTCTGATGGCGCTACTTCGACTTAAGCCGCGGCAGGGCAGGGGACCGCCCAGCGGCGTGCCAGGCCAACGATTACTGCTTGAGCGCGGCCAGCTTGTCGTCGCTCAACTGGTAAGCCCGAGCCCGGAACAAGAACTCGACGATGTTGCCTTCGTGCGGCTGGAGCCAGTCGAGCTTGATCGTGGGGATGGGGCCGATGTTGAGCCGGTCGATGTGAACGGCATCGGTCAGTTCCTGCTGGAACTTCGGATCGTTGGTGATCGCCGTGCAGACCAGCGTGGGACCGATCGACTCGATCATCTTGTCCTGCGGACATTCCACCACGGTCGAGAAGGGGAACATGTACTCCTTCTTGGCGATGGAGTTTTCGGGCGACTTGCAGTGCACGATCGTCGGCCGCAGGTACGCGCAGCGTTCCTTCTCCACCAGCCGCGGGCCGTACTTCTCGGTGACGTGGGTCACGCCTTCCTCTTGCAGGTCGGCCTCGATCATGTCCCACACCAGGGCGCCCATGTTGCGGCCATTGATCACCGCCGTGAACGCGGCCAGTCCGGCGTTGGGATCCTCGGGCGGCAGCACGTCGATCGGACCGATCCGCTCGGCGATGGCTTCGGCAATCTCCTTGGTGTGCCGAGATGCCCAGATGCCCGAGCAGTTGATGCAGCCGCGGCCGCTGTTGCGGTAGATGCTCTCGACCATCACGTCGAGGTACTTTTCCCACTCGTCGACACAGTCGTCGCCCAGCAGGATCTTGCTGAAGCCGGGACCGTGGGCCTGCACGCGGGGATTGCCACGGTAGCGTTCCACGGTGGGCGTGCCGCCGAAGATCATGCTGCGATCGACGTGCTCCAGCACCGCCGCGCCCACGTCGGCGCCGCCGGGGTAGATGGAGATCACTTCAGGCGGAATGCCGGCCTCGACAAAGGCCGCCGCCATACGGTACGGCGTCCACGGCTCTTGCGGGCCGGGCTTGAGCACCAAGCCAATCTGCATCGGGATCACCGGCAGCCAGAGCGTGTGCACGCCAGGACTGTTCGACGGCAACACCAGGCCCAGCACCGGCGACTGCGCCTGATAGCTCACGACCACGCCGCGGCTCTCGATGCCGTAACCGCGGCTCAGGATCTTGAGATCGAGGCCGCGCGTCAGCGCGTCGAGCATCCGGTCCATATTGGTCAACACGAAGTGGTTCTTCTCCATGTTGAACCGGCACATGTGCTCAGGCAGACCGGTCGAAGCACTCTGCGACCGCACAAAATCGTCCGGGCTTTGGGTGCCATTGCCCAGCGGCAGGGTGCCGTTGAGATACAAATCGGCCGCCTTCTTGACCCGCTCGATGAGATTTTCGGGCGGAATCTGGCGGAGCAGATCGCGAGCCCGTTTGGCGTGCCGCATGTCGCGAGCGAGCATGCCGGGGTTGGCCTGGCCCACTTCGGCGATCACTTCACCGGTATTGAAGTGGACGACCTGGTCTTTCTCGAGCGAGTCGTACGGCTTACCCCAGCGGAGCACGGGAAGCGAAAACATGATCGGGAACTCCTGCGGCCCCAGCGGCCGGCACGTGGTGTTGCAAACTCGCGTCTCGCGGCGGCCGACTCCGAGTTGCAAATGAACGGAGACAAAAACGCAATCGATCGATGAATCCAAGCAGCAGCCGGCGTGCCCAGCCGCCGACCGAAATACCGCACCTGGCCGACAGAGCCGCTCCGGCCTGGCGCGGCAACAGCAGACCATGCACGCGGGTGTGGTTCACCCGCGCAGCCACCATGGACAGCAAGCCGGGAGGGGCGATGCGCACCCTCCCGGCCCTTGGTTGTGTCCAGACAGCGATCAGTACACGCCCACGGTCGTACCGCCGGGCAGCTTGCTGAACGGCCGCACGCCGCTCACGCCGTCCCAGGGGTACTTTTCGTAGGGCTGTTCGCGTTCGCCCTCGTCGCGTTCCAGGAAGCCGGGGATGAACAGTTCCTTGGTCATCGTGTACAGCTTCACGCGGCCGGTACCGCCATAGCTGACGATATCCAGGTGATTGTTGGGGTTGACCACCTCGACCACGGCGCGAGGCTGCGGAGCGTAGTAGGTGATCTTGTAGCCGTCCTCGGCGGAGACTGGCTTGCTGCAGGCCAGCCCCATCAGGGTGTTGCCATAGGTCGGTGTCATGTACACCCGCTCGTCGAGGAACTCTTCCATGCAGAACCGCGTCCACTGCGGGGTGAACTCGGTGCCGCCGGAGAAGATGCCGGTGATGCCGACATCGGGGATGCTGGTGCCGCGCTTTTCCAGCTCCAGGGCCAGGGCCTCCAGCAACTTGGGCGTGGCAAACATGCACTTGATGTCGTGATTGGCGGTCAGGATCGTCACCGCCTGATCGATGCAGTGCTGCTTGTACGCTTCCAGGTGCTCCATCCAGCCCTTCTTGATGAGCTTGATCACCCAGCGCGGATCAAGATCGATGCAGAAGCAAATACCGCCCCGGTACTGGCACAGGTGCTCCACGGCCAACCGCAACCGACGCGGGCCCGAGGGACCGAGCATCAACCAGTTGCTGCCCTTGGGGAAGTACTCGTCGGGCAGCGTTTCACTGAACAGCTCGTAATCGATCCAGTGGTCCTCAACCACGACGCGGCTCTTGGGAATGCCGGTCGTGCCGCCGGTTTCGAACACGTAGATCGGCTTGTTCTGGAGCGGCTGCGGAATCCAGCGGCGAACGGGGCCGCCACGCAACCAGTCGTCCTCAAACAGCGGGAACTTCTTCAGATCGTCGAAGCACTTGATTTCCTTCAACGGATCAAACTTCAGTTCCTTGGCCTTTTCCAGCCAGAACTGCGAACCGGTCGAAGGGTGAAAATGCCACTGCACGCACTCGACGGTGTGGGCATCGAGGGCTTCGCGCGCCTTCGCAACTGCGCTCTGGAGATCAACGGTGCTCATGTTCTATTCAGCTCGCTTGTGGCAGGGGCCAAGGGGAACAGATCGATGCACAGCTTTGGCAGGACTGCCGGCCGTAAGCCGCGTCTGACGATAGACCCAAGTGGGGCAACAGGGCCCCCAGGATGATGGAGGGAAACTGAACATACCGCACCGCGCGGAGCAAAACAAGTGTTTGAATTCTTTTCGGCGCGGGGGGGGAACCGATGGATTCGGCTCGCATTTCAGCGGGTTATCGGCAAGCTATCGCCGGTGCTTGGAGCATCGCCGCTTGGCCATGTCACGCTTACGCAACCAGAACGCGTCGGCTGACAATTTTGCTAGGCAAACCAGCCAAAGGTGGTAAACTCGCGGGCGACCGAACAAAATCGCTGGATTCACGCCACGGCCGCCCACCTTGCTGGCGGCAACGTTCTTGTGCGAAGCGTCTGGGAGTCGCCGGTATGCCTCACGTTGTTCCTTCCACGGTCTCCCGCCGCGAGTTCTTGAAAGCTTCGGCGACAGCCGCGACCGTTGCCGCAACCGGCAGCCTGCTACCCTCGGGCCTGACACACGTGGCGGCCTCCGAGAAGCCCACCGTGCCGCTGGGCAAAGCTGAATACTGCATCTTTCTATGGCTGGGCGGCGGTGCTTGCCATATCGATACCTTCGATCCCAAGCGCAAGAGCACCGGCCGCAAGGATCCTGGCTCGTATTACGACGCGATTGATACGGCCATCCCCGGCGAACAGGTGTGCGAGCATCTCAGCCGCACCGCGCCGATCCTCGATCGTGCGATCCTCGTCCGCAGCCTGCACCACAACGTGATCGACGAACACGCCGCGGCCACCAACCGGCTGCACACCGGGCGGCCAACCTCCGGCACCATCGTCTACCCGTCGATCGGTTCGGTAGTCGCGTACGAAAAGGGAGCCGCCGAGGATGGCGTGCCGGCGTACGTGGTGATGGGCTACCCGAACCTTACCCGCGGCCCCGGCTTTTTGGGCTCCAAGTACAGCTATATGTACTTGACCGATACCAACGCCGGCCCAGCCGGCTTGAAGCGTCCCGACTCCGTAACCGCCGACCGGCAACAGCGCCGCGAGCAGTTACTGGCCGGGCTACGCGATGGCTACCGGCAACGCAACGAAAACGACACCAAGATCGAAGCGTATGCCGACGTCAGCGAGCAGGCCTTGCGGCTCTCCGGCCCGCAATTCATGAGCACCTTTAATCTGGACCAGGAACCGGCCGCGCTGCGCGAAGCCTACGGCAGCGAGTTTGGCCAGCGATGCCTGCTCGCCCGGCGGCTGATCGAACGCGGCGTGCGTTTCATCGAAGTGTCCTCGAACTTGAACTTCGTCAACGGCACCGGCTGGGACACCCACAACGACGGCCAACTCAACCAGCACCTGCTGATCCAGGAACTGGACCAGGCACTTTCGGCACTGATCCTCGATCTGGAACAGAAGAAGCTACTGGATAAGACGCTGATCGCCGTGGCAACCGAGTTCGGCCGGCCGCCGGAGTTCGATGGCGGCGGTGGTCGCGGCCACCATTCGCAAGCCTTCAGCGGTGTGCTGGCAGGCGGCGGCCTGAAAACCGGCCAGGTGGTAGGTGTCACCGACGAACTGGGCCGCAAGATTGTGAAGCGGCCAGTATCCATTCCCGACTTCCACGCCACGATCTACGCCGCTCTGGGCATTGACACGACTAAGGAGCTCTACGCAGGCGACCGCCCGGTGCCGATCACCGATGGCGGCCAACCGTTGGCCGAAGTATTTGCCTGAACTCTCTGAATCCACCTGGAGTTACCGCTCCCCATCGCCTGGTCTTGGGGGACCTTTCCCTCTGGCCGGGCGTTTTTTTTTGCTGCTGTTGCCGACGGCGTCCCCCTCACTTGGACCGGCTGCCGGCCGCGCTCCAAATGGGGATGCCCTGCGTACGAATAAGTAGCGCCGCATGGTTTAGCCCCAGCGCCCGCATGCCGGGAGGGAAATCGGACCAGAAGCGGTGCAAATCTTTGCAAGAAATCCACCGTCGCGGTAACTCCCAGGTACCTATGAACGAAAAGCCGTCACTCCAGGGCGAAGGAGCGACAGCCGCTGCCGCGTGTGCCGGAGCGTCCATCGATTGGGATGCGGCGTTCAACCAGCACGGCCGCTGGTTGCGGACCGTGATCGGTGCGCGCGTCGGAAGCCGCGGCGCCGTGGAAGAGGTCTTCCAAGAGGTGGCCCTGGCTGCCGTCGAGCAGCGTTCGCCGCTGAAAGATCCCTCCCGGCTGGCCCCCTGGCTGTATCGCCTGGCGGTGATCAAGTCGCTTTTGTATCGCCGCAAGCAGGGGCGGCGGCGCAAGCTGATCGATCGGTTCGCTCAGCAGTCGGCGGCTGCCGACGGCCAGGGGGAACCGCACGATCCGCTGCAATGGCTCCTGGCCGACGAACGCCGAGCCAAGGTCCGGCAGGCGCTAGCCATGCTGCCTGCCCGCGATGCCGAAATCCTGTTGCTCAAGTACACGGAGGACTGGAGCTACCATCAAATTGCCGATCACTTGGGAGTCAGCCATAGCGCGGTCGAGGCCCGGCTGCATCGGGCCCGCAGTCGGATGCGCGACGTGCTGGCTCAATTGAATGTTGTCGAAGTACGGTCATGAACCATTCGCTTTCACCATCCGATTCGCTCACATCTGACGAACTCCAGCGGCTACTGGACCGGCTGGTCGATGGCGAACTGTCCACGCAGCAGCAACAGGCGCTGCTGCGTCAGTTGGACCAGATCGAGGGCGGCTGGCGGCGCTGCGCCCTGGCCTTTGTCGAAGCGGAGGTATGGCGGCAGGAGCTTGGTGATTGGGGCAACGACGAACCGTCGCCCGCCCAGGCGGCCATTCCGCCGGAAACCGCCCGTCCTGCGGAACCAAAGCGCAGTGGCGGCCCCGCCACGACAACGTCGGGCGGTGGGGCATCCTGGCAGCGCCGGGCGTTCACGGTGCTCTCGATGGCGGCCAGCTTCGTAGTGGCGTTCGTGCTGGGGTTTGCCCTGCATCCCGATCAACCCGGCGGCACCCAAGTTGCCGGAACTGCGCAACCGGCAACTTCTTCGCAGCCCATCAACGAGTCGATGATCGCAACCGTCCCTGGGCAAGATCTGCCATCACTGGTTCCGCAGCCGGCAGTTCAAGGTGGCTCGGCGGCATCGACGCCCAGTTGGGGGCACGTCAGCCTGCTGGTCAACGACAACGGCACCTGGCGCCCCATGGAACTGCCGGCGGTCAACGGCGTGGACGCCCAGCGGTGGCTGGCCTCGCAGCCTTCGGCGGTGCCTGCCAGCTGGAAGGAACAGATGCAGCGGCAGGGCCATATGGTCCAGACCCAGCGTGAGCTGGTTCCGCTGGACTTGGGCGATGGCCGGCGGCTGGTCGTGCCGGTCGAACAGGTTGAAGTGCAGTATGTCGGCGGCCATCGCTACCAGTAAGCCGGGAGCAGTGGGCGGTTACGAATCAACGTCTCCATGAACGGTTCGCCTGGTTGCCTCCCGCTGCACGTCGGTTGCGGCCGAGCCGGCGTGCAGGTGGGAGGGACAAGCAGGTTGCCAAGCCGCGGCTCTGTGCTGGATCAAGTCGCGGTGAGCCACCTCGTGTAACAGGAGTAGTTGCATGCAAACGAATATCTACCGCCGCCTTTCGCGGCACACCTGCTGGGTTGCCGCCGTGGCGGCCATCTTGTGGCCGGCCCTGGACGCGGGCGCCCAAGACCTCAAAAAGAAGTTCATCGTTCGCCATCCGGCGGCCGCGGATGCGCCCGTAGTGCGGGTACTAAAGTTCACGGCTGAAGATGGCCCCGCGGGCCCGCTTATGGGCCTCGGTGAAGGGCACGGCCGCCGCGCTGTGATGCTGCGCACCGTGGCGGCCGACAAGGACGCGGCTGATCGCAAGACCGACAAGCCTACGCAGGAACCCGGCACGTCGCGGTGGTGGCTGGGCGTGGAATGCACTCCGATCGAGCGCACGCTGGCCAAGCACCTGGGCCTGAAAGAAGGCCAAGGCCTGATCGTGATGCACGTGGTCGAAGGCTCGGCTGCCCACGAGGCCGGGCTCAAACCCGACGACGTGCTGGTCCGTGCCGGTGATCGGGAACTGGGTACGTTGATCGACCTGGTCGAAGTGGTCAATGCCAGCGAAGGCAAGACGCTCAAGCTCGAACTGATCCGCGAAGGCGAGAAGACCACTCTCGAAGTCACGCCCAAGGAACGTCCGCGTGACCATCGGCTGGGCCCGATGGTGCGTGAGTACGGCGGCCCCTTCCGGTTCCGCGTGCTGGGGCCCGGCGTGATCGAGCCGTTTGCCATCAAGGTCCACCGCGAACGTCCTAAGCTGCCCAAGGACGTCACGGTCACGATCACCGCCACCGGCGAAGAACCGATCCGCGTGAAGGTCCAGCGCGGCGATAAGTCGTGGGACGTGACCGCCGACCAGCTTGATGAGCTTCCCGAGGATCTGCGGCCGGCCGTCGCGGCCCTGCTGCCGCAGCGCGACGTGTTCCGCCCGGCGGCCGGCGTCCATATGGCGGTGCCCGGCGCGGCGTACCCGACCGTGCCTGAGCCGCTGCCCGGCTGGCCGGCCTTCGAGTTCCCGCATCAGGAGGAACTGCAAAAGCAGATCGACGAGTTGCGGAAGCGCGTGGAAGAGTTGCAGAAGCAGTTCACCAACTAGGCAGTAGGCCGCGGTCTTCCATCACTGCCACAGATTGACCCGACAGGCACGCAGCGGATTGGCTAGCCGTCCTTCCCCCGCCAGGCTATCCAGCGCTGCGTGCTTTTTTTGCGGGGCCGGTTTCCGGACGGCCGCCACTCCAAATAGCGGCTTGTGAGGGGCGGCATTCTGTCTTACATTGCCTGTTAATTGGACAGGGTGCAGAAGGTGGGGAAGCCGCTGCCAACCCGCCCTCATACCCTTTCATGACCGTAGCACTTCACGGCGCTGTCGAGAGACTTCACCGACCGCTCTTTGATGGAGCGGCGTAACCATCGCTGCGATCCGCCCCCTGTGGCGGTCCGGCGCGATCAAGGACGTGCGTCTGACAACTCAGGGGAACCGGAGCATGAATGCCATTTCGCCGGGCTTGGCTCGCGTTGCGGAAACGGGTACCGCTTCTGCCTTGCAGCAATCGATTCAGCGCACGACTGACTGGCTGCTCCAGCAGCAACAGTCGCCCGGCTACTGGGTCGCCGAGCTGGAAGGCGACACCATTCTCGAAAGCGAATACATCCTGCTGCTGGCGTGGCTGAAGCGCGAACACACCGAAAAAGCCCGCAAGTGCGCCAATTACTTGCTGCAAAAGCAAATGCCCGAGGGCGGCTGGAACATCTACCCCGGCGGCCCGTTGGAAATCAGCGCCAGCGTCAAAGCCTATTTCGCGCTTAAGCTCACCGGGCATGATCCGGCGTCGGAGCCGATGCAGCGTGCCCGCAAGGCCATTCTGGCCGCCGGCGGCGTCGACCGGGTGAACAGCTTCACGCGGTTCTACCTGGCGCTGCTGGGGCAGCTCGATTATCAGTACTGCCCGGCCGTGCCGCCGGAACTGGTGCTGCTGCCCAAGTGGTTCCCGCTGAATCTGACGATGATGAGCGCCTGGACGCGGACCATGGTGGTACCGCTGTCGATCATGTCGGCGCTACAGCCGGTCACGGAGGTTCCGCCTGAGTGCGGCATCCGCGAGCTGTTCCTCAAGCATCCTCGCAACTGGCCGCCGCTGCGTCCGCCGGGAGCCGTGGAAGAAGAAAAGGCGTTCAGTTGGGAACGCTTCTTCCGGCTGACCGACAAGTCGCTCAAGCTGCTTCAGCGGCGGAACCTGCTGCCGCTCCGCAAGCGGGCGTTGAAGGCCGCCGAGCGCTGGATGATCGACCGCTTCCACAACAGCGACGGCTTGGGAGCCATCTTCCCGCCGATGGTCTGGTCGATCATCGCGCTGCGTTGCCTGGGCTACACCGACGACCAGCCCGAGCTGAAGTACTGCTACGAGCAACTCGAGGGCCTGGAGATCGAGACCGAAGATCACATCCGCCTGGAGCCGTGCAAGTCGCCGGTGTGGGATACGGCCATCACGGTTCGCGCCCTGGTCGAGGCGGGCGTGCCCGGCGACCACGAGCAAATTGCCGCCGCACGGAAATGGCTGCTGGACCGGCAGATCCTGGCCCCCGGCGACTGGGCCGAAACGGTTGCGGCGGAGCCGGGCGGCTGGTGCTTTGAGTTCGCCAACGATCCATACCCGGATGTCGACGACACCTCGATGGTGCTCATGGCGCTGGGCGAGTCGCAAGCGGCCATGTCCCAGGGCGACGCCGCGGCGGCTACCGCCAATGCCACCAGCGGTCCGGCTGGCAGTGAGCTGCTGACGCTGGGCAGCCCCACGTCAGTCCGCCGCGAAAAGGTGGGCGACGTCGAAGTGCTGCAGGCGAGGTTCCCGGCGGCCGTCGGCCAGCGGCTACGCAATCTGCGTGAGACCTTCAGCCGTGATTCGCTGCAAACGGCCGTCGGCAACGCCAAGGGCGTGCTCAATCGCCTCCGTACCCGCAAGGATATCAACGGTTCGTTGGCCGCCGATCGTTTCCGCCAACCCAACGCCGCCAGCGCGGTGCGGGCCGATGCTCCAGATCCCGTGGCTGCCGCCATTGCCCGCGGCGAAGCCTGGATGCTGGCGATGCAGAACGACGACGGCGGCTGGGGCGCGTTCGACCGCAACAACAATCGCGAGTTCTTGTGCCGGATTCCCTTTGCCGATCACAACGCGATGATCGACCCCAGCTCGCCGGACATTACCGCCCGGGTGCTGGAGGCGCTCGCGGCCTTGGGCCGGCAACCGGACTTCCCGCCGATCCAACGCGGCCTGGCCTATATCCGGCAGACCCAGGAAGCCGACGGTAGCTGGTTTGGCCGCTGGGGCGTGAACTACATCTACGGCACCTGGCAGGTGCTGGTCGGCCTCAACGCGGTGGGCGTGCCAAACAACGATCCGGCGGTGAAGGCCGGTGCAGCCTGGCTGGTGGCCACGCAGCAACCCTGCGGCGGCTGGGGCGAAACGCCCGCCAGCTACGACGATCCGGCCCTCAAGGGCCAGGGGACGCCCACACCCTCGCAAACTGCCTGGGCGCTGCTGGGCTTGATGGCAGCGGGCCTGGTCGATTCACCGGCCGTCCGCCGCGGTATCAACTACCTGATCGAAACTCAGAATCCCGACGGCACCTGGGACGAACCGGAATATACGGGAACGGGCTTTCCCCGCGTCTTCTACTTGCGGTATCACTACTACCGCATCTACTTCCCGTTGATGGCGTTGGGCCGGTACGCCCGGCTCACCGCGTAAGCCGGACACGTCCGCCGTTTCGATCCACTCAAGCGCGACCTGAACAGGCCGCAGCGGCATACAACTGGTGAAGGATAAACTCGGCTGAGCGTGTTCCCGTCGCCCGCTGGCGGTAACGCCTCGCACCCACACGGAGGCTCAGGGCAAGCATGCGATTTCCCTTTTCGCTCACCCGCCGCATGGCGAGCTACCTGCTCAAGAAGAAGCTCTCGGGCCAGCGGCGTTTCCCGCTGGTGCTGATGCTCGAGCCGCTGCACGCCTGCAATCTGACCTGCACGGGCTGCGGCCGTATCCGCGAGTACGCCAACACCATCAAGCACAAGCTGACGGTCGATGAATGCCTGGCCAGCGTTGACGAGTGCGGCGCGCCCATCGTGAGCATCTGCGGCGGCGAACCGCTGATCTATCCGTGGATCGAGGAACTGGTCGCCAAGATCCTGGAACGCAAGAAGCACGTTTACCTGTGCACCAACGGCATGTTCATCGAGAAGAAGCTGGCCGGCTTCAAGCCCAGCCCCAGCTTCTTCTTCAACGTGCACCTGGACGGCATGGAGAAGACGCACGACCTGGCGGTCGAGCGCGAGGGCGTGTTCGAAGCGGCCATCAACGGCATCAAGGCGGCCAAGGCAGCCGGTTTCCTGGTGTGCTCCAACACCACGATCTACAAGGAAACCGACATGCACGAGATCTCCGTGCTGTTCGATTACCTGGCGGAGTTGGGCGTCGACGGCTTTATGCTCTCGCCCGCCTACGGCTACTCGGCCGTGCAGGAAACCAACCCGCAGGGCGCGCAAGAAATCTTCATGACGCGGGACGACATCCACGCCAAGTTCCGCGAAGCCAAGGCGCTGCTCAAGCGGCACAAGCTCAACACGTCGCCCATCTACCTGGAGTTCCTGCGGGGCGAACGCGAACTGAAGTGCGCGGCCTGGGCGAATCCCACCCGCAACGTGCGTGGCTGGAAAGGGCCTTGCTACCTCATCACCGACACGCACTACGAAACGTTCGACGATTTGATGAACAAGACCGACTGGGACAAGCTGGGCCGCGGCAACGATCCCCGCTGCGAACACTGCATGGTCCACTGCGGTTTTGAGCCGGCCGCCGTGCTGGGCGTCAACAAACGCCTGGGCGACTCGCTCAAGATGGCCTTGTGGCAACTCACCTGAGGTTGCCGCTGGTGCTCTCGCGCCGGTTCAGAGAAGTGGGGTAGGGCAGCGCCGACACCGGCTTACTCGCCGATCGGCCGTTCGAATACCCGATAGGTTTTATAGCGGGTGCCGCCAGCCCGCTGGATAAGCTGATTCACCAGCGTGTTGTCTTCCAGGGTCCAGCTCAATTCGGCCGCCCGGAAGCCGGCGTTCTTGGCGTTGCGCATCACCTGCAGGATCAGCAGCTCGGCCACGCCGCGCCGCCGGTAACCGTTCTGCACGCCCAGCACCGCCAGCCGGGCCGTCTTCACCCGAGGCAGCCGCCACAGCAGCCGAGCGAGCCCGATCGGCAGGCCCCAGGTCGTCAACCGGCCATTGAGCGGGGCGATGGCCTCGTTCACGTCGGGAATCAGGATCACGATTCCCACCGGCTGCCCGTCCACCTCGGCCAGTAAGGCCAGTTCCGGCTGGGTAACGCGACGGAGGCTCTTTACCACTTCGCGGAACTCGGCCTGAGTGAACGGCACCGACTGCCAGGCGTCCTGCCAGACCTCGTTGTACAGCGAGCGGCAGCGCTCCATCTCGGCGGCCAGCTGCCGCTTCTGGAGCGGGCGAATCCGGATCCGGAACCGCTCGGCTAAATGCTCCAGCCGCGGGGCGATCTGTTCCAGCGGTCCGTCCTTGTCGAACCACCAGGCGTACAGATCCTTCGCCTTGGTCATGCCGGCGCGTTCGAGCAATGTCCGGTAGTAAGGCGGGTTGTGGTTCATCATCACGCGCGGCGGCGTGTCAAAGCCCTCAATCAGCAGCCCGCAGGGATAATTTGTCGAGTAGTCGATTGGCCCGTGCATCTTGGTGCGGCCGCGGCGACCCAACCAAGCGGAGGCTGCATCCAGCAGCGCGTCGGCCACGCTCTGGTCGTCGATGCATTCGAACATGCCAAAGCAGCCGACATTGGTCCCGTGCGCCTCGTTGCAGCGAGGGTCGTCGCTGACGGAAAGACGGCCCACCGGCTGGCCATCGCGCATGGCCAGAAAGAACGTGGCCTCGCCGTGCTCGAAGAACGGGTGCCGGCGATCAATGAACCGCCTGACCTCGTGCTTGAGCGGCGGCACCCAGGCCGGATCGCTGGCCTGGACACGCCACGGAAAGTCGATGAACGTACGCCGCAAAGCGGGCGTGTTCACCTCCACGATTTCGCACATAGGCAGATCAGGGGATCGGTACAGGACATCGGCGGCCGGCACGGCGGCATCGGTAATGGTGGTCGTCGCGACGGAGCAACGATGAAGTCCTGGCGCGTATCCGGTCAAGCTACTTTTCACGACCGATCGGCTCCTGGAAGGCGGTCCTGGCTGGGCATCGCTCGAACGTTACTCCTAAATCAAGCGTAGTAGAAATAGTGAACGTTACGCGAGCGCCGCCTTGGCAACGGCCCGGAATTACGGGGCCGTTTGCATCAGGACAACTTGTCGTACTGATTGTGATACGTGTGACAGTGCCGCCGTCGGCCATGATTTCGGGTGCCTGGTGTGGCTGGCGGCGGCCCTTTTTCCCACCCCCTTAACAGGGTAATCCCTGTCCTGCCTTTTCGGCAATTCTGCCGGCAAAGAGTGGGTCGGAAATCGTACCGCCTTCCCCGCCCCCCTGAGGCGAGCTGCGTATCCGACCCCTCTTTGGTTTCCGCGGCCGCTCCGGGAGCGCTCTGGCGACAGTACTGGCGAGCACGCCTCGGCGTCTGCCTCGCCACTCTAACTCGGCCTCTTCCGATTGCCAGCCGATCCATCAACGCGGACGCATATCTGGCGGTCACACCTTGGTTTAGGGCGTCACGTTTGGTTTAGGGCTCCGCGTCGCAGGCGGCGGGAACACACGGCCAGTGCATGCTGCGAGGTCGTCGCGCAGGTTCCCCGCGAACTCCCAGACCGCTGGGCAGAACAAGCAATCAGGGGCCCGGCCAATCGGGCCACGCGTCGCGCATCAGGTGAGGGTACGCGGTGCCGCTGCTAGAACTTGAGATGGAGATGCAGGATAGGGAGGCGAAATGAACTCAGCTCCCAAGGCCACCAGCCTGGCGGCATCAAAAGCTATGCGAGCGGCATCAAGGCATTCTAGCCCGGTCGCCTGCCCGGGGAAGAAGCAAAATCGCAGCGAGCCCGACCGATTGCATGGAAGCATCTCGCAAACACGTTTGGCGCGTCTTAACCGCGGCACTTTGCCCGATGCATCAGCGATTCCGTTTCGCCGTGATGCGCTATAACGTCCGTTGGGCATTACTATCTGGCGGCCCGCATTAGTGCATAGTGATTCAGAACCACCGCGACGACTTGCCCGCGGGAGCGATCTGCCGAGCCAGGTGTGATGGTGGCACGAGGAACGTCAGTGCTCGGCATGATGCATCATTGCGATTGAGAAATTGCAGACGCGCAGGGAGAGCATTCCCAGCGCCTGATGCCCCCATGACGCGCATGCTATTCTCCAGCCGACATCCAGGGCGGCGCAGCGATACTTGACCATAAGATGCAGGCTTTCTAGCCTGAAGTTGCGAGCCAGTTTCTTTGACTCTCACTTCTGGAATCAGCCCGGCATCAGGAGATCTCAGCCGCTTGGGCGAATCCCATCCGCCGGGCTGTAGCGCGCTGGTTCGCAGCATGACAGGAAACCGGGGCGACCGACCTCATGCCGATAGACTCGGCCCGCTTACCCCTAGGGTATTTGTCGTTCCCGCGAGCGATGCCATTCATCAGGGCAGCCCTCATCTGAACGTGGGCATTGATCCCATCGCGATCTACGCTCAACTTCGTTTTACGATCGGCCTTTTCCCTTCAACATAACTCGCTTGGTCCGCCGGCCTGATGCGGCATACCGGCCGCATCTTCAATCGTGGCTTGCGCACACAAGGATTGAGATCATGGCCGTACTCAAAGGAATCCGCGGTCCGCTCACCGGGCATTCGTTCGAACTCAATCCCTCAGGCACGGTGCTGGGGCGCAATTCCGATGCCGATATTGTGCTGGCCCACGATGCTGTCAGCCGGCCGCACGCCCGCATCTACCGCGACAGCCTGGGGCAATGGATGATCGAGGACCTGGAAAGCCTCAACGGCACCTCAATTAACGGTGCCTATCTGCGCAAAGGCAAAGTCGGCGCCCGCGTGCTCTGGCACCGCGACCGAATCAAGATGTGTGGGTTTCAGTTCATCTTTGAGTCGGACGAGGCTCCCGATCCTACCGCAACGGTGCATGTCACCGATGAGAACGTGCAGCATTCGATGACCTCGCTGCAACTGCCGTCCTCCAGCGCGGAGATCGATCTGGAAGAGAATCCGCAAACCAAGCTTCGGGCGTTCATGGGGCTGATCGACAGCCTGGCCAATTCGATCAGCGTGGCGGAACTGATCCCCAAGGTGCTCAACAGCCTGGTCACGGTGTTTCCCCGGGCCCAGCGGGGCTTCATCCAACTGCGGGAGCCTGAGAGCGAGCGGTTGAACACCGCAGCCACGTATCCGCCGCAGCTTGATTAGCCCATCTGCATCAGCCGTACCATCGTCCACCAGGTGGTTCACTCTCGGCAGGCGATGGTCTGCCGCGATGCCGCCAGCGACGACCGCCTGGTCGACAGTCAGAGCGTGGCCGACCTGAACCTCCGTTCGCTGATGTGCGCGCCGCTCCTGGACAGCCAGGGCGACGTACTGGGCGTGATGGAACTGGACATGCTCGATAACTGCGGCTGCCGGTATTTCACCGCCGATGATTTGAAAGTGCTCGCCAGTGTGGCCCGGCACGTGGCCATTATCATCGAGAACGCCCGGCTGCACGAACGGGCCATCGAGGAACAGCGGCTCAAGGCCGAACTGGAACGCATTGAGCACGACCTGTGTGTCGCCCGCAAGTTGCAGCGAGGCCTGCTGC
Organism: uncultured Planctomycetales bacterium; assembly: GCA_937927735.1. GTDB lineage: Bacteria > Planctomycetota > Planctomycetia > Pirellulales > S012-138 > CALBRZ01. Next base: position 147,001 of record CALBRZ010000133.1, read on the forward strand.
CCTGTGCGGCGCCGCGTGTTCCCGGCTACGAGTTCTACAGTGCGTACCAGCCGGCCGAGAAAGTAGGCGGCGATTACTACGACTACATTCGCCTCTCGGGCGATCGGCTGGCGGTGGTGGTAGCCGACGTATCGGGCGAAGGCATCCCCGCGGCGCTGCTTATGGCCCGCTTCGCCGGGGACACGCGGCACTTTCTGACCGAAGAATCCGATCCATGCGACGCGCTGGGGCGGCTGAACCGGGCGTTGATCGACAGCAATCTCGATGGCCGCTTCATCACCATGGTGGTGGCGATCATCGACCCGTGCGACAACCGGGTGACCTTCATCAACGCGGGCCACTGGGCGCCGCTGCTGCGCAGCCACGACGGCAGCACCGTGCCCGTGGTGGGTGAAGACGTCAACTTCGCCCTGGGCTGGCTCAGCGACGCGCAGTTCGAATCGTTCACCGTGTGGCTGGAGCCGGGCGACCATATCACCATGTTCACCGACGGCATTCTCGACGCCCGTAACGACTGCGGCGAACCGTACGGCCTGAACCGCCTCATGCGAACGTTCTCGCAGGTCTCAGGCTCGGTCACCAACCAGGGGCGGAGGATTCTGGCCGACGTACGCGGTTTCATCGGAGACGCACCGCAGGCAGACGACATGTGCCTGGTATGCTTTGGCCGCAATTAGGCAAAGCGAATGGCAAAATCGCTGCTCAAGCAATGAATCCATCGCCACTTATGTCTCCCTGAACATCGCGTTCGCCGGCACTGGAAAAGCTCACTTGGTGGGCCACGCTAGCACGGCCCGCGGAGCGAACTCCTATTTTCGCTCCGGGCACTTTGCGGCATGATAGCGGCTGCGCCGTTCCCCACCCGCGGCACCCGTTGGGGGGCGGCCCATCGCACCAACGCGTACCGTTCAGGGAGGAACGCGAGCCGTGACACAACTTGCTCCGCTGGAATGGACGGCCGGCCGTTACCTGGGCGAGGGGCATCCCTGTTACATCGTCGCCGAGATCGGCCAGAACCATAACGGCTGTATGGAGACCGCCCGCAAGCTGATCGACGCGGCGGCCTGCGCCGGGGCCGATGCCGTCAAGTTCTGCAAGCGCGACCTGGCCAGTGAACTGACCGCCGAAGCCTTCCATCAGCCGTACAACAACCCGCATAGTTACGGTCGCACGTACGGCGAACACCGCCTGGCCCTCGAACTGTCGCGCGAGCAGCATGCCGAGCTGAGCGATTACGCGGCCTCCCGCGGCATCACCTATTTCTCCACCGCCTGCGATGCCCGCAGCGTAGAAGACCTGGAGCTGATCGAGGTCCCGTTCTACAAGGTCGCCAGCCGCGACCTGACGAACTTGCCGCTGCTGGAATGCATCGCCGCGACCGGCAAACCGGTGGTGCTCTCGTGCGGCATGGACGGCCTGGACGAGATCGAACAAGCCCTGCACGTGGTACGCCGCTCCGGCTCGCCCGTGGTGCTGCTGCAATGCACCAGCAGCTATCCCACGGCACCGGCTGACGTGAACCTGCGGGTGATCCCCGCGCTGCGGCAACAGTTTGGCATCCATATCGGTTACAGCGACCACACGCTCGGCAGTGCGGTGGCGCTAGGGGCGGTGGCCCTGGGCGCGGTAATGATCGAAAAGCACATCACGCTCGACCGCAACCAGCGGGGCCGCGATCACGCCTGCAGCCTCACGCCGGTGGAACTCCAGCAGTTGATCAGCGATATTCGCACCATCGAAGCCGCCCTGGGCGACGGCATCAAGCGCGTGCCCGAGTGCGTAGCCGCCGCCAAGGCACGACTGGGCCGGTCGCTGGTGAGCCGCTGCGAGATCCCGCGCGGCATGCGTGTGACCGAAGACATGCTCTGCCTCAAATCGGCCGGCAAAGGCCTGCCGTGGCAACAGCGGCAATTGCTGCTGGGCCGCGTGGCCCGGCGCGATATTCCGGCGGATGCGGCACTATCGCTGGCCGACGTGGAGTAACTCCCCCGGCACAACCGGCCCCCAATCGCATGCCCCGGCCGCGAGCCGAATAACAAGGAAACGCAGCTGTGAAGCCCATCATCCGGATCGTCATCCAAGCGCGCATGGGCTCGTATCGGCGGCCCGGCAAAATCCTCGCATCCTTGGGCGGCGTGACGATGCTGGAGCACGTGGTGCGGCGGATGCAAGCCGTGCCGCCGCGTCTGCCGGGCTATGTGGTCAAGTGCCTGTTGGCGACCACCGCGCTAACCGAGGACGATGTCACGGTTGCCACGTGCGATGCCCTGGGCGTGCCGTGTCTGCGTGGTTCGGCCGATGACGTGCTTGCCCGGTATCTCATGGCCATCGAGGACATGCGTGACGACGATCTGGTCATCCGGGCAACCGCCGATAACCCGTTGTATTGCCCGATCCGCACCGCCGACCTGATCCAGTACCACCTCGAGCAGGGCAACGACTACACGTACATTCGCGATCTTTCACACGGCGTGCCGGAAGTGGTTCGCGTGGGGGCGCTCCGGATGGCCGCCCACACCACCGATCCCTATTGCCGTGAGCACGTCACGCCGTATCTCCGCCAGGAACCAGGCAGCCTGAAGATCGAGGAACTGCCGCCCACGTGGCATGGCCTGCGGCCCGATATCAGGATGACGGTCGACACGCCCGAGGATGTGGCGTTCGTGGACCGCATTTTGTCGTCGTTCCCCGATCCGCTGCAGGTTTCACTCAATGCGGCCTACCGCCTGGGCGAAGTGCTGCTCCAACGACAAGCTGCGGGCGTGGTCGCCCCGTAAGTTGCGTTCAGGCCGTCTTGGCCTTGGGACGCTTCCAGATCATGCCGTCGTAGGCATAGTGCAGGAACGACACGTTCAGGTTGATCCAAAGCCAGGTCGCCAGGTACGGCCCAGAGAGCAGGGCTGTGGTGATGGCAAAGATCGACATAAAGCCCCCCAGCGTGAGCAGCCAGTGCGAGAGCAACGGCCGCAGCAGGGCCAATTCTTGCAGGCCCCGGCTCTTGGGCGCATGCCAGGAAACAATGGCCAGGTATTCCGACGAATGCACCAGCGTCGTGGCCAATGCGCAGCCCAGAATTAACGGCCGGACATCGCAGCGAATCGCCAAGAGCAGCGTGCTGTAAAGCGTGCCGATGCTGGCCAGGTAAAGCAGGCTGGCCAGCGAACTGCGTCCCTGCTTGAGCGTCAAGACTTCGCGAACCATCAGCCCCAGGGCGACCGCCCAAGCCGCCACATCGAGCCAGGCCAGGTAAGGTCCCGCGGCAGCTACGGCATTGAGCCAAGGCTGGCTGTTCTCGGGAATGAACATGGCGGTCAGCCGCAGCAGCACAAACAGGAAAAAGCCCCGCAGCAGCCATTTCTCCCATTCCGAGGCAGCGGTTCGCCCCGCGACGCGGTTGTAGATTCGATAAATGCCGCCGTGCTGCCCGGCAAAGTGCCAGGCGTTCCACAAGTAATCGGCCGCCACGAGGATCGCCAGCGATGCCATGCTGAGCTTGACCAGCGCGCACGAACCTACCACGGCGATCAACACAACCAGGTAAGCCAATGGGCGTTGCCGCAATCGCTGCCGATCACCAAACACCAGCGGCAGGGTAATCCACCGGTGAGGCATGATGACAAAATAGGCCAGCAAGTAGCCAAAGGTCTGATAGGCCGCCGTTTCGGTCGCCACCATCGCAAACAGGGCCACGACTGGCCATGCCAGGTTGGCGATGAACAGGCTGTCGAGGACCGGCCCCAACAGCCAGCCGCTCGCTGGCCGCGTTGCCGCCTGGGCGGCTGCGTTGGACGAAGGAACGGACACGGTGGCCGGCGATACCAGCAGCGACGACATGCGGCCTCCCGGCCAATGCGAGAAAACTTGCCTGGATAAGAACTTAGAGGGACAGACTGCCGCTCCCGCGCGGCGTCCCGCCCCCCCTCTGTGCGTCTACCTCGCAATCGAGCGGCAGGCAAACGGCCGACACGCGTTCGCCGCTTCTCGGCCATTGGTGTTCCGGCGATTTCGTCTTGGTTGGACTGTTCCTTCGGCCGGCCTCGACAAACGCAAGCCATTACGCTGGCGTCACTTGCCGCGACTGCGACGTTACCGACCCTCGGTTTTCTGGCCACGTTCGCCGTGATTCCGCCCGTAACAAACTGCGCCGTGCTGCCAATATCCAGGGGCCACGACGGCGCCTATGCGGCCCAAGGCACAGGCGTCGGCGCCAGACAAGCAGCTACGTGGTGAGCAGCTCCTGACGCTGCCGCCTGGCCGGCCATGCCCCCCACTTCAACCCGCTCTCCGGGAGTGACGAACCATGCGCGGCACCGCACACCTCGAAAGGTCGATTACTCGGGCACTGCCAGGTTTCGCAGCCGGAGCGATTCTCGCCCTGCTGATCGGCGGAGCAGGCCAAAGCCGAGCCGACGCCATCGGTCCGGGGCTCGGCGATCCGGGCAAGCTGGTTTCGCTCACGATCGAGGTGCCGCACAAACTGGTGCTCCGCGGCAAGGACGCCCGGCAGCAGTTGATCGTCACCGGCCACTACAGTTCAGGGCAGCAGCGTGACCTCACGGCGCAGGTTCGCTACGAGGTCAAGCCGGCCGGCGTGGTGCGGGTGGATGCCACGGGCTTTGTCACGCCCATTGGCAACGGCGTGGCCACGGTCACGGCGACCGCTGCCGGCAGTCTCAAGGCCAGCACGCAGGTCGAAGTCGCGCAGATCGACGCCCACATTCCGATCAACTTCCCCAACCAGATTACCCCCATCTTCACTAAGTTGGGCTGCAATGCCGGGGGATGCCACGGCAAATCGTCGGGCCAGAACGGTTTCAAGCTTTCGCTGCTGGGGTTCTATCCCGAGGAAGATTACGAGTACCTGGTGAAAGAGGGCCGCGGGCGGCGGCTGTTTCCGGCCTCGCCCGACAACAGCCTGCTGCTGCTCAAAGGCACCAACGCCATGGCGCACGGCGGCGGGCAGCGTCTGGATGCCGACAGCTACGAGTACAGCCTGCTGCGAAGCTGGATCGAGCAGGGCATGCCCTACGGCAACGACGATGATCCCACCGTGGTCCACATCCAGGTGCATCCGACCGAGCGGACCATGGACCGCGGCTCGCAGCAGCAATTGGCGGTGTACGCCCATTACAGCGACGGCTCGGTGCAGGACGTCACGCGGGTCGCCCAGTACGAATCGAACAATCCCGAGATGGCCGAAGCGACCAACACCGGCCTGGTGCGCACGCTCGACGGCACCGGCGAAGTCGCGGTGATGATCCGCTTTCAGGGGCAGGTCGACGTGTTCCGCGCCAGCCTGCCGCTGGGAATCGCGGTCACGGAGCTTCCGCCCCAGCGGAACTTCATCGATGAGCTGGTCTTTGCCAAGCTCAAGCGGTTGGGAATTCCGCCTTCGCCGCTGGCCGACGATTCCATGTTCGTTCGCCGGCTGTATCTGGATCTGACGGGCCGCCTGCCTACCGCCAGCGAGGCCCAGCAGTTTGTCGAGGATCGCGATCCGGCCAAACGCGACAAGCTGATCGACCGCCTGCTCAACAGCGGTGACTACGCCGACTACTTTGCCAACAAGTGGAACGCCATCCTGCGTAACCGCCGCGAAAACACCCCGCAAACCCGTGGCACGTATGCCTTTCACCAGTGGATTCGCGACAGCTTCCGCCTGAACAAGCCGTACGACCAGTTCGTGCGCGAGATCGTGGCCGCCGCAGGCGACGTGAGTCAGCATCCGCCCGTGGTCTGGTACCGCTCCGTGGGCAATCAACTGCTGCAGCTTGAGGATACAGCGCAGCTGTTCCTGGGCTTGCGCATTCAGTGCGCCCGCTGCCATCATCATCCCTTTGAGCAGTGGGACCAGCGCGACTACTACAGCTTTGCGGCTTTCTTCAGCCGCGTGCAGCGCAAGAACAGTAGCGTGGGCGAGATTGAGCCGCGCATCTATCATGGCCGCGGCATGGCCACGGCCGTGAATCCGCGGACCAACGAGCGGCTGGCCCCCGCAGGCTTGGGCGGCGAACCACTCGAACTACTGCCCGATGACGACCCGCGTCACGCCCTGGTCGATTGGATGGTGGATCCGCAGAACCCGTTCTTCGCGCCAGCCTTTGTCAACCGGCAGTGGAAGCATTTCTTCGGCCGGGGCATCGTCGATCCCGAAGACGACATGCGCGTGACCAACCCGCCCACCAATCCGGAGCTGCTGGCCGCGCTATCGCGTTACTTCATCGAGAGCGGATTCGATATCAAGGCACTGACCCGCGAAATCTGCCGTTCATCCACCTATCAGCTCAGCTCCGAACCCAACGCCTACAACGTGGCCGACAAGCAGAATTACTCGCGTTACTACCCCAAGCGGCTGCACGCCGAGGTGCTGTACGACGCGCTCAACCAGGTAACGGGCGTCCCGACGCAGTTTCCCGGGCTGCCGCAAGGCACGCGCGCCGTCCAATTGCCCGATGCCAAGATCAACAACTACTTCCTCTCGGTATTCGGCAAACCGCTAGGCAACAGCCCTTGCGAGTGTGAACGATCGGCCGAGGCCAACCTCGCGCAGACGCTGCACCTGCTGAACTCGACCGAAGTTCAAGGCAAGCTGACTGCGAACGCCGGCCGGGCGGCCAGGCTGGCCGCCGACAATGCGCGGAGCCACGAGGAACGGATCCGCGAGTTGTATTACTGGGCGTTTGCCCGCGAGCCCGACGCTCAGGAGCTGGCCCTGACGTTGGCCCACATTGAAAAGAAGCAGAACAACCTCAAAGAAGCGTACGAGGATATTCTCTGGGCGCTCATCAACGCCAAGGAGTTCAGCTTTGTCCGCTAGGGCAGCCGCGGCAGGCAAGCCGAACTTCGCTCGAAAAGACGCCGGGCACGGCTGCTGTCACTTCTGGGGCTGCGGCTGTCGCAGGACCAACACCGGGCAGTTGGCCAGCCGCACCACGCGCTCGGCCACCGAGCCGATCAGCACACGCCGCCAGCCGGTCCGCCCGTGCGATGGCACGATAATCAGGTCCATCTTGTGCCGGTCGGCATATTCGGCAATCTCGTGCCCCGGGTCGCCAATGACCACGGCAACCTGGATGCCTTCATACTGCGGGCCAGATAGCCGCTTGCGGATGGCTTCCTCGGCGTGCCGCTTACGGCTTTGATCGTCCACGCGTCCCCACACGACGCCAGGCTCGTTGACTTCCATCTCCGGCAACACGTGCAGTACGTGAACGTGGGCCGGGCTAACGGCCGTATTCAGGGCGACGTTTACAGCCTCCACCGACATATCGGAGAAATCAAAGGGAACCAGGACCGCTTGCTTGGGGAAGTAGCTCATGGATGGCCTCGGTGGAGTGAAGTTGGTAGGCGTGGTCGCGGCAAACAGCCGCGCGGGCGGGCGCCATTATATCGCTGCCGTTACCGCACTGCCGAACGTGCCGTGACGGGTGATTCATTCCGTCGCCGCAGCCGGGCGAGCGGCTTTCAACAGCCGCAGACTATCGACAATCGTCCGCAGCGAAGGTTCGTTCTCGGCCAACGCTTTGGCCGGAGTCCACCCTTGCAGGTGAATGAAGGCGTCGGGTGTTTCGATATCGGTGATCAGATAGGCGATCTCGCCTTCGATGCCGGGAAACTCGGCTGTGATGGTGGTTTGCAGGGCAGGGTGGCCATCGACCGTGAGTTGCCGCGGCTCGGCGACCTTGGCCCCCCGCGTAGCATCCTTGAGTTTGGCCACCTGGGCTTCGTAATACCCGGTCAGGCTCATATCCTCCGGCAGGTCCTTCTTCGGCTCTTGAATCGCCACGGCGTACCGCTCGGTCTTGGCGTCGATCGCCTGGAGGGCCACGCCTTCGAAGGCCTCGCTCTTGGTCATGCCCGGCGGCAACGTGATCCGCAGCGCGCCATCTTCCGATGTCAGCACCGTCAGGTCAGGCTCGAAGGTGGCGGTGAGATCCAGCAGGATCGGCACGTTCTTGTCGGCCAAGGTTTCCAGCGTCCAGCCCAACACCTGGTGAAACGCGGCGGGGCTTTCCACCGTGGTCAGGACATACGTTACCCGCGGTTCGATGCCGGGCACCGTAGCCGAGAACTGTGTCTGTAGAGCCTGGTGACCGTTGATCTGCACCGCCTTGGGCTCGCCGAGCTTCATCGCGCGCGTGGCCTTGGTGATGTTGTTGAGCGCCGCCTCGCGATACTTTTCCAGCGTGACATCGCTGGGGAGTTGCGGCTTGGGTTCGCTGATCACCGCCAGGTACAGCTCTTCGAGCGGATTAGCCAGTTGCAGCGTTGCCTGATCGTTCAAGTCGCTCCGCACGTGCAGCTTGCCGGAAGGACGCAACAGGCTGTCGCCGCTGGTCGAGAACACGGCCGGCGAGTATTCCGGTTGCGCTTGGGCGGGAGCAGCAGGTTCGGGGGCAGGGGGGCCCCCCTCAGGCTCTTGTGCCCAAAGGACCGGAGCAGGCAAGGCCATCGACAAGACCGCGATCCAGAGGGCGTGCACCAAGGGGCTGCTGTGCATGGTTGGTCCTCCTTACCCCTGCATTGCGGAAATGTTTGCCACGAGCTGATGGCCGCAGAGCGCTACTGCTGCTGCGCCGGCTGCGGTGCGGAACCTCCGGCTGCTGGCCCGCTGGCCGAGGGCACTGCATGCGGTGCCGCTCCGCCGGCTGCCGGAACCGGGACGGGAGCCGCGGTTTGGGCCGGACCGTCGGCCGCCTGAAAGCTGTTCACCACTTGTTCGAGCGTCGCCCGCACGCGGTCGAACTCATCGGCCGGCGCCCACGCCATGACCTGGTGATAATTCCGGGCGCTTTCAACCACCGTCACCAGGTACGTCACCGTGGTCGTGGCATCGGGCGGCCGTCCCTCCGCGGTGAACTGTAGCGCATCCATGCCGTTGATCTTGACGGACTTGGCGGCCGTGAGCGAGGCATTGATCAGGCTGTGTTGGACGTTGGAACGTACCTGTTCCGCCATTCCGATCAGCGACACGTCATCGGGCTTGGCCGTGCTGATGACGATGGCGTACAGCCCGCGGCGTACATTGGCCGCCTGGATACCGGCCTGGGGATTCAGGCCGGTGGTGGCCGTCATGTCGGCAGGCACGGTGAGATGGACCTGCGCGTCGTCCGACGCCAGCGTAACCGGAGTCTTATCTTTGCAACCGGCGGCCAGCATCCCTGCCATGGCCACCAAGCCCAGTACATGCAGCCTGAGGCTCACCACGTTTCCTCCTGAAATGGCGTTGTCGGCGCAGGCAGCCAAAAGCCGCTGGCGATGGCCGCGATTATCCCGATATTGCCGGATGGGGGCAACAGTTCTCGCCGCGATGGCAGGCTGTCCTGGCAGCAACGGCAGGCCGCGTCCGGCGGCCCCTGGCCCGCGACGGCTCTTCGTGGAAGAATAGACCGCTTTGCGATTGCATGAGAACCCGGTTTGCGCGGCGTGCCATGGTCCAACCTCCCGTCACGTTTGAACTTCTTGGTCAAGACCCCGGCTGCGCGGCTCGCCGCGGCCGGTTGAGCACGCCGCACGGCACGGTCGAAACGCCCTGTTTCATGCCGGTGGGCACCGTTGCCACGGTCAAAGGGCTGGATATTCCGGCCGTGAAAGCCACCGGGGCACAGATCATCCTGGGTAACACCTATCATCTGGCGCTGCGGCCCGGTTCGGAGCTGGTGCGCGAACTGGGAGGGTTGCACCAGTTCATGGGCTGGGACGGCCCCATCCTGACCGATAGCGGCGGTTTCCAACTGTTCAGCCTGGCGCAGATGACGCGCATCGACGAGCGCGGGGCCGTGTTCCGGTCGCACATCGACGGCTCGCTGCTGGAGCTGACGCCCGAACGCGCCGTGGCCATCCAGGAGGACCTGGGCTCCGACATCGCAATGGTGCTCGACCATGTGGTAGGGTTGCCGTGCGATCGGCCCACGCTGGAGCTGGCCACCGCCCGAACCGTGCGCTGGGCCCAACGCTGCCAGGAAGCGGCCCGCCGCCCGGACCAGGCCCAGTTCGCCATCGTGCAGGGTGGGCTGGATGTCGACCTGCGGCTGTGGTGCACCGAACAACTGGCGGCGCTGGATTTTCCCGGCTACGCCATCGGAGGGCTGAGCGTGGGCGAAGAACCGGCCGAGATGTACCGCATCCTGGCGGCTATGGCCGACGCGCTGCCACGCAACAAACCGCGATACCTGATGGGCGTGGGCCGTCCGGAGGACCTGCTGGAAGCCATCGGCCACGGCGTGGATATGTTCGACTGCGTGCTGCCCACGCGCAACGGGCGTAATGCGCTGGCTTTTACGGCAACGGGCACGTTACGGCTGCGGAACAAAAAGCACCAGCGCGATCCGCGTCCGCTGGAAGAAGATTGCCCATGCCCCGCCTGCAAGCACAGCAGGGCTTACATTCGGCATCTGTTCATGGCCAAAGAGATGCTCGGGCCCATTCTGCTGACCGCGCACAATCTGACGTACTACCAGCGGCTCATGCAGCAAGCCCGCGAAGCGATCGAGGAAGGCCGCTACCCGCAGTTTGTGGCCGAGGCACGCCGGGGATGGCAGCGCGAAGCGGCCGAGCAACCGCCGCAAGCGTCGGCCGAGTAAGCAACAACGGCCGAAGGCTCAGCGCAAAGAGGTGCACCCGTGCGCAGCTTCAGCGCGTGCGTTCGCACAACGGGGGGCGCTTCAAGCGCACAGCGAGCGCTAGGCAGTGAAAGAAGCAGCCCGATTAACGGAACCGGCGGAGCTTACGCAGCACTTCGGTGGCCGCGTCTTCGCTACTGGCCGCAGTGGGCGGCAGCTTGGGCAGCTTGCCGGGCTGACGCTTTTCGGTCGGCCGGTGCGGGGGAGGAGGCTCCACCGCCTGGGGCGGCGTATCGGCCAGCGTTTGGTCGAGCTTGAACTCTGAGGTTTCCGGAGCCTTGATCTCGCGGGTCTCGCCAACCGTTTCGGCAGCGAGCCAATCGCTGATGTCCACGTCGCCGGTAGGATCGGCGGCAGCCACCGGACGGGGCGCCGATTCGGCCTGGCGAGCGGCGGCTTCCGAAATGCTTTGCACTTTGGGCCGCTTGGGACCGGCGATGGAAACCTTCTCAACGCGGACTTCAAACTCCAGCGGGCCGATCGTCAACTTGTCGCCGTTATTCAGCTCCTGCTCGCCAACAACGCGTTCGCCGTTGACGTAGGTGCCGTTCTTGCTGCCGAAATCGCGAATCGCCAGGTAGTCGCCTTCGAGAATCAAGGCGCAGTGATGGCGGCTGATGAGGTCGCTCTTGGGGCGAAGTTGGCAATCCTCGGAGCGGCCGACGAAGAACTTCGGGCCAACCACTTTGATCTTTTGACCCTTAGCGCTGCCAACAAGCACCTTGAGTTGGACGTCCATACGCACTCTCGTTTGCCTTTAGAGAAAAGGCGATTTGTAGCGGGCGACGTGGATGACAGCCGACGAGCTTCGTCAAGTCGACGGGTATGGGGCCGTCGCGGCCAGCACACCTCGAAATCGATACTATCAGTCTAAATCGACGCTGTCAAAACGATTCTTGCAGAAGTTCTTTTCTTGTTAAGACTTCATAAGATTACCGCCGAGCATTCCACGCCGCAGTACCAAACTTTGACTCCGCTAAGACTTGGGCCGCCGCTAGGGTCTCAGCATCCAGTGAAACTGGGGAAAATGAGCACCCTAATTCGGCTGACAGGGCCTGCTCCCATTGGGTGGCAAATTCTCTTGGCGCAAGCCGTACCCCGGTCAATTCGGCGATGCCTGGCAGTTCTGGCGCATGCGGTGATCGCTCTAGCAGCACGCTGCCGTGCTGTAACACCGCGTTCAATCGCCGCCGCTGGGCGCTGCCTGCGATCTTCGCTTCGTCCACCACGACGTCGCCATCGGTGCGCCGCTGGAAACACAAGAACGGTTCGCCGGGCTGTTCGTGCGCCTTGTCTTGCACGGCGTGCCGCGCATTGGAGGGCGGGGGAGTCCACATCCGCGCGTCGACGCCAAACTCCTTCAACGTGCGAATCAGCGAGCGATGCACGGCGTGATACAGTTGCGTCGATGGCCGCGCTTGAGGGAAGCCCGCCGAAACCGTCAGGCTATATGTCAGTTCGCGATCGTGCAGGATCGCACCGCCACCACTGGGGCGACGCACCAGTGGACACTCGCGACTCGCTGCGTGGCTCTCGCGCTCGGCCAGATATTGAAAGTACCCCAGCGAGAGCGTGGCCGGCTCCCACTGGTAAAACCTCAATATCGCTTGGGGACGATCCGCAGGCACCTTGGCCAGGGCATCCAGCAAAGCCTCGTCGACGGCCATGTTCCAGACGCCGGAACCTGGTCCGTCGAAGATCACTCGGCCCATGGCGCCTTCGACCATCACAACACAACCTCGCTAGATGCCCCGCCCAACGAAAAGCTGTCCGTAAACGACTGCCGCTTACGCGCCGGCAGTCCACTTCAGGATAGGCTGCCGGGCGGCTTGCACCTCGTCGGGTCGGCTGACCAGCGTGGTGTGCGGGGCGTCATGCAGCAAATCCTCGCCTTCCTCGGTGATGCGGAACAGCGTTTCAGCCAACGCGTCGAGCGATTCCTTGCTCTCGGTCTCGGTCGGCTCGATCATCATCGACTCGCGGACGATCGCCGGGAAATACACCGTGGGCGCGTGGAAGCCGTAATCCAACAGCCGCTTGGCGATATCCATGGCCGTGATGCCGCGCTCGGTCTTGAGCTTCTGAGCGCTGGCCACGAACTCGTGCATGCAGCGGTCACCCTGCGGCACCGGCAGGAAATGCTTGACCCGGCTCAGCAGGTAATTGGCGTTGAGCACCGCGTTCTCGGCCACGCGGCGCAGGCCATCCGGACCATGCGTGAGGATGTAGCAGTACGCCCGCACCAGCACGCCCACGTTGCCAAAGAAGCTGCGGACGCGGCCGATGGATTTGGGCCGATCGTAGTCCAGGCGATACCGATCACCTTCGCGCACCACCACCGGAGCCGGCAGGTAGGGCGCCAAGTGTTTGCGAACGGCAATCGGACCGGCTCCGGGGCCGCCGCCGCCGTGCGGACCGCTGAAGGTTTTGTGCGGGTTGTAGTGCATCATGTCGGCGCCGAAGTCGCCCGGCCGCGTGATGCCCAAGATGGCGTTCATGTTGGCGCCGTCGAGATAGATCAGCCCGCCCACGTCGTGCACGCGATCGGCAATCTCGCGGACCTGCCGATCGAACATGCCCAGCGTGTTGGGGTTGGTGATCATGAACACCGCGGTCTTTTCGTCGAGCTTAGCGATCAAGTCGGCCATGTCGACGTAGCCCTGCGGCGTGCTCTTCACGGTCACGCATTCAAAACCGGCCATCGCCGCGCTGGCCGGGTTGGTGCCGTGGGCGCTATCGGGAATGAGCACCTTGGTCCGCTGCATGCCCTGGTCGCGGAACCAGGCCGCGGCCACGAACAGGGCCGTCATTTCGCCGTGAGCGCCGGCTGCCGGTTGCAGCGAAACCGCGTCCAGCCCGCCGATCTCGGCCAGCATCTCTTGCAGCTCCCACAACAGCTGCAACATGCCCTGGAGCGAATCGTCGGGCTGATAGGGATGCAGATTCAGCATCGCCGGCAGGCTGGCCAGCCGCTCGTTCCGCTTGGGGTTGTACTTCATCGTGCAGGACCCCAGCGGATACGTGTGCGTATCCACCGACATGTTCTGCGTCGACAAGTTGACGAAGTGGCGAACCACGTCCGGCTCGGCCAGCTCGGGCAGCGGCAGCGGCCGATCGGCCACCGCCGAGGCCGGCAGCAGTTCCTCCAGCGGCACATCGGGCACGTCCGACGCAGGCAGTTGGGCCGCCCGGCGGCCGGGCTTTGAAAGCTCGAACAACAAGCGGGTAGCGCGGGGGTTACGCATTACGGTATTCGGCAAGCAAGGAAACTGGCGGCTGCAGGGCCCGCGGTGCGGCGGTGGAGCAGGGCGGGCAGGCAAACCGGCGGATGGATTGGTTAACCCGCCGCACGAGCCTGGCCCCGTGCGGCGGCGACGCTACGGCATGACGGATTCAGTTGCGGGCGGCTGACAAGGCGGCATTATCGGCGGCGGCTACCGAGAGCACCTTCACCAGCCGATCGATCTCCGCCCGGGTGCGTTTCTCGGTCACACACACCAGGAAGCAATCGGCCAACTCGGGATACCAGCGGCCCAGCGGGATGCCGGCAAAGACGCCTTCCTGGGCGGCCTGCTCAAGCAGGCTTTCGACCTGCCCGGCCCGATCGCGGACGACAAATTCTTTGAACGTCGGGTGGGCAAACGGCAGCTCAAACCGCGGTTGCGAGGCCAGTTGCTGCGCGGCGTAACGCGACTTGCGGAGACACAACTCGGCCACGTCCCGCATGCCTTGCGGCCCCATCTGGGCCAGGTACACGGTCGCCCGCAGGGCGAACAGGCCCTGGTTGGTGCAGATGTTGCTGGTGGCTTTCTCGCGGCGAATGTGCTGCTCGCGGGTTTGCAGTGTGAGCACAAAGCAGCGTTTGCCGCGGCGATCGACCGTCTGGCCGGTGATGCGGCCCGGCATCCGGCGGACAAACTCCTCGCGGCAGGCCATGATGCCCAGGTACGGGCCGCCGAACGACATCGGGCTGCCCAGGCTCTGGCCCTCGGCCACCACGATGTCGGCCCCGTAATCGCCCGGCCGCTTGAGCAGCCCCAGGCTGATCGGATCAACGGCCACGATGAACAGCGCCCCGGCATCGTGGGCCGCCTTGCCGATGGCCTCAACATCCTCCAGGCAGCCAAAGAAGTTCGGCTGCTGCACCAGCACGCAGGCGGTCTGATCGTTGATGGCCGCGACCAGTTGCTCGACCGGTACCACGCCCTCGGGAGCCGGCACAACCACGTGCTCGACCTGCAGGTTGGCCAGGTAGGTATCGAGCACCTGCCGATACTCGGGATGCACGCTGCCTAGCGAAACCACGCGGCTGCGGCGGGTGGCCCCCAGCGACATCAACACGGCTTCAGCCGCGGCGCTGGCGCCGTCGTACAGGCTGGCGTTGGACACGTCCATGCCCGTCAACTGCGTGATCAGCGTCTGGTACTCGAAGAAGACCTGGAGATTGCCCTGACTGGCCTCGGCCTGGTAGGGGGTGTACGAGGTGTAATACTCGCCCCGGCTGGCGACGTAATCGACCACGGCGGGGATGAAGTGGTCGTAGCTGCCGCCGCCCAGGAAGCACAGATTCTGGTCGGTCGAAACGTTCTTGCCGGCCAGTTGCGCAAGATGGCTCGTAAGTTCCATCTCGGTCTTGGCGGGCGGCAGATCGAGCGGGCGTTGCAACCGCAGCTCAGGCGGGATCATCTCGAACAGTTCGTCGATCGAGCGGACGCCGATCGCTTCGAGCATCGCCTGCTGGTCGTCAGAAGTGTTGAAGAAATATGGCATGGAGGGACGTAGAGGCCTGACAGTTGGATGGTGGGAATCGTAATCGTCTGGGGTGCCGGTCGCCCCCTCGGCGTCTTGGGGGGGCGAATCCTCGGCGAGGTACCATCCATGGCATCGCAAGTCAGCCAATCTCTCCGCCGAAGCTTTTGGCGGCTGCTTGCCCGCTCTAGTCCGTTCATGCGGGCCGCGTGCTCGCAGGCTGCGGCTTGCGTTCAACCTGGTCGCATCGTGGTGCAAGGGAGCCGGTTGGCGCGTAGCCTGCAGATCAACAGCGGCTTATCTACTACTACAGCGGCTATGCGCTTATTGTTCCTCGGAGCACTGCTTTTCGTAGGCTTCAAGCTTCATCAACTTGGAGAGCGGAGCCGGATCGGTCACCTTGACCTTGATCATCCAGCCTTCGCCGTATGGATCGTCGTTGAGGATCTCCAGGTTGTCCGGCAACTTGGAGTTGACCTCGATCACCTCACCCGACACGGGGCTGTACAAATCGCTCACCGCCTTGACCGACTCGATTTCGCCGAACGGCTCGCCGGCCGTAAGCTGGTCGCCCACCTTGGGTAGCTGCATGTAGACCAGGTCGGTCAGAGCCTCGATGGCAAACGCCGTAATGCCGATGGTCGCAATCGGCTGCGCTTCGGTCTGATCCAAATGAACCCACTCGTGGGTTTCGCTGAACAACAACTTATCGGGCGTCACGGTTTAGGCTTCCTGATAAACGAACGCTGGTCAGGGTGATTTCAGCGATAATCGGCTTTGGACGGTTATCGCGACGGATACATGAGCGGGTTCAACAGCCAGCCAGAGCGAATAGCGCCGGGCAGGCTCACGGAATCAATGGAGTCATCCAGTGCTTTAATGGCTCCGGCGGTAAAACGGCAGCGGCACGACCTTGGCCGCTACCTCCTGGCCGCGGACGTCGACCACCAGCGGCGTCCCTTCGGCCGTGTACTCAGGGGCCACCAGGGCCATCGCGATCGGCTTTTCGAGCGTCGGCGAAAAGGTGCCGCTGGTCACACGTCCCACCACCTGGCCGCCGCTGCGGACCTCGTAGCCTTCGCGAGCCGGGCGGCGTCCCTCAAGCTCCAGCCCCACAATACGCGGCCGCGTGTTGTCATGGGCGAGCGTAAGCAGCGCGGAGTGACCGGGGAAACTGCGACCTTCCAGATTGACGGCAAAGCCCAGATTGGCCTGGTAAGGATTGATCTCTTCCGAAAGTTCATGCCCGTACAGCGGCATGCCGGCTTCGAGCCGGAGCGTATCACGGGCTCCCAGGCCGGCGGGCAGCACGCCTTCGGAGGCTCCGGCGGCCAGCAGCTTTTCCCACAACGCCTGGACGGCCCCATTGCCCACGATCAGTTCAAAGCCGTCCTCGCCGGTGTACCCGGTGCGGCTGACGATACCGCCGTGGCCATCGATCCGGGTTTCGACGGCCGAATAGTACTTGAGGGCAGACAGCTCCACCTCGACCAGCGGCTGAAGCAGCCCCAGCGCCTTGGGGCCCTGCACGGCCAGCATCGCCCAGGAGGTGGTCAGATCGGTCACCTGGACGCCCTCGGGCTCGGGATGCTTGCCGAGCCAACTAATGATCTTGGGGCGGTTGCTGGCATTGACCACCAGCAGGTAATAACTGCCGCCCGCGGCATCCTGCAGATGGTACACCAGCACGTCGTCGAGCACGCCGCCGTCGTCGGCCGTCATCAACGCGTAGCGCACCTGGCCGGGCTTGATCTTGGTCACGCTACGGGTGACGAGCGAATCGAGGTACTGGGCCGCCTCGGCTCCGTCGAACCGGATCCGGCCCATGTGCGAAATATCGAACAAGCCGGCCGCCTGCCGTGTCGCATGATGCTCGGCGACGATCGAGCTGTACTGCACCGGCATCGACCAGCCGCCAAACTCGACCATCCGGCCGCCGTGCGCGGCGTGCCAATCATGCAGCGGCGTCTTGGCCAACGTAGAAGACATAGCAGAGGGCAGGCTTTCGTGGTTGGAGAGCGAAAGATCGCCGGCGACAACGCCTCGGGGCCCAAAGCCAGGCGGGGTTGCGCCGCGTCGAGCAGCAGGGGTTGCGGTGGAATGCCTTGGGCATGCGCGCGACCGCAGGAATGGTGGTATTCTAACGGGTTCGGTGCCGCTTGCCAGCCGGTTGATCGCCGGCCTGCGGCGTCCCCCACACGTCCGAAGTAATAGCCGCAACGGTTGCAACGGCTAGCGGCCCAGCCCAGAATCGAACCGGTGGCCAGCGACCGCCTCTTGCCGCACCTGCCCTGGCTGCCGCCACGGCCAACGTGTCCGGCAAGGTTTACCTGGCCCGAATCGTGAACTCTGGGCGACCAGTGCCGCGTTCCCCTCGGGAGTGCGGAGTCACGGTCGCTACGCGTCACATTGTCGCTCACCCCGTGGGCGATTCCTCCAACCAAGACAACGAGGTACCGCATGCCTTGGTCGATGACTCGCCGTGAGGCCCTGAAAACGGCCGCCGCGCTGGGTGCCGGCTTCTGGATTGGTGGCAGCCAGCAGGCCGCAGCCCAATCGCGTTCGCCGAACGAAAAGCTGAACCTCGCCGTGATCGGCGTGGGCGGTCGTGGCGCGGCGAACCTCAGCGGGGTCGCCGGTGAGAACATCGTGGCCTTGTGTGATGTGGACGACGTTCGCGCCGGCCAGGCCTACGAAAAGTTCCCCAAGGCCAAGAAGTACTACGACTACCGCAAGATGCTCGACGAGATGGAAAAGCAGATCGACGGCGTGGTGATCAGCACGCCCGATCACACGCATTTCCATCCGGCGATGCTGGCCATGCGGATGGGCAAACACTGCTACTGCGAAAAGCCGATGGCCCACAACGTGGCCGAAGTGCGGGCCATGACCGAAATGGCCCGCAAAATGAAAGTGGCCACCCAATTGGGTGTGCAGCGGCACACGATGGACAACATGCACCGGGTGGTGGAACTGATCCAGTCGGGCGCCATCGGCGACGTGAAAGAGGTGCATAGCTGGATCAGCAGCAGCCGCGGCATGCCGAACGTGCCCACCGACCGGCCGGCGGTGCCATCCACGCTCAAGTGGGACCTGTGGCTGGGGCCCGCTGCAGAACGGCCGTACCACCCGACCTATGCCCCGTACGGCTGGCGGTTCTGGTGGGATTTCGGCACCGGCGAGACCGGCAACTGGGGTTGCCACATCCTCGATATCCCGTATTGGGCCCTGGGCCTGACGTATCCCACGAAGGTGGAAGCCTCGGGACCGGAACCGCACCCGCAAACCACCCCCAAGGCGATGACCACGCGGTTTGAGTTCCCGGCCGTGGGCAAGCGCGGCCCCGTCACGCTGCACTGGTACCAGGTTGCCGGCAATCCGCCGATCCTCAAGGAGCTGGGCATCGAGGGCAAAGGCAATAACCTGTTCATCGGCACCAAGGGCATGCTGCTGTGCGACTTCAACAGCCGCAAGCTGCTGCCGGAGAAGGAGTTCGCCGGTTTTGAGCCGCCCCCGCAAACCATTCCCAAGTCGCCGGGCTTCTACCGCGAGTGGATTGCAGCCTGCAAAGGCGGCGCACCTGCCACGTGCAACTTCGATTACACCGGCCCGATGAGCGAAACGGTTCTCCTAGGCAACGTGGCGTACCGCGCCGGTGGTTTCGAATGGGATGCCGCCACGCTTACCGCCCGGGGCAACGACCGCGCCGGTCAGTATCTCCGCGAGGAATACCGTAAAGGCTGGGAGCTGTAAGTCCAGCCAGCTGGACTAGAAAGCACCGATGTAATGATCGACCTGGGGGCGGCGCTCACCGGGCGGCCAGGTGATGGCCACCACATCGAACCGCACCGGGAAATCGATCAGGCCATGCTGATGGATGTAGTACTGCGCTAGACGCCGCAGTTGGCGCTGCTTGGCATCGTCGACCGCGGCGGCGGCGCCGCCGGCGGCGTCGCTGCTGCGCGTTTTCACTTCTACGATCACGACCGTTTGGCCATCGACCGCCACCAAGTCGATATCCCCGCGCGCTACGGCGACGCGGCGGCCAAGAATGCGGTATCCCTTCCGGCGCAAGAACCGAGCAGCAGCGTCCTCGCCGCGTTCCCCCAGCGACTTGGCGCGTCGCCGGAACCATCGCGCAATCAACCGGCGAAGCTGCATGGCAGCAGATACGAAGGATGGCGTTGAGTGAGCCCCAACCGCTTCGGCCCGCGAACGGCCGGGCCGTCAGTTGTCGCTCGATTGTCCCAGGGTTCGAAATCTCAGCATCGCCTGATCCAAGGCCGGATTGTTGTCAGAAATGGTTCGGGCCTTCATCTCGGCTGTGATCAACCGCGTGTGCAGGTCCAGAATTCGGTCATGATGCATTTCTTGGAGTTCTTTCATCTCCGACTGGGTGACCTTCACGTCGTGGCCTTCGGCCAATGTCTCCCGCATGTTCGCGGTCACCTGGTTGATCCGCTCGGCCGCGGCACCAGCATCGTCGGGCGATTGGACGCTTTCCAACGCCACCGCGATTTCTTCCAGCGAGTTGGCCAATTTCTCGTTTATCTGCTTGGCCTTCTCGAAATTGCCGCTGCCGCAGCCGGCCACGGTCACGACCAGTGCGCACCCGATTCCCAACACACCGCGAACTAACATATTCCACCTCGGAATCCACGCCCGCTCGGCAGGCGTGCCGGGCGCACGAAAAGACAGAAAGGCCCACGGTTTCTTACGGCAACCATGCCGACGGCCGCGTGGGCTCTAGCAAAAAGCCTGGTCGGTCAATCAGACGGAGTCAAAATCAGCCTGGCGCGGCCCTGATTGCGGCCGCGCCAGGCTGCATCGTTTTGCTTCAGCCGCGATGAGCCCTTCAAGAAACGTCGACAAGAAAGTATGGGTCGCGGCCTGCGATGGCGTCGGACAGAATCACACTTTCTCCGAAACCACGTACGGCTTGCGATAGTCGCGGGTGAGCAACTGGTTCGCCTGCTCGTTGTTGATAATCCGTTCGGCCTGCTGGTCGATCTTCAGTTGCGGACCGAGCCAGCAATTGAGCCCCGAAAGCTTGAGGCCGTTCTCCTTCTCCAAGTGTTGCAGCGTGGACTGCCAGGATTCCAGGGCCGCCTTGTCGCCCCGGAAGGCGTTGGCCGCCGATTCGCAGGGCACCTGCTCGCCCAGCCGGTACGAAATGTTGGCCAGGTGGCACAGGGCACTGCTGTAGTGGCCTTCGGCGATGTCGGCGTTGAGATCGTCCTGCTTGCGGCTGCGGACGGCTTCAATGAAGTTGCCGAAGTGGTTGCCGCCACCGGGGCCCATCGCCACCTCGACGCGCGGCAGCGGTTCGCCCTCGGTCTTGCCGCGCGGAATGAACTTATCGGCGGTGATCACCCCCTCGGTGGTGTAGAACTCGTTGGTGACCTTGCGCTCGGCCTTGAGGCCACGGACCTCGAACACCAGCTTCACGTCACCGTAGTCGAACACAGCCACCTGGGTGTTCGGCGTGACACCCTGGTCCTCGTAGCCGAACCGGCCGCCGATCGAGAAGACGCTCTGCGGCAGCTTGGCACCGGGGATGCCCCAGCGGGCAATGTCCATCTGGTGCACGCCCTGGTTGCCGATGTCGCCGTTGCCGGTTTCCCAGAACCAGTGCCAGTTGTAGTGGACCAGGTTGCGGTGGAATGGCATTTCCGGCGCGGGGCCCAGCCACAGATCGTAGTTGAGCGTGCTCGGCGGCGTTTCCACCGGCTTGAACCCGATGCTGCCGCGCGGCTTGTAGCAATAGCCCTTGGCCACCAGCAGCTTGCCGTACTTGCCGCTGCGGATCAGCTCCACCACCCGGGCCCAACCGGTGCTCGAGCGGCTCTGGGTGCCGTGCTGCACGATGCGGTTGTACTTGCGGGCGGCCTCGATGGTCTGCCGGCCTTCAAAGATGTTGTGGCTGGACGGCTTTTCCACATACACGTCCTTGCCGGCCTGACAGGCCCAGATCGTCATCAGCGCGTGCCAATGGTTGGGGGTGGCGATGCTGATGGCGTCCAAGTTCTTGTCGTCCAACGCCTCGCGGATGTCCTGCACCAGCTTCGGCTTGTTGCCGCCATTGTCGACGACGGTCTTCTCGCGGGCGGCCCAGGTCTTCTGGTCCGGATCGATCAGGTAGGTGATCTGAACGTTCTTCATCCCGGCGTACGCGCCAACATGCGCCGAGCCGCGACCGTTCAGACCGGCCACCCCGATGCGAATCGTGTCGTTGGCTCCCAGCACCTTGCCCGATGACTTCGTTCCGGCGATGACCACGCCGGCGCCGAAGGACGCCGCGAGCGATGTTTTCAGAAATTGGCGACGTGTTGGGCGGCTCATGATGTTCGACCTCCTGGCATTTAGGACAATCTAGGCCGGCCCACCTCGTTCAGGTGGCAACCAAAATGCGAGATAGGCCGATTATGGTACCCCCATTGGGGCTTGTCCAAGAAAATTGCGCAGCCAATTCCGCCTGGGCCGCCTCGGCCGTAAGAGCAGGTCATACCAGGGTGCTAGACGGCGGCCCAAGATTCTGCATAGTACTGCGTTAAGCCGGCAGCCGCCTGCAGGTCGCCAAGGGCGGGAAACTGGGGGCCGCCGGCAGCAAGGGCGGGTTCTCCCTTTCGCGGTCGAGGAATGCATGTCGCGGATCCTGATTCAAAACGGGCGAGTGATCGATCCCAGCCAATCGCTGGATCGGGTGACGAATCTGCTCATTGAACATGGCCGGATTGCCGCCCTGGACGTGCCGGCCGATCACCTCAGCGGCGACCCCGAGGGCCGCGTGATCGACGCCGCCGGCCGTATCGTTTCCCCGGGGCTGATCGACCTGGGCACGCAGCTTCGCGAGCCGGGCCACGAAGAGGACGAAACCATCCACACCGGCACGGCCGCGGCCCTCGCCGGCGGCTTCACCACCGTGGCCTGCCTGCCGGGCACCGATCCGCCCCTGGATAGCCAGGGCACCGTTGAGTTCGTGCAACACCAGGCAGAGCGCGCCGACCACTGCAACGTGGTGGTGATTGCCTGCGTGAGCAAGAATCGCGAGGGGAAGGAGCTGGCCGAGATCGGCCAACTGGTTCAGGCTGGAGCGGTGGCTTTCAGCGACGGCGACGCGCCGATCGCCAACGCCGAGCTGATGCGCCGCGCCTTCCAGTACTGCCTGATGTTCGACAAGCCGATCCTCAGCCACGCCGAGGTCAAAGAGCTGACCGCCGCCGGCGTGATGCACGATGGGCTCGAAAGCCTCATCCTGGGGCTGCCCGGCATGCCTGCCGCCGCCGAAGAAGTGATGGTCAGCCGCGATATCTCGCTTGCCGAGGCGATCGGCGGGCGATTGCACATTCTGCAGGTTTCCACCGCCGGCAGTGTCGAAATCCTCCGCCGGGCCAAGGCTCGCGGTGTCAAGGTTACGGCCGGCATCAGCCCCCACTTGTTCACGCTTAGCGACCGGTCGCTGCGGACGTTCGACTCCAACTACAAGACCAACCCGCCGCTGCGTTCACAACAGGATGTCGAGGCGTGCATCGGCGGCCTGGTCGACGGCACGATCGACGTCATCTGCAGCCAGCACTCGCCGCACGCCGAAGAAAAGAAAATGCGAGAGCTGGACCTGGCACCCTTTGGCATCGTGGGGCTGGAAACCGCCCTCAGCCTGGTCGTAACGCAGTTGATCGAGCCGGGCCACCTGGACTGGTCCAGCGCCTTGGCCAAGCTGACCTGCCAGCCAGCCGCCGTGCTCGGCCTGAGCAACAAGGGCACCTTGCGGCCGGGTGCCGATGCCGATGTGACGATCATCGATCCGCAGGCCCAGTGGCAGGTGGATACCTCGCGGTTCTTCTCCAAGAGCCGCTGCAGCCCGTTCCATGGCCGCACGCTGCGAGGCCGGGTAGAAACCGTGATCGTCGGCGGACGGGTCAAGTTCCACGCCGAAGCGCTGGTCAGCTAGACGCTGCCCAATGAGACGCCCACTTCAACGCCGGGGCCTCATGACGCCGCCGCGGTTATTCCACGGTGACGCTCTTGGCCAGGTTGCGGGGCTTGTCCACGTCGCAGCCCCGCAGCACCGCGATGTGGTAGGCCAGCAGTTGCAGCGGGATCATGGTCACGATCGGCTGCAAAAAGTCCTCCACCGGCGGCACCTGGATGACATCGTCGGCCAGTTCGGCCGCCCGCGTGTCGCCGTCGCAGACCACAGCGATGATCGGGCCACCCCGGGCTTTGATCTCCTCCATGTTGGCCAGCACTTTGTCGTAGACCGGCCCGTGCGGAATGATGAACACGCTGGGCGTGTTCTCGTCGACCAGGGCAATGGGGCCGTGCTTCATTTCGGCCGCCGGGTAGCCTTCGGCGTGGATGTAGCTGATCTCCTTGAGCTTCAGCGCGCCTTCCAAAGCCACCGGGAAGTTGTACTGCCGGCCCAGGTAAAGGAAGTTATTGCACCCGTAATACTTGGCGGCCACCGCCTGCACTTCGTCGTTGCATTGCAGGGCCTGACGCACCTTGTCGGGCAACTCCTGCAACTGCTGGATGATGCGTTGGCCGGCCTGGTAGCTCAGGTGCCGCATCCGGCCAAAGTACAGCGCGATCATGGCCAGCGTGGCACACTGCGACGTGAACGCCTTGGTGCTGGCCACACCGATCTCCGGACCGGCGTGCAGGTAGATGCCGCCGTCGGCCTCTTGGGCGATCGTGCTGCCGACCACGTTGCAGATGGCCAGCGTGGGGTGCCCCTTGCGTTTGATCTCGCGCAAGGCCGCCAGCGTATCGGCCGTTTCACCGCTTTGGGTGATGGCGAATAGCAGCGTGCCGTTTTCCAGCGGCGGGTTGCGGTACCGCAGTTCGCTGGCGTACTCGACATCGACAGGCAGCCGCGCGAACTCCTCGATCAGATACTCGCCCACCAAGCCGGCGTGCCACGAGGTGCCGCACGCCGTCAGCACCACGCGATTGACCGAACGCAACTGCTGCGGCGTGAGGTTCAAGCCGCCAAAGTGCGCCGAGGCTTCTTCCAGATCAAGCCGCCCGCGCATGGTGTTCTCCAGCGACTCGGGCTGCTCGAAAATCTCCTTGAGCATGTAGTGCGGGAAGTGGCCCTTGGAGACATCCTCCGCCGTGAACGACAGTTCCTCCACCTGGTGGGTAACCCGAAAGCCGTCGCGATGCTCCACCTGGAGATGGTTGGCGGTGACAATCGCCAGCTCGTGATCGGAGAGATACACGATCTTGTTCGTGTGGCTAGCCAAGGCCGCGGCATCGCTGGCGACGAAATGCTCGCCCTCGCCAATGCCGACCACCAGCGGGCTGCCGCGCCGCGCGGCCAGAATCACATCCGGATAGCCGCGGAACAGCACCGCCAGACCGAACGTGCCCTGCAACTTGCAGAGGGCCTCGTTCATGGCGGCGACCAGCAGCGAATAATCGTGCGGATCGCGGGCCTCTTCCTGCGGACCGGCCGCCAGGATCTGCTGCTCCAGGCACGACGCGATCAGGTGCGCCACAACCTCGGTATCGGTGGCCGACTGAAAAATCACACCTTCGATCTCGAGCTGCTGCTTAAGATCGCGGAAGTTCTCGATCACGCCGTTGTGAACCAGAGCCAGCAAGTTGTGGCCGCCGATATGCGGATGGGCATTCACGTCGGTCGCCGGGCCGTGCGTCGCCCAGCGGGTATGCCCAATGCCGATCGTACCGGGCGCGACGTCCCGTTTGAGCTTCTGGGCCAACCGATCGATGCGGCCAGCCGCTTTCACTACGGTGAGCTGCCCATCGGGGGTGATCGTCGCGATGCCGGCGCTGTCGTAACCGCGATATTCAAGCTTGCGCAATCCACCCACCAGAATGTTCTTCGCCTGGCGGTGGCCGACGTATCCCACGATTCCACACATGGCTCAGCTTCTCCTCTCGCGATCGAGCATTAGAGCAGAGGACACCCCAGACGAGTTCACCTGCTTGACCTAGGCCACCAATTCATTGGCCGGGATTCCCACCATGACGGTCGCCAGATTGGCAACACCCCATTGCCTCAATTGGGCCACCGTGTCGGCGACTTCGGCGCGCGTGGTCCGATCGAACTCAACCAGCATATAGGTCGCGTCGACCACCTGAAGCAGAGAGGCCAAGCCCGGCTGATCAGCCGTGCCGGCATCAATCAGAATGAAGCGATAGGTTTCTTTCAGTTCTTCCAGCAGCCGAGTCCAATAAGCGCCGTTCAATGTCGCCAGTGGCCGGTCGCACAAACTGCCGCAAGGAAGTATATCGATCTGAGCCAGGGCCGTAGGCAGCACCACGTTGCGCCAGGGGCGCTTGCCGGCGACCACGTCGCCCAATCCGGCACTGCCGGGCCGCTTGAACCGACGCGAGAGCGAGAACGCCTCGAAGTCGGCATCGACCAGCAGCACACGGTTGGACGGGCCGCGCTCGGCCAAAGCCTTGGCAAGCGCCGTGACGACCGATGCCGCGTCTTCCACCGACGGCGCACCGACCCAGGCCAAAGCCAAGGGCCGATCCTCGTTGGCTGCAAACAGCCGGTCGCGCAATTGCCGGTAAGCATCTTCGATGGGATACAGCGGCGTGCCGCCGGTCACCATGCCGGCCGTGGCAAAGTGGGGCGGCGCGATCGCCTCCGCCCCGGTATCCACCCGGTAGCTCCACGTGTGAGCCGCCGGTTCACCAGCCGTATTCTGCGGAGCGCCAAAGTTAGCCTTGGGCCGATGCGGGGCCGGCGCCGAAGCGTGACTGGCATCCAGCCGCCACGCCGTGCCCGAGGTCGCATCATCGGCAGTCTTTTCTGGAGCTGCGTCCTCCGTCACATGGGCAGACTCTTCAACACCCGCCGAGGCCTCGGGCGAACTCTTGGCGGGTTCAGGCCGCTCGACTGCTGCCGCAACAGGCCGCGGAATGTTGTCGATCGCCGTCGTGCATGCCACGTCCGACGCCATATCAGCTTCGCATGACACCAGCCAGCGATCCGCTTGCGGCGCAACCAGCCCGGCCGCCAGTTCGCCGCCGCTGGCCACGTCCTCAGGCACGCCTACGTGCTTGGCTACCGGAGCGGCAGCCAGGGTCGAACTGTCGAACTGGCCGTAGATGAGCATCTGGCAGGCCGTATCGCGCAGCCGGCAGTAGCGATCCCAGCGCTCGTCGAACGTGCCCGGTTCCTTCTGAGATGGCTCTGTGTGCTTGGCCACAGGCGATGGTTCCTCCATGACCGTAATTCCTTGGGCACGTGTCATCGGGGAGCGATGACGCGGCCTCTTGCGCTGTGGGGGTTCGTCCGCGACCGGTGCCTTAACCGCGGCGCAGCCGTTCGAACAATGTCCGGTAATCCTCGCGGCGAACGCGAGGCGCATCGTCCAATGCCGCCTGCTCGGCTCCAATGGTTTCGTCCAGCACGATCACCACCTGCTCATCTGGCGGAGCCGAATCGGCCTCGATGGTCGCACCGTTCACCATGTCACTCGACCAGGTTTCTTCGTGCTCGTGCGTCTCGGCGGCAGCCTGCGGCTGGTGATGCGGTGGCTGCACGGTCGGTTCATCATTGGCAACGGGCCTGGCGTGCGCGGCCGCCGCGGCACTGGCTTCCTTGCGACGCCGGATGGCTTCGGCCAGCGTCAATTTGCCTTGCCGAAGTTCCACCGGTTCCTCGGCGATCACATCGTTTGCCGGCGAACTTGCCGGGCTGGCGGCCTCCTCCGTAGCAGTCGCTACCTGGCCGTGTTCGATGCGGCCGGCAACGGGTTCAGGTTCGTCGCCGGGCGTCTCCGCGTCTTGGTCTTGCACCACCGCGGCATTGTCTTCCGCAGAATCGACCACTGCAGCTTCTTCATGCGTTTCAGCGGTTTGTTGCTGCGATTCGGTTAGCCGCAGGGCTTC
Organism: uncultured Planctomycetales bacterium; assembly: GCA_937927735.1. GTDB lineage: Bacteria > Planctomycetota > Planctomycetia > Pirellulales > S012-138 > CALBRZ01. The sequence continues at coordinate 174,249 of CALBRZ010000133.1, forward strand.
CTGACGCAAACGCTCACCGAGTTCGGCCAAGCCCGCATACGGATCGATGACCACCTCGGCCAACATCCCCTCAGGGCTGTCCAGCACCGGTTGGTCAACTTCCGAGAGATCCCTGGCCAGCTCGGGTTGATGCGTCTGATCCCAGGGCTGCACAGGCGGATTGAAAGCGGTTTGGCGGGGTAGGGGAGTGATGCTCAGAATCTCAGGCATCGGCGTCGTGCCCGACTCGCGATACGAGTCGTGGACACTCCACTCCTCAACGGCCTCCCAAGGCTCCTCGTCTTCGTCGTCCGCGGCCGGTTCGTCGGCTACAGGTTCCTCAACCGGCTGCTCCGCGACAGGCGTTTCTTCGTGCAGCGGCTCGGCCTGGAGTTGCTCGGCTTCGCATTCGCCGGCAGCGCAGCTTTCGTTGGCCACTGTGGCCGCGTCAGGGGCCTGGGCATCTCCCAACCAGGTCTTGCGGGCGCTGGCCGCATACGGATCGATCAACGGTTCTTCTTCGTCGAACTCATCGAACGGGTCTTCGTCGTCGAACGACAGTTCGGCCTCGGTGTATTGCGCTGCGAAGGGCTCCTCGCTCGCCTCCAGATCTTCGGCCTGGAGGGCCTCGAACTGCGCGGCAAGTTCCTCGAATCGGGCTTCGGCACGGCGCAGCGTGTCGTCATGCTCGTCGTGCATCCCCCAGGCGCCGTCCTCACCTTCGCCAGCAGCTTCCACTGCCTCCGCAGGCTGGTTGGCCATCGCCTTCGACGGCGGCACATCCGCGTGGGCATCTTCCATCCGCGTGCCGTCAGGCAACAGCGGCGAGACAGCTTCATGAGCTGCCGACTCGGCTTCGACCGCCTGCGATTCGTTGGCCGCGGCGCTGCCAAACTCCACGGCAGCTTGCGGCTGGAAGTCATCGAGGTCGTCGCTCAAGGCGCCAAACTCGATCACCGACGAGGTATTGCCCGACGCCGCCGTAGCCGCTGGCGGCTCCTGCCAGGGCACCGGCAACTGCTGCAGATCGGCCCAGGCTTTCTCAATCCAGTGTGCGGCAACGGGCCGCTGTTCCTGGCTGTACGCCATCAACAGGGCATGATCGCACAACTGATTGACCAGGCGCGGCACACCATCGGTAGCGCGGTAAACGGCATCCACGGCCGCCGGCTCAAACACCTGCTCCACCCGGCCGCCGGCCACGGCGATCTGGAATCGCACGTAATCAATGGTTTCCGCCCGATCGAACGGTTCCAGGTACGTCCGGCACACTAGCCGCTGACTGAACGATTCCAACTGCGGCGCGGCGAGTAGTTCTTCCAGCCGCAGGCTGCCGGCAATTACCAGCCGCACGCGGGGCTCGCCGGCGTGTACCAGGTTGGACAACACCCGCAGTTCTTCCAAAAGCGGCACGCCAAGGGTGTGGGCTTCGTCCACCAGCAATACGATGCCGCGGCGGTACTTATCCGTGCGGGTAAGCTGGTTCACCAGGGCCAGCCGCAGCTCGCCTTCGTCGAGTCCCTGGTAGGGGATTTTCAATTCAAAGCAGATGGCCTGAAGCAGCTCGCGTCGCGATGCCCAGGCTCCGGCCGCCAGCAGCACGGTGCCAAACGACTCCGAGAACTGGTCGGCCAGCACCTCCAGCAGCAACGTCTTGCCCATACCGGCGGCAGCAATGCAAGCACCGACACCTTCGGCGCGTTCGATGCATCGCGCCAGCGCCTGCCGTGCGGCATCGATCGATGAAGCGGGAAAGAACCGCTCCACCACCGGGGCTGCAGCAAAAGGGCGTTGCGTGAGGCCAAAATAGGATTCGTACATGCTGATCCCTGCGTTCGCTATGCTGGATCGCGCTTCTCGGGCGGCTGTCAGGCAAATTGGGGCTGTCTATCTACTCGTCTGGCCGTTTCCAGACAAGACGACCGCAGCCGCAATGATTGCACGGCAGCGGGCCAACCTGCTGCGCAGGCCAAGTTGGGAACTACGGGATGACCTGAAAAAGTGCAAATGTCGGACAGGACGGATAAACGGCGAGTACGTGGCGAACTGCCCCCATGCCGGCTCGCCGACAACGGAAGCGGCGGCAGTTGCTCGCTGACACCGCCATGGTGACCGCCGAGCATCGCCGCCTGCTTGCATCGCTTGTTGTTGTGGGATTCCGCCTGCCGCGGTGCCTGGCGGCTCGGGCGGCTTATACGCGCGTTGTGCTATCTCCCCAACAGCCCCGCCAACCGCTGCATCGTCCCGGCGAGTTGGGCTAGCGGGTCCTGGGCAAACGCGGAAGCATAGCCCGCTTCGGCGAAACACAACGAAACCACCCACACGATGACGGCCAGCAGAACCACTTCACAGAAGATGCGCCAGCCGCCGACGGCCTGCCGGACGAGCGCTCGCGGCGACAGGCCATAACGGTGATTGGTTCGCAGTGTCGCAGCCAGTGGCACGTCCAACTCGCTTTGCAGTTGGGCGGGGCTGATGTAGGTCCGCCAGGCAACCTGAGAAACCCAGGTAAGGCCGGCCGCCGTCGTAAGCGCCGTAAAGAGCGCCATGCCGGCCATCCTGCGCCACTTGGTCGGATTCATCATCCGCATTCCAGAAGCGGGCGACCACACCACCAGCGGCGTCGCCAGAACTTCCTGATGCGTGGTCCAGGCCGCCCGTTCGGCTTCCTCGGCCGCGGCCAACTCCGCCAGCAGCCGCTCCAACCGCGTACGGTGCGAATGGAAGGTCTGAGCTGCCTTCTGGTGATCGGCCATCAACTTTTGCAGTTCGCTCGAAAGCGCGCTGACCTCGGCGGCCACTGGAGTCTGCGGCCCTTCGTACTCCACCTGCTGCTGAACCGGCGTGGTCAACAGCTCCTCGGCCTGCTCCAACCGCTCTTGCACTTCGTCGATGGTCTTCTGCAAGGCCTGAACCGTGGGATGCTCCATGGTGCAGGTCTTCAGCAGCTCGAACCGCTGACGCTGCAGCTCCAGCAGATGCTCCTTCAACTGGCCGATGTCGCTCACGGCCACTTCAGCCGATGCCAGCACCACCGCGTAGGGATGCGGCTGGTTCGACGATTGCCGGGTATCTCCCCGGTGCTGCTGCACGACCGAACGCGGAAAGACCTGTTCAAGGAACTTTTCGACCTCGGCTTCACACTGACTTACCACGCGGCGTGCCTGTTCGGCCTGCTCCCGAGCCTGCGTGTACCGAGCCAGTAGCTCGCGATCGATGCGGTTGCGATACCGCACGGCGTATTCGTTGGCCACGTGATTGACCACCGCGGCAGCCAGGGCGGGATCGCGATCGCGATACTGAATCTGCACTTCCAAGTCGCCGTTGGTGGCCTGGCGGACGTCCACGTGCAGCCGTCCGAGCACGTCGGACAGCGCCTGTTGGCGCGACACCTTCTGGGCGGCAGCCACGGAGAAGTAACCGGCCTTGGCCAGCGCCTCGCTCAAGATGTTGTTATTGGTAAGCTCGCGCGAAATTTGCGCAGGCGACAGCGTATCGCTCATCCGCCAATTCGCGGCCCGGGTGTGCAGCCGCATGGCCGTGTGAAATTCGTGTTCGCTGGCCAGGCCACCAAAGAGCACGATCGCCAACAGAAAGATGGTCAGCCCCGACAGGCCAAACAGGTACCACGCCCCGGCTTGGGAACTGTGTCCGCGGCTGAACAGCGAATTGGCGAATTGTCGCAACATACGTGCAAGTGGCCGCAAAGCGGCAAGTTGGACCAAGTGGAGCTGGCTCCGGCGGGTGGTGCCAGGCTAGCCCGGCCCCGCAACGACGCCTTTGGGCCGACATCGAACGTAATTCGGTTGCACCGACGCTGCGGCTTGAATCGATTTGGCAAAGTGTGCCGAAGACGCGAAACGCAACAGGGGAGAACGTCCCGGCAGCTTTGCTGGCGCCGACTGCGTGGTGAGGCCTGGCAAAGCGTCTGCTTTGCGGCAGCGCCGGCACATCCCCTCCGCGGCATGGTGCCGAGTTCTTGCTCGCTACTTGGTCCACAGTGAACTTGGCCAGAGCATCGGCATGCGTCGATCACGCATCTTGCACTTTGGCGGGGATCGGCCTGCAAGCACGGCAAAGCAAGTACACCGTGCGCCACGCATCGGGCCGCCTTGGCAGTCCACCTACAACGTGGGAATGCCCATCCCACAATCGGCCTGTTGTTGGTTTTGCGACTGCATCCAAGGGCACGAGCGGCGTAGCTGCGTGGTTTGTCGCCAACGTGCTAGAGCCTACGGCTGCGCGCTTGCGCATCGCACGATTAATGCGCAAAGAGGCCGAAGAAATCAGGCTCTCCAGGGCCCGACCGAATTTTCTCGAGGGGCCTCCGGCGTTGCGCGAAGTTTTGGTGAAATCAAGACCTTGGTCTGAAGAAACGCAGTAACCATTGATTGGCCGATACTTGCGGGACCGGACACCGCTGGCTGGCCGCCGCGAGCACTGCCGGGTCAACAGGTTTTCCACTTGGCGAGCCCGTCAACGGCCGTTGATCGATCGCCCCAAGGCCAAGTTCCATAAGGAATTAAGGCCAACCTACGAGCATTGCTGTCCGCGTGCGGACTGCGGACCGTGCTTCCGCTTTGACAGCAGTGCTAGCACGCATACAATCGGGGCCTCTTGGGTGACGCAAGTCACTGGGTGATAGATCCATCGCCGCGGCCAGTGATGGCCGATCGGCGCCGCTGAGTCTCTGGGTACCTCCTGTTGGTGCGCAAGGGACGGTGTGGCACTAAGCCGTGTCACGTCCGTTGGCGGTCGTAATATGCGCTGGGGAACACAGGAAGTGACGACGGGCGATACGGAGATCGTGTCGGCTCTGCGAGCCGCAATCGAACAGCGGATCGGCAGGAAACGGTTCGATCTGTGGTTCGGCTCCAATACCCTGCTCCTTCCGCAGCGCGAATCGCTGGCCGTCGTCGCCCCCAGCCAGTTTTTCCTCGACTGGCTGCGCAAGAACTTCAAAGCCGACATCGAAGCCGCGTGCGTGCAAGTGCTGGGCCGCGCCGTGCCGCTTCGCTTCGCCCTGGCCGACGAGGAATGTTCTGCGGCCAACGCCAGCAAGCCACCAGTTGGTGCGTCCCTCGAACCGGCCAAACCGCAAACTCCATCGCAAGGCGCAACCGCAGCGGTGGTCGGGGCAGCATCGATGCGTGGAGCACAATCACACGCCCACGCGGGGGCAGCCAGCCCGGCATTGCCGGCAGAGCGTCCGCCGGTGCGTCCCGCGCGGTGGAAAGCCACGCTCGATAACTTTGTGGTGGGCCGCAGCAACCGCTTGGCCTTCACCTCGGCCGAACTGGTGCTGGCCGCGCCGGGGCAATACAATCCGCTGTTCCTGTGGGGCGAGCCGGGCGTTGGCAAATCGCATCTGCTGGAAGGCCTGGTTGCCCGTTTCCGCGAGCAGCGTCGGGCGTCGGCCGTGCATCTCACCGCCGAAGGCTTCACGACCGATTTTCTCAGCGCGCTGCACGGTGGGGGACTGCCCAACTTCCGTCACAAGCATCGCGGCCTGGATCTGCTGGCGATCGACGACGTGCAGTTCTTCATCGGAAAGCGGCACACGATCACCGAGCTGCTGTACACCATCGATCACGCGATGCGCAGCGGCAAACAGGTGGTCCTCACCGCCGACCGCAATCCGGCCGAGCTGGATGGGTTCGGGCCGGAACTGGCCTCGCGGCTGCAAGCCGGGCTGACCTGCGAAATCCTGCCGCCTGAGTTCGAAGTGCGCAAGGCGATCGTGTCGGCCTATGCCGCGCAGTTTGACTTGGATCTGCCCGAAGAGGTGGCCCGGTTCGTAGCCGAGCAATGCAGCGGCCACGCGCGGCAACTTCAAGGCGCCGTGAAGCTGCTCAAGGCAGGCAGCCAGGCCCGGGGTGAAGCCGTTACCCTGCAACTGGCCGAAGAGCTGTTGGGCGACACACAGCGGTCCGCCCGCGGCGTGCGGCTTCAAGATATCGAAAGTGCCGTCTGCGACGTGCTGGGCATCGATGCGGCCACGCTGCAATCGCCCAACCGCAACAAGGACGCCAGCCATCCCCGCATGCTGGCCATGTGGCTGGCCCGCAAACACACGCGGGCGGCTCTCAGCGAGATCGGCCAGTACTTCGGCAAGAAGAGCCACAGCACGGTGGTTTCGGCCCAGCGGCGGATCGAGCGGTCCGTGCAGGAAGGCGAGATCTTCCACCTGGCCGGAAAGTGCTGGAAAACCGAAGAAGCCATCCGGCTGGTCGAAGCCCGCCTGCGTCACGCGTAGTCGCCAGCTTCTCTCGTTTGCGTCGCACGCGCAGCCGCGACGCCTTTACTCCCCGGTACAGGCAGTGCGGCGGCATCGTCGCCGCAGTGACGCCAGCATGTGGCAGGGAAGGGCGGGGCGTTCGGCGTCACCGGGAAGGGGAGGTTTACTGGGCGAACCAGTTACGCGGATTGAACCGCGAGTTCACCCAACGGCCGGGCTGCGAACGACGGACTTCGCTATACGGCTGCTGGTAGTCGATCGGGCGACCACCCACGACCGGCGGCCCGTCTTCCACGCTGGGGTACGGATCAAACTGGTTGGACACGTGCTGCTGGTATTCAGCAGGGCCGGGATTCAACAGGCCAGGCGCGCTCTGGCATCCGGCTGCCGCCACCAGGCACAACGCTGCCACCCACGTTTGATACCGTTTCATGCGTATGCTCCTGAGAAGAGGCGGCAGATTATAGGGAGCCGACCGTAGCGGATGAAGGGACGTTAGCCGTTTTTCCGCACGTCGTTGGCCAGCGCCTCGCCTGCACTGATGGCATCGACAGCACGGCGGCCCACACTTCATCCCACGGAACCAAGTGTGCCTTCGCGCGTCTGCAGAAAGAGAAACGGCTGCCGCAGTTGCAGCAGCCGCGCCGGTCGTAACAATCGAGGGCCGCGCATCTCTGCCCGCAGCGGCTCTACGGTGTGCCCTGAAACGAAAAGCCGCCGCGCCACGCTGGGTAGGGCGGCGGCGGGTCACATGTGGCAGCAACTAGCGTTTGGGCAGTTCAAGTCCCGGCAGCTTGGCCATCCGCACATCGCGGACGTGCTTGTGGCAGTTCACACACTTCATGGTCATGTCCACGTAAGCCAAGGCTGCCGCGTCGATGTTCTTGGCCTTGGCTGCCCGGGTGAGCGCATCGGCCGCCCGGCGAAACTCCAGGCTCTGTTGTGCGTACTCCGCCGTCATCAACACGCGGAACGCGGCTTCCTGGCTCAGCAGGCTCAGGGCTTGCGATTCCTTGGCCAGCGTGTCGAAGTCGGCCATCGTCACGGCTTCCAACACGCGTTCCGCGTGCTTGAGCTTGAGGGCCATCAGGTCGGCCACCTCATTGGCGGGTACCTGGGCTCGCGGAGTCGGATTCACCTGGCCCGCCAGATGCCCTGATAGGCCTAGCCACCCCAGCGTCACGGCCCCACATGCCACCACCAGCCAGCGTCCTCGTTTCATGCCACACGCTACCTTTCGTTGGAAGTTTTCCACCTGCCGTGTCGTTCCCCGCGATGTTGCCGAGGGCTAATGCCCGCCCACATGGCCCGTTCGCGCGGCCCCGCTTACCAGTGACGGTTATCCTGCTGCGCCTCCTGCATGGCATGCACCAGCGCCGCAGTCACGTCAAGCGAGGTAATCATGCCCTGCAGCCGCCCGGTCGCATCCAGGACCGGCAACCGGTGAATGTGTTCGGCGCACATCATCTGCGCGGCCTTGACCAGGGGCGTATCCGCGGTGACCGTCTGCACCGCTGGCGACATGTACTTGGACACCCGTTCTTCGCCGATCTCACCCACTTCAAGCGGGATCGGGCGAGCATCCTCTGCCCGTTCGGCCTTGGCATACGCCGAGGGCGGCATGCCGTTGCGTTCGTCGGCCTCGCGGCGAACAAAGTCCGACGCGCTGAGCATACCCACGCATCGCCCGTGCTCGTCCACCACCGGAGCGCCGCTGATATCGTGTTTGCGGAGCAGCTGGGCCGCCTCGTGCATGCATTGGTTCACAGAGATCAACACCACCGTGGTGTTCATGCAGTCGGCGACTTTGAGTTCCTGCAATCGTTCGTAGAGGTGTTCCATAGCTTGCGCCCCGTTTCTAAGCCTGGCGGGCAACATCGCACATCGAGGGAGTAAACAGGCGCCGGCGACGCGCTAGTGAGGCCCACGCCGCCGGCGCCTCGGCGAAACGATTGACCTGCCTGGGTGAGGGCCGCGGCAATCGGCCGCCGAAACTAAGAGGTCGACGACTCCGCCTTCTCAGGCCGTTCGGCCGCCGCGTCCTTGTGCGGCATCTTGAAGGTCAATACCGGGCAGTTCGCCCAGCGGACCACGTGCTCGGCCACGCTCCCCATCAGCAGACGCCGCAACCCGGTGCGGCCGTGCGTGCCCATCACAATCATGTCGACGCCTTCCTCATCGGCCAGGTCGCAAATCGCATGGGCAGGGCTGCCGACCACCAGGCGATGCTCATACGGCACGTTGGGATCGGTCGGGCGAATCTTCTTGAGCATTTCCTCCAGAGCCCGGGTGTCAGGCTCCGGCACGCCGTAGTACATCTCGCCTCCGGCATAGGCCAGCGGCGGCTCCTCGACGTGCACGATCAACAGAGTCGCCCCCAGATCGCGTGCCAACGTCGTGGCATGCTCCAGCCCGGCATCACTGCACTCGGAAAAGTCAGTCGGGAACAGAATCTTCTTGGCCGTCATGGGAGCCCTCCTTTACAGCTTGGCGGCGACAACGCGCCGTGCGCCGCACGTGCCGTCGAACCGCTTGCGGCCGGGCTGACGTGTGCGGCTCAGTTGCGCCACGGACCGCAACTCTCCTTAAAGCAAGGCCCATGCCAACGCCCGGGCCTTCTTTGGAAAGGCCTGGTAGTACACCGCTTACGTGCTTGAGCGCCCCCCAGCAAGGCCTCGCAAAACTGTGAAAATACGCACAAGCCGTAGCGGCGGTTCCCGCTCCGTGGGGACACGTTCCACAAGGGGTGTACTACGCCCAGACGTTGCTCGGGCAGTGTGCGGCTGGGCACGACGTGCTTAAACCGCACACCTCGGGCCCGGCCAGGCGTCCGAGGGCGTTCAACCAACGGCCGTTACAGGCCGTTCCCCGCGGCTGACTTGACCTCGCGATGCAGGAGCTGCCCCCGGTCGTCGTAAAACTCCAGCGTCAACTGGGCCGACGTTTCGCCCTCGGCCGGCGTGCTCCGGATCAACAAGAAACCTCCCGAGGGCGGATCCTGGAGATACGGCTGCTTGATCAGGGCCTGGGGATCGGTCGACTTGGGATCGCCCGGCTTGCGGCCAGGGCGGCTGTTTTCATCGATCAAGGCTCCGCAGGCGAACTCCTCCACCCCGGTGGGATGGATGGAGTGATACTGCCAATGCCGATCGCCGCAAACGATGTAGAAATTCCGCTCTAGCACGCCGCTTTCCTTCAACCAGGCGAAGAACTCATCGCGTTCGTGCTGAAAGCCGCCGACGTTCGAATGGTTGTCGGTCTTGCGCAAGTCGTCGGGCCCGATCATCGGCGTGGGCGAGATCAGCACCTTGAACGTGGCGTCGCTCTCCGCCAGCGTGCGTTTCAGCCACGCTTTCTGCTCCGGTCCCCAGATCGTCTTATCGGGCCCGTCGGGCATGGAGTTGGGGCTGCGATACCAGCGATTCTCGGTCAGCCAGATTTGCAGGTCCTTGCTGACGCGATGCGTACGATACGTCTTGGGATCGGCGGCATCGGCCGGAGCAAACGGCAACTGCTCCAGCATGATCTTCTTGGCCAACTCCGGCGAAGGCTCGTAATCGCCGCTATTGTCGCTGTCGTCCTTCCGGTAATCGTGATCGTCGATCTCCCAATAGGTAGGCACCTGGGCAAACAACGCCAGGTAACGCGGCTGCACGAACTGCTCGTGCCACTTCTGCCGCATCTCCTTTTCAGTTTGTGCCCGAGGTTCCTTGGGCGTGTCGTAATACACGTTGTCGCCGGTGCCGACAAAGAAATGCGGCTTCATCCCCAGGATCGTTTCCAGGGCCGGGTAGCCCTGGTCCTTATCGGGCCCCGCGTAAGGCGGCGGCAACTCGGTATTGTTCTGCAACAGGTGCAACTGCCGATCGATCCGGCTATCACCATGAAACTTGGCGTAGTTCATGCCGGTGACGACCACAAACGCTACCGGCACCGCCTGATCTGGCCCCGGCAACGTCTGGAACGTAGCGACCGGACCCGCCCGTAGCGAATCCTTATCGCGACCGATCCGGGTTTCGCACGTATAGCGGGTGCCAGGCTTCAATCCGGTAAAGTAAGCCCGGGCGATGAAGTCGCGCTCGGCCTTGGCGTCGACCACCTGCGTGATGGCTTCGCTGGCCGTGGCGGCTTCAGCCGCTTCGGCAGGCCTCAGCATGAACTCCACCACGCCTTGGGCCCCCGGCACGTCGCCATCGACCAGGTGCTGCGTGGCCGCCAGCCGCACCTGAACCAGGGCACTTTCGGGCGTTACCTCGCCAACCATGATGCCCATAGCCGCGTAGGGCCCTGCGGCAGCCGCTTGGCTATCCGCAGGCGATGCCGGAGCCGTGTTA
>CALBRZ010000134.1 GCA_937927735.1 uncultured Planctomycetales bacterium
AAGCGAAGTCGTAACGGTTTTTCTCATTTCATGCAATTTGAAGACGCGTTCTAAGTCGGATTGACGCAGGCTGGCAATCTAGGGTAGGATCGTCCTCATGGTGCGCTGGACCACGGTACTGCTGCTGATTGTCGGACTGCTGAACTGCCCGTTGCATTGCTCGGGCGGGCCGCAGTCGGTCCAAACAGCGGTCGGCAAGGAATCTGCGATCTCGTGCTGCTGTGCGAGCCACTGCCGCGTACCAGCCAAGGCGGCGTGCGAAACGCACTTGGCTCACCAAGAGCAAGCGCCGCCGGCTCCTGGGCAATGCGAGTGTACGGACTGCCTATGCAAAGGCGCGGTTTTGCCGGATAAAGCCACCGTGCAAGACGCTTTTGTTGCCGGACTGTGGGCGGCCGATCTCACGCTTCCTCCCGCCTCTCTTTCCGCGGATCACTTTACCGCCAGTCTGGACGGCGGTCCGCCCGAACCTGTCGCCGTAGCGGGGCGACCGCTGCGCCTATTGGTGCAGTCTCTGCAGATCTAATCTGCTCGCAAGTTGGCACGCTCCCAGCGCTAACCGCTGCGCGGCGTCCGCACTGCTTCCGTCGCATGCCTGGGCGATAGCGATTTGCCCAAGCTTTGAGCTGCGCCTTGCCTTGCCATGGATCACGCCGGCGCCCTTGCGCACTGCCGCTGGTGAAGTGCGTTCGTCAAGAACGCACTTCATATGCAAGAGCGTCGCTCGCGCTGCCGCACAATTGCTACATGGCAACGAACCAGGCCGCGCATCGCGTTGGCAGGCTCGCATAGCCGGCTCGCGCATGCGCCGTTACGAGCAATGAGATCTGAACAAAACCTTTAGGGATGAACGTGACCATGTTCCGCCTGCGACTATTGCCATGGGAATACGGCGTCCGCAACTTGCTGCGACGGCCGTGGCGCAGCGCGCTGACCTTGGCTGCGCTGGCGGTCGTGGTTCTGTTGATCTTTGTCGTGGTCGGATTCATTCGCGGCCTGGAGCAGTCGCTGGCAGTCAGCGGCGATGCCGACGTGATCCTCGTGTACTCCATGAACGCCGAGGCGAACATCGAAAACTCAGCGATCGCCGCCCAGGTGCCAGGCCTATTGGCCGCGAATCTGACAGGCATACAAAAGCGGTTTGATAAGACCTACCTCTCGCCTGAGCTGTACCTGGGAACCCGCGTCACGGTGAACAATCAGCAGGGCTTGCTGGGATTGGTGCGCGGCGTGACCTCGACGGCCGCGCTCGTCCGCCGGCAGGTCCGCATTGTGGAAGGTCACTGGCCGGGGCCCGGAGAGATCATGGTGGGCTGCTTGGCCCCAGCCAAGCTGGGCGTCGAGCCGCAGCAATTGGGCATCGGGCAGCAGGTGCAGTTTGAAGGACGCACCTGGACCATTAGTGGGCAATTCACAGCGGGCGGCTCCGCCTTTGAGTCTGAACTTTGGTGCGGCCTGCCTGACCTTCAGCAGGCATTGAAGCGGCAAGACCTCAGTCTCGTCGCCCTGCTGCTGCGGCCTGGGGCCAACCTGACCGAGGCCACGTTGTTTTGTAAGGAACGCATTGATCTGGAACTGCAAGCGGTCCGCGAGTCCGAGTACTACGCCGCATTGCAGCGGCATTACCAACCGGTGCGGATGTTGGCCTGGCTGGTGGTGGTATTGGTTGCCGGGGCGGGCGTGTTTACCGGCCTCAACATGATGTACGGGGCCGTCGCTGGCCGCACTCGGGAGATCGCCACGCTGCAGGCTCTTGGCTTTCGGCGGCGGGCAATCTTGGTGAGCCTCATTCAGGAAGGCATGTTGCTCGCCGCCGCGGCATCGCTGCTGGCCGGCATGGTTGCGCTCTTCTGGGTGAATGGCATGGCTATCCGCTTCACCATGGGTGCGTTCACGCTTCGCATCGATAGTACGGCCCTGCTGGTGGGCTGTGGCACAGGATTGATTTTGGGAATGGTGGGAGCCATTCCGCCGGCGATCCGGGCACTCCGCCTGCCTGTCGTCGAGAGTCTGAAGGCGGTATGAGTTTCGTTCGGAATGAATGGTTTACTTCTTTGGATGTCAGGAGACAAAGAGATGTTGAATCGTGCAATGTTCGCAGGGATGTGGATGCTGGTCGCGGCGGTGGTAGGCTGCTCGCAGTCCAACGATGCCGCGCAGACCGCCGATGCGGCTGGTCCGGACACCGCCTATCTGCTGGCCAGCATGCCAGCTAACGTGCAGGGTGTCGAAGACGCCCGCAAGGCAAGCCAGAACGATGAGGAAATCGCCGTTGAGGGGCGGATTGGCGGCGAGGAAAAACCGTTTGTTGACGGTGTCGCGGCTTTCACCCTGATCGACACCAAGCTGCATTGGTGCGCCGCCGACGAAAACTGCCCCACGCCGTGGGATTACTGCTGCTCAGACAAGACCGGCAAGCTGGCCATGGTGAAAGTGGTGGGAGCCGACGGTCAGCCGGTCGCAAAAGACGCTCGCACGCTGCTCGGCGTGAAGGAACTGTCGAAAGTGGTGGTCTGCGGTAAGGCCAAGCGCGACGACGAAGGCAACCTGACGGTTCTGGCCGAGAAGGTGCACGTGGTTGAGAAGTAAGCTGGGCCGCGGACTGGAGCCGGGGCAAAACCGCTCCGGCTCCAGTCGCGGAGGCTTGTGGCTCTGCTCGCTAGGTGACTCCTGTTAGGAGTTGAAAACGATGGCGACCGATCTTGATCTCCGCCAATTGGCCCTCGACCGGACGGCCATCAGTTCATTGCGGCCGAAGCGCCGCCGGCCCGTGCTGTCGCGATATGTGCTGCCTGGCGTGGTGATCCTGGGCTTCCTGGGGATGCTCGGCTGGGCAGCCCGCGATCGCATGCTGCCGTCCAAGCCGGTGACCGTGGTTCCGGTGGTGGTCATGCGGGCTGAAGTGCAGCGGGCGGGCACGCCGTTGTTCCAGGCCGCAGGCTGGATCGAGCCACGTCCCACGCCGGTGCTCGTATCGGCTCTGGCCGAAGGCATCATTGCGGAACTGCTGGTGGTGGAGGGGCAGGAGATCGAAGCCGGTCAGCCGGTAGCACGGCTGATCGATACCGATGCGAAACTCGCTCTGGAGCAAGCTGAAGCCGATCTGGCTCTGAAGGTCGCGGAAGTGCAAAGCGCCCAGGCCGAACTCAAGGCCGCTCGGCTGCGCCTGGAGAACCCGGTGCATTTGCAAGCCGTGTTGTCGGAGGCTGAATCGCTACTGGCCAAGACCGAAACCGAGTTGGCTCGCCTGCCGTTTTTGCTTGAAGCAGCTAAGGCTAAGGTCGAATACGCCCGGCAGAACATCAGTGGCAAGCAGGCAGCCGGAGCCGCGCTCGCGGAACGTATCGTCCAGAAGGCCCAGAGCGAGTACGAGGCGGTGGCAGCCGAACTGAAAGAATTGCAAGGTCGCCAGCCGCAGCTTGAGCGCGAAGCCGAGGCACTGCGGCAACGCCGGGACGCATTGGCACGGCAGCGGGAGCTGTTGATCGACGAAACACGGCAACTTGCCGAAGCCGAGGCACAACTCAAGGCGGCTCAGGCCCGGGAACGCCAGGCTCATCTGGCCGTGCAGGCAGCCCAACTGCGGCTGGACCGCATGGTCATTACCGCCCCGTGCGCGGGGCGCGTCCTGTCGCTGGTGGCTCGGCCTGGCTCGCGTGTGATGGGCATTGAGCCATCGGGCGAACAGAAAGCCAGCACCGTGATCACCCTGTACGACCCGCAGATGCTGCAAGTGCGAGCCGATGTTCGGCTGGAGGACGTGCCGCTGGTGCAGCCGGGGCAACCCGTCCAGATCGAAACCGCCTCGGTTAAGGAGCCGATTTACGGTTACGTGCTGAACGCTACATCCCAGGCAAACATCCAGAAGAACACGCTGGAAGTCAAAGTCGCCATCACCTCGCCGCCGCCTACGATTCGCCCCGAAATGCTGGTGACGGCTACATTCCTTGCGCCCGAATCACCAGGCAACAAGCAAGACGAATCTCAGGAGCAAGAACGCCTGCTGGTTCCGCGGCAACTGGTCGAATCGACGGGCGAGGGCCACGCTATCTGGATAGCCGATCCAAGCGGAGTCGCGGCTCGCAGAACGGTGCAGCTTGGTAGCGCCGGAACCGATGAACTGGTCGAAGTTGTCGAAGGTTTGACACCGACCGATCGGCTCATCAGCGGCGGCCGCGAGGGCTTGAACAGCGGCGACCGCATCGTCATCTCGGCCGAAGACGGCAGTATCGGCACGACAGCCTCGGCAAGCCGCAACTAGCTGCAGGCCGCGGTCAAATCGCGCATTTCACTACACCGGATCGAGAGACAGCCATGGCACTCGTCACCATACGCAATCTGACCAAGCGGTACCGCAAAGGCGACGAAACCATCACGCCGTTAGATAGCGTGGACTTGGATATTGAGCAGGGCGATTTTGTGGTGCTGATGGGACCCAGCGGCACCGGCAAGAGCACGCTGCTCAACCTGGTCGCCGGGATCGACCGCGCTGACGCTGGCTCGATCAATGTGGCCGGCACCGAGGTGACTCGCCTATCGCGAAGCCGGTTGGCCGACTGGCGGGCAGCCCATCTCGGCTACATCTTTCAGACTCACAACTTGATCCCGGTGCTCACGACATATGAAAACGTCGAACTGCCGCTGCTGCTGTTGCCGATGTCTGGGGCCGAACGCCGCAAACGCGTCGAGATTGCCCTAGAGGCAGTAGGGCTCACCGACCGGATGGATCACTACCCACGACAGCTTTCCGGCGGGCAGGAGCAGCGCGTTGGCATCGCTCGCGCAATCGTGGCCAATCCCACCATCGTTGTGGCTGACGAGCCAACCGGCAGTCTCGACGCCGCCACCAGCGAGCAGATCCAGATGTTGCTCAAGCGACTCAACGGCGAACTGGGCATGACGATGCTGATGGTCACGCACGACCAGAATGTGGCTGCGATTGGCACGCGGCGATTGTCGCTGGATCGCGGCAAAATCGTCGGCGACGCCCCACAGGCCAATGGCCATCCGGCCCACCACCTTTCCTCGACCACGTAGGGCAGGGGACTATGTTTCGCTTCGCTCCCTATGTCATCAAGAGCCTGTACCGGCATCGTGCTCGAACGCTACTCACGGTTAGCGGTGCGGCGGTAGCTCTGTTTGTGTTCTGTTTCGTGGGCTCGGTCCAGCAAGGGCTGCACCGGCTGACGGAGGACCGGGATGCCCAGCGAACGTTGATCGTGTTTCAAGAAAACCGCTTCTGCCCGACCAGCAGCCGGTTGCCGCTGGACTATGCCTACCGCATCCGCAAGATCTCGGGCGTCAGGGATGTGATCCCCATCCAGGTTTGGACGAACAACTGCCGCGCCAGCCTCGATGTGGTTGTGTTCAACGGCCTGCCGGCTCAAAAGCTCCAATCGGCCCGCGATTTGAGGTTGCTCACAGGCAGTTGGGCGACGTTCTCATCTCGCCGCGATGCGGCGCTGGTGGGCCGCAATGTTGCCCAGCGGCGAAACCTCAAAGTGGGCGACCAGTTCACGATTGGCGATATCTCGGTGAATATCGCCGGGATATTCGCATCGCCGGTTCCTTCTGAAGAAAACCTGATCTACACCAACTTGGAGTTTCTTCAGTACGCGCGCGACCTGGATGCTGTTGGACTGGTGACCCAACATGAGGTCCACCTGGCGGACGATGTTGACCCGGATAGCGTTGCCCGAACGATTGACGAAACGCTGCGAGCCGGGCCGGTGGCCACGACCACGCGCCGCAAGGGCGTCTTCCAAGCGAGCACGTTGTCCGATCTGGTGGACTTGATCGGCTTTGCCCATTGGTTGGGCTACGCGTGCGTGGCGCTGGTCTTATCCCTGGTGGCCACCACGACGGTGATGTCGGTGCAGGACCGCATTCGCGAACACGCAGTGCTGCAAACACTAGGGTTGCGGCCGGCGAGGATCTTTCGGCTTGTTGTTGCTGAAAGCCTGTTGATGTGCTTGATCGGCGGAGGGCTGGGGACCGGGCTAGCTTTGGCTGTCCTCGCTTGGAGCGGCATGGCGGTCGGGGCCGAAGGTGTCACCATCGCCTTCCGTCCCTCGTGGCAGCTTGGCGCGACGGGAGCCGCGGTCTCACTCGCGGTGGGCCTTTTCGCCGGTTGTGCGCCCGCCTGGCAGGCGGCTCGAACGGAGATCGTTCGAGCACTTCGCCATGCTTAAGGCCGGCTAAGCTTGGTGCATGGTGCCAAGTACGGAGGCGAGTTACTCAAGTCCCCATGGGGACCGTGAAACGCATCGCATGAGCAGCGCCTAGGCTCTGTATGCCGGGACACGCAACGCCTGCTCCGATCTGGCGACTGGCGTTACAGCAAACGCTTTCTTGTTGGGGCCAGAGGCCATCCATCTGTAAAATCCGATCTGTTCTTTTCGGCAGAATCTGGCGCTCGCCAAATAGTCGCTAGATAACGTTCAGAATCATGCGCACAAGTTGTCAAAGGCAGTCCTAGGGTTGGT
>CALBRZ010000135.1 GCA_937927735.1 uncultured Planctomycetales bacterium
TTTAACCACTCAACCGGCATTCATCCAAGACCGCTTTTTGGACAGCCTCTAAGAAAACGTGCGTGGCGGCGGCTGCCAAGCGCAGCGAGCTCCGGCGAGAGGCCATTCGCTCGGCGCTTAAAGATTGGGCCGAGTAAACGCCGCTGATACGAAATACCAGCCGCTGACAGATGGCCGGTCAGCAATCGTTCTAGCTATGGCCGCCGCAACTCGTTGACGGCGGCTTTCCCCGCAACGCCCCACCTGGCGACCGGACTCCGCATGCAAGAAACGGCAGGCCCGGACGTTATTTCTGATAGGTACCGCTTACGTTCCCTAGAGCTGTGAGGGCCTAGTAAATCCGTGAGCGTGAATATCATTCGAGGGCGAATGCTGGGCATCTTCCAAGCAGAGGCCAAAGACGGCCTGCATCTAGCGGCAATTCTCAGCCGTGCGGCGATGGGCCAGATGGAAAGCGGCGAACGCCGCCTGGCCCTGTTCGACCCGCTGGTTTACCAGTATGTTCGCCACCTCGACTTGCCGCCCCTGGGTGTGCTGCTGGAATGGTCCAGCCGCTTGAACTACAGCACGGCCTGCGTGTCTGCCGGACAGGATCTTGAACAGTTGCCGGTGGACCCTCAGGATCGCGACGAGCTAACGACGGTGGACGACCGGCCGCTGGCGGGCTGGATCCATGCGTCAATTCCGTTTCGGGCTCGGCAGATCATGTACGACGCCGGACTTGTGCAACTCCCGCTGCCGCCGGAAACGGCCGCACGGTTGCCGGCCCCCTGGCATCAACTGGACGGTGTGGCCCTGGCCCTGGCCGACAGCATCGAAGAACTGCTCGAGAACCTCTGTCGACTGAATCCGGAAGTCCGCCGGCTTGTCGCCGCTGCCCAGCGGAACTGAGCTATGTTATTTCTGATCGCTTACGACATTGCCGACCCCAAGCGGCTCCGCGAAGTGGCTCACTGCCTGGAGCGATCGGCCGAGCGTGTGCAGAAGTCGGTCTTCTTGTTCGAGGGCGAGCCGGAACAACTCCGAGGCATTCAGCTTGAGCTGCTGCGTCTGATCGATCCGCACGAAGATTGCATACAAGCCTGGCCCATCCAGACCAGTCAGCAGATGCACCGCTGGGACGCTGGACGTGCTCTGCCAGGGCAGGCCAGGTTTGTGGTGATCTCGCCCCGGCAGATGTTCTTGTTCGAGGATCGCCTGGCATGAAACAACTACTGCGTATCCTCAGGCGTGCACGGCCAGCATCCACTCCCGTTCCCGCGGTCGCGGCTCCCGTCGCTCACGTCGTTGGGCCTGGCCGCCTGCATGTCGAGCACGGGCGATTGTGCATCTTCACCGATTCTGGTCCACAAGCGGCCCTCAACATCGATGCGCTCGAAACCTTGCTGGCGTATGGCGCCGTCGAAGTGTCGCCTGCCGCCTGGCGTCTGCTCTCCGAGCATGGCGTGGCGGTGGCCTTGGTTACAGCCAACGGGCAAAAGCTTTATGCCCGGCTGGAAACGACCGCCCGTTCTCGCTCGCTGCTTCGCGTATTGCAGCACCGCACCCTCTCCGACCCGCAGACCCAGCAACGGCTCGCCGCGCGCATCGTCCAACAAAAGGTTCACAGTCAGATAGCGGCTGTGCGCCATTATCAGCGGCAAGGGCGCCTGGATTGCGGCGATACGTTGGCGCAACTCCAAGAACTTCACGACCGTTGCAGCAGTAGCTGCTCGCTGGATGCGCTGCGCGGGCTGGAAGGTTCTGCCGCTCAAATCTGGTTTGAAACCTTCGCCAACCTGATCCGCAAACCCTGGCGGTTTACCAAGCGCAGCCGCCGACCACCGGCCGATCCGGTCAATGCTCTGCTGAGCCTCGGCTATACCTGCCTGTACCAACGCACGGCCGTGCTGGTTGAAGCCCTGGGACTGGAATCCTCCCTGGGCACGCTGCACGCTTTTCGTTCCGGACGCCTCAGCCTGGTATGCGACCTGATGGAACCGCTGCGCGTCCTGGCCGTTGACCGGTGGGTGATCCACACCTGCAACCAGTTGCGCTACCTGAACCCTGACCGCGATTTTGAGCCCGACGAATCGGGAGGCGTGAAACTCACGGCGGCCAAGCTGGATGAAGTCCTTGCCCAGTGGGAGCGGCATTGGTATCAGCGCGACTTGCAAGTGGTCTTGGACCGTACGGTTCGCGACTTTGTGGGGCAGTTGCGCGAACTGGGAGAATATCTGCCTGGACTGAAAAAACGGCTCGAACGGGGGTAGGTCTAGGCAAAACAGTAAGTTGCACACTAGCAATGAGTTGCGCAAAGAGGGCGGAGTCGTATAGGGTGGATACGAAGCCGAAGAACAGTCCAGTCGGCGAGGTTCAGGCAAACGGGCTTGCTAAAGCCAAACAGGTGCGTATGTTATGCGGGTGGGGGGCGCAACACCCCCGGCCGTTTAGAGGCCATTGAAACTGATGCCTCCGACCAAGGGGTTGCCCGTCGATACCGACGAGGCGCAACACCCCCGGCCGTTTAGAGGCCATTGAAACTTTCTACTCCTTGCGCCACAGCCGCTCGAGCCGTTCCCACAGGGCGCAACACCCCCGGCCGTTTAGAGGCCATTGAAACGCGAACTGGTAGAGCGCCCTCAGCGTTACTACCGCGCCGGGCGCAACACCCCCGGCCGTTTAGAGGCCATTGAAACTGGTCCCCTTTTCGTATGCATTGAGGGGACAGTCTAACCCCGGCGCAACACCCCCGGCCGTTTAGAGGCCATTGAAACGAAGCCAGGCTACCCGGGCCGAGGGAGACGTTACTTCTTGGCGGCGCAACACCCCCGGCCGTTTAGAGGCCATTGAAACCAGCGAGGTCTTCGAGCATCACCGCTTCCAGGGCCGGCCCGGCGCAACACCCCCGGCCGTTCAGAGGCCATCGAAATGGTCCAGACTGCCCGCCAAGCAGCACCCAGCTGGCCGTTGAAGTGATGGCAGGCCCATGGGTATCCCAAGACGGTTGACCGCCTCCGGGCGTGCTCTGGCGAACGTTTCTTGCCGGTCGACGTGTCAGCTGGTGGTACGCTAAAGCGTTTGGTGTCATGATGGGGGCCGCTGGAAAGCAAGGTGCCCCGAATCGCGGAGACATGTCGGCTCGATGGCTCAGATTCCTGCCATGCCATTCTGCTGGGACGTGCTGCGCCGGTATGACCAGCCCTGCCCCTTTGCCGTAGCGCCTTTCGCTTGAATGGCGAAATCCTGGAGCCGGCCAGCCTGGCCGAGATACAACTGCCCGAGGCGCTACTGGGACGACGCCATGAAGGGGTGGTCTTCAGCGGCCGCGGCCCGTTGTGGCTCTACGGCCACCTGGTGCATCTGGCCCACGCCTTCGCCTGGGTGGGGATCTACGATCCGCGTTTGTCTGGGGCCGTGGTCGTCATGCGGCACACGCCCTCGGCGCCGCCTTTGGGGCAGGTGATCCCTTGCGAACCCTACGACGGCGTTACACCCGAAACGACGCCTGCCGCAGGCCCACGGAGTACAGCGACGCCGCAATTGCGCTGGCGACCTCCCCAGGTTCAAGGCAACTTGGAACTGCACACGCTTGAGTTAAGCAATCGTGGCGAAGAGTTTGCTCCGAGTTGCCTGGCCGAACTGATATGGCCTCGCCCGCTTCCGCGCGTGGGCGAGGGATGCGCTGTGTACGTGCTTTCGGGCCAACTGCCCCAGTGGCTCTCCGCCCGACTGCTGCTGGCCTTGGCCGACGAGACCACCGAAGCATTGGCTCTGTATCAGCCCGCCCAGGCCGCGGCGGTTGTTGTACGTCCCGATTCACGCGGGCAGCTCAAGCCAGGTACAACGATTCCGGACCAGCCGCGCCAGCGACCGGCGCCGGTTCTGGCGCTCGTCGGTGACCCCAACAGCGGCAAATCGGTGCTGTCGTGGAAGCTCTATCGGCAATGGCATCGCGACGACGTTCAAGTCTATCGGCTCGATTGCGATGCGCACGCGCCCACGGCGCCCTGGGGTATGGATTCGGCGACGGGCGCCGAGCTGCGCAAGCGCTATAAGGACCAGCGCGGCCCCTGGCGACCGGAAGATGTGGTTAACCTGGTGGCCGCCGTGGAGAACCTGCGGCGATCGTCGCTGGATTTGGTCCTGCTGGACATGCCCGGCGGTATCCATCCCAAGCATCCAGACGATGGCCCCGCGGTGCGGATTCCCGACGATCGGCAGGCCTTGTTCAAGCTGGCCGATGGATTCGTGATTCTTTGGAAAAACGAGGCGGCCCTCGAGGGCTGGCGAACAGCGTTGGCACAACTTGGGTTGCAGGACCGCATCCTGGCCGAGGTGATTCCGTGTCAGGATGAATCCCAGCCCGAACGCATTCCAAGAGGGCTTTACCGCCCGGATGCTGCCGATGGCTGGTGCATTCATCAACTCGATCGGCAGACCACCTGGGTAATGATACCTGGAGTTTCGGCCCTGGCGGCCACCCTCCGCGCGCAGCTCGTACCGCCCACCGCATGAGCGGGTTAACGCAAAGCGAGGCTTTGCACTGCGGCCCCCCCGGAATCGATCAACGCCGTGCCCGGGCTTGCTCGCGAACCTGTTGCAGGTTCACAATTTCAGCCACTTCAAAGACCGGCGGGACGGTGCTCGCGTTGGGGGCAATGCGAACGAGCGGCGGGAAATAGCCGCACCGACCGTGCAGTTCCGCCAACAGGACGCAGGCTACGGGGCTTAATCCCGGTGGGACAATCAGCAGCGGCGTGGTTTGCCACTCTCGGGGCGACAGGCCGACGGCGTCGACTAAAGTACGGACCTGGTCGGCGACCGGTGCGCTAACATCAACTTGAGTCGGGACCTCAAGGACCCGTTCAACATCTTGGCCGATCCGTTCGGCGATCCATTGCAGTTGACGCTCGTTGAGCGGATGGGAGAAGTTGATCAGCAACATATGTCACCGAAGGGGCTGATCGAATTCCATGCGCGTGAATGGTCCATACCGGCGGCGGTCCCTTTCGGGATTGACCCTAACCCTGCTGGGATAGTCGCTACCAACCTCGTCTTCGCGGATCGCTCGCCACACCAGTAGCTTCCAGCCCTCGATGGAGACCAAGTAGCGGTCTCGCGTATTACCGGGCTTGAGCCAGCGCAGACCATTGTTGGGGTTGATGTGCTCCGCCTTATCCAGGGCAGCGGGATCCGAGGCGACTCGTTCCAGGTAGCGAAACGGATCACACTCTGCCACTTTACAGAGATTGTCGAGGCAATCTCGCCACGCTTGCTGCGAAAGGAACGGCACCAAATGGGTGCGGGTACGGATCTCATCCCAAAACAGCAAGCCCACGCCCGAGAGGGTCACTTGGTCGCCTTCTTCTTCAAACAGCGGAGCGAGCAAGGGGTGATCGTCACGAGCGATGGCCGCTTGCCATTGCTGCCGCGAAATCGAAGATTCGCGCTCGATCTGTTCGAATAACGGTCGGTATCGCTCGAAGGGAGCGCGGTCAATGTTAATCGGTAAGGCCGGCAGAGTGAGCAGGGATGTTGATTGTTCGAAGATGTACTTGCACGGCACCTGTTTGAGCATGCCGATGAGCACCGTGTAGGGAACCAAGGCCTTGTAGCCCCCGGTGGGATTGAGCACGACCTGCCGCGCTCCGTACTCGTTTACGGTTTGCAAGCACTGATTGACGTAGTTGACGACGCCGATCCGACGGAAACGGTCCGCGTCGACGACCTGCAGCCCTTCGACACGCACCGTCTCAACGTGAATTCCATCGAAGTGATGGTGCAGGTAGTGTTCAACAGCAAGGGCACACGCGTATCCGTCATCGGTTTCAGAGGCCAACAGGATCACGTTGTCGTCCTTGGTCACGCCCATGCGGACCAGCGAATGGATTTCTGCCGACAGGGTCTTACTGAGTGCGTCGCCTTCCGGCTTCACGTCAGCAAATGTGCTGTACATCTCCTCGGCCGCCTTTTTTGGGCCGCCGTGGTCGGCAACCCAAGTTTTGAGGCCTGCGGGGGGTACGCCAATTCCTTTAGCGGCACTAGTGCCCACGGAGCAGATGAATGTGCATGCCATTTTGCCATCCGTTCAGTTGAGTGCTTATTGATGGCTGCGCTCAAAATGTCCGCTGCAGCGACCCGAAATGCGTGCAAATTCAGGCTCCCGTTGGTCGCCTGCGGTCATTGGCGGCGCAACGGTCAATAGAAGCGGGTCGCGAAACGGTCGAAGTACGTATTCAGAACCGGCGAAGAAACCCGGGACGCAGGGACTTACCTAGTCCGGGGCATTGCCGCGATTTTTCTTTTGTTGATTCCGGAAATCGCGATTCTTGCCCTGATTTCCTTCGCCTTTACGATTCCCGG
>CALBRZ010000136.1 GCA_937927735.1 uncultured Planctomycetales bacterium
CAGTTTAACCACTCAACCGGCATTCATCCAAGACCGCTTTTTGGACAGCCTCTGACAGCTACCCATGTCTCAGTCCCGCCTGCGTCTTGCCGTTGCAATGGCAACACGGCAAGTCTCACAGTGCTGCGTTGCCGGCAGCTCTTTGCCAGCAGGCCGATTGGGTACTGGAAATGCTCCGTGAGGAATCCAGTAAGGATAGCCCTTATCACGAGCCTTGGGGCCTACACTTGGCGCCTGGGACGGGCCTAGACGCGTACGATTTCTCGCAACTTACGTCCATCACATGCCACTCAGGCTTTGCATCTTTGGCTGCCGGTCTAATCGTTGCGGCTGAAGGCGGTGTGCCTCGCGCCAACGTGTGGGCATCGGCAAGTTGGGGCGCGGATTTTCGCCCCGAACGCGTGGAAGGTTTAACCGAGAAGCTTCAGCTGGCTGCCGAATGGGGAGCCACGGCGTTTTTTGTTGCTCATTCCCAAGTGGAGGAGGCTCGAGCCGAGGCGTCCCGCCAATGTCCGACATTGGTCATTCATGGCCTGGGCGACGTCCCTCCCGCTGGTCCTACCAAACTTGTCTCTGCTCCGGTCAAAACAGCACTGGCGCCATACCTGGAGCAACTTGAAACACCTCCGACGGCCAATGCCTCGCCCCAGCAGCGAACGGCCTATTATCTTCGTCGACGCCAGCACGCCCCGGACGCCGCCCGGCAGTACTATCGTGAATTCCTGCTTTCCGATATTGCAGAGCGTTGCCGCGCACTATTGCCAGATGACTTTACGCCGCCGGCGGTCCTGGTAACGGTATTGAGCGAAAGCCCAGAACTGGTTTCGCTTGCGGCCCATGTCGTACGGCCCAAGGTTTGCATTGTTCTTTTTACTGCCAAGTTGGAACCGCAATTATCGACCGAGGTAAACTGGCTGCAACAGTCTTTAGCAGTCGACATCGTTCCGATGGAGGTCGATGAGGATCCGGCAGGATGGTTCGATCAGCTGCCGGCCATGTTGAGGGCACGCCTGTCGGAAGGACCACCGGGCCCGGTGTTTTTTGATCTTACGCCGGGGCTGAAGTACATGACGGTCGGCCTGACTCTAGCGGCCCGACCAGGCGAAAAATTGCTGTACCTCATCCACGAGTTCAAGAATGGGCCGATACCGCTCACCGAGCGACCGTTGGTGCGAGATGTCTCGACGAACGCATGATCGTGCGATTAAGCCAGCGGCTACTGGCCATTCTGCTCCTGCACCGTAACGTGGTCGCCGCGCGAGCGTGATCGCCCGCTGGCAAAGCGACCAGGAAAGAACGTGAGCTGATTCAGAGTCCAGCTTCCGGCCAGGCCGCTCAGGTGTTGCCCCCACGCGATCTCGGCAATTCGGTGTCAGAAAGCGGGCCCTCAGACGTACGTTGGGTAAAGGGCTGCTGAGACGGCTGCCATCGGCGATCAGGGCCGGTGACCGTGATGCTGCCTTGATGGGGCGACGCGGTCGCAACCGGGGCATGGCAGGCGTAACAGCAGCGGTCCTGCCCTGCGGTCGTCGTGGATACACAGCTCGGGGGGCCCTCCCATTGTCCCGTCCGCGCCGCAGCTACCAGGAGAGGATCATGCAGCACACGAGCGCAGTGATTGCTACGATTGGACCGATCATTTTACAAATTATCGGGGCGTCCGAATCCGCGATCGCTACAACGACCATCATGGTGGGAGGCGGAGCGGCGATCGCGCTGATACTCGCAGGGCTGGGTGTTTATCATTGGCTGCGACTTTTGGCGACGAGCGGCGATGGCGCCACTGCGGCCCATCGTTAATAGCGAACAAGTTGCCCGTGGCAGAGGTACCTGACGTGGTTGCCCATTCTGGCCCGACGCTACGCTTCGTCAGCCAACAGGGGATATTGCAAACGCCGCCGGCTGGTCGTCTCTTGCCGTGGTTAGGGCCGGCAATTCGGGGGGCCGTAGCAGCCGCCCTCAAGGATCGTACCTGCCAACAGCCAGCACACACGCGCAGTACTCGTTGGCGTTATTGCACCGGCTGCGAACACCAGATGCGGTGCGCGTACGGGCTGACATTCGAATCGGAGCCTCCTCGCCAGCAATCGTTCTCGGGGCGAGACCAGGCCAGCCGCGCTATTGTACTGGCCCCCCAGATGATTCCTTCGCAAACTTCTTGGGATGGCCAGCTGGGGTTTGAATTGTTGTTGGTTGGCGATGATGCCATTGCCCAGCGGCAACAGGTGCTGGCCAGCCTGGCCGAGGCCGGCATGCTCCGCGGTCTGGGGCTCGAAGGACGCCCCTTTGAACTGGTTGATTTGGCTGCCCCGACCATTAACGAGCTGTATGCGGCCGATCTACCGACTTCTGGTGGCCAATACGCAGGGGTTGTCGATCGGATGACCGTCCGGCTTACCAGCCCTTTGTTTCTCAAAGTTACCCATCCCAACGGCCGTCGCCGAGCTCTGGAGCAGCCCCAGTTTGCTGATCTGTTTCGGGCAAGTCTCCGCACAGTAGGCACGTTGTTCGCGCTGTATGCAGCACCTCTCGGGGCAGACTTCGCAAACCTCAAGCAGGCAGCTACGCGCGTGGAATGTGAAATCGCCGTATTCGCGCCCTTCCGTCAGGGGCGTCGTTCGAACCGGACGGGTCAGCATTTCGACTTGCGCGGCGTGGTCGGCTTCGCCACATTTCGTAAGGTTCCCTGGTCGCTCATTCCTTGGATGTATTGGGGCGGCCGATTCCGGGTGGGACAGCACCGCGTGGCTGGGGCCGGTGGATGGGTGCTCGAGCTTGGCTAGCAGGGGTGCAGGGACGCCCGCACTGGAGTTAAGTCACGCGATGCGGCATGGCTCAACGGCGCCCCAGTGGCAGAAGGTAGCCGCTTCCTCGCAGGGAATGTTTCGCTCGCTACATCTGGCTGTCAGAAATTTGCCAGATGGGCGTATTCCTTATGGGAACAGTGAACGCGGCCCCTCAGCCGGCGATTGGCACGTGGCACTCAACCGATTGCCATGGGCGTTGCGTGGTGGGGCAATCCATAAAGGTGATCTGACAGCCTGGCCAATCGAAGCAAGCCATGAAACGCACACATAACCACCTGGCGGCACTGCAGTTCGTCGTACTCGCAACGGCGATGATCGTCCTCGCGCCCACGAGTGCTCAAACCTGTCGCTCCGAGGACGGAGCGAACCGCACGAGTTCCGCAGTCTCGAAGGCCACGCAACAGGCAGCCAGGGCGGCCGAACGTAAGGCGGCCCTGGCGCGTATCGAAAAGCGCCTCGCCCAAGCAGACGAAGAGGCGATTGCGG
>CALBRZ010000137.1 GCA_937927735.1 uncultured Planctomycetales bacterium
CTAAGAGCTGGAAAACGCGGCCACGGTACCTACTAAAAGAAAGGCCCACGGCACGCCGAACCGCATCGCACGGCGCGCGTGGGTAGCCGGTAGGCGCACTCATATCGCTGGGCATCGCCGAACGAGAATTGGCGAGGCCCTGATGAGGTCGTTCACATTCCAAGGGCGGCCTGAGGCGACCAAGTCCGCAGGTCACAACTGGTCCGCGGCGGCCCGCTTACACTTCAGCGCTGGCCTGTTCACGGGCTTGGCGCTCTTCTTCCTCAAACCGCTGGCGGCTTTCCCGCAACACTTCTTCAAACGAGATGCCGGCCGCCTTGCAGACGTGCATGATGTCGGTCACCAGGTACGTCATCGCCACATCGACCGGCTCACCGCCCAGGCCTTCCGGCAGCCAGGTGTAATGCCGCGAACGAATCACATCCCGCACGTGGTCCATCCAGTTAGATCGGTCGATCGACATGGCCAGTCGCCTCCAGATGAGAGCGAGTGAGGTTGCGGCATGTAGACGTGATGGGAGCGAACCGTCCACGCCGCCTGCTTCGATCGCAGGACGCATACCGGCTCGCGGATTGCCGCGTTGGAAAAGGCTGCCGGCATTGTATGCGGCATCCCTAGATGGGCAATTGTGGCCGCACGACGTGCCATTGCGCTGTTCGGTCCCTATCCCCGGCAGCGCAAAGAGATAGCGCCGCCCCGAGGGACGGCGCTATCGGGCCATTCACGTTAGCGCGACAGTCTGCCGTATGGGCATGAGCCGCCGCGATGGGGTGCGCTCGCTTGGGCTTACTCGCCAAACCCGCTCGCGCGGTTGTACAGCCGATCGCGCGTGGCCCACAAACCGGCCGACGGCGTGGGAATGTAGAAGAACCGCTCGCCGTTCAGCTCGTTGAAACCTTCCTTCAACTGGTCGATCGGGTAGCGTTTCAAGGTTTCTTCCAGGTCGGCGTACTGGAAGTTCACCTGCTCGATCTCCTCGCGGGTCAGGTGGCCCGGCGCGTAGGTGATGGTGAACCGGCCCTCCGACGAACCGTGGATCAGGTGCGCCGTGGCGTGGGCCAGGTCCTGCATATCGGCGTTCTTGCGGTACTGCTCCATCACCCGCGGCGTGCCCACGTAACCGTACTTGCGGATGAACGCGTCGACGTCGGGCTGTTCGCCAAACCGCTTCAAGCCGGGGGCGATGATCAACAGCTCGCCGCCATCGGCCAGCGCCATGCGGGTACGGTACACGGCCTTGTTGGCCACCCAGGTGCTGAAGAATTCGTCGCCCTGCATCACGCAGACGACTTTCTGCAGCGGCTCGTCGAACACGGTGATGTTCTCTTCGCGCGCCTGCCGTGCCGCGCCCAGGTAGGTTTCCAGGTCGTCGCCGATATACACGCCCGTGTGCACCAGGTCACCGGCTTCGTTGCGGGCCAGCACCACTTGCACATAGGTATCGGGCAGCTTGTTCAGGAACTGTTCCTCGGCCCAGTTGAAGCAGCGGCGGACCGGCGTCAGCAGGTTGCCCAGGTTGTTCTCAATGCCGTAGCAGGCCGAGGCCATGTGGGCCGCGCAGATCAGGTCCTTGCCGCCCAGGCCGATGAAGTAGTTCTTGTTGTGGTTGGCAAAGCCCAGCACTTCGTGCGGGACCACGTGGCCGACATTGATGATCCAGTCCCACTGCTCTTCCATCAGTTGCCGGTTGAGCCAGATGGGGATGGCCCAATCGGCCGCGCCGCCGGACAGTTCCTTGACCATCTCGGCCGGCACGTCGCCCAGGTGAACGCAGCCATCGCGCCAGTCGTGCGGATGAATCCGCTCGTGCGGAATGCTGCCGAACATCTGCCGGTTCTGCTCGCGCGTGTGCGGCTCGTGCTGGCCCAGCGTGGGAATCACGTGGACGTCGGCCTCATCCTTGAGCTGGGTGTAAAAGAACTCGGTGATCCAGCCGGCACCGGAGTGCATCCGCGTGATATCCGGGGGCAGGAGCAACACCCGCTTGGGCTTGGCCGTGAACCGGGAGCGGCACTCCGCAATGGCCTGGTGCAGCAGTTCTTCCATCCGGGCACGGGTGATTTCCGGCGCGCGTTCGGTAATCCAAGGCATGGCTGATCGCTGGTCGCTGGTAGAAGGGTTGGAAAACGTTATCGGTCTTTCAAAGGTTCAACAGGCGGTTCGCGGGGGCAGTGC
Source organism: uncultured Planctomycetales bacterium (assembly GCA_937927735.1). Lineage (GTDB taxonomy): Bacteria > Planctomycetota > Planctomycetia > Pirellulales > S012-138 > CALBRZ01. The sequence goes on from CALBRZ010000137.1 coordinate 2,176, forward strand.
CGCGATGCTCAGTCCATCATGTCGGCCGCTGATGGGCCAGGGCGGTGAGTGCAATGCCGGCCAGCACCAGGTGCGGCTCGTAAAGCGCATCGGGCGCCAGCAGCGAAGCCACGCTCTGGGCGGCCCCGCCCGTCAGGATCACCCGCGGCGGATCGGAGGCCGCCGACATGCGGGCGATCAATTCGCGGGCAGCGCCGACCGCGCCCCAGAACAAGCCCGACCGCATGGCGCTGATGGTGTCGTTGCCCAGTGCCGGCGGAGGCTCCTGCAACTCGGCCATCGGCACCAGCGGCAGCAGGTCGGTGAACTCGTGCAAGGCGCGGGCCGACATGGCCACGCCCGGCAAGATCGCGCCGCCGGCAAATACGCCGTCGCGGCGGACGTAATCGACGGTGATGGCGGTCCCCAGGTCGACAATCACGGCATCGCGATCGGCCGGCCGCACGCAGTTGGCCGCCACGGCCGCCAGCAGCCGGTCGATGCCGGCCATGTCGGGCCGGGGCAACGCGGTCTGCAGGTCCAGGTCGCGGCACGAAAGCAGCGTGACCGCCGTATCGCGGTCTTGCCGCAGCCAGGCCAGCAGCCGCGAGGTGTAATCGCGCTGCACGCTGCCCACCCACCAGGCCAGCTCGTCCACCCGCCAGGGCCGGCACCACGCCTCGATGGTCGGCAGCTGATCGACCGTCACGTCGAACGTACGCTGGGGTTGCGGCAACGTGCACGGGTCCAGGCCCGCCTGGAGCTCAAAAAGCCCCAGCTTGAGCCGGGTATTGCCGATATCGACCGCCACGATCGGAGCCGGTCGATTCTGAGTTTTTCCGTGCGAATCGCTCACCAGGTGCTACCTTCCGGGCCGCTGCCGGGGCCATGGATCCCCGCCTGCGCTGCAAAGAGGTCGTTGTACCAGGAAATGCCCGTACCGGCGAGCGGGGGTAGCCGGGGAAGCGACCGGACCGCGCGGCCTGGTCGGCCGTAGGGCTGACCTAAAAGCGGCCGGATGACGGCCACCAGGGCGTGCCTGCGGCAATTACAATGAGAACGTGCCACGAAAAATGCCACCGTGCGGGCCGCCGGGCGGGAGGACGATTGCATCCCATCGGCCGGCGATTACGTTGGCACCGTATCCCCCACGCCACCATCGGCCCCACCGTACCGACTTTGGGAGACTGATATGCCGCCTGCTTGCCGTACCGCCTGTTACTCCCTGGTTCGCCGGTTACGCGGCTCGGCTGCCACGCTGCTGACCGCGCTGTTGGTCACGGCCTTGCTGCCCGGGCTGATCTCGCCCGCGGCATTGTTCGCGGCGCACCAGGCCCAAGGCAAGCGGGGCATGGTGGTGGCGGTTTCGCCCCCGGCGGTCGAAGTGGGGGTCGAAGTGCTCAAAGAAGGCGGCACCGCGGTGGACGCCGCCGTGGCCGTCGCGCTGGCCATGGCCGTCACCTGGCCTGAAGCCGGCAACATTGGCGGCGGTGGATTCATGATGGTCCACCCCGGGCCGGGCCAGCAGCCGGTGTGCATCGACTACCGCGAAACCGCGCCGGCGGCTGCCCATCGCGACATGTTCAAGCTGGGCGAAACGCGGTTTGGCAGCAAGATTGTCGGCGTGCCGGGTACCGTGGCCGGGCTGGCACTCGCGCATGAAAAATACGGCAAGCTGCCCTGGAAGCGGTTGGTGATGCCGGCCGTGAAGCTGGCGGCCGAAGGCTTTGAGGTCGACGCCTCGCTCGCCCGCTCGCTCAACTCCGTCCTCAAAAGCGAGGCCAGCAAGAACTTCCCCGAGTTGCTGCGGGTGTTCGGCCATCCTGAGGGCCGCCGCTGGAAGCCGGGCGATCGCCTTGTGCAGCCCGACCTGGCCCGCACGCTGACCGCGATCGCCGAACGCGGCCCGGCCGGTTTCTACCAGGGCGAAGTGGCCGAGAAGCTGGTGGCCGAAATGAAGGCCGGCAACGGCCTGATCACGCTGGAGGACCTGGCCGCGTATCGGGCCAAGGTTCGCAGCCCGATCCACGGCACCTTCCGCGGTTACGACATCTACGGCCCGCCGCCCCCGAGCTCCGGCGGCATCTGCATCGTACAGATGCTGAACGTGCTGGAGCGGTTCGACCTCAAGAGCCAAGGGCGGTTCTCGGCCAAGACGCTGCACCTGATGATTGAGGCCATGCGCCGGGCATACCTGGACCGGGCACGCTACCTGGGCGACGCCGACTTCGTCGATATCCCCGCCCACCTCACCACCAAGGAATACGCCGCACGGCTGGCGGCCGGCATTGATCTCACCCGCGCCACCCGCAGTGAAGACCTGGCCAGCGATCTGCCGCTGGCCGGCGAAGGCGACAGCACCACGCACTTCTCGGTGATCGACGGCAACGGGATGGCCGTGTCCAACACCTACACGCTGGAGTACAGCTTCGGCTCGCGCGTGGTGGTCCGCGGGGCAGGCTTCCTGCTCAACAACGAGATGGGCGACTTCAACTGGAAAGCCGGTCATACCGACCGCCGCGGCAACATCGGCACGCAGGCCAACCTGATCGCGCCCGGCAAGCGGATGCTCAGTTCGCAGACGCCGGTGATTGTCACTCGCGACGGCAAAGTGCTGCTGGTTACCGGCAGCCCGGGCGGCCGTACGATCATCAACACCGTACTCAACGTGGTGCTGAACGTGCTGGAGTTTGAAATGCCGCTCAACGAAGCGGTGGCCGCGCCGCGGCTGCACCATCAATGGATGCCCGACCTGGTCCGCTTCGAAGGGGCCGCCGATCCCAAGTATCGCGACGTGCTCGACACGCTCCGGGCGATGGGGCACCAGGTGAATCCGGAATCGGTCGAGCAGGGCGACGCCCACTCGATCTGGATCGACCCGGCCACCGGCACCTTCCACGGCGTGGCCGACGATCGCCGTGGCGGTGCCGCCGCAGGTTTTTAGCGGTTGCCGGAGCCAGTGGGGCCAGCAGCCGGCCGATCATTCAAGCGTCAGATCGGCCAGGTACTGGTCCAGTTCGCGCCGGGCCTTGGACTCCTGATCGGTAAGCTGCCGGATCTGTCCACGTAGCTTTTCGATGGTGTCTTCCTGCTCGACAAATTTCGTCACGTAGCGAGCGTACAGGTCGCTGGTCCGGTCGAGTTGTGCCATGTTCTGCCGGATGCGTGCCTGTTCGGCGTCGATGGTCTTGATTTCGGATTCGAGCCGCTGCCGCTGTTCGGAGAGCTGTGACAGGGCCTGCTTGCGCCGGACCACTTCGGCCAAGGCTTCTTTCACGGCCGGCGACACCGCCTTGTTGTTCATGTAAACAACGATCAGACCGGTATTGATATTGGTCAGGGCGACCTGCTCGTCGACGGTCTGCTCCTCGCGAACCGTGAGCACGGCCGGTTCGCCCGGCTTGGCCGTCACGGCAAAACGGTACAAGTCGCGCGTGGTTTCCTCCGGCTTTTCCGGCTCGACGAGCTTCCACGGCGTGACCTTGGGATACTCGATCAGCACCTTCTTGGGCTCCGAGCCCGAGTTCTTGATCGTGTATTCCTGCGTGCGGCGCAGTTGCCGCGTGATATGCAGTACACCTTTGACGAGCTTGATGCCCGTTACGTCGCTGGTTTGCGGCTTGCCGGCCGGGGCAACCTCGGTGCTCAAGTCCACGGCGTAGCTGATCAGCCGCCGGCTGCCGGGCTCCAGGTCCTGGATCTGGGCGTCACCGGCATACGCGCCGCCGTCGAATACGGTGATCGGCCCCTGCATCAAGTGCAGCCCGGTGGTATTGGTCAGTTGCAACCCATTGAGCGGGTGCTTGGCCTGCACGTTCTGGTTGTAGATCGAAACCTTCTCGGCTTTGACCTGCCCCTGCACGATCGGCAGCATGGCCGACTGCTGGCGAGGCAGCGTCACCGGGTTCTGAATCTGGTACTGGAAAAGCTGCCCGACCTCGCCTGCTTGAGCGAGCGATTGTACGCCCTGCGAAATATCGAACGGAGCGGCCGCACTTTTCGCCCGGGCGTTCATAACGGGAGGATGCGATGACGGGGCCGTGGGACCACTCGGCGCAGCGGCAACGGCGCGCCCGGCGGCATCCGCGCTGTACTCTTCGAAGCCCTCGCGGGCAGCCCGCTGGCGGAACATCTGCTGCTTCTCGACCAGATCCTGCCCATAGACTTGCGGCCGCAGCGAGGAGAACAGCTCCAGCTCGACCTTGGGCCGTTTGATGTACAGCGGATCGTACAGATCCATCGTGAACGAGATGGGCCGGCCGCTGACCAAGGTCAGGTCGACGTTGTTCCAGTCCGACTCGGTGGTGTTCTCGACAATCGCCCAGCCTTGCAGCAACGGCTGCTCTTTGTCGCGGAGCACCAGGCGATAACTGGTTTTCCAGATGGGCGTTTCCTGGATGTAGCCCACGCGTACCGGACGCTTGCCCTCACCGCGGAAGTGCAGGCTGACGGTTTTCTTGTCCGTGGCGTGGCTCATGGCCAGGATCGCCAGGGCCTTGCGCAGCTCGGCATCCAGTTGTTCGTTGAGTAGCCGGATGCGGGTGACCGAAGCCAGGCCCACGCGACGCAACCCATCGTCGGTGAGCAGGTTCAGGTACTCGACTTGGACGGTCTCGCCCTTATCGCCCACCTTTTCCTCGCGGGTTTCCACGCCCACGATCACACCGACAATGGCGTTGGGGGCGTCGACCTGCACGCGTTCGCCCCGCACCTGCGAGAGCAACTGGCCCAGCGTCGGGTTATCGGTCAGGTCGATGGCAAACGTCCTGAGCGTGCGGGTGATGGGTTCCTTGGACTCGTAGTTGACCGTGGACACGGTCCCGCCGCCCAAATCCTGCACGACCATGCTCTTGAGCAGGTCGTTTACATCGTCCACGTTGAACTGAAGCCGGACCTGGGCGTCGCCCTCCACTTGCCCCAAGTGTTCGAAAAAGCCCACCCCCGAGCTGAACATCACCACCTTGGTGACCGGCAGATCGCCGACTTTAGCTGGCGGCTGCGCCGAAGCCCTTTCTCCGGCCTGATCGCCCGGCGGCTGTGCCGCAACATAAGCTGCAATCGTGAGATACGTTACGACAGTGGCGAGCGTTCTGGCGGCAAAGAACGGTTTCATCGCGGGCATCTCGACGCAAAATGCGGTTGGCAGAACCAAGGGACAGGCAACGAACCAGCCACCCTCTTCGATGATGACCAGGCGCAGAAGGTTCCCGCCACGGCCTCACAAAAATAGCCCGCAGCACAGAAAACTGCGAATCAAGACACGGCCGCCGCCCAACCCCCGGCCCTATGCTCCGCTCGCCGCCATCCGCACTCAAACGCGCGTTTACGAAGCCGTGGTCGGGCGAGCCGCCGCGGGGGCGTCGTCCTCGGGGATGATGCTCAAGCCATCCGACGCCCGCAACTGGATGCGGTAGGTTTTGCCCTTTTGAACCTTGACGTTCACGGCTTCGCCATGGACGGCTCGCAGCCCCACCTCGGCCGCCTTGCGTCGATCGTTGGCGTACTCCCAGAAATTCTCCCAGATGTCGTGTTCCAGCGGCGATACCTCGCGGCCCCGGGCGTACGCCATGGTCAGCGTATCGGCGTCGTCCAGCAGATGGCCTTCGGCCGGCTTTTCCTTATCGCCAAAGATCGAGCGGAACAAGCAGATCGAAGTGTTCTTCATGTCCACGCCGTTCTCGACGTGTTCATCGAAGAACTTGGCGACCCAGTATTCGACGTACACCTTTTCGCCGCGTACGTTGAATTCCCGCGGCGTTTGCAGCGGCTTGCCCTGGTTATCCAGCTCGGCAAAGCGCACGCGCGTGATCGGCTCGCCGTTCTCGTTCTTCCACTGGTCGACGATCTCCAGTTGGGCCACCCGTTGATCGAACTTGAGCAGCCGGAGCGAGGTCTCCAACCGGGTGATTTCCTGCTGTTGCTGCTCGATCTTCTGCTGGCGGCGCTGGAGTTCCTCGGCATCGCGTTTGGCCTGCTCGCGCAGCTCGTCGCGCTCGCGAATCGCCTGTTCGTGCTCGGTGTACTTGGAATAGGCGAACCAGGCCCCGCCGCTGACCATGCCCACGACGACCAGCGACACCGTAGCCCGAATGAAGTTGCTGATGGAATCCAACCTAGACATGACAGGCCTTGCTCCTGGATGGGCAAAGGAGACAGCAACCCGATTCGTGCGACGTAGGCAACGAGAGAAGACTCGGGAACGTGGGGCGCAACCTTATAGCAGGGGGCTCGCGATCGGCTCAACCCAAATGGGCCGGGCTTGCTAGCTTACGCGGACATGGCCTGGCGGCCCTGTCCTCCCCCTGAAGGAATCATTGCCCAAGCGCTGGGGCGCAAGTAGGTGGCAATGCGTCACTAACGTATGATTGCAAGTTTGATGCCCGCCGTCTGATCTTGGAAAACGGCCCCCGCTATTGGCGGAATACGCTCGTTTAACACCGCCGGGGGGCGACCAATAAGGCCTCGCCGATGGCTCGCGCGGCGGCAGCATTCTCCGCGGTAAAAATCAGATCGGCGCGTGCCGGCACAGCGGGCAGTATCCCATTTTGCTACAAGCACTTAAGCAGCCTGTCGGCAGCCTGCTATCTTTCCCGGTTGGGGGCATGTTGAAGCCGCCCCATAACTGGTATCATCGCCTGAGCACCCCCTGTTTTTCAGCGCTTTGTCGGACTTAGAGGCTGCCAATGCATCGCGTCATCATTCTCGACCCGCTCTCCCAAGAAGGCCTCGCCATGCTGGATGAGGCACCGGGCATCGAGTACGAAATCCGCACCGGACTCAAAGGCGAAGAACTGCGACAGGCGCTGCTGGAATTCGACGGAGCCATCTGCCGCAGCGGTGTGAAGCTCACCGCCGACGTACTGGCCGGCAACCGGCGGCTCAAGGCGATCGTCCGGGCGGGCGTGGGCACCGACAACATCGACAAGGCCGCTGCCACCCGCGCCGGCATCGTGGTGATGAACACCCCCGGTGGCAACACGCTGAGCACAGCTGAACACACCATGGCCCTGATGCTGGCCATGTCGCGCAACATCGCTCCGGCGTATCAGGCCCTCTGCCAGGGCAACTGGGACCGCAAGAGCTACATGGGCACCCAGTTGGCCGGCAAGACCCTGGGCGTGGTCGGGCTGGGCCGCATTGGCCAGGCCGTGGCCGCCCGGGCCAAGGCCTTCGAAATGCGCGTGCTGGGCTACGACCCGTTCCTCACCTCCGACAAGGCCGCCATGCTGGGCGTGGAACCGGTCGAGAGCGTCGACGCGATGCTGCCGCAGGTCGACTACCTGACCGTGCATACCCCGCTCACCGAAGAAACCCGCAACCTGATCGACATGCCGCAGCTTGAGCTGCTCAAGCCGGGCGTGCGGCTGGTCAACTGCGCCCGCGGCGGCATTTACAACGAGGCCGCCCTGCTCGAAGGGCTCAAGTCGGGCAAAATTGCCGGCGTGGCTCTCGACGTGTTCGAGGACGAACCCTGCACCAACAGCCCGCTGTTCGGCATGCCCGGCGTGGTCTGCACTCCGCACCTGGGCGCCAGCACCGAGGAAGCCCAAACCCAGGTCGCCGTCGAAGCGTGCGAACTGCTGATCGACTACCTCACCACCGGCGCCATCCGCCACGCCGTCAACATGGCGCCGCTGGATGCCCGGCAACTGGAAGCCATCCGCAACGAGCTGGGCATCGGCTACCGCCTGGGCCTGCTGATGGCCCAGTGGCACCACGGTCAGCCGCAGCGGGTGCGTCTGCAGTACCGGGGCGAGATCGCCGACAAGAACACCCGGCTGATCACTGCCGCGTTTGCCGCCGGCCTGCTGGAAAACGCCCTGGAAGAAGAGGTGAACATCGTCAACGCCGAGGTGCTGCTGCGTGAACGCGGCATCGAGCTGCTGGAGGAATCGCGGAGCGAGATCGGCGGCTTCCGCAGCCTGATCGTCGCTGAACTCGAGACCGACGTCCGCAAGTACTCGGCCGCCGCCACCGTGTTCGGCCAGAAGATGCTCCGCCTGGTCCAACTGGACGGCTACCGCCTGGAAGGCTACTTGGACGGCACGCTGTTGATCTTCAGCCACCAGGATGTGCCGGGCATCATCGGCGGCGTGGGCACCATCTTTGGCCGTCACCAGGTGAACATCGCCCAGATGGCTGTGGGACGCGCCAGCGATACCCCGGGCAACGACGCCGTGGGCGTGCTCAACCTGGACAGCGTCCCGACGGAGGAAGCCCTGGCCGAAGTGGCCGCGCATCCGCACATCAAGAGCGTGGACGTGATCCAGCTTCCGCCGGCCGGCCAGATGCCGTCGTGGCTGGGCTAGTTCGCCACTCGTTCGATAAGACGATCACACGCACGGTCTCAGCGGACGGTCAACCACGTCTGCTGAGACCGTTTGCATTCCAGGTCAAAGCAGCCTGGCCACCACGAGCGCTTCGCGCAGGCGCGTTTTTTCAGCGGCCGTGAGCGGTAACGACGGTTGCCGCGGCGGACCGCCCACATAACCCAGCAGATCCAGCGCCGCCTTGATGCCCGCCGCGCCCCGCTCGAGGATGCGATGATCGGCTTCGATCAGCCGCACCTGGATCGCTTGGGCTTCGGCGAACTTGCCCTGCATGGAAAGGCGAATGATTTCCAGGCATTCGCCGGGTGCCACGTTGCCGAGCATCAGGCAAGCGCCGTTGGCACCGATCGCGCCGCCAGGCACCAGCAGACTGCCGTTGCCGATCCAGAACTTCTTGTCACGCGGCACAAACTGCCGCGTGCGGTACTCAAAGCGAATATTGCCGCCGGCGATGTAGCCGTAGACGTTGTCCATCTGGCACACCTGCCCGATCAACTCCGGCGTGCCAACCGCCAATAGCAGGCTCTGCGCGAACTGGCCTGGAGCCGGTTGATTGATCAGCAGCGCCGGCACCGGCAGCCGCGGTACCAACTGTTCAAAGTAGCCGCGCACGTTGTCGGTGAGCCGCGGGATGCGCAGCCGCACCAGCTCGGCCCCGGCTTCCACGTACCGCTCGGCCAGCCGCAGCGATTCGGTGACCGATGGGCAGTCGATGCCGGCGACGATGAACTTCTCGCCTTCCAGGGCCTCGTGCGCCGTGCGGATGATGTTCAGCCGTTCGGACTCGCTCAGAAAGGCTTCCTCGCCGTTCTCCGAGTTGAGCATCAAACCCGAGAGCGGCGTCCTGCGCCAACGCGCCACGTTCTGCTGGATGCCGTCGTAGTCGACCGCATCAGCGGCCGTGAACGGCGTAGGGCTGGGAGCGATGACGATCGGATCGGCAACCGGAATCGGCATGAGTCGCCCCGGATAATGAACGTGCTGAACTCAAGAGTAGGGTCTGCTGCGCGGAGCGCGAACCGGGAACCCATGTTGGCCTGGCAGCGCCACGGCCTACGAGGTCCGGCCACGCGCTGGCTGAAAGCTCCCGCGCGCGGTTCAGGTTTCCCCTGCCAACACGGCTTTGATTCTATCGGGCGTCACCGGGTCGATCACACCTTTCTCGCAGATGATGGCGCGGATCAACCGGGCAGGCGTTACGTCAAACGCCGGGTTGTAAACCTTGACGTCCTCGGGAGCCGTCCGCCGGCCAAACCCCTCGGTGATTTCTTCCGGCGCCCGCTGTTCGATGGGGATGCCATCGCCATTGGGCAGCGAGAGATCGAACGTGCTGCTGGGCGCGGCCACGTAGAACGGGATATGGTGCGCGGCGGCCAGCACGGCCACCCCGTAGGTGCCGATCTTGTTGGCCGTGTCGCCGTTGGCGGCGATGCGATCGGCCCCCACGACCACGGCATGCACGCGGCCCTCGCGCATCACTTGGGCCGCCATCGAGTCGCAGATCACCGTCACGTCGATGCCGCGCCGTTGGAGTTCCCAGGCGGTGAGCCGGCTGCCCTGGAGCAGCGGCCGAGTTTCGTCGGCATACACGCGGAGCACCTTGCCGGCTTCGTGGGCGGCAAAGAACACGGCCAGCGCCGTACCGTAATCGGCGGTGGCCAGGCCGCCGGCGTTGCAATGGGTGAGCACGCCCTGGCCGTCGTTGAGCAGACTTGCCCCGTAACGGCCGATCGCCCGGCACATCTGGCGATCTTCCTCCAGGATCGCATGGGCCTCGGCCAGAAGTGCCCGGCGGATCTCGATGGGGCTCACCTTGCCGCGCAGGCTCTCCGCCAACTTCCGCTGCCGCTCCAAAGCCCAGAACAGGTTCACGGCCGTGGGACGGCTCGAAGCCAGATAGCTCACCGCTTCGTCCAGGCGGCGGAACAGGGTTGCTTCGTCATCGCCGGGCCCTTGCACGCCCAGGCACACCCCGTAAGCTGCCGCGATGCCGATGGCCGGTGCCCCGCGGACGCGCAGGCTCCGAATGGCTTCCCACACCTGTTCCGTGTTGCGGCAATCGATCTCGACAAACAGCGTGGGCAGCAGCGTCTGGTCGATCATCCGCAGGTGGCCGTCGATATCGCCAACCCAGTGCAGCGTGCGCGTCTCGGTACCAGCCTGGCTCATGGCAAATCCGTTTCCGTGGAATATCGAAAAGTGCCGCGCGCCCGCCGCCCATCCGCACGGCCCGTCATCCGTACAACGCCATGCTCGGGGGCGGGGAGGCCTGCATTGTTCCCCAACCGGCCCTGCGAGGCTAGCCCTACCGGGCGTCCAAACGCATCAACACCCGCGCACGTCAATTTGACGCAACCGCCCTGCCCTGCTCCGTTTCTGCCCGGTATGGGTCGAAATATCGTCGCCAGCCAACTAAGATGAACCCCTGCTGCGGATCGCTCCGCCCCGTGGGCATGCGCTGCACCGCGCTGCTTGGCCCGCCTTTTTGCCCCCTTTTTGTCTGCCCCAACGACTGGCCCATGAGTTCACCCCAACAGCCGCTGGAGACCGACCGTCAACGTTTGCTGGAGGCACAGGCCAAAGGGCCATTGGCCACCCTAGGCGCGTGTATCCGCATGTCCGGCCCCGGCTGGTTGCAAAGCGCCATCACGCTGGGCGGCGGCTCGCTGGCCGGCAGCCTGTACCTGGGCGTGGTCGCCGGCTTCTCCTTCTTGTGGGTACAGCCGCTGGCCATGATCCTGGGCATCATCATGCTCAGCGCCATGGCCTACGTGACGCTATCCACGCAGCAGCGGCCGTTCCGGGCCATCAACCATTACGTGAACCCGGTGCTGGGCTGGGGCTGGGCACTGGCCACGCTCGCGGCCAACATGTTCTGGTGCTTACCGCAATACGGCCTGGCCACCAGCGTGGTCGAGCAGAACCTGCTGCCGGGCATTCTGGGCACCAACGGCTCGCTCACGCAGTGGTTTGCCGCCACCTACGGCTCCGACAGTTGGCTGGCCGGCAACGGCAGCACGCTGGTCATCGTGAGCGTAATCCTGTTGTTCTCCACGATCATCACCTGGAGCTACAACAGCGGAAGCTGGGGCGTCAAGCTGTACGAGCTGATCCTTAAGTTGATGGTGGCCAGCATCGTGCTGTGCTTCTTCGGCGTGATCTTCGCGATCCGCAACGAGCTCAACTGGAGCGAGCTGTTCGCCGGCTTCATCCCCGATATCTCCACGCTGTGGCGTCCCAGCGCGCGGTTCCAGCCGATTCTGGAAGTCACCGCGCACGCCGATTACTGGCGGCAGGTGATCATCAGCGAGCAGCGCGACATGATCGTGGGCGCGGCCGCCACGGCGGTGGGCATCAACATGACCTTCTTGTTCCCCTACTCGCTGCTGCGTAAACGGTGGACCAAGGAGTTCCGCGGGCTGGTGCGTTTCGACCTGGCCACCGGCATGTTCATCCCATTTGTGCTGGCCACCAGTTGCGTGGTGGTCGCCGCCGCCCAGAGCTTCCACACCCAAACGGTGCCCGGCTTCTTGGGTGAGACCGATGCCGAGGGCAAGCCGATCGTGGCCTCGGCCAAGGAACGCAACAACTTCTACAACCTGCTCAAGCCGCTGGTGCAGGAGATCTCGGCCTCGCAGAATCAGCCCGCCGAATGGGCCGGGCTGCCTACCGTCGACGATCTGTATCAAAAGGCGTTGGCCGGCCTCTCCGAGGAGGACCGCAAGGCCATCTCCAAGCAGACGGAGCAGGCGCTGAAGGCCGATTTCGAGCGCGAGCTCATCTGGGAGAAGATCAACCGGCTGCCGGAATCCGACCGCCGGATCGCCTCCATGCTCATCAACCGCAGCCCATTCGACCTGGCCCGGGCCCTGGAACCGCTCACCGGCCCCAAGGTCGCCAACCTGGTGTTTGGTCTGGGCGTGCTCGGCATGACGCTCTCCACGATCACCATCCTGATGCTGATCTCCGGCTTTGTGATCGTCGAAATCTTCGACCTGCCCGAGAGCGGCTGGGGCCATCGCCTGGGTTGCCTGGCCGCAGCCACCGGCGCCCTGGGCCCGTTCATCTGGGACCAGGCCGCGTTCCGCCTGGCGGTGTATGTATCGGCGTTTGGTCTGATGTTGCTGCCGATTGCCTACCTGTCGTTCTTCTTCCTGATGAATCAGCGGACGCTGCTCAAGGAAGAGCTGCCGCGTGGGCTCGCGCGACTGACGTGGAACACGCTGATGTTCATCGCCGCCGGCATCGCTACCCTGTCCAGCATTTACGTCGTTTGGGCGAAGCTGGGCTGGGGCGGCATCGGTGCCTACATCGCCTTCATCCTGCTGGCGCTGGTGGTGGGCATTGTCCGCAAGAAACGCGCCTCCAAGGGCTTTGAACCGCCGTACTGACGCGGCGGCGTCAACGCGGCGCGGCAACGGGTATGCGGCCACGCCGTGACCGCATGCGCGTTCACACCCCAGGAAACCGCGTACCCGCACACGCCAGGCAATGATTGCCTCCGCAGCCAGAACCAGCCAAGGAACCGCAACCGTGCCGCATGTCGTGCTGCTGGGCGATTCCATCTTCGACAACGCCAGCTACGTACCGGGGCACCCGCCGGTGATCGAGCAACTGCGCCAGTGTTTGCTGGCCGGCTGGCAGGCCACGCTGGCCGCCGTCGATGGCGACATCACCGCCGATGTGCCGGACCAGTTGGCCACGTTGCCCAGCGATGCCACGCACCTGGTGGTAAGCGTGGGCGGGAACGACGCGTTGGGCTATGCCGGCGTGCTGACCGTGCCTGCCACGACGGTGAACCAGGCTCTGGTTGAGCTGGGGCAGGTGCGCGACACCTTTCGCGAGAACTACCGAGCCATGCTGCGGGCCGTGCTCCAGCATCAACTGCCCACCGCGGTCTGCACCATCTACGACAGCGTGCCGGGACTGGGCGAACCCGAACGGCTGGCCCTGGGCATGTTCAACGAGGTGATCCTGCGCGAAGCGTTCACGCACGGCCTGCCGGTGATCGACCTGCGGTTGGTGTGCGACCAGGCAGCCGATTACTCCCAGCTTTCGCCCATCGAGCCCTCGGTGCATGGCGGCGCCAAGATCGCCAAAGTGGTGGCCACCGTGGTCACGTCGCACGACTTCAACCGGCGGCAAACCTGCATCTATCGCTAGGTCGGGGGCGGGCTATTCTTCAGCGGCGCAAAGAAACAGCAGCGTCGGTAGCAGGCACCGGCGCACCCATGTCATGAACATGTAGCAAGGCGATTACTTACGCCCTAGCGATCGCCATCTTCCGAACGGGTGGCCTCGCCAGCCATCACGGCTGACTCCTGAGAGCAGCGCCCGGGGTGTTACCCAACCGCTAGAACAGCGCCGCCCATGTATCCGAACGCGCGGTGACTGGCATCTGCAAGTCGCCGCGGCACAAGTCGGCAAACGCAACAAGAAAGCCCGGCGACGCCGGCTCGGGCATTACGGGAGACGGCTGTTCGTCCCCACCCGTTCCGGCGCCGCCGGGCGTAGCGATTCAAGACAGGACGGCCGCCTGGTTAGCGGCATCACGGCTGGCTGGGCAAGCCAGTAGGGTTATGGCCCGCGGTCGCGGAGCTGAAATCGCTATCGATGTTCGAAAAGCTCATTAACGAGCAGCGGAAGAGACCGGGCTCCACGCGGTGGTTCACTCAGGCGGTCGCCAAGGGTGGCGCGTGCATCAACCGCGTGGTCTGGAACCGCTCGCCGGTCGCCCCGTAGAACATCACGAGGTTGCGCACCGCGTCCCACACGGCGGTGAACTTCACCGCCCTGGGGCCATGCAGGCAGAAGTACATGCCGCAAGGCTTGTCGCGCTGCACCAGCAACCGCTCGGAGAGCGGAAACGCGTTCGGCTCCAGTTGTTCGCGACTACACAACGTCTTATTGACGTAGTCGCGCAATTCTTCCAAGGAGTGAAAACTGGCAGTCATCCATGCTTCTCCAGGAACAGCCCCCGACGAGCTGGGGTGAGCCGCACCGCCCGGTCCGCTTCCGGGGTCCAAGCCGAAAGCAGCCAGCAGGCGCAGCACTCGCCGGGGTTGCCAACACGGGTGTTGTCGAAACCTACTATCGGTTGACACCTGCCGTTTCTTCGCCGCCATCGGGCCACCGCCGGATAATGCTGCCGAGGTGCCAGCAGGTGGGGCGAATCAGCGAAAGTGTTCCGCCTTGCCGGGCGTGGCTTCTCCTCCCCACAAGTGGCACCCCAGCCTGCCCTGTTTTCGGCCACGCATGGCCACCTCGCAGCTTAACGGCATGCCCGGCCGCCGCGCGGCAGCATGCCCCCAGCCTCGCCAGCGGGTGCTTTGCCAGCTGGCGCCACCTACCCAACCGCTACAACCGATACGGTATCCCGAAAAAATTGCCCCCCGCTCCCCAACAAAGGCTTTTCTGCAAGAGAAACGAGGGACGATAACGATAGGTGGACGGGTTCTGCACATGCAGTGCGGAGCCCGGCCGGCTGCCCACGGAAGGCAGCAAATGTCGATTCAGTGCGCGGCAGACGCAGCAGGAAGTCCCGCTGTCGCAGCGATCCCTGCATGCGTATTCATGAGCGTCAGCGCTACCCGAACCCTGGCCGCAATCGGCGTGCTGGCTGCCGGCATTGTCGGCGCCACGCTGTTTCGCAAGGAGCCAGGCTCCCAGACGCCCCCGGTCGCCGAGCGGTCGTGGGGTGTGCCGGGGGTGCAGTGGCAAGCTGCGCCGTATCCGGACGCCATTTCGCTTCCTAATTCGGTCGCCAACTGGCCCAGCAGCTCTTCGCCCACGGCCAGTCTCGCCCACACCGAGGCAAACGCAGTTGCCGCGAATGCCGGGGGTGCCACGGCCCAGCCGTCCGCCGATTCTCCGGCGACGATCCATCCCGTACCCAGCGCGGCCAGCGTGCTCGTGCCCGATGCCTTGGCCAGTGCCGCGACCAGCGCCGCTGCGGCGGCCGCAGCGAAACCATCGCCTGAGACCACGCGTTTGCCGGCCAGCATCGGCAACCCGGCTCGGCCGCGCGATCCCTTGGCCATGGCGAAGGAGCCGCCCGAACTGGCTCCGCGTTACGGCGATGCCCAAGGCTACACCGGCTTTGAATCGGCCACGCGGCGGCTGCCTACCGTGAGTGCGGCCACCCACGTGATTCGCGACGGCGATACCCTCCAGGACATCGCACGCCAGCATTTGGGCGATGCCGACCGCTGGCAGGAAATCTACGAGCTCAACCGCCAGGCACTGCCCGATCCGGAGATTCTCCCGATCGGCCTGGAACTGCGGCTGCCGCCCACCGGCATGGTGCCCGTCCGGCGTCCGCACGAACAGCCGCGGGCGGTGGTCGATTTCGCATCGACGCGGGCGGAGTAACGCCGGCTCGCGAAATGCCAGTTCGCCCTCCAGGCGGCGAGCTTTCTACGCGCTACCTGCTCCGCCGGCCTGATTGGCCGTGTGCCGCTCCCCTAATCGCGGCGAGCGGTCTTTTCCACCAAGGCCTTTGCGGTAGACTTTACAAAGGTGGACACCGTGGCCATTTATCGTCGGCCGCGGCGGCACACCGCTTGGTTTTGCTACCCACCGCGGCAGGCATTGCCTGGCCGCTTTTGCGTTTTGAAGGGAAGTTCCATGTCGGAGTTGCACGACCGCACCGAAGCCATCCAAGAGCGGCTGATCCAACTGCGGGACTCTCTTTGACTACGCTCGTAAGACTTCCCAAATCGAGGAGCTGGAGCAGCAGATGTCGGCGGCCAACTTCTGGGACGACCAGGAGAAGGCCCAAGAGGTCGTCTCGCGGCTCAAGGCCCTCAACGCGATCGTCAAGCCGCTCACGGAGCTGATCCGCGCCACCGAAGACCTGCAAACCATGGTCGAGATGGCCGAGGAAGATCCGAGCTTCGCGCCCGAGGTGCAGCAGGAGCTTTCGCGGGTGGAGCAAACGCTTGCCGACCTGGAGCTGCGGGCATTGCTCAACGGGCCGCACGACGACCGCAACGCCATCCTCTCGATCTACGCCCGCGATGGCGGCACCGACGCCCACGACTGGGCCGAAATGCTGCTGCGGATGTACTGCCAATGGGCGGCAGACCACGACTACACCGTGGAACTGCTCGACCGGCAGGACAACGAAGAAGCCGGCATCAACAACGCCACCATCGTCATCCGCGGACCGTTCGCCTACGGTTACCTGAAGGGCGAAACCGGCATCCACCGCCTGGTGCGCATCAGCCCGTTCAACGCCGAAGGCAAACGCCAGACCAGCTTCGCCGCCGTCGACGTGTCGCCCGAAGTGAACGACAACGTCGATATCGAGCTGCGCGACGAAGACATTCGCGAAGACGTGTTCCGGGCGTCGGGTGCCGGTGGCCAGCACGTGAACAAGACCAGCAGCGCCATCCGACTCACCCACATTCCCACCGGCGTCGTGGTGCAGTGCCAGAACGAGCGGAGCCAGCACAAGAACCGTGCCATGGCCATGAAGATGCTCCGCGCCAAGCTGGTGCAGCTCGAAGAAGAAAAACGCGAGAAGGAGCAGGCGGCCAAGTACGACCGCCAGGCGAAGGTAGGCTTCGGCTCGCAGATCCGCAACTACTTCCAGCATCCCGATCAACGCGTGAAAGACGCCCGCACCGGTTACACGATGGGCAACTTTCAGGCGGTGATGGACGGCGACATCCAAGGCTTCCTCGACTCCTACTTGCGGTGGCGGGTGGGACAGGAAACGCCCACTTCGTAGGCACGTAGGCAGCGATGGCAGCAGGCCCTTTGACGCTTTCGGCCGCAGGGTTGCGGCTGCGGTTCGCGCGCAGCGGCGACCGCTATGTGCACCAGGTGATGTGGCTCGACGCCGCAGGCAACGAAAACCTGCTGCTGGCCACCATCGAAGGCGACGACACCAATCCCTGGCCGCCGAGCCCGCCGCTGCAAGACCTGCACCTGGAATCGCGCGGTGCCGGGGCCACGGTCGCCTTGGCCGTGGGCATGGCCGGCCGCAGCCACTGGTCGCTTTCGGTCGAAGCGCTGGCCGAGGGCGAACTACGGTTCGACGTCGCCTGCCGCGCCAACGATCCGCCCGGCACGCTTGGCAGCTCTTACCGTCTGGGCGAAGGCGTGGCGGCCGAATCGACGGCCGCAGGCATCACCCTGAGCGTGCAAGGTCAGGCGGTGGCGATCATCACCGCCGATGCCGCCCAAGCCTCGCTGCAGGTGCCTGCGGCTTCAAGCACGGCCGACGCTGAAAACGTGTTGGCCATCGTGCCCCTAGACGTGCCAGCGGTTGCCCCGACCACCGTGCGCTGGCAGTATGGGATCCAGGCCGGCCGGTAGCAGCGCTCTCGTCCGCTGGCTTGACCGTTAGGTCGCCCTCCCGTTTCGTCGGTGGCCACGTAGCAGAGGGGCGCGTCCCAATTAGCGATGCCTGACTTGCATCCACCGGAATACGATGTAATTGTCGTGGGCGGAGGCGGCAGCGGCCTGGCTGCAGCGGTCTCCGCGGCGGAGCACGGCGGCAGCGTCTTGCTGCTCGAAAAGCGGCCAGTTCTGGGCGGAACGACCGGCATCGCCGTGGGATCGTTCACGGCAGCAGGCACACGACTTCAACAGCAAAAAGGCATCTCCGATACGCCGGCCGAGCACGCTGAGGACGCCGCCAAGTTCGCCCCGGCGACCATCGAAGCCTGCAACCATGAACCGCTTCGCCGGTTCTTTCTCGAACGTGCGGCCGACACGCTGGCCTGGCTCGAAGGTCTGGGCCTCTCGTTCTATGGCCCCAGTCCCGAACCGCCCAACCGCGTACCGCGCATGCACAACGTGGTTCCAGGCGCTAGGGCCTACATCGTCGCGCTGCAACTGAAATTGCAGGCCCTGGGCGGCACGGTGCAAACCTCGGCCGACGTGCAGCGGCTGGTTCGCGATGGCGACCGCGTGGCCGGAGTTGAGGCCCTAGTGGCTGGTCGCCTGCAAACGTATCGCGCCCGGCGGGGTGTGATCCTGGCTGCTGGCGACTACGCAGGCAACGGCGCCATGATCGCCCGATTCAAAGGCGAAGCGTTTTCGGCCGTGGAAGGCATCAATCCCTACGCCACCGGCGATGGTCACCGCCTGGCCGAAGAAGCCGGCGCCCGCCTGCTCAACATGGATATCACTTATGGACCGGAACTACGGTTTGTGGCTCCGGTGCGTAAGCCGTTCGATCGTTGCTTGCCTGTCGGCGGCCGCTGGGGACGGTTGCTGGGGGCGATTGCCAGGCGGCTGCCCGCCGCGATCATGCGGGCGTACATCAAACGGTTGCTCGTCACCTGGCAACACCCGGAAGATGCCCTCTTCGACGACGGAGCGATCCTGATCAACCGCCGCGGCGAGCGGTTCGCCAACGAGCGGCAAAGCCCAGCCCGCGAACTGGCGGTCGTCCCCCAGCCGGACAAAGAAGCCTTTCTGCTACTGGATGGGCGGCTTTGCAGGCGTTACTCCGCCTGGCCGCACTTCATCTCCACCGCGCCGGATATCGCGTACGCCTATGTGGCCGATTATCTGCGGCTCCGGCCCGATGTTGCCATCCAGGACGACACGCTGGCGGCGGTCGCGCGGCGGCGAGGGCTTGATCCGCGAGTGCTCGAACAAACGGTCGCGGCGTTTAACCGCTACGCGCGCGGTGAAGCCGACGATCCTTACGGCCGCACGGGCGATAC
>CALBRZ010000138.1 GCA_937927735.1 uncultured Planctomycetales bacterium
TCCGCCGCGCCGCCTACCGAAGCGGCGTCCAACCTCGAGGGCTTCGGTGACTCGCTCGACGAATGGGCCGTGGAACGCGGTGCTGGTCCTTCGCCGCTGGAAGATCTCGACAAGTTACCAGACTGGTACACGGCCCAGTCGGCTCGCCGCTGGATCTGGATCTCCGCGGCGGCGGCCGCCGGCTTGGTGTTGCTCGTCGGGTCGTGGCTCGTGTTCCGCGGAGGCAGTACCTCGCAGCCGCCCGCAGTGGCCGAGGCCACCGCGCCGGCCCAGCAGCATGAGCCTGCTCAGCCAATCGAAACACCGCAAGTCACGCCGCCTGCGGAGCAGCAGCCGGCCGAGCCCAATGTGCCGCCGCAGATGGCTGACATGCCGCCCGCCGCTGGGGAACCCTCTCGCCCCACCGATGGCGCGCCGCTGCCGCGTAACGAGCTGCCTGACGAACTTCCGGCCGCCTGGGAGCCTCGCTGGCTGCCGCCGACCACGGCCGCCGTGCTGACGATCCGCCCCAGCGCCTTGGCATCGCAGCCGCTGTTCCCGGCGGAGTTGGCTTCGGCCTCGCCCGAACAGTGGCGGCTGATCGGCCCGGTTACCGCGGCCTTCGGCCTGGAACCGCATGAGATTGCCCGGATCACCTGGGCGGTGGTCGAGGACCAGTTATCCAATACCTTGAACCCACGGCCGGGCGACAACGCCGTCAGCGTACGGCGAAGCATCATCGCCATTGAATTGGTGCCCGAGGCCGAGCCCGCGGCGCAGCGATTGGCAAAGGCGCAGCCGATTGATTTGAAACTGGGCACGTCGCCGTGCCGAATGTTGGACGACAGCCCTTGGCCGTTCCCGTTCGCTCTGGTCCAGGAGCGGACGATCCTCACGGGCCCCTCGGACCTGTTGCAGTCGCTGAACGCCGTCGAAGGCACACCGGCCGGGTTGCGGTCTCAGGCTTTGCAGACGCTGCTGCCTAGAATCACGTCGGTCGATCAGTTCGCCGGCGTCATCGACAATCGGGCGACCGGTTGGCTGCCGCAGGTGCCCGCGATCTGGCTGCCGGTGGGGCCCGCTCGCGTGGCCTGGGGGCGGTTGGGTAAGGCGCCCGCCGTGGGCTTTGCCTTGCGGACGGCGGACACGCTGGCCGTTCGGCTGTATGCCCTAGGTGGCACGCCGCAAGAAGCAGTCACCCTGACCGGCGACCTTGAAGCGCTGCTTTCGGCCCTGGCGAGGATGACCGATCCGCCCGCCTGGTGGCCCAAGCTGCCCGGCGACACGGCCCCCGCAGTACCGACAGGCCCGGCGCCACCAGCCGTAGGCGTCGACATGCTGGCCCGAATGCAAGGTTCGCAGCAGTCCAGTAACCGCCCCGGTAGTGCGTTCGAGTTGCCGGGCCTTCCCGGCCAGCCCGACAAGCCGGCCACACAGCAAGGCGAAACCAACGCCAACCAACCGCAAGCCCTGACCGGCTCGCAAGTGTGGCGGATGCTGTCGCCGCTCTGGCAGTCAGCGAAGGCCGCCACCGAAGATTCCGTGGCCGAGGTTCAATTGGCCGTACAGAAGGTGCCGGCCGCCGAATCGTCGTTGGCGTTGTTCACCTTGGCTCGTAACACCGCCGAAGAGCCGCAACTGACCGACACATCCGAGCCTGGCCCCGAACCGGCCCAGCCGCTTGAGCCGGACAATGAGCCAGAGCCAGAAATGGTCGCCCCGCACGTGGACATCGCCGAGCGTTTGAACGATCCCGTGGCAGGGGTGGGCTTCCAGCAGGTGGCGCTGGCCGACGCGCTGGATGTGTTCAGCGAGCTGAGCCAGATTCCGCTGGCGTTCGACTTCGCGGCCATCCAGGCAGCCGGGGCCTCGCCCAGCGATCCGGTCGACCTGTCGGCAAAAGACACCACCGTGGCCGGGGCAATCGAGAGCCTGCTGGCCAAGAAGAAGTTGACAGCCGTCCCCAAGGACCGCTACGTGCTGATCACGGCCGATCCGCCGCCCACGGATCAGCCGGAATCACGCGCCTACCCGGTCGATGATCTCATCACGCCGGCCGGCGATGCGCCGGCGCTCGCTGCGTTGGTGCGGCAGTTCGTGGCTCCACAGTCGTGGGAAAACGGCGGGGGCCAAGGCCGCATTACGGTCGAAGGTACAAGTCTGCGGGTCGAACAGCCGGTAGCCATTCAATGGCAGGTTGCCCGGTTCCTGGATCAACTTCGCGCCGCGCGGAACAAACCGCCGCGGACCGGGGTCGCGCTGCCGCAGCCGTCGCTGCAAACGCCATTTGCCGCGGCCGCCAGCCGGCTCAACAAGCAGGTCACGGCGAACTTCGTTGTTCCCACGCCGCTGCGGCAAGTGCTGCGTTATCTGCAAGCGCAGTCCGGCGTGCGCGTCGTGCTCGACGCGGCCAGCCTGCCTGAAACCGTTTGGGCGGAGCGGCCGGTGAAACTTTCGGCCACCAACGAACCGATGGCGGCCGTCGTGGCCAGATTGGCCGACAGCCTGGGTGTAGGCCTGCGAATCGTCGACGGGCAAACCATCGAGCTGATGGGCAAGGATCGCCTGGCGGCGGAGCTCGAAACGGCTTTTTATTCCCTCTCTGGCTTGACCGGCACGGAGCCGGCCGCGGCCTGGGCGGATCGCGTCCGCCGCGAGGTCCAGCCCGACAAGTGGAACCAGCCCACCAATCCGCCGGCCGCCGTCGTGGATGAGTCGTCGCAAACGCTGATCGTCCGCCAGGACCAGCCTACGCAGGTGGCGATCGAGCTGTGGCTGCAAGGGCAGCGGCAGGGCAAGCCATAGCCCAGCGGCATGGCCGAATGAAAAAACGGCAGGCATATCCTCGCGGACATGCCTGCCGTGTTCTGTTTTAACAGTTCCAACTTCTATCGCCCGCAACCGTCGTTGCTGGGCAACACACGCCGCAAGCGGTTACTCCTGGTTGTACTTGATCGAGCAGCCCGAGGGCCGGGTTTCGGTTACTTCCGGCTGCTTGCCGGCCAGGATAGCCTCGACGGCGTCTTCCACGTACAGCTTGTCGCCTTCGCGGCGATTGATGTCGGAATCGAACGCGCCCATGTAGGCGATCTTGCGTTCGCCGTCGAGCACAAAGAGGTGCGGCGTCACCGCGGCGCCGTACGCCTTGCCGATCTTCTGCGTTTCGTCGTACAGGTACGGGAAGTTGAAGCCCTTCTGCTCAGCCCGTTCCTTCATCTTGTCGAGCCGGTCCGGTTCGATCGTGTTGACGTTGATAGCCACGAACGCCACGCCGCGTTTCTTGGCGTCGGCGGCAAAGGCGGTGAAGCGGTCCTCGTAGGCCTGGGCAATCGGACAGTGATTGCAGGTGAACGCCACCACCACGGCCTTGGCGTCCTTCAGATCGGACAGGCTGTGCTTCTTGCCATCGACGCCGATCAACTGCTCCCAAGCCGGCGCCTTGTCGCCGACGCTGAGTACCTTATTGAACTTGCCGGCGGCCACGGGCTGGGCCGCAAGCGTCAAACCGGCCAAGGCCAACGCCGAGAAGACCAACCGTGCCGTAAAGCGCTTCATGGATCACCTCATCAGGTTTGCGGTGTACCAGCAGCCGGCCGAGCATGCCGACGCTCTGTTCTCCTACTGGCCGCGCATCATACCCGGCCGGCAGCACCTCTCTGTGAACCACGATACACAAAGCCCCCTGGGCCGCAACCAAACCGGCAGCCCAGGGGGCATGTACTTCGAATTAGCAATAGGAATCACACCGGCCAATGGTAGCCTGACGTGACCGTTCTTACGACTTCTTCGACAGCGACTTGATCAGGCTCACCACTTCCTGGCTGTCCTTGGGAGCATCGACCTTGGTGTTCCGCCGGATGATGTTGCCATCCAGATCGATCACAAAGGTCCACCGGGCAGCCGACACGCCACGGGTGAGCGTGTGCACCTGGCCATCCACTTCGCGCTGGATCGATCCACCGGGCCGGGTGGGCACGCCGAACTTCTTGGCGATCTCACCCTTGGGATCGGACAGCAGCGGGAAGTTCAGGCTCTCGGCCTTCTTGAACAGGGCCAAGCCGGCCACCTCGTCGCCGCTGACGCCGACCACCTCCACGTTGAGCTTCTTCAGCTCGTCGGCGGCATCGCGGAAACCGCAGGCCTGCTTGGTGCAGCCGCCGGTCATGGCAGCCGGGTAGAAGAAGACCACCACGTACTTCTTGCCGACGTGATCGCTCGACTTCCAGACGTTGCCCTGGTCGTCCTTGGCCTCGAACACGGGAGCCTTGTCACCTTCCTTGGGGCCATCCTGAGCGAGCGCCGGAGCGGCAAACCAGGCCAACAAGGCAGCGGCCAAACAGCCAGATACGAATCGCGACATCGCAGTATCTCCATAGGTAGGAAGCAGTCAGAGGCGGGAACCAGGGGGGCCGTCCCGGTTGCAATGAGACGGAACAGGGGCAGGCACGCTGGCCATGCCCGCCAGTCAGGTCCGATTCTAGAAAGCGGCCCCGGCAAGTTCAAACAACTGCCGCCAGGTTTCTACAGCCGCCGGATCGCCTGCGAGAATTCCTCATCCGACGCCTGATAGGCCCTGGCGTTGATGAGCGCCCGCCGCGTCGTTTCTTCAAAGCTGCCGTAATCGACCAACAGCCCCAGGTCGTATGCCATCCTGGCCGTGAAGCCGGGCAGCAGCATCCGCGCATCGAGCGGCAGAATGCCCGGCTGGATCTGATTGATGTGCTCGATGATGTTGGTCGTGCAGTTGTTCACCAGCGTGTTGTAGAACTCCGGCTCCTTGGCCAGATGGTTCATGCGGGCTGCGATGGAGAGCAGCATCGCCCGGGCCTGCTCGGGCGTGGCCCGGGTGCGATACAGATAAACCTCGTCCAGCCGGTGGTGCGTGCGCAGCTTGATCAGGTCGCGCTCGTCGCCCGCCACGTACATGATCTCATAGCCGTTAGCCAGGCCGCGGGCGGGATCGTAGCTTTCGCCTTTCTCCTTGCGGATCTCGACCGAGATGCAGAGGTACTCGCCGTTATCAAAACCAAAGCTGAGCATCGTGTGCGCCATCGCCGGCATGTTCGGGAAGGGCACCACGATGAAGTCCACGGTCTGCACGCCGCCCAGGCTGTAGGTGCGGTCCTCGTAATGCGGCAGGTAGTTGTCGGCCGTCAGGTACTTGCAATACCGCACGTTGCGGAACGTGATCTTGTCGCGATCAAACTCCACGGTCGGGAGCTTTTCCTGGTCGGGCGACCAGTTACGGTTGTTGCTGGGAGCAATCCCCTTGCAGCCGCAAAGCATCGGGAGCAGCAGCATGACCATGAGGGCGGCGGCCAGGCTGGCGCGTACCCCTAGCGCAATTGACAGCAACCGTCTGGCTGCTGCCGCGCGCGCAATCGCCAACGTGGACCGTTTGCGGCCGTGGAACATGCCGGAGAAAGGGCAACGAAAGGAGTTTTGGTCAGGTAGAAGTCGTGGGGCGATTCCAATAGCGGCCGTCCGCAAAAACCACAAGAGCACTTTGATGGACGCCAGACGGTGAACCCCATGGCGTTTGCCTCAAGTGCGGCGGCCCACCCAGTAAAGAATCGCCGAGATCAGCAGTTCGCCGACCAGCCATACCAGCCGCAGCATCACGGCCGACAGCAGAGCCAGTCCGTCGCCCAGTTCCTGCTGCATCAGGCCCAGCAGGACCGTTTCGCGCACCAGCGCGCCGCCGGGAATTAACGACAGAAACCCGGCCACCATGGCCAGCGCCACGGCAGCCGTGAACAGCGGCCATTGGCTCCACGCATAGAGCGGGCCGGAAGCCGTTTCGGTAATGCCCATCCCGCGGAGCGTGGCCCACAAGCTCAGGCCCAACAGGAACCAGCCGCCGGCGATGCTGAGCCACCCCCAGGTCAACATGGCGTAGCCAAGGTTCACCAGCCGCGTTTCCACGTCGGGGCTCTTGCGTCCCACGCCGGCCAGTCGCACCAGCCGGCGGAACACCGGCGGCAGCGTCGGCAGCAACGCCGCCAGCGATAGCGAAGCCGCCACCGCCGCAAAGCCCAAGTGTTCGCGGAACCAGCCAGCCAGAATGGCCGCCGCCAGGAAGGCTCCCACCGCCATCATGGTGAGCGTTTCGTAGAACACGCTGGCCGCGGCCACGCCCGTGGACACGCGTTCGCTGCGGATCAGCCCGGTCCGTAGCACCACCACCAGGGCCTTACCGGGCACATACTTGCCCAGATGGCCGATGTAATACGCCCGCAGCGTCTCCCCCAGCGACGGATGCTGCCCTAGTGCCAGCAGCGCCCGATGCCAGAACAGCCCACAGGGCAACAGCCCCAGCAGGTATAAACCGGCGGCGGCAGCCAGCCATGGATAGGAGAGATTCCACCGGTACGCGGCAATCTGGCTCCAGCCGCGCTGAGCCGTCAGCACGATGAATACCGCCATGACGGCCACGATGCTCAGCTTCATCAGCCGCATCAGCCATTTGCGGCCGCGCGGCTTCTGGGCCTCAGTGACAGCAGGCGTCGTATTGTCAGGCAGCTCAGACGACATGGCTGGCGGTGGCGAAACAGTCTGCGGCACGTTTGGTTGCCAGCCATACGACCCGGCCCGGCGTGCGCGCGTAACTCTCCGGCCATCGTCGCTTGCTGTTGGCCCTCTGGCAAGGGCACCACGCGGCGCCTGCTACGAAGCCTTTTCGCGCATCTTGGCCTCTGCGTCATCACGACTCCCGCATCCCCAACCGGGATCGCGTCCCTCCCCTTCGACCGTTGGCGCCCCGAGGGCCAATAAGATTTGACAACCACCTACTTTGGGGGCCATAGTTGACGCCGGAATGCCGGCTTGGCCGCAGGCTGGATCCACCTTCGCACGGCCATCGGCTTCCGCTCCGTAGGATGAAAAACTCCCACGCCGCCCTCCCCGGAAAAACGACCATGCCTGTTCGCGCTCATGCACCGTTCCGGGCGATGCTGGTTCCCGTCGCCGCATTCGCCGCCATGTGGATTGGATCTGGGTCAGGGATGCCGCGAGTGCTGGCCGCGCACCCCATCGTCGCCGGGTTTGAGCGGTTCGTCGGCGACGCCACCGACGAAGCTTCGCTGGCTGCATCCGGCCGCATCCTGCTGGGCGAACTCAACTGCCTGGCGTGCCACCGCGAATCGGGCGGCAGCGCGGCGCACGATGCCGCCCGCGGCGTTCTCACCAAGGGCGCACCGATTCTTGACAACGTGGGAGCCCGTATCCGGCCAGAAGCCATCGCGCGGATGCTGCTCGATCCACAAACGGCCAAGCCGGGCACCACCATGCCCGACCTGTTAGCCGGCCTGCCGGAGGAACGACGCAAGCAATCCGCCGAAGCGCTCACGCACTTTCTGGCCTCGACAGGCACCGTGCACGATACCGCTCCCGATCCGGCGGGCGTGAAGCGAGGTGAAATGCTGTTCCACACCGTAGGCTGTGTGGCATGCCACGCTTCTCGCCGCGAGGACGACGCCACGCTCGCCACGTCGGTTCCGCTGCCCGACCTCGCGGCCAAGTATACGATCGGTAGCCTGGCGGCGTTTCTGGCCAACCCGTTGCACGTGCGGCCCGGCGGCCGGATGCCCGACTTGAACCTTACGCCGCAGGAAGCTCGCGATATCGCCAGCTACTTCCTCAAAGAT
This sequence comes from uncultured Planctomycetales bacterium, assembly GCA_937927735.1. Classification (GTDB taxonomy): domain Bacteria; phylum Planctomycetota; class Planctomycetia; order Pirellulales; family S012-138; genus CALBRZ01. The sequence continues at coordinate 7,626 of CALBRZ010000138.1, forward strand.
GTCGAGGCTCCGCCGACCGTCCGCTTCGCCTACTACGAAGGCCAGTGGAGCAACCTTCCCGACTTCGACCAGCTGCAGCCCAAGGCCCAAGGGCTTGCCGTAGGAATCAACCTGCAACTTTCCCAGCGAAAAGAGAACTATGGCCTGAGGTTTGAAGGCTATCTGCCGATCAGCCGCGAAGGCGAGTATCGCTTTTTCTTAGGCTCCGACGACGGCAGCCGACTCAGCATCGACGGCAAACCGGTAATCACCGTCGATGGGCTGCATCCCTACCAGCAAAAGAATCAGGCCCGCAAGCTCAAGCCGGGTTTGCATGCGGTTCGCATCGATTTCTTCCAAGGCGGAGTCGATGCCGAGCTGACGGCCGAGATCGAAGGGCCAGACCTCCCGCGTCAGCCGCTAGGCCTGCTGCTTCGTCCCTCACAGGAACCGCCCCAGCCGGCCAACTCGTTCAAGGTCGATCCGGCGCTCGCGGCACAAGGCCGCCAGTTGTTCTCCACGCTGGGCTGCGCCACGTGCCACGCCATGAAGCATGAGGGGGCGACGCTACCCAATCAGCTTACGTCGCCTGGTTTGACGTCGCTTGATCCCTCCCGCGGCTGCCTGGCCGAGAAGCCGACGGCCCAAGCCCCCAAGTACGACTTGGACGGCCGCCAGCGTACGGCGCTCGCCGCAGCCCTGCGCGACATCACGCGTCAACCGACTCCGCCCGCGAAGAACGCCGACGGGCACACGGTCACGATCGATCACACGATGACCGCGTTCAATTGCTACGCCTGTCACACACGCAACCAGCGAGGCGGCGTGGAACCCGAGCGTAACGCCTGGTTCCAGGGCACCACGCAAGAGATGGGCGACGAGGGCCGCATTCCGCCGGCACTGGATGGCGTGGGGGCCAAGCTCACCGAGGCCTGGCTCAAGCACATTTTTGCCGATGGCGCGAAGGACCGCCCTTACATGCACACCCGCATGCCGCAGTATGGCACGGCTAATGTCGGCCATCTGGTGGCCGCGTTCATCAAGGCCGACGGTTATGAGCCGCGTCCGCCTTATTACTTCAACGAGCCGGCCGAGCGTGTGAAAGGTTACGGCCGCTTCATGGTGGGCGGTCAAGCGTTCGCCTGCATCAAGTGCCACACCTTTGGCAAGTACGAGGCCACCGGCATTCAATCCATCGACTTAACCATCATGACGCGGCGTCTCAACCGCGACTGGTTTGAGAAATACCTGCTCAATCCCCAGGCGTACCGGCCGGGCACCCGCATGCCTTCGGCCTGGCCCGAGGGCAAGTCGCTCCTGAAGAACGTGCTCGATGGCGAAGCCGTTACGCAGATCAACGCCATCTGGGAGTATCTCTCCGACGGGCCACAGGCGCGCATCCCCGAAGGTCTGCTCCGCTCGGCCATCGAACTGAAGCCGCTGTTCGCTCCGCGTGTGTATCGCAACTTTATCGAGGGGGCAGGCACCCGGGCGATTGGTGTCGGATATCCGGAACGGGCCAACTTGGCCTTCGATGCCGAGAACCTGCGGCTGGCGCTGATCTGGCATGCCGGTTTCATCGATGCTGGCCGGCATTGGTCCGCCCGCGGACAAGGTTTCCAGCCGCCGCTGGGTGACCATGTCATTGCCTTCCCGGACGGCGTGTCGTTTGCCGTGCTGAGCGATGTCAACGCCCCCTGGCCTGCGCAGTCAGCCCGAGAGCTTGGCTACCGGTTCCGCGGCTACGAGCTGGATGAGAAGAAGCGGCCCGAGTTCCGCTACACGTTGAGCGACGGCACAGTGGTGCGAGATTACTTTGAGCCCGTGCCTCAAGAGTTTGATCCGTGGTTCAAACGCACCATCCATTTGACCGTTAAGGATGACGCCGGCAACTGGTACTACCGCGCCGCGGTCGGCAACAAGATCGAGCCGGCAGGGGAGGGCGTATGGCAAGTCGACGGCGGTCTCAAGCTGCAACTCTCCACCAGCGGCAGCCAGGCACCGCTGGTCCGCACCAGCGGCGGCCGTACCGAGCTGTTGGTGCCAATTGAGTTCACCCGTGGCGAGGCCCAAATCGTCCAGGTGTACATGTGGTAACGACGGCCCCGATCGCGCAGCTACCCGGTACCGCTCGTTAATCAATTGCCCAACAGGGATAACCGATATGAAGTCTGCCTCGTTGATCCCGCTGCTTCATAGCGTATTAGCAACCGCTGCGATCTGCATGGTGGCCGTCGTCAGCCCCGCGGTCGCGCAAGACTTGCCCAAGGAAGACGACTATTACCGCTTGGAAGCGATGCCGATTCCGGAAGGAGCGGTGATTGAGGCAGGCGACCTGGAGTTGATGCCCGATGGGCGGCTGGCCATGTCAACCCGCCGGGGCGACATCTACCTAATCAGCAATCCGCTGGCCAAGGACCTGGACGAGGTTCGCTTCCAGCGCTGGGCTGAAGGCATGCACGAAGTGCTGGGGCTAGCCTACCGCGACGGCTGGCTGTATGCCACGCAGCGGGGCGAAGTCACGCGGATCAAGGACGCCAACGGCGACGGCATCGCCGATACCTATGAAACCGTGTACGACGGCTGGGGCCTCAGCGGCGACTACCACGAGTACGCCTTCAGCAGCAAGTTCGATGCAAAGGGCCAGCTTTGGGTCACGCTTTGCCTGACCGGTTCGTTCGGCAGCAGCGTGCTGTACCGCGGCTGGTGCCTGCGCATTACGCCTGACGGCGAAGCCATCCCCACGTGCAGCGGCATTCGGTCGCCCGGCGGAGTGGGCATCAACGCCGCCGGCGACGTGTTCTATACCGATAACCAGGGCCCCTGGAACGGCACGTGCAACCTGCGGCAACTGGCCCCAGGCCACTTCATGGGACACCCGGCTGGCAACATCTGGTACGAGCACGCCAAGAACATGGGCGAGAAGCCGCAGGAACCGCAAAGCGGCAGCCGCATCATGGTCGAGGCGGACAAGATCCCGCAGCTCATGCCACCGGCAGTGCTGTTCCCCTACAAGAAGATGGGCCAGTCGGCAGCCGGCATCGCCTGCGATACCACCGGCGGCAAGTTCGGCCCGTTCGAGAATCAACTGTTCGTGGCCGATCAGACCTTCAGCACGGTCATGCGGTGTTACCTGGAGAAGGTCAATGGCCGGTACCAGGGTGCCTGCTTCCCGTTCCGCGAGGGGTTCGGCTCCGGGGCATTGTCGGTCCTGATTACGCCCTCCGGCACGATGTTCGTAGGCGGTACCAACCGGGGCTGGGGCTCCCGCGGCAGCAAACCGTATTCGCTCGACCGCGTCACCTGGACCGGCAAGGTGCCGTTCGAGATCAAAGAGATGAAGGCCAAGCCCGACGGCTTTGAACTGCTCTTCACCAAGCCGGTCGACCCGGCCACGGCGGCCTTGCCTGAGAGCTACCGCCTGCAGACTTACACCTACATCTACCAGGCGTCGTATGGCAGCCCCGAGGTGGACCACACCACGCCGACCATCCGTCAGATCCGCGTGTCTGACGACGGGTTGCGGGCACACTTGGTGATCGATGGCCTGATGCGCGGCCACGTCCACGAACTGCATGCTGAGGGGGTCCGCTCGGCCGAGGGCCTGCCGCTGCTGCACGCCCAGGCGTACTACACGCTGAACAACATTCCGCAGCAGTAGCCTGCCGTCCCCGGTGGGCATCAGCACATTTGCCTGCGGGGTGGCCCCCTCAGCGTGGCAGCATCCCGTTTACAGGCCGCTGGGCGGTCGCGCCCCCGATTCCACATCAGGCCGATTCTGGTATGCTGCGGTCAAGGCGAGCGTCGTCTGGGCCGTGTGGCTACAGACCGCTTGCCGCCGGGGTCACCATACGCCCGTTTATTGCCGCTACCCTCAGCACGGAATCTCCCCCGCCCATGGAGGATTGATCGACGATGTCGAGCACCACGGAACCGTCTCCCGTCAAGAAGCTCCCCGCACGCAGCGAAGTCCCCGAATGCGATCGCTGGGACCTGTCGAGCCTGTACGCCAGCGACGAGGCGTGGGAAGCGGACTTCAAGGAGTGGGAGGCGCAGATTCCGCGCTACGAAAGCTTCCGTGGCACCCTGTCCAGCGGGCCCGAGGCCATTGCCGCCTGCCTGGAGTTCGACCTCGCGTTCGACCGGCTCGGCGAGCGGCTGGGCACGTACGCCTTCCTCAAGACCGCCGAGGACACGGCCAACAGCACCTATCAGCGGATGCAGGCCCGGTACATGAACGTCGCCAGCCGGGCGGCCCAGGCTTCGAGCTACATCCGCCCCGAACTGACGGCCATTGACGATGCGACCATGCAGCAGTTTCTCGGGGCCGAGGTGCTCAAGCCCTACAAGCTGCTGCTGGAGCGCGTGCTGCGGTACAAACCATACACGCTCAGCGACAAGGAGGAGCGGCTACTGGCCATGCAGACCGAGATGGCCCAGGCGGCCGACCAGGCCTTCCGCCAACTGAACAATGCCGACCTGAAGTTCGGCTTTTTGGAAAACGAAGAAGGCGAACGCGTTGAGCTGAGCCACGCTTCGTTCTCCACGTTCCTGCACTCGCCCAACCGCGACATCCGCCGCAAGGCGTTCCACCAGTACTACGAAGCCTTCGACAGCCACCGCAATACGCTGGCTGCCACGCTCAACGGTTCCATCCAGCGCGACATTTACTACGCCCGGGCGCGTGGCTACGAGAGCGCCCTGCAAGCGGCCCTGTTTGCCGACGACGTGCCGCAGGCGGTCTACGACAACCTGATCGCGGCCGTCCGCAAGCACCTGCCGACCGTGCATCGGTATTACGACCTGCGCCGCCGGGCGATGAAGCTCGACGACATCCACCACTACGACACCTACGTGCCGATCCTCAGCGATCTGAAAGTGCATTACCCGTGGGACTGGGCCGTCGACCTGGTGATCGAGTCGCTGCGGCCGCTGGGTAGCGAGTATTGCAGCGTGCTGGAGAAGGGACTGCGGGGCCGCTGGTGCGACCGCTACGAAAACCAGGGCAAGCAGAGCGGCGCCTTCAGTTGCGGCAGCTACGACGGCGATCCGTATATCCTGATGAACTACCAGGAACGCGTGCTCGACCACGTGTTCACGCTCGCCCACGAGGCGGGGCACTCGATGCACTCGTACTACTCGGCCAAGCATCAGCCGTTCCAGTACTACAACTACGTGATCTTCGTGGCCGAAGTGGCCAGCACGTTCAACGAGCAGCTGCTCAGCCGGCACATGCTGGCCAACGCCAAGGACGATAAAGAACGGGCGTACCTCATCAATCGCGAGATCGACGCCATCCGCGGCACCGTGGTCCGGCAGACCATGTTCGCCGAGTTCGAAAAGATCACGCACGCCATGGCCGAGCAGGGCGAGCCGCTCACGGTGGAAAGCTTCACCACCGTGTATCGCGAACTGCTCGACGCGTACTTCGGGCCCAATTTCGTCATCGACGACGAGCTGCGGCTGGAGTGCTTCCGCATCCCGCACTTCTACCGCGCGTTCTACGTGTACAAGTACGCCACCGGCCTGTCGGCGGCCGTGGCGCTGAGCCAGAAGGTGCTGGGCGGCGGCGAGAAAGAACTGCAGGACTACCTGGGCTTCCTCAAGGCCGGCTGCTCCAAGTTCCCGCTGGAAATCCTCCGTGATGCCGGCGTGGACATGGCCAGCCCCGAACCGGTGGAAACCACGCTGACCTACTTCGGCAAACTGGTTGACGAACTGGATCAACTGCTGGCCGGAATGGGCAGCTAACGCACGCGGCGAGGCACGGCACACTCCACGTTCGAACGCTCGGCGGCAACAGTGGTGGCCATGGACGATCATCCGGCCCACGATCAAGCGGCAACCGGCACGACGGTCGGCGGTGACAATGTCGGTGGCGATGCTGCCGTCACGGCCGCCGCCCTCGACCTGGAGCCGCTGCTGGATCTGTCCGCCCCGGTGGTCTACTTTCCAGTTCGGCATCACAGTCCGGCGTGCGCCCGGCTCGTGCGGGCATTGATCGACCAGGTGCGTCCGGCGGCGGTGCTGATCGAAGGGCCGGCCGACTTCAACCCCTACATGGACGAGCTGTGGCTGCCGCATGAGCTGCCGATTGCCATTTACAGCTACATGCGGCTGGCCGACGGGACGCGTCGTGGAGCGTTCTACCCGTTCTGTGAGTACTCGCCGGAATGGCAGGCGCTTCACGCAGCCCGCGAAGTGGGAGCGGTCGCCCGCTTCATTGACTTGCCCTGGTCGCAAATCGCCACGGCGAAAAGCGTCTCGCACCGCTACGCTGACGCCGAGCTGCGCCGGAGCCGCTACGTGGATGTGCTGTGCCGCGAGCTGGGCGTTGAGGACTTCAACTCCCTGTGGGATACGCTTTGCGAGATCGACGGCGACTTGTCGCTGGCAGAGTACTTGCGGCGTGCCCACACGTTCTGCGGGCTGATCCGCCTGGCTGCTGGCGAGGTTCCCCTGGAAGACCGCAGCCGCGAGGCGTTCATGGCCGAGCAGATTCGTCAGGCAGCTGGGGAGTTTGCCGGGCCGCTGGTGGTCGTTACGGGGGCATATCACAGCTACGCCCTGTTCGCCCGGCTGACCGGCCGCTCCTTCGTGGGCCTGGAAGATCCCACGCCGCACGAGTGGCGGCAAACCGCTGACGAAAGCTCATCCCCCGACGATGGGCTGTCAGGCAAAGGCGTGCCAGCAAATGGCGACTCGGCCGATCCGTTAGATGATACCGGCATCGCGCTCACGCCGTACTCCTACGAGCGGCTCGATAGTCTGCGTGGCTACGAAGCCGGCATGCCTAACCCTGGCTTCTACCACCAGGTATGGCTCGATCGGCAGGCAGTTTCGCCTGCGGCCGCTGCGAGCAAAACAGCCAACGGCCATCCCGGCCGAGGGCAGACTTATCGCCGGGTGCTGGCCACGGTTTCGCGGCAATTGCGCGAGCGCGGCCAGCGCGTCAGCACGGCCGACCTGGTCGCGGTGGAAAGTACGGCGCTGGGGCTGGCCGCGATGCGAGGGCATTCGGAGGTTTGGCGCTGGGACCTGGTCGACGCTGTCGTTGGCGCCCTGGTCAAGGAAGAACTGGCGATCGGTGGCGAGCATCCGTTCCTCGATGCCGTGCACGAGGCCCTACGGGGAAACCGTCGCGGTACAGTCGCCGCGGGTGCCCGGGTGCCTCCGCTGGTGCAGGACATCCGCCAGACGCTCGCCTCGCTGAATCTGGAGCCTCCGCTGCGGCCGCGTGAGCTTGAACTGAATCTGCACGAGCCCCAGGCAAGGCGGCAAAGCGAGGTGTTGCACCGCCTGCGGATCCTGCAGATCGCCGGCTTTGTGCGGACCGGCGGCACCGACCTGGCCCGCCGCGAGGATCTGGCACAGCTCTGGGAACAGTGGCGTCTGCACTGGTCGCCCGACTATGAAAGCTCGGCGATCGAAGCCGCGCGGTATGGCCCGCGCCTGGTCGAAGCCGCGCAGGAACGCCTGCTGGAACTGGCCAAGACGCTCCAGCGCAACGCCGAATCGGCGGCGTTGTTACTGCTTGACGCCGCGCTAGCCGGGCTGCCGCGATTGTGCAGCGACTTGCAGCAGCAGTTGCTGACCATCATCCGGCAAGACGCCAACTTCTTTGCCAACACGGCGGCGCTGGATCACCTGCTGTACCTGTTCCGTTACGACGAAGTGCTCGCCACTACCAATCGCGATGACATCGGCATGCTGCTGCGTGAGACGTTCGTCCGTGGCATGTGGCTGCTGGAAAGTGTGGGGCAGGTTTCCGGCAAGGATCGCGACATTGTCGACGGCGTATCGGCGCTGGTGCAAACGTTGGAGGCCGCCCACGACTACCTGGGAGACCTGCGCGACGAACTGCTCGACGTGCTGGTTCGCGTGCAGCAAGACGTTACACAGCTCCCGGTAACCCGCGGAGCGGCCTGGGGAGGACTGTGGTCGCTGGGCGCAACCGATGCCGCGCACGCAGCTGCGGCGTTAAGCCAGTTTGCCGATCCCGAACAACTCGGCGACTTTCTGACCGGCCTGTTTGGGCTGGCGCGCGAGGCCGTGCAGCGGAATCCTCAACTGGTCGCCAGCATCGACCGCCTGCTGGTGGGCTACTCCGAACAGCAGTTCCACCAGGCGTTGCCGTCGCTGCGGCTGGCGTTCACGTACTTCACGCCGCGTGAAAAGCACTACCTGGCGACCACGCTGCTGCAAACGCTGGGGATCAAGCCCGCACCGGGCGAACCGCGTGCCGCGATCGAGGTCCGCCCCGAGCAGGCGGCCGCCGCGCTCGCCTGGGAAGCCGAACTGTTTGAGGCGCTCAGGCAGTTTGGCCTGCGTCTGCCGCTGGAAAACGCCGGGGAGGATTTGTCGTGAGCGAAGATCGGGCAAGACTGTTGCGCTGGCGGCTGGTGCTGGGCGAAGGCGCCGAGCAGGCGCTGGGGTGCACGCCGCAGGGCATCGAGGCCGAGCAGGATCAGGCTTTGGCATTTCTATACGACCGCGAGTACGGGGCCGGCCGCAACATTCGGCGAACGCAGCGGAGTCAGTCCGACCGCCGGGGCTCTCTCGACGCCTCGCAGCTCACCGTGCCCGACTGGATCAACAAGATCCACGAACTGTTCCCCAAGTCGACCATCGAGCGGCTGGAACGCGACGCGCTGGAACGTTATCAGCTCGACGAGATGGTAACCAATCCTGAGGTTCTGCAGCGAGCCCAGCCCAGCCAGTCGCTGCTCAAAGCCGTGCTGCAAACCAAGCACCTGATGAACCAGGAAGTACTGGCCATGGCCCGCAAGCTGGTTCGCCAGGTGGTCGAAGACCTGATCCAGAAGCTTGCCCGCGACGCGCAAACGATCTTCACCGGCGCGATCGACCGGCGGAGGCGGACCACGCTGCGGGTGGCCAAGAACTTCGATGCCAAGACCACGCTGCGTCGGAACCTGGCCAACTACGATCCGCAAGAGAAGCGGCTCTACCTGCGCACGCCGTACTTCTTCTCACGGATTCGCCGCCATGCCGACCGCTGGCAAATCATCATCCTGGTCGACCAGTCAGGCAGCATGCTCGACAGCGTGATCCATTCGGCGGTGATGGCCTCGATCTTCTGGGGAATGGGCACGCTCCGCACGCACCTGGTGCTGTTTGATACCGCGGTGGTCGACGTTACCGCCGACTGCACCGATCCGGTCGAAACGCTGATGAAGGTGCAGCTAGGCGGCGGCACCGACATCGCCCAGGCGATGCAGTATGCCGCTGCCCTGGTCGACAATCCGCGTCAGACCATCGTGGTGCTGATCACCGACTTCTACGAAGGCGGGTCGGAAGGCCATCTGATCTCAGTCACCAAGGGGCTATGCGAGTCGGGCGTGCGCGTGCTGGGCCTGGCGGCGCTGGACGACCGGGCGGAACCCAACTACGACCGCGAACTGGCCGCGCGGATGGTGCACGCCGGCGCCGAGGTCGCCGCCATGACGCCCAACCAGCTTGTGCAATGGGTGGCCGATAAAGTGCGATAGGCGGCACGCGTTACCGCGGCCGCCTATCCGAGCACTCGTTTCACGAAGCCGACTGGTCAGCGTCTGGGATCTAGCGCTCCGGACGCAGCACATTACCCGGCAGGGCCCAGGTCAGCTTGCCGTCTTCGACCACGAAGGTGCCGCCCACCAGCACGTAGTCGACGCCTTCGCTGTACTGGTGCGGATCAGCCGCAGTGGCGGCATCGCGAATCCGCTTCAAGTCGAACACCACCAGGTCGGCGTGCATGCCTTCGCGGATCAGGCCGCGGTCGCGGATGCCCAGAATCTGGGCCGGCAACGACGTCGACGCCCGCACGGCATCTTCCACAGTCAGATTGCCGTTCTCGATGGCGTACTTGCGAATCTTGCGGGGGAAGGCGCCATAGTACCGGGGATGCGTCGCCGGCGAATCGGTCGGCAGGGCAATACCGGCGTCGGTGCAGGTAGCGACCCAGGGCTGCGCCGCAAACGCTTCCATGTCGATCTCCGACATTGAGTACGAACGCAGCCGGGCACCACCGCGACGTTTGCGGTCGCCCTTCAACTGCAGTTCGTAGACCATCTCCAGCGGCGTGATCGACTTCTTGGCGGCCGCCTCGGCCAGGGTGAGCCCGATCAGCGACTTGTCCGGGTGGTCCATGATGAAAATGTTCTCCGGACCGCCGCGGCGGATCATCTCGTGCTGAATGTCGCGCTCTAGATCGGCGACGATCTTTTCGTCCTTCAACGCGGCTTCCAAAATCTCAGCAGGGCTGGGCTCGGCGTCGGCGCCACTCGTTTTGACCGTCACGCGGCGAGGCAGCCATTCCGGCACCAGGACGAGGTTGCCGTCGGTGCCACTGGTGTTGTAGGGATACTGGTCGGCGAAGATACGCACGCCGCGGGCCCGGGCTTCGTTGATGAGGTTGATCATCACCCGGCTGCTGCCCCAGAAGTGCTTGCCGCGGGCCTTGATGTGCGTGGCTACCACCTTGGCGCCGGTGGACTGCGCCACGTCGATCAGCTCCACGATGTTGTCGATCATCGTCAGGTTGACCGTGCCATCGCGGCTGGGCAGGTACCAAAACGGGTCGGCGCCCGAGCTGCGTTCGTGCATCGAGTACAAGTGATCGCCCTTGGCCAGTTCGGCCACCAGGGCTTTGATTTCATCGGTGGTCGCCCAGCGGCCAGGCACATACTCCAAGCCGGCCGACATGCCGAAAGCCCCCAAGTCGAGCGCGTCGCGGAGCAGTTTCCGCATGGCCTCGATTTCTTCCTTGGTGGCGGGCCGGCGGTGATCGCTGCCCATCACTGCGCTGCGAATGCCGCCGTGGCCGATCATCATGGCCACGTTAGGGCCGACGCCCAACTTCTTGTACGCCTCGATCTGTCCCTTGATGGATGGCGGGCCAAAACCGTCGGGGTTCACCACCACCGTGGTGATCCCCTGCGTCACCAGGTTGGGCGCGGCACGCCGCCGGGCATCCTCGGACTCCAGCCCCCGATCAGCGTGGCTGTGCAGGTCGATGAAGCCGGGTGCGATCACGCGACCGGCCAGGTCGATCACGCGCGTCGCCTTCTTCCGGTCCAACCGCCCCACGGCCGCGATCTTGCCGTCGCGCACGGCGACATCGCCGGCAAACCAAGGATTGCCGGTGCCGTCCATGATGCGGCCGTTGACGAACAACAGATCGTATTCAGCCGCGTCGGCCGCCACGGGGAACGTGGCTTCATGCAGCCGGTTGCTCTGCTTGTCGCTATCCTTGGTGGGCAGAGCTTTCACTTCGTCTGGCGCGGCAGCCAGGATCAGGTGAATCAGCTTACCCTGTTCCTCGGCCTCGACCGAGTTGTTGCGTTTGAAGGTATCCACCCGGTGCACAATCACCAGGTCGGCGGCAGGCACCACCAGCATGCAGTGGCCGCCGGCACCGCGAGCCGAAAAGCTGCCCGACGGCACCAGGCCGCCCGGGTAGTGCACGCCGTCTTTAGCCACCCACCACATGTAGCCGTAGCCGCCGCGGATGCCGGCTTCGGAGTACGAGGTCGTGCTTTCCTTCACCCACTCCTCGGGAATGAGTTGCTGATCGCCCCAGCGGCCCCCACGCGCGAACAGCAGCCCAAACCGGGCCAAGTCGCGGGCGCTCAGAATAATGGGGTACGCCGGGTGAACCGAGTCGGGGCCTGTCACATACTCGGTGTGCTCCGACCGGATGAAATCCTGCATGCCCAGCGGACCGGCCAACTGCTTTTCGAATTCTTCAAAGATGCTGCTGGCCGTCTGCTGTTCGAAGATGGTCCCCAGCGCGTTGAAGTCCCAGTTGTTGTAGTACCAGAACTCGCCCGGCTTGTGGCTGTGACGCTTGGGCCGCGCCGCCTTCATGCTGGCGGTTTCGTACAGGGCAGGATGGTAGATGCCCGAGCGCGCCTTCAGCAGATCGCGAACCGTGGCCTTGCGTTCGATTTCGCTCAGCGAGGGTTCTTTGTCGTCAATGCCCAGTTCTTCGAGCGTCTTGTCCAGGTCGATCTTGCCGGAGGCCACATGCACGCCAAACAGCGCGCTCAAAATGCTCTTGCGCATCGAGTGGCAGTTGAAGGGGCGTTCGATCTCGCCCCAGGCGGCGACGATCTGCCCCTTATGCACCACGACCACCGCGGCCGTGTTGATGGTTCTTGAGTAGGCCTTGGCAGCTTCCAAGCCACTGCTCGACCAGCCCAATTGCTCAGGCGAAGCTGCAACTTCCCACTCTTTACCTGGAATCTTGTCGGCGGCCTGAAGCACACAGGCGGCGAAGCCAATCACCCACGCGAGGCTTAACCGCAACAACAGCGTTGCTTTCATTGTGATACGGGTCCCTGGAGACAGTTCAGCTTGATCGGACGGTGCACCATAGTGAACCGGGCGCGCAACGTGGCGAAATAATCCACCGCTGGGCACTATCCAACTCCACGCCTTGGCTGGTTGCAAGCAGAAACCGCTAAGGCCGTAGATTTGAGGGGGATGACACGGCGTAAGAGGGCCGGCAGGGTATTCAGAGACAAAGATGTAGAGACCGCGCGCCCACAAGAAACGTGCTACGCACGGTCCTCGAAATAGGCCAGCTCCAGCGTCACCAGTTGCCGGACCAGTTCGGCAGGCGACTCGGGACGCCGCAGTGGCTCCTTGGCCAACAGGCGATGCACCAGCGAGGCCACTTCTTCAGGAACGCGGCTGTTCCATTCATTTAGCGGGCGGGGCCGGCTCCGCAATTGCTGCTCGAGCACGGCGGCCACATTGCGGCCTTCAAAGGGCGGCCGCCCGGCAATCATCCGGTACAGCACCGCCCCCAGGCTATAGAGGTCGCTGCGAATGTCGGGCCGCAGCCGCGACAGGAACATTTCGGGAGCCAGATACCAGGGAGTACCAGGCACCGGTCGGTCGGCTTCGCTGCGGTCCTCGCCTTGCCGGCGGGCAAAGCCCAAGTCGATCAGCGTGGCGTGCCCTTGCGGCGAAACCATGATGTTCGAGGGCTTCACGTCTCCGTGCATCCAGCCGGCCGCATCCAGGGCGCCCAAGGCTTCGGCAATCTGCCGGCCGAACCACAACGTTTCGGCAATCGACAAACGCGGCCGCACCGATAGCAGCGATTCGAGCGTTTGCCCTTGGAGCAGCGGCGTCACCACGTAGCGAGGTTCGCCGCGGAGCTGCGCATCGAGCACCGGCACCAGGTTGCGGTGGTTGACGGCACGCCCAGCCGCGGCTTCCCGTTCCAGCAGGGCGACCGCCCTGGGGTCGTCCTGCCAGTGGGGCTGGAGCCGCTTGAGCACGTAGGCCGCCTCGCCCCCGGCTTGCGGCCGGACGCGAAACACCACCGTTACATCGCTCTCGTGCAGGGCTTCGACGTGTTGCCATGGCCCGGTGCCATGCCAGGCAGGCCGCGTGCTCTTTCGCTCCACGGCTGCGGCCGCCTGACCAGCCGGCGCAACCGTGCCGGCCGATGACGCAGCCACCGACTGCGCCGCGCTTAGCATGTGCGGCGTCTTCACAACCCCGGTTGGGGAGGCGGCAATACGGCCAGAGCGGGTGGTAAGCGACGAAGCCATAAAGGAGGGTGGATGGCTTGGGCAGGATCGGCCGCCAATTAGGCGTGGCGAACAAAAAGCTCGCTTGACGATAATCAGGTATTACCGTCATCGTTTGGGGATCGGTCCGGCAACCAGGGCAGGTTCAACGTCCTTCCCCGCACGTGCCCTGGCCGTTACAATCCGTGTGGAACTACGCCCTACAACCTTTACCAGGAGACCATTTGCCATGGCGAAGCCTCATCGCCAGTTGAAGAAAGCCAATCACGGCAGCCGCCCCGCCAACAGCAAGGCCCGCAAGGCGAAGCGGCAGAAGGTGAAGACCTGATTGCCTCTTGACGGCTCCGCGTAACTTCTGGAGCCAATGGCGATTAGGAACAGAGAATGCGTTTGTAAGGAGCCTTGTGTGCCTGCCCGTGAGGACTTGGTCGACCTTTCGGTCGTCGAGAATGCCGAGCCGATCGCTACCATCGAGGAGATCCGTCGCTACAACCCGCAACGGTTCGAGATGGAGCAGCTTACCGGCATTCTGTACGAAGACGCAGAAAACATGGTCTGCGTCGGTTATAAGGATTTGACGGCCGACGAGTTCTGGATTCGGGGGCACATGCCCGGCATGCCGCTGATGCCTGGCGTGCTGATGTGCGAAGCCGCGGCCCAACTGGCCAGCTACTACGTGCAGCGGCACGACCTGCTGGGCGCCAAGATCCTCGGCTTTGGCGGACTGGAAGAAGTACGGTTCCGGGGCATTGTTCGCCCGGGCGACCGGTTGCTCATCGTGTGCAAGCTGCTTAAGGCACGCCGGGGCGCGATGATCAATTGCAGCTTCCAACTGTTCGTGAAGCGCACGCTGGTCTGCGAAGGCATCCTCAAGGGCATTCCGCTGCCCGAGGAGTTGCTGGCGGAGCAGAAGAACTAACGCCCGCGGCGAACCCGCATGCCACGTCGCGTGTCTCTACAACGGCGTGGCTGGTGGCTGTGTCCACTCGCCGATGTTGGTTTGTAGGGCTTAGCGAAGATTCGCGGCTTTCTGCAAGCAACCTCTTGACGGGCAGGGCAATAAGACGAAAATTCGAATCGTTAGCAACATACGCCTGCCACCAACTGGGTTCGCGGGTGGTGGCTACCAAGACGATTCACTGGGCGGTTGGCGCAGTTGGTTAGCGCGCAACGTTGACATCGTTGAGGTCACTGGTTCGAGTCCAGTACCGCCCACTTCAAACTCCCTTGCTAGAGCAGGCCGCCGGTTCGATGGACCGGCGGCCTGTTTTTTTGGTTGTAGGCGGTTTCTCAACGACGAAGGTCGGCTCCTACACCCCGGGGCAGGGTAGCGTGCGCACGGCTTCCTGAAGCAAATTGCCCAGCACCTCCAGGGCGTCCAGATTCGTGGTGCCTTCAGTCAGATCGACCACTTCAAACTGGTATTGCCGTGCAAGCCGACGCCGCTGGAGCTGGTCGCCGTGCAAGCCGATCCAGCGAGCCGGACGCCGCGGTGAGTACTTCAGGCCCGTCGCAAACGAAATCTGGCTGCGTGTTTCCTCAGGCAGCAGCAGAAGCAGCACCTCCATGGCCGCCTCAATGGCTGTCGACGTGCCCACAAACGCCACCGCATCATGCCGCAGCACCGCGTCCAACGCGGCTGCGACATTCAACGGCCCGCCGGCCCGTTCGACCAGCCGCGAAATCTGTTGCGGGCGGTTACGGCCCTCGGCAAGTTCACAGTGCCAGAGCGAGAGTCGCGGCGGCACCGGTTCCAACACATGCTCGGTATGGGTTGCCGCACGCAGGATCTCGAAAGGGTTGCTGTCCCACCGAGCGAACTGCTCGGCGTTAAGCACCAGAAAGTGCGTGTAAACCGAGCGGCCGCCGCGTCCGCTGAACTCCGCCGCCCCCTGGATCGTGCGCGAGACCGCCAACCGTCCGCTCTGCAAGCGGTGGAAGTTGTAACTGCGGGCTGGCTCCTCGGTTTCCCAGAGCGAATCGTGCGAAGGCCCCCAGGTCGACAGCTCGCGGGCTTCGGCAGGGCTGATGCCCACGCTGGTCGCCGCAAGCTGGTAGCCACCGCCCCGAGGCGAATCGATCGACGTAAAGATGGCCTGGTCCGCCTCGGTATACGCCTGATCTGCCCGCCGCTCTCGCCCTGCCACCTGTGGCTGGGATCGTTCCCCGCCGGCATCGCCCAAGCCCTGGAGCAATTGCACCGGTTCCTGATCGGGCTGATTGATCGCTGAACCCATGTTGTTCAAGGCTGTGAACCTCGGGCGGTGGGAAGAACAGTGGCAGGCCGCCGCATTGCAGCATCAGGTGCAACCGGCGTCAGTCCATCGAGGACAACGGCAGACACAGCACGCCTACCGACGTGTCTGCTCGATCATCCATTCAAAGGGGGCTTCAATCCCGCGTGGCTCCACCCGCAGCGGCACCTGAACTTCGCCGTCGTAGACGTTGTGCCGGGTAATGCAGCGGCCCACCACGCTGGCGGCAAAGAACTTGTGCCGCTTGAACCGCTCGCGGCAGTGACGCCACAAGCCGGCCGCATACTGCCGGGCGTAGCCTTCAGGATCGTCGAACACTTCGTCGCACTGGTCGGCCTTGCTGAAGACTACGGCAATGGGCCGGTTCCGCCAGCCGCGTTTGGGATCTTCGACCAGCTCCACCAGGTAGCTGAGCAGCTTCATGGTGAAGAAGTCCTGCTCGAACGTGCCGTTGAACAATTGCAAGGCGTCGATCAGGATCATCGCCCCGGAGCACTTGGCCAGGAACGCTCGCACCACCTGGTACGAGGCAGGGTGGTCTACCTCTTCCAGCAGTGCTTCGCCCGCCAGGTCAGGCATAATGAACTCCACCGGCTTGGGGCACGCATCGCTCTTGAACTGGCAATGCCCCCAGTTCCAACGGTCGGGTTCGTTGGGCGTTTTCTCAGGGAACTTGCCGTGCTGGAGCGCGTGGATCGTCTTCTGTTGCAGGTTGACGGAGAACGCCCCCCGGGCAAGCAACTGCGTGCCGTCGGTACGTCGGCTGATCATGTCCATCAACATGCCCAGGTAAACTGTCTTGCCGACGCCGCTGGAGCCGATAGTGGCGATCATCGTCGGAGCAACGCGTGTGCTGCGAACCTGGTGCGCCAGGGCCATCGGCGCAAAGCACACGTGGCACAGTTCGGCATCGATCGTGTTCGGTTCGCCGCAGATATAACACGGCACCGACACGGCATACTTGGCGAGCCGGTACGAATCGAGAATCACTTCGCCGCGAGTCATGAGAGGCATCCAAGAGACGGGAGATTGGCGAGAGGTGGAAGTGCGGTCCAGTCCTGCTGGACGTTGTGACGGCACCTGCCATCACCGCACCAATTGGCGAAGCCCCTAAATGATCTGAGCGCGCGAACGCTGCCTACTCGTCCTGCGGAGGCGGCATTTCCAGGTCGCGGACCGAAAGGGCCAGGCGAAACCCGATATTGTGCCGCCGCGCCATCGGGTTTTCGCCGCTCTGGAACTGACAGGTCGCCTGGGTGTCGAAGTACGTATCAAATGCGCCTCCGCGGATGGCTTTCATCGGCGTGGGCAGCGTGATCCTGTTGCGCGGGCCACGCGGCTCCAAGCCAAAATCGTCGGCCACCCATTCCCACACGTTGCCGACGAGCTGCTGGATGCCGCCGATCGACCGCTCCGCGTAATGGTTCACGGCCACGATGCCATCGGGCTCTGACCCCCAAATGTTGAGGCGGGTGCGGTCAACCGCGTCGCCCCAGGGGAAACGGCGATCGACCATCTGGCCGGGGGCCACCATCACGGGGCAACTCCCTGCCTTTTGCCATTCGGCGTCGGTCGGCAGTCGTTTGCCGACCCAACGGGCGTAAGCAGCCGCTTCGTACCAACTGACGCCGACCACCGGTTCGTCGTCGGTACCGGGCAGGTAGGTTCCGTTTTTCCAGTAGCGAGGGCCTGGGAAGCCGTCGCGATCGACAAACGACGGAATCGCCGGCACGACCTCCGGCAGCCACAGTTCGTAGCTGTCGTAACCGCCGGCCTCGACGAACAGCGCATACTGCCGGTTGGTCACCGTGCAACGGTCCAGATAGAAGGGAGCCACCGTGGACCAGCCGCGTTCCGGCGGATTGTCATCGTCGCATGCCAGGTCAATCGCGTTGGTGAACGGACCAACGGCACCACCGGTTACGGCGCTCATCTCGTTCATCAACGTTTCAAGCGCCTCGATCAACTGCTCCTCGTCGAGATTGGGCCGAATCTCCGGACGCAGCAGCAGCGCATAGCGGCCCTGCCGGAGCATTTGAGCCACAAGCGTCTTGGTGTCCGACGGAGGCGGAGCAGGCTGCGGACGTGGGCGTGAGTTGGCCGGGGCCTGCTTTGCTGTGTCCTTCCCCCGCCGGCGTGCCCAAAAGCGGGCTCCCAACATCGTCAGGGCGATTGCGGCCGCAGCGCCACCGCACAAGGCGGTATCAAGCGGCGGACGCGTCCAAAGCAGCAGAGCCAGCAAACACGTGACGGTGATGGCGGTGCCTCCGGCGATCAACCAATGCCCGAAGCGCCATGCGCTGGCAGACAATACCGTCGCTTTCACCTGAAGTTTCTCCTCGGCCTGGATTCGGATTTGGCCTGGCCCCTGGAGTATGTCCCGTACTGGGCAGAGCAGACGTGCCGATTACTCGCCCAGGATGTTTGCTTGCAGTTTTTCGAATTGAGCCCGCACCGCGTCGAGCACGGGGTCGGACTTGCGAGTCGGAGTTGGTTTGGGCGGCACCGACGACGGTTCCTTCAGAGCCTCGACCGCTCGACTGGCGGTCGATAGCGTTTCGACCGCATCGTCGGCTACGGCGTCCGTCGACCGGATCTTCGGGACGTCGTCGCGTTCGTCGGCCTTCACTTCCAAGGCCCGCCGCAGCAGTTTCAGTTCTGCGGCCCACTCCTCCCGTTCTTCGTTCGCCCGCTCGCGCACCTCGGCCAGTTCTTCACGCAACCGCTTGGCTTCGGCAATGCGTTTTTCGAGCAGTTCTTCAATACGGGCCTGATCCTCGCGGGCTTCCTTCAAGGCCTGCTGTTCGCGTTTGAGACGCTCTTGAAGCTGGAGGAAGTCGGTTTCGGTGTGCTGCTGTTGCCGTTGCAGTTGTTCGAGTTGTTCGCGGTTCTTGGCATCCCGCTCCTGGACCGTCGCCAGCTCCTGTTTGAGAGCCGATTGTTGCTGCTCCAGATCGCGGCATTGCAGCTCCAGGGCAGTCCGCTGCTGATCGATCTCGTTATGTTGCTGCACGAGCTCTGCCCGTTCGGCTTCCAGCGCCTCGCACCGCTGCTCGGCCTTACGGCGTGCTCCCTCAGCGGCCGCAAGCTGCTGTTGCAGCTCTTGTCGTTCGGCCTCCCATTGACTGCGGTACTCGGCCGCCAGGGCCTGGGCTTCCTCAAGTTGCCGCTGGAGTTCGACCAACTGCTGTTGATGGCTCTCTTGAGCCTTGGCCAGTTCGGCGTTTTGTTGCTGAAGCTGGGTCAGTGCCTTGGCCTGGCGCTGTTGCCGCTCGCGAACTTCCGCCAGCCACTTACGCTGGGCGGCGAGCAATTGATCGAGATGCTCCCGATCGACCGATAATTCGGCCACCAGGCTCTTCACGTTTTCCCAGCCCGGATTGCACTCGGTCGCAGCCACGAATTCCCCGTTTTCTGCACAAGCGCGAGCGCGGACGCGAACAATCGACCGCCGCGAAGTGGTTGAATCACCAGACAAGTCGAGAGAGGACAGTCAGCGGACGATGCCGCCCACCCAGGACGTGAACGAAGGGCAGGCATTGCGAAGCGCCGCGCGCAGCGCATCACCAAGGTGCCGCCGGAGCGCTGTCCGCCACGGCAACCCTAGGTTACGTTTGGCCGCTGGGCAAATTTCCCTGTTGCCGATTTCGTGAATTTTGCGCGAAGCAGCCTAGCCGACGCGGCACATGGCGGGGGGAGAGGCGGCGTCAGTTGGCCGCGTGTTCGCGGGCCCAGGCTTTGATGGCGTCGTCATCCACCACGTCGAGCGGGGTATACCGCGGGTGGCGTGATTCCTTGTAGGGATCGTTGCGGGCTGCGTTGTAGCAACAGATCAGCGACCAGCGGGGCATTTCGGACCGGTTTTGATCCGAGCGGTGCAGCAGATTGCAGTGGAAGAAGAAGGCGTCGCCCGGCTCGGCTTCAACGTAGTACTTTTCGAACCGCTGCTCGGCCACAGCCACGCGTTCCAGGTCGGCCCCGGTCTGATCGCCGGTTTGGCCGTGATCGATCCGCCCCAGGTGGTGCGTGCCCTTGAGTACTTGCAGGCAGCCGTTTTCGCGAGTGGCCGGATCGACGGCAATCCAACAACTGGCCAACAGAGGCGCCAGACAACCATTGTGGTACCAGTAACCGTAATCCTGGTGCCACTCCCAGGCGCCGCCCACGCGCGGCTCCTTGAGGATCATCTTGGCGTGCCAGTGGTAGACCTCGCCGCCCAAGAGCTGCTCCATCCGCCGCACGATTCGCGCCGAGCGGCTGAACAGGCCATACAGATCATCCCCCGGCGTGTTCCACAGGGCCAGGCGAACCGGCTGCCCGGTGGCATCGCGGCGGCCGTAAGCCTGTGTTTCCAATTGGGCATCCGCCCGGGCGTAACTCGCCAAGAGCCCAATTTCCTCGGCATCGAACAGTTGCTTGACCAGCACGAATCCGTCGCGTTCGTAGGCTTCCAATTCCTGGGCCGAGAACAAAGGAGCAGTCACGTTGGCGTCTTCCTGTGTACGTAGACCACGAAATAACCAGGTGATGCATATCGGCCCTCACTATAGGAACGTGGCGCGCAGTTGCCAAATTTTCCACGGCGTGCGATGAAACGGTGCCAATTGCGTTGACGCCGCGACAATACGTTTCCCAGGCCGCACTGTTGGCAAACCGATCATCTCCGGCGGTACAATCGCGGGCGCGGTTGCGCGATACTGCGCTGCAGACGGTCACACAGCAGCTTTACAGCCACGTCCTGAAGCTAAACATTCTGGTGAGCAATCATCATGCGGCATCTCCTCCATCAGCTTCGTGAACAGGAAACCATTTCCAGGCCGTTCTCCCATGCCTTGATGTTTGCAAGGCCGCTGGCCGCGGCTCTTCTCGCGCTGTCGGTGAGTACCGCGGCCCTGGCCGATGATGCTCAGGCCGACGGATTCCGGTCCCTGTTCAACGGCCGGGACCTCTCAGGCTGGCGGGCGGGGCGGGGCGGACCGCCGGGTAAAGGCTGGCAGGTGATCGACGGCGAACTTGTCCGTACCGAACGCGGCGGCGACATCTACACCGAAGAAAGCTTTGGCGACTTTGTGCTGGAGCTGGAGTTTCTCACGCACGGCAACAGCGGCCTGCTGTTCCGCAAGCCCGATCCGGCCAACACACTGAAGGACCGGTTGGAAATCCAGATCATGCCGCCGCGCGACGGCCAGCCCAGCAAGCACACCTGCGGCTCACTCTACGATTGCGTCGCGCCGAGCAAGGAGATGTGCCGCAAGGGCGAATGGAACCACCTGCGGCTGACCTCTGCCAACCGCCGCATTGAAGTGGTGCTCAACGGAGAAAAGATTATCGACGTCGATCTGTCCGACTGGACCGAAGCTGGCAAGAGCGCCGACGGCAAACCCAACAAGTTCATTCGCCCGCTGCGCGACCTAAGCAGCCAGCGAGGGCATATCGGTTTCCAGGACCATGGGGCCAAGGTGCGTTACCGCAACATCCGCATCAAACTGCTGGATGACGAACCGGTGGAGGCTCCCAAGGCCGAGTAGCGCCCCAACCCGCTGGCTGCCAGGAATAACCGGTTACGGCTGGTAGGGCATCAAGATTTCGTCGGGTTCCAGGCCGGCGATTGAGCGGAACTGGCCATCGGCAATCGCCTTGCCGAGCTTGGTCACCTGGCGGAAATCGCGGTCGCTGGGCCGACGGAATTCCAGGTCGCGTCGCAGGTCGCCGCAGATGACGGCCGCCGCCTCGCGCACAATCTCGTCGTCCTGCCGCGCCGCGTACAGAGCCGTGCAGAGGATCACGACGGCCTTCTGCACCCGCAGCGAAATTTCCTGCATCCGGCACTGCCGGTCAGCCAGCTTAAGCTGGTGCTTGCGCATGGTGCCGCTGATCTCGCTGGGCGACTGCTGCAACCACCGAGCCGCGAATTGAGCGTGGTCGTTCAACGCAACGGGCAGGGCCGGCAACCGCGGGCTGGGCTTGGGCAGGCTCTGCCGTACCATCCACTTGGCGTACTGCCACATCGGCTCGCGCAACTTCCACAAGTGCGCCGGATTGGCCATGTTGGGCTGTCGGATGCCGGCCTTGGCGAGCGTTTCGCCGATCGGCTTGAAGTACGTCATGCCGTGCTGCTTGACCAGCGACTTGAAGAATGCCATGCCGAGCATCTCGCCCTCGCCCTCGTAGATGCACGGGGCCAGGTACTCGTGCACGTTGTCGCCGAACAGGTGGCCGCGCAAGAATGAGCGGCCACCATGCGTCTTCATGAAGTACTCGATCGCGCACTCTTTCTGGGCTTCGCTGCCGAAGATCTTGGCGACCACGCACTCCATCTCGCCGCGGTAGCCCTGGTCGAGCAGGCTGCTGCACCAGTCGACCAGCGCGTCGCAGGCCACGATCAGCCCAGCCGTGCGGCCAATACGTCGCTGCACCAGTTCACGGGTTGCGATGGGCGCGCCGTACGTTTTCCGGAAACGGGCCCAGGGCAACATGCTGGCCAGCATCAACCGCATCGTGCCGGCCGCATTGGCACACAGCGAAACGCGGCCCAGGTTCAAGCCGTGGTAGGCAATGGTCAGGCCGTCGCCGCGCTCGGGCTTGAGCAGGTTTTCCGCAGGCACCTCAAAGTTGCGGAAAATGATGCCCTGGTTGTACGTGTGCTTCAGCGCCCACAGCCCGTATTTCCTGAGCTGGAAGTGCTCATTCTCCTCGGGAGGCAGATCGGCAATCAGCACCGCGGGCTTGCCGTCGATCAGGCAGACCAGACCGATGGTGCGGCCAGGCACCACGTTGGTGATGAACAGCTTCTCGCCGTTGACGATGTAGCGATCGCCTTCCAGGCGAGCCTCCGTTCGCAAAGCAGTCAGGTCCGAGCCGGCCGCCGGTTCGGTCAGCGCGAAGGCCGACAGCCGTTCGCCGCTGGCCAGCTTTGGCAGGAAGCGTTGCTTTTGCTCCGGCGTACCGAACGTGCGGACCGGATCAACCGCGCCGATGCAGCCATGCACGCTCGCCAGGCCGGCGATGGTCGGATCGACCATCGCCATCTGCGTCAGAAACGGCGCAAAGCTGTTGAACGGCGCGCCGCTGCCGCCATATTCCCGGTCGACGAGCAGGCCCCAGTAGCCATCGGCTGCCAGGTCCTCCAGAACCTGGTTGGAGATCTTCTGCTCGTCATTGAGAAGCGTGCCCGCCTCGCGGTGACGGCGGACGGTCGCCAGCGACGCGTCCATCACCTTCCGCACCTCAGGCGGGGTTTCCGAAGGCGCGGAGCGGAACCCGTCGGCTTCGACGACGGCATCCCACACCGCGCGGTGAATGGGGCTGTTGACGGTCTGGTATCGCTTGGCGAACAAGGCCTCGACCTGATCATCGGCGCGATCCAACGCGCCGGTTCGCCGCGATTCTTCCTCGCTCTTACCGGCCAGCTTGAACGCCGTTTCGGCAAACGATTCCTGCTGCTCCTGGCGTTCGTCCAACGGCTGCTGCGAAAGATCCGCCTTGCTCACCATGATTCGCTTTCGGTTGAAGGATAGGAACCCGGCCGCGTAGGGCTAAATGATTATACGACCTGGCCACGCGCAGGCCGGGCTTGAAAGGCGAATCGGCGCCGCAACTACCGTGATGTTAATACCTTAAATCCATCAATCTGGACGTTGACGATACAAGCTGACCGCGGCGTGGCAGGGGGCAACTTATTGGCGGGCATCGAGGAACGATGCCGGTGACGTCAACCCCAGTCGCTGACACACGGTGGAGTGACGGCCTCGGAAAGGTGGCAGCGATGAGCGTGTTTGGCCAGCCGGGCAGCGCTCACGCGCCGCACGGAGTTACAGATTGTCGGTGCAAGCGTTAGAAGCCACACTCGGGCCGGCCGCAACCGCCCATGCCGCAGGGCGTGAACTTGGGGCCATCGCAAATGGGTAGACTGCCGCCCTTGGCCACATGCCCCGCTGGAACGCTCAACAGCCGCGTGAGCTTTTCACCCTCGCAATGGGGGCAGCGTGGCTGCTCCGAACCACGGACCAGCAATTCCAATTGCTTGTGGCAATTCTCGCAGATGTATTCGTACAGCGGCATCTGGTGTACCCCCTCGACGTTGCCAGGGGACTGGCGGCAATCTCGCGGCTGACCTCCAGCGATTGCCGCGGCCGGGCAGCTCTATTCTATGCCGGTTACTTGCCGGTTTGACAAGCCCGCCCGCGTGGTCGGCAGGCCGTCGGCTGCGCCGATCTTAAAGCCGTGCGTGGCTCTTACCGGTTAGCCCACGTTCTCCGGTAACGAAGCCTCGATCGCCGCCACGGCGTCGTTCACAGCTGCCTCCAGATCGGCCGTCGTAAAGCTCAGGCTGGGGGCCCAGCGGACGGGCGGTCGATTGAGCGTGAATGTGAGCCGCGGCAGGCCCAGGACATCGGCGGACGCCACCTGGTCATCCAAATCGGCGTACCGCTCAGGCAGGATGCTCAGCCAGAACCGGCTTGGCGGCGGCGAGGGGGAACCGCCGTCCTCAAGCGCGGCCAGTACCTGATCCGGTGGGGCCACGAGCAGCCCGGCGGAACTTGCCAGGGCTAGCCGCTCGATGAATGTGGTGGCGGTTGTTTCGTCGGTTGCTGCCACAGCCAGCCAGGGCGGTGCATGGTGCAAGTGGTCGAAGATCCGCTGAAGCGTCCAGCCCAGCCGGGGATGAACCATCGCGCCGGCGATCTCCACCGCCGGCTTGAGCACAAACTGCCGACATTCCAGCCGTGGGTGCGGTACCTGTAGCTCTGGCCGATCGATTTGGGCATCACCAAAAAGCAGCAAATCGAGGTCCAGTGGCCGAGGTCCCCAGCGCACGCTCCGCTCCCGCCCCAGCGACGCTTCAATCTCGTGCAGCCGCGCAAGGAGCGTCTCCGCGGCCAGGCTCGTTTCCAGCCGCACCGCGCCGTTGAGAAACTCCGGCTGCCCTGTTGGCCCACCAATCGGCACCGTGCCTAGCCAGCCGCTGACCGCCGTGACGCGGCAGCCCGGCGTTGCCGATAGGGCATCCACGGCCGCTTGCAGTGCCGCGGCGCGATCGCCCTGGTTAGAGCCTAGTGATAGGAGTACATCGGTCATGCAATGCGGAGCCAAGCAGGTAGGGCGGCGAGCGACGTCGCATTCGGTGATTTCATGCTAACGAATGAACCGCTCACACGGCGAGGCGCCAAGGGCCGTAGGTTTCGAAAGCGCACGCCACCAGGCCCATCGTGGTAAGTTGCTGAATCGCAACCACCGCGGCCGGCAAGTACCCAACATCAGCCGTTTGCCACCGCCCCCCGCCCGTGCTACGCTAGCCGCACGTTGCCCCGGGACCTACATCCATCGGACGGCCGCACAAATCCCAGGGCCACGAAGCATCCGCGGAGTGAACAAACACCTATGAGCATTTTCGATCGGTTTCGGTTGGACGGACGCCGCGCAGTCATCACCGGCGGCACGCGTGGATTGGGCCTGGCGATGGCCAGGGCGCTTGGCGAAGCCGGCGCGGAGTTGATCGTCTCCAGCCGCGATGCCGGCAATGTCGAGCAGGCCAAGGCCGAGCTCTCGCAGGTGGCCCCCAAGGTCGATGCCCTGGTGGCCGACCTGTCCACGCCCGAGGGGGCCACCGCGTTCTGCGAGCAGGTGCTCAGCGACTTCGGACCGATCGACATCCTGATCAATAACGTGGGCGGCCGGCGGATCAACTTTCCCACCGAGGAAATGCCGCTGGATCAGTGGCAGAAGATTGTCGATCTGAACCTGACCCAGGCGTTCATCTGCACGAAAATGATCGGCGGCTCGATGCTGCCGCGGCGGCGGGGCCGGGTGATCAACATTTCGTCGATCAACAGCATCATCGCCGGGGCCCAGATGCGGGGCCGCAGCTACGAAACGTGCAAGGGCGCACTGTCGATGTTCACCAAGGCGGTCGCCGCCGACTGGGCGCCGTTCAACGTGACCGTGAACGCCATCGCCCCCGGCACGTTCCTCACCGATGCCAATCGCCGCTGGTTCAACGAGCGGCCCGAGCTCAAGACCGAAATCGAATCCAAGGTTCCCATGGGCCGGCTGGGCGAACCGCACGAGATCGAAGGTCTGGCCCTGTATCTGGCCAGCGATGCTTCGAGCTACATGACCGGCTCGGTGATCGTGATCGACGGCGGCCGCATCCTCTGGTAAAGGCCGGTGGGATTCGCTTCGGCCTCTAAGGAGGGGCGCTTTGCGAACCAGGAATATCGACTTGATACAAGAAAAGGTGCGTCGGTCACTGGACCGGCGCACCTTTTTGTTTTCAAGACAACGTGCTGGGGGGCGTACTGCTTGGGCTCGCCGTCTGGTGAAACCTTATCCAACACGGTTCGCAGCGTCGTGGCACCCGCGCTCGATGATCATGCTCGCAGAGCCGTGGCACGCCGTGAAAGCAAGTCGTTCGTCAACCGTGGCACGTTCGCAGCGAGGTTATCGCGAGCGTTCGATGGTTACCCCCACGCTGTCGGCAAACCGCAAGGCGTCGGGCTTTTCGACCGAAACAATCACCTTCTGCACCCGTTCATCCTTGAGGCACAGCTTGGCGATTTCCTCGGCCAGCTTTTCGACCAGGAAGTACTCGGTGCTTTCCGCCAGGGCGATCACTTCCTTGGCCACGCTGCGGTAGTTCACGGTGTCGTCGATGTTGTCGCTGGCGGCTGCCTTGCGGATATCGGCGAACATCGTGATGTGAATCACCACGTTCTGGCGGTTGACGCGTTCATCGTCGTTGATGCCCAGGATGGCCCGCACCACCAGGCCCTTGATTTCGATGCGATCCAGCATGATTTCTTCCAGCTTCGAAGGTGGGGAGGGCGACCGCTACCGGTGGGATGTTTTAGCGGGTTAACGCCGCAACACCAACGGCAGCGCAGCTAGCCTTCCTCGCACGAGTCGCCGCCGCTGTTGTCGGGCGGATCAGGGTAGCGGCCCGGCAGATCCTCGGCATACCACGTGTCCAGCACGGCGTGCCAGTCCCCAGGCTGCTTCACGCGAATGAAGGCGTCGCGCACTTCGCGGCTATTGGGGTGCAACTGTGAATACTTGATGCCGAACTTGCGCATCTGCCGCCCCACGAACTTATCGGGGTAGCACAGCTCGGCCAGCCGCCAGTGTTCGCGTAGCACTTCGCGCTGTTCCCACAGCGAGGGCGGAGGCGGAAGCGGCAAGCCCTGGGCCAACGCCCGAGCCTGGGCAAAAATCCAAGGGTTACCGATCGCGCCCCGGGCAGCCGTTACGCCATCGACGCCCGTCTCGCGGATCATCCGCAAACAGTCCGCGGCGGTAAACAAGTCGCCGCTGCCAAGCACGGTGCGCTTGCCGGCATGGGCCTTAACCTCGCGCAAGAAATCCCAGCGGCTGGGGCCAATGTACCGCTGCAGCACCGTGCGGCCATGGACGGTGATGGCGGCCACGCCGCGGGCAAACGCGCCATCGAAAATGGTGTAGAACCGGTCGCGGCTTTCCGGCGTGTCGTCGATGCCACGGCGCATCTTTACCGTCACCGGAATGTGCGGCGGCACGGCGTCGCGCACCCGCGAAACGATCTCCAGCGCCACCTCAGGCTGGCTCAGATGAAAACCGCCCCGGCAGCGGCCCAGCACCTTCTTCACCGGGCAACCGAAGTTGATGTCGATCACATCGAAGCCGGCCGCGGTCATCTCGGCGGCGGCAGTGGCAAACTCGACCGGGTCGGAGCCCATAAGCTGTCCGCCCACGGGGTGCTCTTCATCGCTGATCTGCCATCGCCGAGCGAGCTTGCGCTGGCCGGACACCACAAACTGATCGAGCACCACTTCGCACAGCGCGTACGATGCCCCCAGCCGGCGGGCAATTACCCGCATGGCCATGTCGCTGTAGCCGCTCAAGGCCGCTTGTACAACCGGGAAGCCAATCGCCACGTTGCCAATGGCAAGCGGGCGCAGCTCCAACGGCTGGCGATCGTTGCTGGAATGGTTCGCGTGAGGTGCGGCAGCCGTACTCATACGCCTTATGCTACCCCAGCACGGCAGGCTGGGGGAGGGTGGTCCATCGGAGACGACGGGCCTCGTCGCGCCGGCCGAAACTGCCCCCGAGAAGTAGCAGCCGTACGCCGCTCAAATCCGTTGCGGTCGCCATCAGCCCGATGATTGACTCGCGTGGCGGTTTTGCTACATTTTCTGAGGCAAGCATCAACGGGCTCTGTTATATTCATCCCTACCCACCAACCGCCTGTTGGGTTTGCAAGGATGAACCTTCCCTCCAAGAACTACCCCACCTAGGGCACCTACCGTCACGATTAGCAGGCAGTTCGGGGCAGCCGCCGCCAGCTTAATCGCTGGGGTTTGTCACTGCCTGCCCCCGCCGCGAACGGACCGCTTTGGGTGCCACAGGCCACGCCGGGCTAATCCCGAAGATCGTCGTCACTCCGATGAAGATTTCGCTTCGCGCAGTGGGTTATGTGCACGGTTCCGACCGTATCGTGTCGAATCGTTTCCCGCTGTTAATTGGGCGCAGCCCCGAAGCAGCCCTGATGCTCCACGACCGCTGGGTCAGCCGGATGCACTGCCAGATTGACGAAGTGGGCGGCCGGTTCATCCTGCGCGACCTGGGCTCCAAACACGGCACGTTCGTCAACGGCGAGCGGGTGACGGAAGTGACGCTGTCGCTAGGCGATCAGATTGATATTGGCATGAGCCGGTTCGTCGTCGCCGAACAGGACGCCGCCTGCGACACTGCCTCGGTCGAAATCGCGCTACCGCTCGGCGGCTGGTGAATCGGGCTCCGGCAAACCGAACAAGTCGCCATACCGCAGCGGCTCGCCGACCTCCCAAGGCCGGTAACAGTTGCAGAACTCGATCCGCTCGGCCAGTGTGGGGTGCGTCCCGCGGAAAAACTGGTAGAGCCAGCCGCGATTCGGCACCGAGAGATTCTCTTGTTGCAGCCGCACGAATCCTTCGGCCCCGTCGCGGTTCCACCGCGTCAGCTCCAGGGCAAACCGATCGGCCTCACGCTCGTGATACCGGCTCAAGGCTAACACCGGCGGCGAGAACAGCAGGTAACACACCTGAAAAGCGAGCAACAGCAGCGGCAGCGCCGCCGGATCGCTCAAGCTCTCAAAGCCCAAGCGGTGCGACCAGCGCGCGATGATCCACCGGCACGCCCACTGAATGATCCACAAGGCGACCAGCAGCAGCCCAACGATGGCCGCGATGGTCTTCCAGACGTGCCCTAGCACGTAGTGGCCCATCTCATGGGCGACAACAAACAGCACCTGCCGTTCGGTCAACCGGTCCAGGAGCGTATCCCACAGCACAATGCGCTTGGTGCTGCCAAACCCGGTGACGTACGCATTCACCGCCTTGGTGTCGGCACTCTTGTTCACCTGAAAGACGCGGCTGCCATCGATACCGGCCCGACTGGCCAGGTTCAGAATCTTGGCATCCAGGTCACGATCGGCCAGCGGCTGAAAGTCATTGAACAGCGGTTGAATCCACACCGGCAGAATCAAGGCGACCACCAACATGATGGGCAACGAGATCAGGCCCGTGTAAATCCACCACCGCTTGGGACTGTATCGCAGCAGCAGCGACAGGCCGCCCACGATCAGTGCGGCCGCCACGGCTTCGACCGCGAGCATCTTGAACAGGTTTTCGGCCCAGCGGCCAAACGTCTGATTGGATAGCCCATATTCGTGAAGCCGTACATAGCCCTGGTAATACCGCAGCGGCAGTTCCACCAGGAACGTCAGCAACAGGAACAGCCAACCAAACACCACGGCGGTAAAGATCGGGCGGCGGCCGATGTACTGGGCCACATCACGCAGCCGGGCCGATAAGCCGGTGAACAACACCACGGCCGGCACGGCTAGCGCCAACAGCCAACGGACTGCCCAAAGCCAGTTGCTGCCGTGGTAGAACGCCACGGCCTCGGGCGAAGGCTCCGGAGCCACCACGAATTCGCTCAAGCCCGTGGCCGGACCCAAGCCGGGCTGCCGGGCTGCGTCTTCCAATGCGTTCTCGGAAGCGGGACGTTCCGTGACGTTGCCGGGAGACGCGTTGGTGTCGCCCAGGGGAGCATCCGCCGCATGGCAGAAGTGGACCGCCGCCATGGCCAACAAAAGCGCTGGCGTGCTGAGTAAGAAGCCCGCCCAACGCCAGCGACAATGACCGTGCGAAGTATCTCCCACGTTGCCATCCAGTGCGGATGGCCCAACCGGTTCTTGAACGTCCATGATGGGGGGCTTTCCGTTCGTGCGGCAAAACAAGAGGGCGCGGCGAAGCTCCCCGAGCATTCGCCGCGCCCTCGATTTTATCACAATCGCCGCCAGCTCATCGGCGGGTGCTGCTGCGACAGCCGCAACCGGCGTTTACTGATCCTTGAGCTGGGCCTCGGCCTTCTTCATCACGTCGGCAATCGCTACCGGCTTGCCGCCTTGCCGCAGGCTTTCGTCGGCCGCCTCCATGAAGGCCACCAGGTTAATGGTTTCTTCGGCACTGACCGGCGCCACGCCCGTGTGGAAGAATTCGGCGATCTTCTCCAACAGCGGCGTGTAACCGGCGTAGCTGCCGATCGGCACAATCGCCTTGGAGCCGAACACCACGCCGCCGTAGCCCGCCTTACCGTCGCGAATGCCGCGGAAGGTGCCGATCCGGCCGTCCTTCCACACGCCGGTGACGACGTGTGTGCCGGGAGTTTTGACGCAGGTCACCGTTTCGCAGCCGGGGCCCATCACCGTGAACAGGGTCTCCACGCCGTGGATGCCGTACCAGAACAGGTCGGGGTGGTGGGGCTCCAGCGAGCATGGGCTATACGCCAGGGCACCGCGAACTTCACCGACTTCGTCGCTGTTGCGCAGGCCGATGATGCCGGGGCTGAACCGCAGCGAGCTGCTGGAGAACACCGGCACCTTGTGCTTCTCGGCCAGACGATAGATGGCAATCGCATCGACCAACGAGGCTGCCACCGGCTTGTCGATGAACACCGGCTTGCCGGCAGCGATCACCGGTTTGACCTGCTCCAGGTGCGGCCGGCCGTCCACGCTTTCCAGCAGCACCACGTCAACCCGCTTGAGCAGCTCATCGATCGAGTCGACGATCTCTACGCCCATGCCCGCCAAGGTCTTGGTGAAACCTTCCACACGGTCGGCACTGGCGGGAATGTCGGGGCTGCCGCCCGGGTAGGCCGCCACCACTTTCACCTTGGCCATGTAGCCGGTGGCCTTGGGGTCGTTGAGCCCCTTGGTGAATGCGACCACGTGCGACGTATCCAGGCCGATGATGCCGGCCTTGAGTACTTTGTCCTCGGCGGAAGCATTCGCCGGCACACCAAGCGCGACGGCAAGGAGAGCGGCAAACCACAACAAGCGGCGCTGGGCCATATTGCAGATCCTCGGCGGCTGAACAGGGAATGCGATGCGTCGGCCGATAGGCCCGCACGGGACCGATCGGACCGGCTACACCCAACCAATGGTGCAGAACGATTCTAATCCGCACCGCCTGAGGCTGAAACCTGCACGAAGAAAAGCCCGCCGCAGCTGCGGTGCACGTTGACAAGCAACGGTTCGCCGAGAGCCGCCGAACTACTCGCGGGCCAGGCCGCGGCGGCGCAGTTCTGCCACCACGCTCTGGACGATTCGGTCGACGTCGGCCGGCGTCTGGCCGTTGTCGGCGCGGCGCGGGGGGCAACCGCCGATCGGCTCATCGGTAAAGCCTTCCTCGGCCAGCAGGCATTGCAGCGTGTCGCTCACCACGGCCAGATCGACGCGTTGGCTGGGCGAAAGCGGCTGGCGGCCCACGCCCGTCTCGAACCCGCGCAACCGCAGCGCCGCGCGGAAGCCTTCGGGGAAGTCGGCCGAGTAGATCATCGCGTCGAACAGCTTGAGCAGCTTGTATTGCAGCTCGCGGGCTTCATCGAGCCGGCCGGATACGGTCAGGTCGTACAGCTTGCGCGTCACTTCCGGCACAATGCCGCTGGTGGCATTGGTGCCGCCGTCGCAACCGACCACTAACATCGGAACCAGCGCGGCATCCCACCCCGTGAGGAAGCGGAACTCGGGCCGGATCGGCCGCACCGCCGCAATCATCCGCATCATGTGCGGCAGGTCGCCCGAGCTGTCCTTGATCGCCACCACACGCGGGCATTCCTCGGCCAACCGCTGCACCGTGGGCACGTCGATCGGCGAGGCAAACATCGGGATGTTGTACAGCGACACGTCGATCGGCGAGTTGTCGGCGATCTCCTTGAAGTATGCGTACACCGACGCCGGGCTCAGCTTGTAATAGAACGGCGATACAATCGCCACCGCCCGAGCGCCCATCTCGTAGTAAGCCTCGCACGCCTTGATCGTTTCGCGCGTATTGGCTTCGGCGGCACCGGCCAACACCGGGACGCGGCCGGCCGCCTGGTCGGTCACAATCTGGATGATCCGCCGGCGTTCCTCGGGCGTGAACCGGGTGAACTCGCCGGTCGAGCCGTTGGGATACAGGCCGTGCACGCCGCGTTCGATGAGCCAGTCGGTGTAGCGGCGCAATTCCGCCTCGTTGATCTCGCCCCGCGAATCCAAGGGCACCAGGTTCGGGGTGAAAATGCCGCGCAGATCGGACGTATCAGCCATAGCGATTGGTGGGAACAAAGGGTGCGTCGGAGGCGGGTGAGGATGGACGTACTGCGTCCATCATAGCTTGCCAACAGCCGCAACGCCGCAGGGTGGGTGGCATCACTTTGCGCAATTTCTCCCCGCCACGGTGGCATGCCGGCCATGCCAGAGCAGGGCAGGGGCCGTCTAGACGAACCGCAGCAGGGCGTACTTCTTCTTGCCGGAGCGCAACACCATCACGGTTTCGCTGGCCAGATCCTGGGCGGTGAGCTGGTAATCGAAGCCCGGCACGCGCCGGTTGTTAACGTACGCACCGCCTTGCTCCACCGTGCGGCGAACTTCGCTGTTGCTCTTGGCCAGGCCCGAAGCGGTGAACGCCTCGGCAACGCTCAAGCCCTCGCCTTCCAAGGCGGATTTCGGCAGGGTTTGGCTGGGCACGTCGGCGAAGATCTCGTTCAGCTCGGCGTCCGACAGGCCGCTGATCTCGCGTCCGAACAGAATCTCCGACGCCAACTGGGCCCGCTGCAGGCCCGCCTCGCCGTGCACCAGCCGCGTCATTTCCTCGGCCAGCCGACGCTGCCGCACCCGGGGATCTTCGGCCTGCTCGATCGCCTCGATCTCCTCGTGCGAAAGCAGGGTGAAGAAGCGCAGACACTTGCTGACGTCGGCGTCGGCGATATTGATCCAGTACTGGTAGAACTTGTAGGGACTGGTCCGCTCGGGCGACAGCCACACGGTGTCGCCGCTGGCCGTCTTGCCCATCTTCTTGCCGGTGCTGTCCAACAGCAGCGGGCAGGTAATGCCGTAAAGCTGCACGCCGTGCATCCGTCGCGCCAAGTCGATCCCGGCGGTGATGTTGCCCCACTGATCGCTGCCGCCGATCTGCAGCTCGCAACCGTAGTTGCGATTGAGGTACACAAAGTCGTACGCCTGGAGCAGCATATAGCTGAACTCGCTGTAGCTGATGCCGGCTCCCTCACGTTCCAAGCGGCTGCGGACCGAATCCTTGGCCATCATCACGTTGACGGGGAAGTGCTTGCCCACGTCGCGCAAGAATTCCAGGTAGGTGTAGTCGCGCATCCAGTCGTAGTTATTGAGCAGGATGGCCGGATTCTCGCCGCCGAAGTCCAGATAGCCTTCCATCTGCTGCCGGATACCCACGACGTTGGCTTCTAACACCTCTCGCGACAGCAGGTTACGTTCCTCGCTCTTGCCACTGGGGTCGCCAATCATGCCGGTGGCCCCGCCGACTAGGGCGATCACCTTGTGCCCCGCCAACTGAAACCGCCGCAAATAGACCAGCGGCAGCAAGTGACCAACGTGCAGGCTGGTGGCCGTGGGGTCAAAGCCGGCGTAAAGCGTCCGCTGCCCGGCAGCGAGCCACTTGGGCAGGTTTTCGTCGTCGGTGGTCTGGTGGATCAGGCCCCGCCACTTCAGGTCGGCAAAGATGTCTGGCATGGAAGTTTCGGAATCGGCTTGGAAGGTTCGCTGGGAGGTTGGATTGGCTCGCCGGGTGCCGCGGCTAACCCCAGTAACATTTTGAACTTAGTGGGCGGTGTCGGCCCAGGGAGGATGCTGGCATCGCCCCGGGGGGCGGCAGTCTGTCCCCGGTCAGTCTAGCGAGCAGGCAGGCAACTGATCCACCCGGATAACGTCACTTGGTGGTCACCGGTGCTGCGATCCGTGCATGGCGTACAGACGACATTTCCGCCGCCTGGTTCATCGCTGAAATACCGCCGCCGGTGGGGGCCATTCAGCTTGCAGGAAGCCAGTTGATCTCGTAACATTTTCTGTTGACGCGGTTTATGCTGATCGGCCAACCATCGCACGTACGGCGGTCAGGCTGCGTCTGGTACCAGCGCGCCTTGGGCTTCCCAACCCGAGGCCTTGCGTGCCCCAAATGGGAAAATGCTCGGTTTCGAGCCTTGCAGCGTTCGCGCCGCAATCCAAGGGAGTGCATCCTTGCGCGCCACCGGCTGCAACGCCTGAAAGGAGACGGGATGATGGTCCAACGGAAAGAGTCTTCTTGGGCTCGTCCACGAGGGACAATGCAGCCAACCAGGTTGCTTCTGGCGGTGCTGCTGGGAGGGCTCTTTCTGCCGGCGATCGCCCTGGGCCAACGATTCGGCGGTGCCACAGGCCCAGAACAAACCTTTCTCGCTCCCGACCGCGAGCTACAAGCGGCCTTGAGTAAAGCCCGCACCTATGTTGAAGACGGAGAATATACCGTCGCGGTGCGGCTGCTCCAGAGGGTGCTGGAAACCGAGGAAGATTATTTCGAGCTCGATAACGCCGGGAATCCGGTAAGCCGCAGCTTCAAGGCCGAGGCCCAGCGGATCATCGGCTCCATGCCCGACGAAGGCCGCCAGGCGTACGAACTCAACTACGGCGCCACCGCCGCCAAGCAACTTGCCGAGGCCGTGGCCGCGGGCAACGAAGGCGGCCTCGAAGAAGTCTCGCGGCGTTACTTCCATACCAAGGCTGGTTACCAGGCCACCTTCTTGCTGGCGATGCTGCACCTGGATCGAGGGCAGCCGCTGGCCGCTGCGTTGTGCCTGCGGCGGCTGCAAGATTCGCCCGGCGGGGCGGCATTTGAGCCCAATCTTTCGTTCCTGGAAGCCACGGCCTGGTACCGGGCCGGCGTGCGCGATCGGGCTACCGCGGCTTTGGCCGAGCTGAAAAATCGCGCGCCCAACGCCCGCATCCGTGTGGGCGATCGCAGCATTCCGATGTTTGCCAGTACCGATACGGCCCTCGATTGGCTCGCCAACGCGATCGGACCGGCCCGGCTGGAATCGCAGCAGATTGCCACGCAGTGGTTGATGCATCGCGGCAATCCCACGCGGACGCTGACTTCAGGCGGCGGTTTGCCGCTGTTGAGCCACCGCTGGGCGATTCCGATCTCCAACTTTGAACGTGTTCTCACCGAGATCAACAACCTCCACGAGCGGTATCGCGAGCAGGAGATTGTCGCCATTCCGGCGCTGCATCCGATCGTGGTCGACGGCACCGTGGTGGTTCGCACGGCCGAAAGCCTGGTGGCGATCGACTTCGAGAACGGCAAGCGCATCTGGCAGGTGGAAGAAGACCTGCGCGACGTGCTCAGCCAGCGCAGCGCGGTGGCCGCGCAGTTCTCGGCGTTCAACAACGCCAACGCCACCAATGCCCAGATGCTCGAACAGCGCATCTGGAACGACCTGGCGTACGGCATGCTCAGCAGCGATGGTGAAGCCGTATACGCGCTGCAAGACCTGACCTTTGTTCCGCCGACCGGAGCTCGGGCACGCCCACAGGTATTCCTGCCCAACGGCCAGATTGCCGGCGGCGACTCTGAGGTTGCCAATCGCCTGCAAGCCCTCGATCTCAAACGGCAGGGTGCGCTGCGATGGGAAATCGGCGGTGAAGATACCCCTGCCGATCACCCGTTGGCTGGCGCGTTCTTCCTTGGGCCGCCGCTGCCGCTCTCCGGCATGCTGTACTGCCTGGTCGAAATGCAGGGCGAGATTCGCCTGGTGGCACTCGACGCCCGAACCGGCAATTACCTGTGGTCGCAACAACTGGCGATCGTTGAACAGGATATCCTCAGCGATTCGACGCGTCGGCTGGCGGGCGTCACGCCGTCGTATGCCGATGGCGTGCTGGTGTGCCCCACCTCGTCGGGCGCCGTGGTGGCGGTCGACCTGACCAACCGTTCGCTCCGTTGGGGCTTCCGCTACGATCGCTCGCCCCGGCGCAACATGGATCGCAATGCCCAATTCCGGGCCCAACTTGCCGGGCAGAACCTCAACGAATCGCAGCGGACCGGCTGGTGCGACGCGACGGCCACGGTGAGCGAAGGCCGCGTGATCATCACGCCGATGGAGTCCGACGAACTGTTCTGCGTGCGGCTGGTCGACGGTGAGCTGCTGTGGAAACTCGATCGGCAGGACGGCCTGTATGTGGCCGGTGTCCACGATGGTCAGGTGATCGTGGTTGGCCGCGGCAGTGTCAAAGCCTGGAAGCTGAACGCTACCGATTTGGCGGATTCAGCCTGGTCGCTGGAACTGCCCGGCGGCGCGGTGCCTAGCGGGCGCGGCTTCCAAAGCGGCGGCACGTATTACCTGCCGCTCTCCACGGCCGAGATCGTAGCCATCGACCTTGCCACCGGTCGGATCACCGGCCGCGTGCAAAGC
This sequence comes from uncultured Planctomycetales bacterium, assembly GCA_937927735.1. Classification (GTDB taxonomy): domain Bacteria; phylum Planctomycetota; class Planctomycetia; order Pirellulales; family S012-138; genus CALBRZ01. The sequence goes on from CALBRZ010000138.1 coordinate 44,164, forward strand.
CGCGATGGCACCGTGCCTGGCAACCTGGTGAGCTATCGCGGCAGCATCATCTCGCAGAGTCCCGCCGCGATTGAGTGCTTCTACGAGATCGAACCGCTGGAGAAGTCGGTCCAGCAGCGGCTGGTGGAAAATCCCAACGATGCCGACGCCCTGCGGCTCCGTGGCCAGATCCACCTGGATCGCGGCCAGTTGGACGCGGCGATTGCCGACTTCCGGGCTTCGCTGGCATCGCAGAAGGACGCCCACGCGCAGGATCTGCTGATCGATGCCATGTTGGCGGCGCTACGGGCCGATTTCGGCGGCCATCGCCATCTGCTGGGTGAGCTGGAGAACCTGGTCTCCACGCCGCAGCAACAAAGCGAATTCCTGCGACTTACCGCCGAAGGCTTGCGTCAAATGGGTGAAAGCCAGGCCGCCTTTGAACACTACCTGCAACTGGCCTCGCTGACCTGGTCGGACCAGGCCCTAGAACAAGTGGCACCCGATCACGCCGTCCGCCGCGACCGCTGGATTCAGGCTCGCGTTAACGAACTGTACCAGTCGGTCAGCGAGGAAGAACGGCAACGGATGGATGCCGCCATCGCCCGTTACCTGGAAGAAGCCCTGACCGCCGAAGGTCCCGCGGGCTTACGTCGCTACGTGCGGTACTTTGGTTCCGAAGCCGGCGGCGATCTGGCGCGTTCGGCGCTGGCCGCGCGGCTGAACACTGAGGCCGATCTGTTGGAGAAGGCCGCGTTGCTGCGGGAGCTCGCCTCCAGCGACGACACCACCCAACAGGCCAAGGCCACCTTGCAACTGGCGCAACTGTTCGCCCAGGCCGGCAAAGCCCAAGAGGCCGCGCATTACTACAGCGACCTGGGCAAGAAGTTCGCCGACGTCGAAGTCGACGGCAAAACCGGCAAGGCTTGGCTCGAGTCGCTGGCCAAGGATGATCCCGTGGCCCGGCTCCTCGATGCCCCCGAGCAATCGTGGCCGGTGGGCTTGGTGGAATCCAAGGTCGAAGCCAAGGTGATCCCCAACACCCGTACCTACTCCATCAACCTGGGAGAAGGCCCCAACGCCATCGAACCGCAGGTCACCTTCCACTGGGACCAGACCCGGCAAGCCGTGGTGGCGCGCGACGGCCTGGGCCGCGACCTGTGGCAACTGGCCGTGCAGGAGCTTGGCGGCGCACGGAACTACTACGTGAACCCCAACCTCATCCTGGGCAAGATGCACGGCCACGTGCTGTACCTGTCGTTGGGGCACGAGCTGGTGGCCATCGACACGCTGGGGCTGGGCGGTTCGCCGCGCATCTTGTGGCGTGAGAACCTCACCGAATCGCTGCCTGGTCTCAACGGCCGGCCCAGCTACGGCATCCGCACCCGGCAAGTACGCCAGCCCTGGGGTACCCGCAAGTTCTTCGCGGCCGACGCCTACGGTCGCCCGCTGGGCACGCTGGGCCCCGTCACCGATAGCTACATCTGCTTCCAGCGCGGCAAAGAAGTGCTGGCTCTGCAACCGCTCACCGGCGAGGTGCTCTGGAAGCGCTCCGGCCTGGAAGCGGGCAGCACGATCTTTGGCGATGACGAACTGATTTTCATCGCCGGTCCCAGCGAAACCACCGCCAAGGTGTTCCGCGCATCCGACGGCCAGCAGCTTGGCACGCGGCGCATCCCGGCGGCCGACCGCATCATGACGGCCCTCGGTCGCCGTCTGCTGACCTGGAACTTCGCGGGCAAAACCGTCGTCAAGCTCGAGGATCCCTACAAGGGCGAAGACGTTTGGCGGATGGAGTTCGAAACCGGCAGTAGCGGATATTACATCGATAACCAGGGGCTCGCCGTACTCCAGCGCGACGGCCGGTTCGTCGTCATGCGGCTGCCCGACGGCAAGCTGGAGATCGACACCAAGCTCCAAGTCGATCCCTCGCTCAACGACATGTACGTGATTCGTACGCCGAACCAGTATTTGTTGCTGACCGATAGCGCCCAACACCGCGACGCCACGATCAGCTACGTGAACCCCATCCCCGGCGGCACCAACAATCCGGTCGTCAACGGGCCGGTGTACGCCTTCGACCGGGCCACGGGCAAGCTGCAGTGGACGACGCCCGTCATCGGCCAGGCCGTGCTGTTGGATCAGCCTTCGGAACTGCCGGTGCTGGTGTTCGCGGCTCACCGTTATCGCCGGGTGGGCAATCATGGCGACACGCGTTATGCCGTCACCTGCTTGGATAAGCGCAACGGCCGGGTGATCTTCGAGAAAGAGGAACCCGGCTCGATCAGCGACTTTGTGGTCACCGGTAGCTACGCCGAAAACCAGGTCCACCTGAACCTGATGCGGTACCAGGTCACCATGCAGTTGACCGACAAACCGATCCCCGAGGAAGACAACAAGCCCGCCGAGGCAAAGGAAGACAGTAAGGACGCAGCCAAGGAATCAGCCCCGAAGAAGGAAGCCACTAAGGAAGAAGCCTCTCGGCCGCGTCTGCCCGAGGGCGGCATCGTCGTTCCGGCGCCCGAGGGCGAACCGGGGGCGAAGCGTTAGTCGCTCCCGGGCGTCGCCCACTGCCGCCATGCTGCGGCATGCTCCGGCTGGCAAGGATTGGGCCTCTTCACGGGCCGATTCGATTTACTACTGCCCCGCCGCGGATGGAGTTTCAGCGAGGCATGCCATGATCCGTAAACCGCTGATCCGCCGTGTTCTCTGGGATCATCACGGGGTCAGGACGCAGCCGCGGACGCGTCGGCTCCCCCGGACCGTACTGGCCGCCTCGGCATTGTTCTGCTGCCTGGCGGCGGCAACGCAGGCATGGGCGGTCGAACCGTTTGTAGATGTCACGCCGCGCTATCTTCCCGCGATCCGGCCGGGCACGCATGTAACCGACCGCGTAGAAGGCTGGTCGCATCTGTTGATGGTCTGCGAGCCGACGCTGGCCGCCGGCGACGTGGACGACATGGATAACTTCTCTCGCGGCATGGCCGGCCGGTTCAATCTGACTCTGGCCGCCGACGTCCGCCGCAACAAAGACGGCTCGTACTACCTGCGCAGCCTGGGCTGCGGATTCGCCGTCAAACAGGAAGACGGCTACACGCTGGTATCCGCCGACGATTCGCCGGGCGTCGACTTGGGCTTCATCGAGCGGATCATCCTGCAGCGGAATGAAGCCGTGATGAAGGATGTGATCCAGTTTGCCCGGTCGCTACAAATGGCCATCTTCGACGCCAAGACCTTCGTGCTGAGCGATGGCGAACATCGCGACTGGTATGTGCGGCATGCCGTGCTCGTCGATCCGACCACCGGCCACGTATCGCAGGTGCTGTGGCTCGTCGCGCCGCAGCAGGGGCAATCCGATCACCTGCGGATTCCCAAGAACACGGTGCGCGTGGTGCCGGTGGGCATCGTGGAAAAACGGATGATCCACGTCGACAAGCGGCACTTCGCCCTGGGCCTGCCCACCGATCGGGCCTTCGCCATGATGGAGCTTCCCCGCGGCAAGGATGTGCAGGTCCCTGAGGATTTGCTGCCGCTTTTCACCGCCCATCGGCTCACGGCTGAGCAGGTCCCGCAGCTCCAAGCGGCGCTCGAAAAGATCGTGGCCACGGCCCGCTAGAACACTCGCCAACGAAGCTTGCGAGCCATCCTCCCCGGCAAGCCTGTGTCGTGCTAGAATCCCTGGTCGCGGCGGCACCGTGCGGCGTCCCGACGTGTGCAGGGCCCGGTCGACAGAGCAAGCTGGAGGAGTTGGATGAGCGTGGCGGAAAGTGAGCTGGAGTATGTCCCGCAGCAATGGACGCACTCGCACCTGCTCGGCTTGGAATCGCTCACGGCCGAAGAAATCACGTTGATTCTGGATACTGCCGACCGGTTCAAAGCCCTGGTTGGCGACGGCCGCAACAAGCTGAAAGTGCTCGCCGGCACCACCACGGCCAACCTCTTCTTTGAGAACTCCACCCGTACCCGCACCAGCTTCGGCCTGGCCGCCCGCCGTTTGGGGGCCGACGTGGTCGATTTCTCCGCCAGCAGCAGTAGCCTGGCCAAGGGCGAAACGATCATCGACACCGCCAAGACCATCGAGGCGATGGGGGTCGACTGCGTGGTCGTGCGGCACCGCACGCCCGGCACCCCGCATCTGCTGGCCCAGAACCTGGGCTGCTCGGTGATCAACGCGGGCGATGGCGCTCACGAACATCCCACGCAAGGCCTGCTCGATATTCTCACCATCCGCCAGCATCGCGGCAGCCTGACCGGCCTGACCGTTGCACTGGTCGGTGATATCGCCCATAGCCGCACGGCGCGGAGCAACATCTGGGGCCTCAAAAAACTGGGCGCCCACGTCATCGTGTGCGGTCCGGCTACGCTGGTTTCGCGCCGTTGGGAAGAACTCGGCGTGGAAGTTTCGTACAGCCTGGACGAAATTCTGCCACGCTGCGACGTGGTCAACCTGCTGCGGATTCAGTTCGAGCGGCAGTTGACGCGGCCGTTCCCCTCGGTGCGGGAGTACGCCCACCTGTACGCCATGAACAAGCAGCGGATGGCCCGGGCCAAGAAGGACATCCTGATCATGGCGCCGGGCCCGATCAATCGCGGCGTGGAGCTGACGCCCGACGTGGCCGATGGCCCGCAGTCCGTAATCCTGGAACAGGTTTCCAACGGCCTGGCGATTCGTATGGCCGTGCTGTGGCTGTGCTGCGGCCGGCGCGCTTAAAAAAACCCAGCCCTCGAACCGAGGGCTGGGGCTGCTTGTCGATCGTTCTCGTTCTGTGCTTCGTCAGACAGCTTCGCTGTAGCGGTGCGTGGGCACCGGGCGGCCAGGGCGGAAGCTCTGCGTCTGGCGGATCTCGGCCTTAGCGCCCACCGCGGCCGCGGCTTCCTGCACCGTTTCTTCGACCAGTTGCTGAAGCGTTTCGGGATCGATCGCCACGCGGGCGTTCACGATCACGTCGGCTTCGGTCGCCTGGCAGTTGGAAGGCAGCGAAAGCTCGGCATCGGAATCGCGGCTGACCAGGTTGGCCACACCGTAATAGCCTTCCCAGAGACCGATCGCCTTGAGGTGCGCGGTTTCGGCGTCGGCCTCGGCCAGCCGGCCACGCAGACCGTTGATCACGGCCAGCAGGTAATCGTCGAGCGAGAACGGATTGTCGGCCGTAAGCTTCAGGCTGCTGTTGAGCCAGCCCAGCTCGGCCTCGCCTTCGGCATATACGTCGTAATCGAGCTCCAGGATCCGCCGGCCGAACTGGCCCTGCTGATCGAGCATCTCCAACACGGCATCGAAGCCCTGGCCGGTCTTGGCCGAGACGCGCAATACCGGCACGCCGGGGAACTGCTCTTCCAGCAGCTTTACCAGTTCGTCGGCCTCGGCCGCGCTGAGGGTGTCGATCCGGTTGAGCAGCACAAAGTCGGCTTCCTCGATCTGCTTGCGGAAGATGTACTCCGCCTTGGGCGAGAAGCCGCCACCCTCGCCACGGAGGATCTTCTGCCCATGGCTGGGCTTCAGAATTACGCCGTAGGGCGCCACGGTGAACTCGGCATTGAACAGCCGTCGCAGCGGCTGCACCACGGTGGCGACCAGGTCGGTGCAGCTTCCCACCGGCTCGGCCAGGATGATGTCGGGCCGCTGGTCGGCCGAAAGTTCGCCGGCCGTCTTGGTCAGCTCGTTGAAGTTGCAGCAGAAGCAGGCACCGGCCACTTCGCCCACCCGGAAACCTTGAGCCCGGAGCGTGTGGGTGTCGACCAGATCGCTGGCCTGATCGTTGGTGACGATGCCCACGTTGAGCCATTGGCTCTGGTAGTGCTTGGCCAGCCGGGCAATGGTGGTCGTCTTGCCGGCGCCCAGGAAACCGCCCACCATGACGAACCGGATAGGATCTGGCATGTGTTCGCCCTTTGCCTGCGAATCGAGCGTTCCGGCCGCATCGCCGGAAGTTATTGCATCTAATACACAAACGAACGTTTGAACAATATACGCGGTGGCGTTCCCCGTCACAAGCGCCGGGAATGATTGGGCGTCTTCGCAATCGCCGCGGCACTGCCCCCAATGTGCCCCCCAAGCGTTGCATTGATAGCTCCTCCGTAGCACGCCCCCCTGGGTCGGAATCCCTCGGCAGCCTATAATCGCACATCTATGCCCATCATCGAGATCAACAAGCTGTCCAAGACCTACCGCGTCTATCAGAAGCGCGAGGGGTTGCTGGCCTCGCTTACGGGTTTGTTCCACCGCGAGTACCGTGAGGTGCGCGCCGTCCGCGAGATCGACCTGACCGTTGAGCAGGGCGAGTTTGTCGCCTTTCTCGGTCCCAACGGCGCCGGCAAGACCACCACGCTGAAGCTGCTCTCGGGCGTGATTACGCCTACCTCGGGTGAAGCCCACGTGATGGGCTATATCCCCTGGAAGCGTGAGAACGCCTACCGCCGCCGCTTCGCCCTGGTGATGGGACAGAAGAACCAGCTCTGGTGGGACCTGCCCTCGCAAGAGTCGTTCCGGTTGCACCAGCAGATCTACCGCATCGAACCGGAGCAGTTCAAACGCACTCTGGATGAACTGGTCGACCTGCTCGACGTGCGACGGCTGCTCGGCCAGCCGGTGCGCGAGCTGTCGCTGGGCGAGCGGATGAAGATGGAGCTGATCGCCGCCCTGCTGCATAACCCCGATGTGTTGTTCCTCGACGAACCTACCATCGGGCTGGACGTGGTTGCCCAGCGCAACATCCAATCGTTCCTGCGGCACTACCAGGAGATTCGGCGGATCACCATCATCCTCACCAGCCACTACATGAAGGACGTGGCCGCGCTGTGCCAGCGGGTTGTGATCATCAACCACGGCCGCATCACCTACGACGGCTCCCTGTCGGGCATCATCGACCGCTTCTCGAGCCACAAGATCATCACGCTGCTGTTCGCCGGCGAGGAAGTCCCGCCCGACCTGTCCCGCTTTGGCGAAGTGGTCGAGGTCAATCCGCCGCGGGTTCGCGTGCGGGTGGACCGCCGCGAGATGACTTCGGTGCTGCAATATGTCTTGCAGAACTACGCGATCGAAGACGTGAGCGTCGAAGATGCTCCACTCGAAGAGGTGATTGCCGAGCTGTTCACCCGGCCCGACCAGGAAGCTGAAGCGGCCGAGGATCTGCCGGCCACAATGAACCAGTAGCCGCACGCACCGCCGCGAGGGCTGCCTCGCCCGGAGCCGCCTTATGGATTCTGCCGAGACTCACCCCGCGTGCCTGCCGGAGGACGCCCTGACCGCGGCATGCGAGGTACGAACCACGCGGCGCAGCGGCCCCGGCGGACAACACCGCAACAAGGTGGAAACGGCCGTTATTGTGCGGCACAAGCCAAGTGGCATCGAAGCCGAAGCCAACGAAGCCCGCAGTCAGGCCGAGAACCGGAGCAAGGCCTTCTTCCGCCTGCGGCTTCGCCTGGCACTGGCTGTTCGATACCCGGCGGCGGAAACTCCCTCGCCCCTATGGACACGGCGCTGCCCCAAAGGGCGTATCGCGGTGAATCCTGAGCACGCCGACTTTCCGGCTCTGCTGGCCGAAGCCCTGGATCAATTGCATGCTGCTCAAGGGCAAGTAGCCATTGCCGCCCAGCGACTGGGCTGTTCCGGCAGCCAGTTGACGCGGCTGATCAAGGACGAACCAGCAGCACTGAAGCTCGTGAACTCCTGGCGAGATCAGGCCGGCCATCGACCGCTGAAGTAACGCAGGCTCTTTCTCAACTGTACCCCATGCCTGACCATTCAAGCAGCAGCCCGTCGCATGAGACGCCCGTCGCGCTGTGTGCGCGGTGGATCGTGCCGGTGGCTGCCCCGCCGCTGGCTGACGCTTGGCTGACGATCGAGGGAGGGCGGATCGTGTCGCTGGGCAACACGCCGCCCGCGGGGGCGCGGCGTGTGGACCTGGGTAGCGCAATGATCCTGCCGGGGCTGATTAACGCGCATGCCCACCTGGAGTTCAGCCTGTTGCAAAAGCCGCTGGGCGAGCTTGGCCAGCCGCTGCCGGAATGGATTCGCCAGGTGATCGGCTACCGGCGCAGTTCCAACATCGATCGCCGGCAGGCGGTTGCCGCAGGCCTGGTCGAAAGTCTCCGGCACGGCACGATTCTGGTCGGCGAGATCGCCACAGTCGATTGGCAGCCGGACTGGTATAGCACGGAGAACGCCGCTGATCCTAATCTGCGCCTGTTGCTATACCACGAGTTGATCGGTTTTCGGTCCGACGCCGTCGCCAGTCGCGTCGAAGAAGCCCAATCGCGGTTCACCAACCACGCGGATCAGCTTCCGCCCGGCGTCGCACTCGGCCTTAGCCCCCACGCGCCATACACCGTTCACCCTGAGCTGCTGCGTCAATTGGTGGCGCTAGCCGATCGGCATGGTTTGCCTCTGGCGATGCACCTGGCTGAATCGCCCGAGGAGATGGAACTGCTCCGAGACGGCACAGGCCCCATGCAACAACTTTTGCAAGACGCTGGCGTGTGGGAAGAAGGTGTCATCCCACGTGGCACCGCGCCTGGCGATTATCTCAAGGCGTTGACCGTCGGCCGGTCGCGTGTGCTGGCCATACACTGCAACTACTTCTCGGCGGACGATATCGCTGCGGCCGCGTCACTTCGCGATCGGCTCAGCGTGGTGTATTGCCCTCGCACGCATGCCTACTTTGGGCATCCCCGGTATCCGCTGGCCGAGATGCTCGCAGCCGGTGTACGCGTGGTGCTTGGCACCGATGGTCGCTGCTCCAATCCCGATTTGAACGTGCTGGAAGAGCTGCGGCATGTCGCCGCGCATCATCCGCTGCCTCTCGAAGAGGCCCTTAAGCTCGTGACACTGCACGCGGCCGAAGCCTTCGGTCTGGCCCACCAACTCGGCTCGCTGGAACCTGGCAAGGCCGCAGAGTTGACCGTCCTCGGACTGCCCGAGGGCCCGGAACCGGCCGAACCACTCCAGTGGCTGCTGGATCAGCGGGTGCAGGCGATTGATTGGCGCAACAAAATGCGCGGCGGCATCGGTTGATGCGCCGCGCATCTTGGGTTTGGGGGATTTGAAACAGGTTTCCAGGCGTTCCCCAATGAGACTATTGGTTTTGCGCCAACAGCCCTACGCGCCGAAAAAGTGCCTTTAGACCTGTTCCGCGATCCCCCGGGGTGTTTCGCGCTCGACCAGCTTGCCGATCTGCGTGAACTCGCTGGCCAACAGCATCAGGATGTCGTCGAGGCTCACCAGCCCCACCAGTTTTTCCTCGGTATCGACCACCGGCACGCGGCGGAATCCGCCTACCCGCATGATGGCCAGTGCATCTTCGATCGGGGCATTCTCGAAGATCGTCTTGGGATGGGACGTCATCACGTCGCGTACCAACGTGGTGTTGCAATCCAGCCCTTCGGCCAGCACGCGCAGCACCAGGTCGCGGTCGGTAACGATCCCGATCGGCTTACTCCATTCGTCGACGATCAGCAGCGTGCCGACGCCGCGTTGCCGCATCCGCTCGGCCGCTTGCCAGACAGGTTCGGTCGGATCGGCCAGATCGACGCTACGGACGCAAATACGACCAACGGACATGGGTGCCCTCCCAAAGGTTGAATGAACGGGTGGAGTGGTGAGCCGGGAAACCTGCACCGTATCGGGCCAAGTGCGAGCCAGTCGCATCAGGCGTGCTGCGTCAGCGGAACGGCGAACGACGCCATTCGAGGCCGCTCCAGATCCATGAAGTCCTGGAACCGCATGCGGATCGCCTCGTGATGGGTGTTGCCTTCGAAAACGATCACTCGCACATCGCCAGGTTTTCGTCGACGATCGTTTTCATCTGGTACTGCGAGCCAAACGGCGGTAATGCGCCAGCTTCGCAGTCCGGACAATGCGAGGCAATCTCCGACTCTGAAGCCAGACTCAAATCGCAACCCAACTCCGCGGAGAGCTTGGCCATGTCGATCTGCATGTCGGCCGGCAGCACGGCCACGATGTAGTGGCCATCGCCCTCCGACCGCAGCAACACGGTTTTCGCCACCTGGCGGCCCGGCACGTGAAGCTCCTGGGCCATTTCCTGAGCCGTGTAGGTTTCGTAATGGGGCAGAACTTCGCACCACACTTGATGCTCTTGGAGAAATTGGGCGGTATTCATGGTCCCGTCTCCCGCGAACAGTGTGCTGTTTTGACGCATTGCCCTCGACATCCCATAAATTGCAAGCCGCGCGCCGTAAGCGGGACTTTTGTGCATGTGGGGAGTCACGCGAGCCTTGCGCCGTGCCGCAACGCACTGCGTCGTTTCTGCGAAAAAACGCGTCCAAACCGCGGCAGGTTGCCGCCCACTGCCGTCTTTACTTCTTAGGGGACAGACAGCTTGCGAAGCCAACGCTTTTCTCGGCGGCTCCTTTTCGACGGCGCAGGGTAGGGCAGGGCCATGCCTTACGCAGCGATCGCCCCCAGGGGGAAGTGGGCGTTTCCGCGCGCTAGGTGGGGCGCAAGGTGATGTGGGAAGCGGGGACGAACGGGCGCCGATGGCTTAGGTATGCGGGGCAGCGTCGGGCCCAAGCAGCGTTTGCAGCTTGTTGAGCGTGCGGGTTAACATCACGCGGACCGCGCCGTCGGTCTTGCCCAATCGCTGCGCGATCTCTTTGGAAGGCAACCCTTCAACGTAACGGAGGCGGATCGCTTCGCGCTGGTCCTCCGGCAACAATGCCAGGGCTTCCATCAACCGGATCGCGCGGCGGTCACGGCTGACGGCCTGGCTGGCGGTGGTCATACTGGCCACCAGCAGATCGACCAGCCCCCGGCGGCTTTCCCGGCCGCCGGAAGGCGCATCGATCGAGATCTCGCGTCCGGCGTTGCGCTTCTGGGCTCCGAAGAACCGGCGATGGGCGTCGATGATCCGCCGCTGCGCTACCTGGCAGAGCCAGCCAAAAGGATCACGATGGCTTAAGTCGATAGCATCGAACGACCGCACCGCCTCGGCGCTCATCTCCTGGTAGATGTCCTCGATCTCAATCTTGCTGCGCAGGGCGTCGCTGCACTGTCGCTGGATATAGGCCAGCAGTTGCGGCTTGCGGGCTTCCATAAACTCGGCCAGCGCGTCGGCGTCTCCGTTACCGATCCGGTCGAGGAGTTGCTGCTCGTCCATCGTTCGTACCGCCCTGGCTCGAGAACGAAAGCGCCACAAACACCTGTCATCTTCGGAGTCGCCGTGGCTACTGGCAAGAGGCAAGCCCGACGTTTGCGGTTTGGCAGACGCAGCCTGGTGGCGATTAGCGGATTGGGTAGCCAGAACGGCAAGAATAGAGCGGAGCATCGCAGACCTCCCGCAGACCGGGCGTTGATACATGTCGACGCGGCAGCAGCTCGCCACCGCATTGTTTGCGAGCGAGCCATCACACTGCCAGCAGCGGCGTGCGTACCGCACCTAAGCGTAGCGCAAACGACGCGTCATCGTTACGCCA
>CALBRZ010000139.1 GCA_937927735.1 uncultured Planctomycetales bacterium
GCTCACGTGGCGGTGAAGGACGCCGTCGAGCAGGGGAATCGCGTAACGTTCCTGCTGCCCGGCGAGCAGAACACCCACTACCCGAAACTGCTCAAGCTGTTTTACGATGGCGGATATCGCGGCGACATTTGCTGCGAAGTGAGCAGCCTGATTTCGCGGCAAGCGGGTTATGATCCCGTGGCTGCCGCCAAAACCTGTTACCGCAACATGGCGGCGGCGTTTGCGGCGGCCGGTGTGCCGCGTCCTTAAACGTCGCGACGGTGCCAATCGCCGATCTGGCTGCCTTCGAGGTGTACGATCGAGCCCATCCTATGAACGCTTCCAATTCTGCTTCGTATCGTCGTCGCACGTCGTGCTGGTTTGGCTGGGTAGTTGTAGCGTGTGGGCTGGTGGTAGCCTCCGAGGTTGCTTGGTCAGCAGCCTTGGCGCAAGAGCGGCAGCCTGCTGCTCAACCTACGACGACCACCGATAAGGAGTTGCCGCTGCGCGATGATGCCGGCGTTCTGGCGGTGGGGGCACGGCCGGAGCTGGTGCTCGACCAGGCGGCGGGCGAGGGCCCCGCCTGGGACCCGCGGCTGGGGCTGTTGTTCAGCGGATCCGATGGGCACATCTATCAGCTCGATCCCCAGGGCAAGCTGCAGGTTTTCCGGCGTGATGCCAAGTCCAATGGCCTGCTGTTCGACCGCGACGGGCGCCTGTTGATCTGCGAGCAGGGGCACCGCCGGATTGCCCGGCTCAACCTGCGCGGTCGGCACGAAGTCTTGACCGCTACGTTCAACGAACAGCCGTATAACTCGCCGAACGATGTCACCGTCGACAGCAAGGGGCGGATCTATTTCAGCGACCCTCGCTACGGCGACCGCTCCGATATGAAGCAGGTTGACCAACAGGGACGCCCCGTGGAAGGCGTGTACCGCATTGATCCCAACCGCAAGGTCACCCGCATCATCGCCCACGAGGTGGACCGGCCCAATGGCTTGCTGGTCACACCCGATGACCGTTATCTGTATGTGGCCGACAACAATAACAACACGGAGGGTGGCGCCCGGAAGCTATGGCGGTTTGAGCTCACGCCCGAAGGCACGGTGAAGACCGACTCGCAGAAGCTCATCTACGATTGGGGCCGCAGCCGCGGTCCCGACGGCATGGCGATCGATGAACGCGGCCGGCTGTACGTGGCCGGAGGTTTGAACCGCGAGAACCTGCCGTACGAGACCAACGAAAAACCCGGCGGCGTGTACGTCTTCAGCCCCGAGGGCAAGTTGCTCTTGGTCATTCGGATTCCGGTCGACGAAGTCACCAACTGCACCTTTGGTGGCGCGGACCGTAAGACCCTGTACGTCACCGCCGGCGGCACGCTCTGGCAGGTGCGTACCCGGTCGGCCGGCAAGCTCCCCTGGCCGCGGTCGTGAGCCACGGACAGCGGTTCACGCACGCTTTTCGGATGCGTTCTCGCGCTGGTACGGACGTGGTCGAAATCTCGGTGGTGCTGCCGTTTCGAAATGCTGCGGCCACGCTGCCGGAATGCCTCGACTCGATCGCGGCTCAAACATTTGGCCCGTTTGAAGTGCTGGCCATCGACGATGGCTCGACCGATGCTTCTGCCGAACTGGTGCGAAAGTTCGCCGCAGTCGATGGCCGCTTTCGCCTGATTCAGCTCGGACGCCTCGGACTGGTGGGAGCTTTGAACCTGGGCGTGGAGATGGCCGCCTCGCCGCTGATCGCCCGCATGGATGCCGATGACATCATGCTCCCGACGCGGCTGGCCGCTCAGGCGGCGTACTTGGCTGAGCATCCCGACGTCGACCTGGTAGCCACGCAGGTGGAATTGTTTCCGCCTGAGGAGATCGCGGCCGGCTATCGCGAGTACGTGCGGTGGCAGAACGCCTGCCTGACGCCCGACCAGATTGCAGGCAACATCTACGTGGAATCGCCGCTGGCGCATCCTGCCGTGATGATGCGCAAGGCCGTCTTGCAGCGGCTGGGCGGCTATCGCGATGGCGACTTCCCCGAGGATTACGAGCTGTGGCTGCGGATGCATGCCGCCGGCTGCAGGATGGGCAAGGTGCCGCAGGTGCTGCTGCGGTGGCGCGAATCGGCCGCCCGAACTTCACGCGTCGACCCGCGTTACGACCGGGCGGCTTTCGATCGGCTCAGGGCCGGCTACCTGGCGCGCGATCCCAGGCTGCTGGCCGCGCAATCCGCCGGCCGACCGATCATCATCTGGGGAGCCGGCCGCAAGACGCGGCAACGCGTGCAACGGTTGTTCGACCAGGGGGTGCAGGCTGCGGCATGGATTGATATCAACCCACGCAAGATCGGCAAGGTGATTGCCGGTCTACCGGTGCATCCGCCGCAGTGGCTTGCATCGTCGGCTGTTGAACGAGAGCGGCCGTTTGTGCTCAGCTATGTGACCAACCACGGAGCACGCGACTTGATCGAAGACCAACTTCGATCATGGGGATATCGCCTGGGCGAGGACTACCTGGCGGTGGGCTAAGAACGCTCGCACAGCGAACCAGCACGCGGAGATAGAGCGGCGAGCCAAGAAACAGCTTACCGCCCTAGATTAGTGCCGGTTGCGGTACCGCTGACTCACGCGGTCCAGCAGGGCCCGGTCTTCGGCCGACAGGCCTTGCATCCCGGTCTCGTGCAGCCGGGCCAGAATCTCGTCCACCCGGCGATCTTCTTCCTCCTCCAGCTCACGCTGCCGGCGCAGCTTTTCTTCCTGCCGGGCTTCGAGCCACTCGGTCACGTGGTCGGGCTCGAACGATTCGGGCGGGGAGAAGTGGTAGTTCTCCAGATCGTCGCCGGCGTCCAGGGGAGAAGGATCGACGTGCACCATCGGTTCTGGCTGGGGGATGCGGTCGGGCTTGGCGCTGAAGAACAGCAGCATGCCCAAGCACACCACCGGCATCCAGGTGAACTCGAACTCAGGCAGCGCCGGAATCCACCAGGCGGCGATACACAGACCGATGCCGGTGGCCTGCGTGGCCCTGGCCGTGAGGGCGACCGCCCAACTGCGGCCCAGCACGGCCCACAGCGCCGATTGCAACGCCCGACCGCCGGCCAGCGGCAAAGCGGGCAGCAGGTTCAGCACCAGCAGCATCCAGAAATTGAGCCAGACGCCGATTTGAACCGCCGTAATCCAGGTGAAACCATTGGCGTCGTACGGCGGTACAAACGGGTGAAACACCGTCGAGAGCGGCACATTCTGGCCCAGCAGTACGCCCACGCCAATGGTGCTCAGGGTCAAGTAGAACAGCGGGCCCGTGCAGGCCAGCATGAACTCGCTGCCCGGCCGGTTAGGCATCCGCGGCGCTACCAGGCCGCCCAGTGGCCATAGCACGATCTGGTCAACCTCGCCGCCCAGCCGCAGCGCCACCAGGCATTGCAGCAATTCCTGGATCAGCACGCTGACAAAGAGAATGGCGAGGAACGTGCCCCACCACATGAGCATCTGCTGGCCGCCGCGAGCCGCAGCAAACAGGGCGACGCCTGCCAACAACAGGAACAAGGCATGGAGCCGGACGTGGACTCCCGCCACTCGGCCTAGATTGACGTTCCAGGTGAGCAGTTCCCGCATCGCTCGGCAGCCTTGCGAAAAAACGCCCGGGGAAGCTCGCGTTGCCCACCCAAACTCCGCCAGCCTTTGCTCGATTCACTCCGGCGACCACTTCGCAGAAGCGCGGCGTGGCAGAGCATGCCAGAGAAACCGGTTAGCCCACATCCGTAGGAGGCAGGCCCGGCCGCTGGCGGCGACAACTTCCCTTGTCCCGATTCTAGCAACGGGGTGTTTTTCCGGCAATTCCCGCACGGTCGACCACATTGCCCACGGGTGGGGGGAAGGCCCCGGCACGCCGGTTGCCGAACTTTGCATTTCCGCCGGTTGTCCTCCCCTCGAATCGTCCTAAACTGGGAACCTTTGACCGGCGGGGAAAGGTATCGCTCGTGCGGTGCCGCGACGTTAACCACCGCTCGCGGCGAGTGGGCATCCGCTTGCCATGTCCTGACCTCCCTTGGGGTTAGGGGCACGGCCTCCGGCCCACGCGGCGCGTTCCAACCTGCCGGGGGGCAGGTTTTCAGATGCCCAGGTTGCGATCCGCTGCCCAGCGTCCTCCCGATGACGCCGCCGAATGTTTGGGGCAGGATTCCTTCAGGCTGCCGACCGCATGATCAACAACGTCCCGTACAAGTCGCTGAGCCACAAGGATCTCACCATTGAGGGCTACTCGCGGGCAGCCGTCCAAACGTTCTGGCGGATCCCTGAACTGAAGATCGGGTTCGATTTTGGCGCCCAGCCGTGGGCGTTCATGGGCACGCCCACGTGGTTTGTCAGCCACTGCCACCTGGATCACATCGCGGCTTTGCCGGTGTACGTGGCCCGGCGGCGGATGATGAAGATGGATCCGCCGGTGATCTACCTGCCTGAGCATGCGATCGAACACGTCGAACGCATCCTCAAGCTGTTCTCGCGGCTGGACCGGGGCCGGATGCCTTGCCAACTGCTGCCGCTGCGGCCGGGCGACGAGATCGAACTTTCGCGCGAAAACGTGGTGACGGTCTCGGCCACGCAGCACACGGTGCCGTCGCTGGGGTTTGTGGTATGGGAGCGGCGGCGCAAGCTCAAGCCTGAGTACCAGAACCTGGCCGGCCACGAAATTCGCGATCTGCGGATGGCCGGTACCGAGGTCACCGCCGAGGTCCGCGTGCCTCGCGTGGCCTACCTGGGCGACAGCACGATCGAAGGCCTCGACAACTGCCCGGCCATGTACGAAGCCCAGGTGCTGATCACCGAGATCAGCTTTGTGTCGGCCAGCCACCGCCGGCACAAGGTGAAGAAGTTCGGCCACATCCACCTGGACGACATCATCGAACGGCGCGAGCGGTTCAAGAACGAAGTCATCATCGCCGGACACTTCAGCACCCGGTACCACACCAAGCAGGTCAAAACCCTGGTCGAAAAGGCCTTGCCCGACATGCTCGATGGCCGGCTGCACCTGTGGCTATAGCGGCCCCTGCGGCCGATCCAACCCCGCCTGCGGCTGCTGGCAGCAACAAAATGGCGACCGGAAAAACTGCTGCGGCGGCCGGCTCGACGTTGCACTACAATGGTGCCGCGACGCCGCCCGGCTAAGAGAACTTGCGAACCGGTAACGCCACATGGGGGGCCCGCGCCCGTGCGAAAGGTTGAGCCTATGACGCCAGGAATGCTTCGTGCCAGTTGCCTGATTCTGTTTCTCTTGAGCATGTCGGGTTGCGGCGGGGAAACCGCGCACGCGGTCGCCGCGGCTCCGGCTGCCGCCGCGGCTGGCGAGCCCGTGTACACGTCCGCCGACGTCCCTTGGTGGCGAGGCGCGAAGCGAGACGGCATCTACGACGTTGGCGACATTCCGCTGCGGTGGAGCCCAACCGAAAACGTGGTCTGGAAGGCCGCCATTCCCGGACGCGGCCATTCCACGCCGTGCGTCTGGGGGCCGTATGTCTTTGTGACCACGGCCGACGAGGAGGCTCAAACCAAGTCGCTCTTGTGCTTCGATCGTGAGACCGGCGAAAAACGCTGGGAACACCTGCTGCATGAAGGCGGCTTCATGCACATCCACAAGAAGAACTCGCAGGCTTCGGCGACCCCGGCCTGCGATGGAACCCGGGTCATCGTGCCGATGATGGCCGACGACGGCATCTGGGTATCGGCCGTGAGCCTTGACGGCAAGCGGCTCTGGCAGGTCAAAGCCGGTTCTTACAAGAGCGAACACGGCTACGGTTCCTCGCCGGTGTTCTACCAGTCGCTGGTGATCGTGTCGGGCGACAATCCGGGCGATGCGTACATCGTGGCCCTGGATCGGGCGACCGGCAAAGAAGTCTGGCGGATCGAGCGGCCCAGCGGCGGCAACTACTCCACGCCGATCGTGGCCACGCTGGCCGGCAAGCCACAATTGGTGCTGCACGGACGCGATCAAGTGGCCAGTTGCGACCCCGCAACCGGCAAGCAGCTTTGGCAGTGCGAAGGTCCGTGCACCGTGGCCGCCTGCACGGTCGCTTACGACGACAAGCACGTGTTTGCCAGCGGCGGTTATCCGCAGAAGGAAATCATCTGCGTGAAGGCCGACGGCAGCGGCGATGTGACCGAGAGCCACATCGTCTGGCGGAGCAAACGCGGCGTGTGCTATGTGCCTTCGCCGCTGTTGTACGACGGTCGGCTATATGTCATGGCCGATAACGGTGTGCTCACCGTCTACGATCCCGCTACCGGCGACGTGAAAAGCACCACGCGTCTGGGCGGGAACTTTTCGGCATCGCCGATTGCCGCGGCCGAGCATATTTTCATCACCGATGAACGCGGCAAGACCTACGTTCTCAAGCCGGGCGACAAGCCGGAAATCGTCGCGGAGAACTCGCTCGAAAGCGGCGGTTTTGCCAGCCCGGTGATGGCCGGCAACCGCATTTATCTCCGTACGGCCGACGCTCTATATTGCCTGGGCCAGAAGTGATCCAAGTCGCGCGAGCCTAGCCGGCCGTAGTATCGCCGCCCAGGATGGGTAGCACCTCGCCGGTGATAAAGCCCGAGTCGGCCTCCGAGGCAAAGAACACGTACGCCGGGGCGATTTCCTCCGGCTGGGCCGGGCGTCCCATGGGCGTCTCGGCGCCAAACTCCTTCGTTTCTTCGTCCGAACGTTCGGCCGGATTGAGCGGCGTCCAAACCGGGCCCGGGGCAATGCAGTTTACACGGATGCCACGCTGCACCAGGTTCTGCGCCAGCGACTTGGTGAAGGCGTGAATCGCGCCTTTGGTGGCCGCGTAATCGATCAGCGTCTTGTTGCCTTCCAGGCCGGTGATCGAGCCGGTTTGCAGAATCGTGTCGCCGGCCTTCATGTGCGGCAGCGCCGCCTTCACCATCTGGAAGTAACCGTAGATGTTGGTGCGGAACGTGCGGTCGAACTGCTCGAAGTCGATATCCTCCATCCCGTCGCGATGCTTTTGAAACGCGGCATTATTGACCAGGATGTCGAGCTTGCCGAAATGATCCACGGTCTGCTGCACCGCCTGCTGGCAGAAGTCGTTGTCGCGAACGTCGCCAGGCAGCAGCATCGGCTCGCGACCGGCATTGCGAATTTCGCGGGCAGTTTCTTCGGCGTCGGGCTGTTCCTCGGGCAGGTACACCAGGGCTACGTCGGCGCCTTCGCGGGCAAATAGTACGGCTACCGCCCGACCGATGCCGGAGTCGCCGCCGGTAATCAGGGCCACGCGGCCCTTGAGCTTATCGGCGGGATGATAATCGGGCGCCTTGTACTGGGGACGGGGCGACATCTCGCCTTCGATGCCTGGGGGCGTGAGGGGCTGCGGCGGAAACGGCGGCTCGGGGCGAGAACGGGTTTTCTGAGCCATGGTTGATGTTCCTTGGAAAAGCTGCCCGATGGGGCAAAAAAGATGAGTGAGGGCCGCTCATTCCCCCGTCGCGTGCGCGCATCGCGAGCAGGCGACGCCGGCGATTGGCAGCGGAGTCAAAGAGGGACGGTGGCTTTAATGCGCGCGGATTGCGCGAACCAGCTGCTGCTTGTTCATCTTGCTGCGGCCCTCGATCTTCAGCTCGCGGGCGCGGTTGTACAGCTCGCGGCGAGTGCGCGATTCCAGCGAGGTCCGCGGATTGCCGGTACCTTGCGTGGTGCGGTTCGGTGTGCGGCCTTCGCCTCGCCGCTGCTTGTTGACGGTGCGAGCCGCGATTTCCTTGGCCCGCTCGGTCGATGCGCCACGGTCCCGCGAGCTTTTCTTGATGTGTTCGTACTGGCGTTCGTCTTTGTCAGTCCAACCGGGGGCCATGATCGGTCTCCTTGTGGCATGCGTGATTCGCTCGCGGCGGGAGCGGTTGCCCTCGCCAATACGCAATGAGTTCGCAAATGGCATGCCACTTAAGTACGCCGTACGACCGCCGCCATATGTGATGGGTGGTTGCCGGCCGGGCCCGTTCGCTCTACGATCCGGGGGACATCATTATGTGTACGAAGCATCCACTCCCGCGAACCGGAGTTTGCCGATGATTACCGTGGGCATGAACTACCGCGTCATTCCTGGCAAAGAGAAGCTGTTTGAAGACACGTTCGCCGCCGTGCTCGATGCCTTGAGGGCGGCACCCGGCCACACGCAATCGACGCTGTGGCGCGACGTTAGCGACGCGTCCAGCTACCTGATCACCAGCGAATGGTCCGACGAAAAAGCGTTTGTCGACTTCATCCACAGCCAGGCGTTCAAAGACGTAACCAACTGGGGCAAGGAAGAGATTCTGGCCGGTCGTCCGCAGCACAAGATCTACAAAAACTAATGCCGGACCCCGGCCGGTAGGGGCAGCCGCTCACATGGCTCGCGACTCGTCCGGCATCGATGTGCGCCACCAGGGATCGTAGGCCGCGTTGGCTTCGTCGACCTGATCGTTGAGTGTCCACAGGTCCCACAACCAGCCCAGCCCCACCAGGCCGCCGGTGAGTAGGTACACGAGCCCCGTGATCCATTTGCCCAGGTAAAACCGGTGGATGCCCAACAGGCCCAGGAACGTCAAAAGCAACCAGGCCACGTTGTAGTTATACGGCCCGGCCCGGAACCGCAGGTCCGCCCGGCGATTCATGCCGGGGATCAGAAACAGGTCGATGATCCAACCGATCAGCAGCAGGCCGCCGGTGACGAACCAGATCGTGCCGGTGATCGGCTTGCCGTAATAGAAACGGTGCGAGCCGGTAAAGCCAAAGATCCACAGAGCGTAACCGATCGCAAGGCTGTGTGTGTCGCGAGGAATGGATGAGTTCATGAACCGTTACTAAAGCAGGTAAGGAATCAGCCGCGGCGCAGCAAGCGGCGCCAAGGACCAGCGGTCACGCTGTAGTGGGCGGACACTCCGTGTGAAGTGTGCCGACGATCACCGGCAGTTTCTTGGGGTGTACGACGAAGGCATTAGGAATTTCATCGACCAGCTCGCCGTCGATGGTGAACCGCATGGGCGGGGCCGACCGTAATTCTACACGGCGAACCTGGCGGTAAAGCACCTGTTCGTGCTGCAGGTAATTGCCGATCACCAGGCCCGCGGCCATCTCAGCCATGTCGCCCACCGTGCCGTCCCGGACCACGATCACGTCGATCAGACCGTCGGTCGGGTTCGCCCGGGGCGCCACGTGAATCCGTCCACCGCAGGTTTGGGCGTTGGCCAGCAAAATATTCCACACGTCCAGCACCTGTGCCGGTTCGTCGTCAAATTGGATCGTGGTACGAAACACGTCCAGATCGGAAAGGACGCCGATCACGCCCCGCAGGTAAACCAGCGGGCCCCACCGCTCTTTCAGTTCCTCGGTGAGGTGTTCCGTCACGCGGGCGCTATTGCCGCCAGTGGCCATATTGATGCACCAGGCATCACGGTGTTCGGTGAGCACCTGGATGAGGTCCACCGGCACAACCTGGCCGTGCTCGATCAGCTTGATCGCCTCGTACGGATTATCGGGAATGGCCAGCGACGCGCTCAGGTCGTTGGCCGTGCCCAGCGGGATCAGGCCAAGCTGCGGCGGGTGAGCCAGCGGTGCGAGCGCGTTGACGGCGGCGTTGATGCTGCCGTCGCCGCCGGCCACGATCAACCGCCGCACGTTGCGCATCCGGCGGATGGCCTGGATCGTTTCTTCGCGCGATTTCGGATGCAGGACTTCATCGCATAGCCCATCAAGCCGGGCGAGCACGTCCTGGGCATGTTGCGCTTTGGAGGCGTGGGCGTTCCAGATGCCGATGCAGCGGCCGTGTATCACGCGACACTCCATTGAATTGAGATGGGCAACGAGCCTCGGTGCGGCATGCCCCCCAACGCCTGCCTGCGTGTCCTCTCACGCGATCGGTTGCGCTATCGGCTAATGGCTGGAAACCGCGGCGGCCGGTTCGGCCTGGCACAAGCCGCGTGCTGCCCGCATCAGCACGCCAAAGTGGTGCGAAAGCCGGTCCAGGCTGGCCACCATCTCGCGATCTTGCAGAAACAGTTCCCGGCCATCGAGACCGGCGTGGCAACTGATCGGCAGTTCGGCCAGTTCCAACAGTGCCTTACGCCGGGCTGGCGTGAGGTAGGCCCTGGCCGACTCGGGATCAGCGGTTTCTACCATGAACTGCTGATCGAACGGCTCGTCGCCACTTACGAATGGTTCGCCCACGGTCACCTCGGCCACTGCTTGCTCCATGCGGCTTGCCCGATGGATCGACATGCCCTCGGGCACCTGACACGGCAATTGGACCGCCATACGCACCTCTTCTACGCCCAGCGCGCCGGTGTCGGAACTGTCGCCTGCCATCGCCAGCGTGAACGGCAGACCGTGGATGGTGCCGATGGCTTGTGGGCCTGTATCGGTTTCACGGTACAGCAGGTGTTTTCGTCGCGCGAACCGCTGCCAGGTGCTGCGGCGATGATGAACCAGCCACAGCGAAGCCAACAGCAGTAGCAGCCCGATGCCGATCAACAGGCCAATTTTCCAGGCGTCCATGGCAAGCGGTGGGTGAGGGGGAACAAACCGCGATGTTGCATGAGGCCCTGAAGCCGGCTGTCGGCGATCCGTGGATACGGCTTGCGCGTTGCCGCCTCAGGGCGAAGGGGTTTTGCGCTAAGCGTGTGCAGTTCTTGTGCCATGGGCCGCAAGCTGGCTGCGGCGTATGTCTCAACGTTCGGCAGCGAACCACGTTGCAAGTCGTACGAGTGCGCCAACCGAAGCGAACCGCGCACGGCGCTAGACGTGACAACGTGGGCGGCCGCGGCCCAACATGGTGGGATAAGCAGAATCAACCGGCGACGATAAGCGGCGAGTTAGTCGGTCTCGCTGAGATCAGATGTCCGTGGGTTGGGCGACGAGGAACGCTGAGGCGTTATTGGCTCGGCGGTCCACGCTGATCCGCCGTCTGGCTGACTGACGGACACCTGGGGCGGCGCGGATGCAGCATGGCCCGCGCGATCTTGCAGCGCGGTCAGGGTCGCATCCAGCCGCATGAGCTTCTCATCAAGTGCCGCCATTCGCTCGTCGACCATCAGCAACAACTGCTGCAGCGCCGCCAGCTTGGTGTCCACGCGGCCAGTCAGTTCTCGGGCCAGTTCGTGCATCTGCACCTCCCAGCCGTCGATCGTGGTCCGCTCCGCGCGACTGGCCGCTGTTGCATCGGCAGGCCGAGTGGGGGGGAACGTAGACGCGGCGTTTGCCTGACTGGTCCGTTTCTGAAACCGCAACATTAGCACGCCGATGATGATCAGACAGCCGATCACCATCAGCACCGGATCGATTTGCGCCAGGGGGAGGTACACGGCGGGCAAACACGGCGCGGCGAGAGCCTGGGGACCGCCAGCGCTCTCGCCTCGTGGCGCTGAAAATTGCCCTGCTGCACCGGTTACTCGTATTGCCACTTCAGAATCCAGGGATCGTCGGTCTGCTGCTGGAAGTCTTTGAGCTTCTTCTGCATCTCGTACAGTACGGCCTGGTACTCGGGATCGCTCGCCAGGTTCTTGCTTTCGTACGGATCTTTTTCCAGGTCGTAAAGTTCAAATTGCGGCCGCTGGACGTATTGGCCCACCGTCCGCTGGCCGTAGGGAGCGTCCTTGCCCTGCTCCCACTGGGCCTGCCACGTGGCCGAAGCCCAAAGGTCCGACGCAAACGGGAACGGCAGCGGGTACGCGATGTTCCAGATCAGCTTGTACCGGCCGTCGCGGACCACGCGCATCGGATAGTACATCTGGATCTCGTGGAACGTATGCGAAGCGTAAACGCGATCCCAGCCGGGGGCCGACGGCTGGTCGATGATGCTCAGGAACGATCGTCCATGAAACCGGTACGGCTTGTTGCCGTTGCGGCCGCCGGGCATGGTGGCGATCTCGGCCGGCAGCGTGCGGCCGTCGGCGTTCAGGATGCCGGCATAGTCGAGCAACGTGGGCGTGATGTCGACCCAGCTAATTAGCGCGCCGTTGGTGATTTTGCGTTCTTTGGCGTTGGGCAGACGCACAATGCATGGCGAGTTGAGCCCAGGCTCGTAGACCGTGGTCTTGGCACCCGGCATGGCGATGCCGTGGTCGGAAATGAGCATGATCAGCGTATCGTCGTACACGCCGGCGTCTTTCAACGCCTGGAGCAGATAACCAAAGCCCTGGTCCAGCCGCGAAACGGCCTGGTAGTACTGGGCCAGTTCCGCCCGGCAGGACGGTGTGTCGGGCAAGAACGGCGGCACCACCACTTCATCGGGCGAGTACGTGATTTCCTGGATGCCGGGGTAACCACCCCGCGGCTTGTTGCCGAACCGGTCGGGCTGGTGGGGTTGGTCCTCGACTTTGCCACCGCCCCGGTGCGGGTCCGACGTGCAGATGTAGAGGAAGAACGGCTTATCGCTCTTCTCTGCGATGATGCGCTTGGCGTTGTTGGTCATGGTGACCATGTCGCGGTTGTTACCCGGCAGCACATGGTCGAACTTGAACACTTCCTCCGGAGCCACGTGGAACTTGCCCACCCGGGCCGTGCGATAGCCTGCCTTGCTCAGCAGCACGGGCAGGCTCTGCACCCAGTCGTATGACGAAAAATGGTGGTACGCATGCTGATGCCCATAGTGGGCGTTGGCGTGGTTGTGCAGCCCTGTGAGAATCACCGACCGGCTGGCGCTGCAACTGGCGGTGGTGGCATAAGCGTGGGTGAAGATCGTGCCTTCGGAGGCGAAGCGATCGATGTTGGGCGTCTTGATCACCGGATTGCCATAGCAGCCCAGATCCTTGCCCAGGTCGTCGGCCACAAACAGCACAATGTTCTTCTTGGCCGCCGTGGCAGGCATCAAAAGCGTGAGCCAAGCCAGGAAAGCCAGCAGCAAATACCGCGATCGCATCGAGGATCGCCTCCTTTCAAGCGCATGGATTCAGCGTGCTCTGGTTTCTCCGGTGGGGCTACCATCGTACCCAGCGGTACGTACGCATGCCAATTGCCGTCTTCACGGCTGGCAAGCTCCGTACGGCCAGTTGCGGCGACGATGAGACTACTTGCCCGGCGAGGGAACAATCTGGATGACGAACAACGCCTCGGTGGTAGGCTCCGTCGGGCTCGCGGCCGGGCTGGGCGGTACGGGAGCGATGTCTGGGGGGGCAAGCGAGGACAGCGATTCGGCCGCAGCCGCAGGCACCGACTGAGCCTGCGGCATTTGCGGCGGGGCGGCGCTGCCCGCCATCGTTGCGGCCGCCGGCTGGCGACCAGGCTGCTGAGGCGATGTTTCGACCCCGGCGGCTTCTAACCGAATGGCACGCCCTCGTTGGCGCTCGACCGGACCGTCATCCCCGCGTGCCTCGGCAATGAACGCGCGGTCGGGCTGCAAGTCACGCGTTTCCGAACTGCCCGGCAGAAACGGGCCTTTAGCTTTGTCATCGTGCGCTGGCGGCTGCACCTTGGCCGCGACGATTGACGGGGGATCCAATGGGCTGAAGGGCGGCGCTATCTCGTCTGTTGCCGTTTCCCGGCTGCGCGGCAGGTGGCCGAAAGGTTCGGCGAAGGAGTGCATGACATCGCCGGTGGCGAGCGTGGCGGCACGGTCATTCGGACCATCGGGGGCGGCAAACACCAGGGCCACGACGTCCTTTTGCTCGGCGGCTGCCGATTGCAAATCGCTGAGCAATTCCTGCATCCGGTCCGCGGGTGCCCAGGCGTAGACCAATTGCAGGTCCGGGCCTGCTTGTTGCACGCGGGTGGACTGGTTGCGGTCGGGCTGACTTTCGGTGCGTTCCGCACGCGCTCGCAGTTCATCCGCTGCGGGCGTGCTGAACTGCCATGCGATGTGCCGCCGACCGAGCAGCTCGGTAAACCGGCCCGATTGCCAGGCTTCCTCCGTGAGTTGCACAAGGACCACCAGCGATGGGCTGACTCCACGGCCATGTGGAACCTCGCGCATACCGCGAATCGCGGCGCTGTTCTTGCTCATGGGAGCCGGGTTGGTCACCGGCAGATGGGGGGCGGCCGCGACGTCGGCGTGGGGGGCCGCCGCTGAAAACGTGCCCATGGCCGGTTCGGCTGCCGGGGGCGATACCATCCGGGAATGGAACGTGCCGGCCTGGTGCGGCGCGGTGGAACCGGGGGCGAAGACGCCTTCGGGCGGCGCCGCGCCAGCGTGGTTCGGCCAACCGGGAGCCGGCGCGGTCATTGGGGCTGGTATGGTAGGGGTAGCCGTGCGTTCCATTTCAGGCACTGCCATGGGTACGAATGCGGCGGCTCCCGGGCTACCTGCCTCGGGGGCAGGTTTCGCCAGGTTGGTGGTCGCCAGGTCGCGACTGGCGATCGCGGTGTCGGCTTCTGGTGCCTGGCGGCTTTGCAGGGCAACAGAGTGCGGTGCCTGATCGCGTTGTGCAGGCCCCAGCACCATCAACGTGATGGAGGCGGCCAGCACCGCCGCGGCAGCCAACAGTTTTTTCCAGTTGGAGCCGCCGTTGAATGTGCCAGGACCGGAAGGGGCCGTGTTCGGCGCGATGGTGTTTTCACTTGTGTTCGACGCGGTCGGGCCGATTGCCGGTGGCGATGGCTTGCCGGTTTGGGGCCTTTCGCCAGTGGCCGCGGCCGTACCTTGAACCAGCACCTCGCGTTCGGCACGCTGCAAGATCCGCTGGGCGAAGGCCTCGCCGGACTGGCCGGCGCTGATCGTGTAGCGAGGCAACGCCTGGAGCGTTTCGCGCATCGCGCGCAGTTCCTCGAGCAGTTGCCGGGCTTCGGCACTGGTGCGCAGCAGTTCCTCGACCTGCTCACGTTCCGAGGGCGTGAGTTCGTCGTCGAGGTACCCGGTCAACAGTTCTTCGTGGGGAAGGTCAATCATTGCAGGCGTTGGATGCTGGTTGCGGCGGAGCCGCGGTGGGGCTGGGACGCACGGCGTGCGGCCTACTTCACGTCCTCCTGCATCACCTCTTTGAGTTGTTCGCGCAGTTGCATCCTTGCCCGGTTGAGCCGGCTGCGGACGGTACCGATGGGCACGTCCAGCATTTCGGCGATCGTTTCGTACGAGAAGCCTTCCATCTCGCGCATGATGAGGATCGCGCGGTGTTCTTCCGAGAGCGCTGCCAGGCCGCGTTGCACCTGCTGAACGCGTTCGTCACGCTGCACGGCGTCATCGGGACTGGCCATTTCGAGCGGCTCTTCGCCGGTCATTTCTCGGGTGTGTTCCACCGAGAGCATGGGCCGCTTGCGGCGGCGATTGCTGATCGCCAGGTTGAATGCGATGCGGTACAGCCAGGTGTAGAAGGCCGCATGGCCTTCGAAGGTGGGCAGCTTGACGAACGCCTGGACGAAGGCGTCCTGGACCACGTCGTACGCCTCGTCGCACGAACCGATCAGGTGCACCATGGCGTTGTACAACCGGTCCTGGTAGCGACAGACCAGTTGGCCAAACGCGTCGGTGTTGCCGCGGAGCGCGTCGGTGATGAGCGTGGCGTCGTCGATCACGATAGGTTCAACGTTTGGACGCCGTTGCCGGCGCGAAAGTTCCCACAGGTTTCGGCCAATCGATCCAACGGAAGAGCAGGGGGCACGCCTCGCAGGCTGTCAGTCCACCGCCTGACGAAATTCCCCCAAGGTGCGCTGCGGCCAATGGCTACCAACCTGCCAACCATTGTACCCGGGGTCGGCTAGTCGCCAACAGGAGGGGGGAGGTGAGGATGCGGCCCCGCTGCGAGGCCCGCATACGGCAAATGAGAATTCCTCGCGCCGCTTGCCGAGGCAGGACGAGTAGACAGCCAACTGGCCGCTTATGCCTCGGAGAGTTCCTTGGCCCGAGTGCCGCGGTGTTCGGCGATCACGCGGCTGTACAGGTCGATCGTCTGCTGCGCCATGGCCGCGGCGTGGTAACGGTCGCGCACGGCGGCATGACCTTGCCGGCCGCATTGCAGGGCCAGTTCCGGATCGCGGATCAGTTGCCGCAGGGCGTCGGCCAGGGCGTGTACATTGAGCGGCTCAAACAACAGGCCGGCCCCGGTGTCTTCGATCAACTCGGGGAATGAACCGTGGGCTGGTTGCACCACCGGTACGCCGTTGGCCATTGCCTCCAGAATGCTAAGGCCTTTGCTCTCGCGATACACGGTGGGCACGCTCATCAAGTCGAAACTTTGGATGATCGCGATCTTTTGCTCGCGGTCGGGCTCGCCCAGGTATTCAAACCGGTCGGCCAGACCCGCCTCGCGGAGCTTGGCCACCTGCGCGGCCAGAAACAGCCGGTCATCCTTGGAGCAATACCCGGCTGCCTTCAGGCGTAGCGGCGGCAAGCTGGTGTCGCGGCACAACTCGATGAACGCATCAACCAACAGGTGTAGGCCTTTGTCCTCGCAAATCCGGGCAAAGTAGCCGATCACCACTTCGTCATTGTTCGCGCGGGCTTTGGTACGCGGCTCGGTCGCGTGACCTGCCAGGTTCAAGCCGTGGGCGATTACGTGCACCCGGTCCGGCGGCAGATCCATGTAATCGACCATGAAGTCGGCATAGTAGCGGTTGAGTGCGATGTACGCCTGGGCTTCCTTGGCATGCTCGCGAAGCAGTTGACGAGCCTGGCTGTAATACGGTTCGACGATCCGCTCCAGGAACACGTCCTCGCCGGAGAGGTCGCACACCACGGGGCAACCCAGCCGCTGCCGCATGGGCGGAGCCATGGCGATCAGCATGGCGTTGGAGAGGTGGACGATGTCGGGCTTCACGTCCTGTTCGAGCCAACTAAGGAGCTTTTCGAGCTCCTTCTTTTGATGGCCGTGCTCGCCTTGCAGCATCGAAACAGTCAAGTCGCCCAGCTTGGTCGGATCGACCGCGCTACGCCGCGTGGCCAGGAACTTCATCAGCGGCCGGGAATCCAGCAGCCGGTCGAAGCTCCAGGGCGTGTGGCGAAAGAGGGACGACTTCTGCTGCAAGTACACATTGATCCCGCCGAAGAATACGCGGTCCTCCGACACGTTTTCTTCGTCGGTCCTGAGCGGCGTATAGGTGGGAATGAGCAGCACGTCCTGGCCGGCGGCGATCAACGCGGCAGCCAGGGTGTTATCGTGCAGGCACATTCCGCAGTACATGCCAGCGGCGCCGGAAGCGATGTAGGCGATCTTCATGGCGTCTTGACTCGAGGGCACTGTCGGCGAGGAACCGTGGCGTGGCAGGCGGTGAGCGAATCGCGGCAATGTTCTTAGTTCTTAGCACACCCGGCCGGCCTTGGCACTGGCGGGCTCAGCCGTCGGGTGGGACGGGGCTTGGGCTCCCATTATCATGGCGGCCAGCGGGGGCCAAAGCCAGGGCCGCTTCGATCTCCTGGCGGACTTGGGCATCATGCTCAACGGTTAGCCGATCATGTAGCAACTGCCGCGCCGGCTCCGTGCCGTATTGCCCGAGTGCCCAGGCGGCGGCACCGCGAATCAATGGTTCTTCGTCGCGTAAGCCCAAGGCCAAAGCGTCGATGCCTTCCGGGGGCCGAGTGTTGCCCAGCACAATGGCCGCGTTGCGAAGGATGCCTCGCCGTCGCGGCCGCCACAGCGGCGTGTGACGAAACATGGCCCGAAAGGTTTCCTCATCCATCCGAAACAGGGCGATCAGATCGATCGGATTTATCCCTGCCGATGGCATAAACGCCGCCGTCGATTGCCGGGGAGCCTTGCGGTTCCAAGGGCAGACATCCTGGCACACGTCGCAGCCAAACACCCAGTCACCCAGGCCGAGGCGAAGCTCCGCGGGAATGGCGTCGCGCAGTTCAATTGTCAGGTAGCTGATGCAACGCCGCGCATCGAGCACATACGGCGCGACAAACGCCTGGGTAGGGCACGCATCCAAACACGCGGTACAGGTGCCGCAGTGACTGGCCGCGTGTGGTTGGTCGTAATCAAGCACCTGGTCGGTGAGGACGGCCGCCAAGAACAACCAACTGCCAAGCCGCTTGTTCAAGATCAGCGTATTCTTGCCCACCCAGCCCAGGCCTGCCAGTTGGGCGAACTCGCGTTCCAAGAGGGGAGCCGTATCGACCACGCCTCGGGCAGTGGCACCGGGGACTTCTGCCCGGAGGATATCGCACAGCGCGTGAAGCTTCGCGCGGATGATGTCGTGGTAATCGTGGCCCCAGGCGTAGCGTGAAACGCGGCCTTGTCCGCTTTGCGGGACGACGGGGTCCTCGGTGCGATAGGCCATGCCCAGGACGAGCAGGCTGCGCGCGTCGGGCAGCACATGCGAAGGGTGTTCATAGGCGTGAGATCGCTTCTCGATGTAATGCATCTGGCCCGCATACCCCGCGGCCAGCCAGCGGTATAAGTGATGAACGCCTTCGGGCGTCACCGCCGGGCATGCTCCCACCAGGTCGAAACCCAGCCGCTGCGCCTCGGCTTTAAGCCGGGCAGTCAGAGCAACCGGATCGGCGGTGGTCACGGGAGGATTCATGCTTCGGGCGGGGGGCTTCGCATTAGCGGGGGGCATCACCACCGCGAGGTAAGCGAGTTTCAAACGCCGTTAACCGCGGATGCGGCGATACTGCGCCACGACCGTGTCCCACAGTTCAGGCACGCCCACGCCCGTGGTGGCTACCGTGGACAGAATCGGAACATCGGCCCGATCCTCGCTGAGTGCCAGCGCGGTATGAAGCTGCTGGCGAACGCGGTCGGCACCAGGCTGGTCGGCCTTGTTCACGGCGACCAGGTCGACCAGTTCGATCAGCCCGGCTTTCTCCCACTGGATCTCGTCCCCCGACATCGGCGTGACGACCAGCACCAGCACATCGACCAGGTCGCGAACGGCGAATTGATCCTGTCCCACCCCCACGGTTTCAACCAGGACGACCTCGAACCCAAACGCGGCCAACCACGCGGTGGCATCTTTCACCCAAGGGGCGATGCCGCCGGAGGCACCGCGGGTGGAAAAGCTGCGGAAGTAGACGCCGTCGTCGTCGGGATCCATCGACACGCGAACGCGGTCGCCCAGGAGTGCCCCGCCGCTGCGTGGGCTTTGCGGATCGCAAGCCAGCACGGCCACTTTGATATTGGAGCGGCGCAGATGCCCAACCAATGCGCCGACCAGCGTGCTCTTGCCGGCACCGCCGCTACCGGTGATCCCAATCACCATGGGCCGCGGCGCATCAGCGGGCGGCGGGGCAGTCCAGTGGCCATTCTCGATCTGGCTGAGGATGCGCGCCAGGGCGCGGCGGTCGCCGGCTGCGAAACGGTCCAGTAGTTCGTTGGTCGTGGTGGTCACAGGAGTGGCAGGGGGCAAGGACAAGCTCGGCAGACACGATTGCGGCAATCGCATGACGGCCGCAAGGAGATGAACGTGCGCTTGGTGCGCGGATTCCATCGCGTGGCCGCCGGTCCCTGCGCGAAAAATACCGGGAAATGCGAGGCAGACGGAGGCGACCTTCTCATGTTAGAATAGCCGCCAAACGCCGGCAACGGACGCCGGCCCGCGACCCCTCACAGCCCTACTGGTGAAAGAAGGTTATTTATGCGCATCTACCTCCCTGGTTTGCTCGCCGTGGCCTGCGCGTTGCAAACCGTCGCTGCATTGGCCGCTCCGCCCGAGCATCTCAAAACCAACCAGGACAAAGCCAGCTACATCATTGGTGTGAACATCGGCGAGAACATCGCCGCCGACTTCAAGGATCGCGGGTTCAACATCAATCCGGAGATCGTTGCCCAGGGCATTCTCAATGGCCTGAAGGGTGGTCAGTCGGGCTTTACCGATGAGGAAGCCCAGGCGGTGCTACAAGCCTTTTTGAAAGAAGCCGAAGACCGGCTGCAGGCCGCGGCCCAGGAACGCAAGAAGCAGGGCCAGGCATTTCTGGCCGAGAACGCCAAGAAGCAAGGCGTAAAGACCACCGCCAGCGGCCTGCAATATAAGGTGATTCAGGAAGGCAACGGCGCCACCCCCAAGGAAAACAGCATTGTGACGGTGCACTACAGCGGCAAGCTGCTGGACGGCACCGAGTTCGACAGCTCGTACGCCCGGCAGCAGCCGGCTCAGTTCCCGGTCAACGGTGTGATCGCCGGCTGGACCGAAGCGCTGCAGTTGATGAAGGCCGGCAGCAAGTTTGAGTTGTACATCCCGTCGGAATTGGCCTACGGCGAGAACCCGCCAGCGGGCTCGCCGATTCCTCCCAATGCCGTATTGGTGTTCACGGTCGAACTGCTCGACGTGAAGGACGCCCCGCAACGCAACTTGTTGCCGCCGCGTAATTAACGCATGATAAGCCCGCCCTGTTGGGCGGAACTTCCCAATTGCTGGGACTTTACCGGCCGCGCTGATCTACCCCGCTGGGGTGACAGTGCGGCCGTTTTTCATGCGCTGCAAGCACTCGTATCGGGGTGGTTGGGGAGAAGTGAGCCGTGGAGGTGCCCCCTCGAAGGTGGCTATTCGCGGGCCGAAAAACCGACATTTTGTCGTCTCAGGGCGGCGGAACTGGGGGCACTTTAAGTGTCTATACAGAAAGGGGTTGTCGCGATCGATTCTCGGCGGATTGGTGCCGATCCGAAGGGGCGGAACAGAAATTCGTTACAACCCGTGTAACGTTTCCCACGACTAGGACAATATCCGCCGTGACACGCATGGTTATGTGGTCAGGAGATCCTGCTAGCAGATGGCGGTCGGATCCATCGGAAACTTTTGACAATTGAGTTTAGGGGCGATATTCTCGACCCCTGGATGATGGGATCTTCCTGCCCGCATCACTCAGCAACCCGCCTAAAGAGCATTCCCTAACTCCCTACCACGAGTACATCCCTCGCCAACTTGACAGCGAAGACGAGCCGGTTGGCGTGTTCTGCATGGCGCTTGGAAGGATGGTCGTCGGTACACCCAGTTAGGTCGGTGTTTGCGCGAGTGCACCGAGGCAACCACGATATTCATGTTCGACTGCAACGATTCAGGAGAGACTTGCCATGGCGAAGCGTTCGTTCGATCCTAGCCGGCGCGGCTTTTTGACGGTCGGTGCGTTGGCAGGCATTGGGAGCTTCACGCTGGCCGATTACTTCCGCCTGCGGGAAGCCCGGGCCGACCAGAAGCACTACGACTTCATCCCGGCCAAGGCGGAGAGCGTGATCCACATCTTCCTGCCTGGCGGTATCGCTCACCAGGAATCGTTCGACCCCAAGCCCTTCGCTCCGGTGGAATATCGCGGCGACCTGGGCATGGCCAAGACTAAGATCGCCGGTGAAGTCTTCCGCGAAACCGTGCCCAAGCTGGCCGGTATCGCCGACAAGTTCACCGTCATCCGCTCGATGACCCACGGCGAAGCCGCTCACGAACGTGGCACCCACAACATGTTCACGGGCTACAAGCCCAGCCCGGCGATCAACTACCCGAGCATGGGCAGCGTGGTCAGCCACGAGTACGGCCCGCGCAACAATCTGCCGCCGTACGTGTGCATCCCCAACCAGCCCAACGAGTACGCCGGCACCGGCTACCTGAGCTCGTCGTTTGCTCCGTTCAGCCTGGGCGCTGATCCGGCCAGCAACGGCTTCAAGGTGCGCGACCTGACGCTGGCCCAGGGCGTGGATGAGAACCGCTTCCAGCGCCGCCGCAGCGCCCTGGAGGCCGTCAACGCCTACTTCAAGGAGAAGGAAAAATCCGACTCCGTGAAGGCGATGGACACCTTCTACGAACGGGCTTACTCGCTGATCAGCTCGCAGAGCGCCCGCGAAGCGTTCGACATCGACAAGGAAGACGCCAAGCTCCGCGATCAGTACGGCCGCAACACGGCTGGCCAGCGGATGCTGATGGCTCGCCGCCTGGTGGAAGCCGGCGTGCGGTTTGTGACCCTGACCTACGGTGGTTGGGATCACCACTCGAACATCAACGCCGGCTTCAAGCGTCAGATGCCGGACTTCGATCAGGCCCTGACCACGCTGATCAACGACCTCGACAGCCGTGGCCTGCTCGACACCACGCTGGTGATGGTCTCCAGCGAGTTTGGCCGCACGCCCAAGATCAACCGCACCGCCGGTCGCGACCACTGGCCGAAGGTGTTCAGCGTGCTGCTGGCCGGTGGCGGTGTGAAGCGCGGCCTGATCTACGGCAAGTCGGACCCGACCGCCAGCGAGCCCGAAGAAAACGCCGTCAACCCGGCGGACTTGGCCACCACCGTGTACCACCTGTTGGGCATCGTGGCGGACAAGGAATTGATGGCTCCGGGCAACCGGCCCATCGAAATCGTCGATGGTGGCAAGGTCGTCAAGGGCATCCTGGCCTAGTGCCGGCGATTGCTTGAAT
Organism: uncultured Planctomycetales bacterium; assembly: GCA_937927735.1. Lineage (GTDB taxonomy): Bacteria > Planctomycetota > Planctomycetia > Pirellulales > S012-138 > CALBRZ01. Next base: position 22,209 of record CALBRZ010000139.1, read on the forward strand.
CCATCTATCCCCCAGATGATGATGGATCCCATCGCCTTGCACTGAACTGGATTGATGGTAACCCAAGTCCTGCCGCCCGAGTGGCCAAAGCTGCTCGGGCGGCAGGTTCCGAATTTGCGGGGAGGTGAGCTCAGCCAGAAGTACGGCTGAACGCGGTTGGAGAGCGGCCGCCTCGCTCCCCAGGGCGGGGTGGTTTGGCCGCCCCCGCCGGTGAAAGGCCCATCTTTATCAAAGAGACGGGTACCTTCTGCCGGCAGCCCCAAACGCAGCCGAAACGCTTTTGGCTAAGACAACCCAGGTTTGTCGGAACGGCGCGAGCCGTGACGCTGCCGCACGAGGATTGGCATCCGGGAAGGCAATCGAGGCCGCCTGGAAGGCCAGCGATGCGGCGAAAATCGTAAGCGTTATCTGCCTGCGGCTGTTTCCGACCAATCTGCCCGCCATTCCCGCCGAGAATACCGATTCTCAAAGCTTGCCGCAGGATGCGGTGGGCTGTAGCCCCCAAGATCACAAGCTGGGTCGCTCGCACGGATGTAACGGCCCTGAAAGGGAGCCCTACCGCGGGGCGCTGCTCGCGGCGGCTTCCCGCCGATCCCCCAGCCGTTGCCGCCCCCGATGTGTCACGAACTTGCCGCGGTGTTGGATGCAACGTCCGTGGCCGGTGGCGGCTACCGAATGCCCTGCATCCTGTGAGGTTTTCTGCCATGCGGTTGAACGTCATTTCTGGCATCGCGGTCGCGATGGCCATCGTCGCCCAGGCTACGCTGGGGACGGTCGAGGTCCTCGCTGCCAATCCCCAGCTCAGCACCATCCGCCCCAGCGGTGCTCAGCGGGGGAAGGAAGTCGAGGTCGTGTTCAGTGGCGCCCGCTTGGGAGATTCGCCGGATCTTCTGCTGTACTACCCGGGCATTGAAGTCAAACAAATCGCCGCCGATGGCGATAACCGCGTGAAGGCCACGCTGGCGATCGCTCCCGATTGCCGGCCCGGCATCCACGCCCTGCGGATCCGTACCGCCACCGGCGTGAGCAACCTGCAAACCTTCATGGTGGGCGTGCTGCCCGACGTAGAGGAAAAGGAGCCCAACAACGACTTCGCCAATCCGCAGAAGATTGACCTGAACGTGACGGTCAACGGCATCTGCCAGAACGAAGACGTTGATTACTACCTGGTCGAGGCCAAGAAGGGTCAACGGATCACCGCCGAGATCGAAGGCATGCGGGTCGGCCAGACCTTCTTCGATCCGTTCGTGGCCATTCTGGACAAGCGGCGGTTTGAACTGGCCGTATCCGACGACGACGCGTTGACCTACCAGGACGGCGTCGTTTCGATCATCGCTCCGGAAGATGGCGAGTACGTCATCCTGGTGCGTGAGACCTCGTACGGTGGCAACGGTAACTGCGTGTACCGCCTGCACGTGGGCGACTTCCCACGGCCCAAGGCCGCTTATCCTTCTGGCGGCAAGCCGGGCGAAACGCTCGAAGTGCAATACCTGGGCGACGTGGCTGGTCCGTTCACGGGCAAGGTGACCGTGCCCACCGATCCGCCGGCCATGTTCGGCCTGTTCCCCGAAACCGATAAGGGTATTCCGCCCTCGCCGGTGCCGTTCCGCATCAGCCCGCTTGATAACCACATGGAGCAGGAACCCAACAACGAGCTGGCCAAGGCCACCGTTGCGGCCGCTCCGGGTGCTCTGAACGGCGTGATCTCCGAGCCGGGCGATGTGGACTACTTCCGGATTCCTTGCAAGCGGGGCCAGACGTTCGAAGTGAACGTGTACGCTCGCCGGCTGCGTTCGCCGCTGGACTCGGTGGTGCGCGTGCTGCGTGCCAATGGCGGCCAGATCGCCGCGAACGACGACTCCCAGGGTAACCCCGACAGCTCGGTCCGGTTTACGGCTCCGGCCGACGAAGACTGCATCATCGAGATCAAGGATCACCTCGGCCGCGGTGGCCAGGAGTATGTGTACCGCATCGAGGTGACCGAGCCGGTGCAACACATCGCCACCTCGCTGCCTGAAGTGGAGCTCTACAAGGACACCGTGGTTGCGGTGCCCGCCGGGAACCGTATGGCGGTGATGGCCAGTGCCGCTCGCCAGAATGTCCGCGGTGCCTTGCAACTGAACACGCCGGTGTTGCCGCCGGGCGTCAAGCTGGAAACGCCGGTGATGCCCGAGGACCAGTCGCAAGTGCCGCTGCTGTTCGAGGCAGCCGCCGATGCCCAGCAGGCCGGGGCGCTGTCGCCGCTGGTGGCTTCGCTGGTGGGCGTCGAGAACCCGCCTTCCTATACGAGCCAGTTCCGTCAGCAGACGTGGCAGGTGCGCGGTAACAACAACAACCTGGTCTGGGGCCACGTGTCCGATCGCATGACGATCGTCACCACGCAGCCTGCCCCCTACTCGATCGAGATCGTTCAGCCGAAGGCTCCGCTGGTCCGCCGCGGCACCCTGGACCTGAAGGTCAAGGTGAACCGCAAGGAGGACTTCAAGCAGCCGGTCGTGCTGCGGATGCTCTACAACCCGCCCGGCGTGGGCTCGTCCACCCGGATTGAGGTGCCCGCCGACAAAGACGAGGGCATCATCACGCTCAACGCCACGCCTAATGCCGCGTTGGCCACCTGGAAGATCGCGGTGGTGGCTTCGGCCACGGTGGGCAACGGCCCGATCGAGGTCTCCAGCCAACTGGCCGACCTGCAAGTGGCCGAGAGCTACTTTGTCTTCGACTTTGAACGGGCGGCGGTCGAGCAGGGCAAGCAAACCAGCCTGGCCGTGACGGTCAACCAGCTCACCGACTTTGAAGGCACGGCCAAGGTGGAGCTGCTGGGCCTGCCCAACGAGGCCAAGGCCGATCCGGTGGAGATCACCAAGGACACCGAGCGCGTGGTGTTCAACATCACCACCACCGACAAGACGCCGCCGGGCCGCCATCGCGCGCTGATCTGCAAGGCGGTGGTCGAGGTCAACGGCGAACAGGTGGTTCATAACCTGGGCACCGGCGAACTGCGGGTCGATGCTCCGCTGCCCAAGCCCGCCGCGACGGCCAAGGCTGAGCCCAAGCCGGAAGCCAAGCCCGAGGAAAAGAAAGAGAAACCGCTGTCGCGTCTGGAGCAGTTGCGGCAAGCCGCTGAGGCCGCCAAGGCTGCTGGCGCAGGCGGCAACTAAGCCTGGCGCAGGGCTCGCCTGCGGCAACCATGGATGAACCCTATCGGCCGGGCGCCGCCGGTGCCCGGCCGGCGCGAAATAACCTCCCGATCCACCCAGAGCAAATCCAGCGAACGTTCGCTGACTGTCCCTAAGGAGATGACCGTGAAACGTGCGACGCCCTGGATGATGGCCTGCTTGAGCGTGCTGCTAAGTGCAGCCGCGCAAGCCGCCGATTCGCCCTTCGCCAAGATCGACGTCTATCCTCCGGACATCAACCTGGAGACCAGCCGCGATCTACAGCGCTTCATCGTGGTTGGTACCTACCCGGACGGCGTCACGGTCGATCTGACCGATAAGGCCGAAGTTTCGCTGGCCGATCCCAAGCTGGCCAAGCTCGAAGGCGCCACCGTCTACCCGCTGGCCGATGGTCAGACCATGCTCAAGGTGGCCGTCGCCGGCCACGAGGCCCAGATCCCGGTCACGGTCACCAAGGCCGCCGAGGACCGGCCGATCAGCTTCAAGCTGGACGTGATGCCGGTGCTCATGCGGGCTGGCTGCAACACGGGCAGCTGCCACGGTGCCGCCCGCGGCAAGGACGGCTTCATGCTGTCGCTCTTCGGCTACGATCCCGATGGCGACCACTATCGCCTCACGCGTGAGATTGGCACCCGCCGCATCAACCTGGCCACGCCGGAAGAGTGCCTGCTGATCGAGAAGTCGATCGGCGCTGTGCCGCACACCGGCGGCAAGCGGTTTGATCGCGACAGCGAGTACTACGACACCCTGATTCGCTGGCTGAAGGCCCGCGCTCCGCTCGACCAGGGCGAAGTGCCCAAGGTCGTGGCGGTTGACCTTTACCCGCCGCGGATGGTGCTCCAGGGCGAAGGGGCCACGCAACAACTGGTGGCCCGGGCCCGTTACTCCGACGGCACCGACCGCGACGTGACTTCGCTGGCCGTGTTCATGACCAGCAACGACAACTCGGCCGAGGTTTCGCCCGATGGCCTGATCACCGCGGCTGCTCGCGGCGAAGCGTTCCTGATGGCTCGCTTCGACGTGGTGACGGTCGGCGTGCAGGCGATTGTACTGCCCAAGGAGCTCGACTATCAGCGGCCGCAGGAAAAGCCGGTCAACTACATCGACGAGCTGGTGGCCGCCAAGCTGCACGACCTGCGGATTACGCCCAGCGAGCTGTGCTCCGACGAAGTGTTTCTCCGCCGGGTGACCATCGACATCACGGGCCTGCTGCCCACCGAGGAAGAGTACCACGCCTTCCTGGCCGACAACTCGCCCGACAAGCGGGCCAAGCTGATCGACCGGCTGCTGGAGCGCAAGGAGTTCGCCGAAATCTGGGCCATGAAGTGGGCCGAGCTGTTGATGCTCCGCTCGACGAACCAGGTGAGCTACAAGTCGGTGTACTTGTACTACAACTGGCTCATGGACCGGATCTCGAACAACGTGCCGCTGGATCAGATGGTGCAGGAGCTGCTCTCGGCCAACGGCGGTACGTTCCAGAACCCGGCCACCAACTTTTACCAGATCGAGCGCGACACGCTGAAAACCAGCGAGAACGTGGCGCAGATCTTCATGGGCATCCAGACCCAGTGCGCCCAGTGCCACAACCATCCGTTCGATCGCTGGACGATGGACGACTACTACGGCTTCGCGGCGTTCTTCTCGCAGATCGGCCGCAAGCGTGGTGAAGATTACCGCGAAACCATCGTGTACAACTCCGGCGGCGGCGAAGTGCGTCACCCCGTCGGTGGCCGCGTGATGCAGCCCAAGTTCCTGGGCGGCGAAGTGCCCGATGTGAAGGGCAAGGATCGCCGCGCGGTGGTCGCCAAGTGGCTCACCTCGCCCGAGAATCCGTTCTTTGCCACCAGCGTGGCCAACCGGATCTGGGAGCACTTCTTCGGCGTCGGCATCGTCAACCCGGTGGACGACATCCGCATCAGCAATCCGGCCAGCAATCCCGAACTGTTCGAAACGCTGGGCAAGAAGCTGATCGAGTACAACTACGACTTCAAGCGGCTCGTCCGCGACATCTGCAACAGCAACACCTATCAGCGGTCGACCACGCCCAATGAAACCAACGAGGGCGACGAGCGCAACTTCTCGCATGCCCGGTTCCGCCGGATTCGGGCGGAAAGCCTGCTGGACTGCATCTCGCAGGTCACCGGCTCGCACGAGAAGTTCCGCGGTCTGCCGCTGGGTGCCCGGGCGGTGCAGATCGCCGACGGCAACACCACCAACTACTTCCTGACCACGTTCGGCCGCAGCCGCCGCGAAACGGCCAGCGCCTGCGAGGTCAGCACCGATCCCACGCTGAGCCAGTCGCTGCACCTGCTCAACGGCAGCACCGTTGAAGGCAAGATTCGCAACGGCCCGGTGATCAAGGAGCTGCTGGCTCAAGGCAAGACGCCCGAGCAGGTGATCGAGAGCCTTTATATCCGGACCCTGACCCGCAAGCCCACGGACGAAGAAATGCAGAAGCTGATGGGCCTGTTCGGCGAAGGGGCCAACACGCAGCAGGTGCTGGAAGACGTGTTCTGGGCCCTGCTCAACTCGCGGGAGTTTATGTTCAACCACTAGGCGTCTTCTCGGGCGGTTGCGGTGAAGCCGGGGCCCTCAGCGGCCCCGGACGCCCCGGCCACCCGCCCCGCGGCGTAGGACAATTTTTGAGTTTTCCCCGTTTCCCGGCGGTTTGCCGAGCCGGGGCACGGCACCGAGGTAATAGCACCATGCGGATCACCTACCTGGCTCTGGCGTTCGCGGTTGTCGCGATGTTGGGCCGCGCTGGCCTGGCCGACGACAAAGCCGCGGCCAAAGACGACAAGAACGCCAAGAAGATCACGTACGAAGAACACGTCCGGCCGATCTTCCGCAACCGTTGTTTCAGTTGCCATAACCAGGACTCGGCCAAGGGCGACTTGGCGCTGGACAGCTATAGCGCCGTGATGCAGGGCGGCGCCAGCGGCGAAGTGGTTTTTGCCGGCGACCTGGAGAGCTCCCGGCTGTGGGCGCTCGTCAATCACGAAGATTCGCCCCGCATGCCGCCCGAGCAGGACAAGCTGCCCGAGCCTGAGCTGACCACCATCAAGCAGTGGATCCTGGGCGGGGCGCTGGAGAACGCCGGCAGCAAGGCGATCATCAAGAAGCCGGCGGTGAACCTGGCGGTCAGCGGCGGTTTCCGCCGTCCCGAAGGGCCCGTGGCCATGCCCGAAGGGCTGCCCAAGACCGGCATCCACACCGAACAGGAGGGCGCGGTGATGGCGATTGCCTCCAGCCCCTGGGCTCCGGTGGTGGCCGTGTCCAGCACCAAGCAGGTGCTGCTGTACAACACCGATACCGCAGAACTGCTCGGCGTGATTCCCTTCCCCGAAGGCACGCCGCACGTGATCCGCTTCAGCCGCAACGGCGCGCTGCTGCTGGTGGGCGGCGGTCGGGGTGGTTTGCTGGGCAAGGTCGCCGTGTACGACGTGAAGACCGGCAACCGCCTGTTTGAGGTGGGCGACGAGCTCGACGTCGTCCTGGCGGCCGACATCAACGAGAGCAACTCCCTGATTGCCCTCGGCGGCCCCAAGCGGACCGTTCGCGTGTACTCCACGGCCGACGGCTCCGAGGTCTACGAGATCAAGAAGCACACCGAGTGGGTGTATGGCGTTGAGTTCAGCCCCGATGGCGTGCTGCTGGCCACCAGCGACCGGGCCAATGGTCTGTTTGTCTGGGAGGCTCAGACGGGCCGCGAGTACCTGAACCTGACCGGCCACACCGCGGCCGTGACCGACGTTGCCTGGCGGGCGGACTCGAACCTGCTGGCCAGTTGCAGCGAGGACGGCACCGTCCGGCTGTGGGAAATGAACAATGGTACGGCCGTCAAGAACTGGCAGGCCCATCCGGGCGGGGTGCAGTCGATCGACTTCACGCACGATGGCCGCATCGTCACCGCCGGTCGCGACCGCACGGTGAAGATTTGGGACGCTAACGGCAGTAACCTCCGCACCTTTGAGCCCTTCAGCGACATTGCCCTGGTGGCCACCTTCAGCCACGACGGCAAGCGCGTGCTGGGTGGCGACTGGAGCGGCCAGGTCCGCATGTGGGAAGCCGCCGATGGCAAGCGGGTGGCCGAGTTGAGCACCAACCCGCCCACGCCGGCCATGCTGGTGGCCCAGGCTCAGGCCGTGGCTGCCGAGGCCCAAAAGGCTGCCGAGACGGCCGCTGCCGAACTGGCCGCCCTGAAGAAGCAGATTGAGGAAAAGACGGCTGCTGTGGCCAAGAGCCAGGCGGACATGAAGGCCATTGCCGACGCGTTGGCCAAGGCGAAGGCCGATCAGGCGAGCGCTCAGAAGGCGTCGCAGGAGGCTGCTGCAGCGCTGGCCAAGGCCACCGAGGAAGCCAAGGCTGCCAAGGCGACGGCCGACAAGCTGGCCGCCGAAAAGGCTGAGCTGGAGAAGCAGCTCGCGCAGAAGGTCAAGGAGGTTGAGGCTGCCCAAGCCAAGGTTGCCGCTGTTACTCAGGCGGTGAACCAGGCCACGGCCGCCAAGACCAACTCGGACAAGTCGCTGCAAGCGGCCGCAGCGGCCATCAAGGACGCCGAACCCAAGCTCGCCGCCCAGAAGGCTGCCGCCGAGAAGCTGGCTGCTGAAGTGGCCGAGCTGCAGAAGAAGCTGGCGGAGAAGGACGCCGCCGCCAAGGCCGCCGCTGCCAAGGCGGCTGAAGCCAAGGCTGCCAGCGAACGGGCTGCCGCCGAGGCTCAAAAGGCCGCGGCCGATGCCAGCGCCAGCAAGTAAGTTGCGGCCGGCGGGGCTCACCTGGCCCAACTGAGTCGCTAACCCCAAAAACATCAGCCCGCCCGTCCAGGTCAGGACGGGCGGGCTGTTTTATTTCCCGAAGGTTGTGATTCAGCCGGTCATCATCTGACTGAGGACGCACCGGCTGGTGCGGCGCCGCAGGGCGTCGACTACTTGTCGTAAGCCTTCAAGGCCTCGACCACCAGGTCGCCCACTTCGTTGGTGCCGTAACCCATCTTGCCGGCGGCCTGGCTCTTCATCTTGGTGCCGGTCACGATCTGGATGGCGTTCATCACGCGGGCGGCCGACTTGGGCTGCCCGGTGTGCTCCAGCAGCATGGCCATGGCACCGATGGCGGCGATCGGGTTAATCACGTTCTTGCCCGTGTACTTGGGAGCGCTACCACCCATGGGCTCGTACATGCTGGTTCCGCCCGGATCGGGGTTGATGTTGCCGCCGGCGGCCACGCCCAACCCGCCCTGGATCATCGCGCCCAGGTCGGTGATGATGTCACCAAACATGTTGGTGGTGACGATCACGTCGTAGTATTCGGGGCTCTTGACCATCCACATGCAGCAGGCGTCGACGTGGTTGTAGTCGGCCTTCACGTCGGGGTATTCCTTGGCCACCTCCTGGAAGGTCCGCCACCACAGATCGTGCCCGTAGGTCAGCACGTTGGTCTTGGCCACCAGCGTGAGCATCTTCTTGGGGCTGTTCCGCTTGCGGGTGTACTCGAAGGCCCAGCGGATGCAGCGTTCGCAGCCCTTGCGGGTGTAGACAGCGGTTTGGGTGGCCACTTCGTCGGGCGTGCCCTTCTTGAGGAAGCCGCCCACGCCGCAGTACAGGTCTTCGGTGTTCTCGCGGATGACCACAAAGTCGATGTCGTCCGGGCCCTTATCCTTCAGCGGCGTTTCCACGCCCGGGTACAGCTTGACGGGCCGGAGGTTGATGTACTGGTCGAGCTGGAACCGCAGGTTCAGCAGCAGGCCCTTTTCGAGGATGCCCGGCGGCACGTCCGGGTGGCCGACGGCGCCCAGGAAGATGGCGTCGAACTCCTTCAACTCGGAGACAGCACCATCGGGCAGAGTCTCGCCGGTGCGGAGGTAACGCTCGCCGCCGAAGTCGTACTCTTTGGTCTCAAAGTCGAAGCCGTCCAGTTCGGCCACCGCCCGCAAGACCTTGATCGCTTCGGCGGTAACTTCGGGGCCGGTACCGTCGCCGGGAATGACTGCAATGCGTGTAGCCAAGGGCGGAGCTCTCCTGCAAAGCGGGGGGCGCAAAGCGGGGAACGCCAAGGGATGGGCGGACCAAGCCGGCTCTGCGAGGCCGGGCAAACCGGCCCAAGATGTCAGGAAGGCTTTGTGGGGGGCGAGCATGGTAACCCGCTCGCCGACAAAGCACACAAAATACGATGTAAGCCGGGCATTCTAGCCGTGCGCCGCCACGCTCACAAGCGGCCGCATTGCTCAATAGGGCTCCGTGTATCCCCCCGGTAACTGCAGCCTGGTCCCGTGCCGCACAAACGGTGCTGGGGGGCCGCCGCCAGCGGGCGTTTCCGCCTGCGCTGCGCATCCGGCAGACGGCCACATGGCCGTTACACCTGGAAGACGCCCAATCGGAACGGCTCGATATTGGCCCGGCGTGTGGCAACTTCCAGGGCGAAGATCAGCTCGTCGCGCGTGCGGGCCGGTTCGATGATCCGGTCGACCCAGCCGCGGGCAGCCGCGTAGCGTACGTCCATCTGCCGCTCGTAGTCGCTGTGGACCTTTTCTCGCAGCGCTTCCAGCTCAGCGGCGTCCACGTCGTGCCCGGCTCGCTTGAGACTGGCCACGGTGATATCCAGCAGCGTTCCCGTGGCTTGCGCGCCGCCCATCACGGCACAGCGGGCGGTCGGCCAGGCAAAGATCAGCCGGGGATCGAACGCCTTGCCGCACATGGCGTAGTTGCCGGCTCCGTATGAACCGCCGATCAACACCGTCAGCTTGGGCACGCGGCTGTTGCTGATGGCGTTCACCAGCTTGGCCCCGGCCTTGATGATGCCTTCCTGCTCGCTATCGCGACCGACCATGAAGCCGTTGACGTCCTGCAAGAAGATGATCGGCAGCCATTCCTGGTTGCACGCCATCACGAATCGGGCGGCCTTTTCGGCACTGTCGACATAGATCACACCGCCAAACTGGATGGGGCCCTGGGCGGGCCGCACCTGGCAGTGCTGGTTCGCCACAATCCCGACGGGAAAACCGCCGATGCGCGCCTGGCCGCAGACCAGCGATTGACCGTATTCGGGCTTGTACTCATCCCAACTGCCGGCATCGACCAGGCAAGCCAGCAGATCGCGCACGTCGTACTGCTTGCGACCATCGACCGAGACCAGTTCATCGAGTCGGCTGACGGGAGCCTCGGGCTCGCGGGCGGCCAGCCGCACAAAGGGTGGGGGAGGATCTTCCGGGTCAGGCCGAACCGCCGCCACCAGACGCCGCAGCCGGGCCAGGCAGCTTGGGTCGTCGGGATCGCGGTAGTCGATGGTTCCGCTGACCGTAGCGTGCATCTGCGCGCCGCCCAATTCTTCGCTGGTCGCCTTTTGGCCGATGGCGCTACGCACCAGCGCCGGCCCAGCCAGGTACAGGCCGGAGCCTTCGGTCATCAGGATCTTGTCGCACAGCACCGGCAGGTAGCCGCCGCCAGCCACGCAGTTGCCCATGATGGCGGCAATCTGCGTGATGCCCGCGGCCGACAGCACGGCGTTGTTGCGGAAGATGCGGCCGAAGTCGTCTTCGTCGGGGAAGACGTCCTCTTGCAGCGGCAGAAAGACGCCGGCCGAATCCACCAGGTAGATCAGCGGCAGGGCGTTCTGGAAGGCGATCTTCTGGGCTCTGAGCACCTTCTTGGCGGTGGCCGGAAAGAAGGCGCCTGCCTTGACCGTGGCATCGTTGGCCACGATCACGTGTCGACGGCCCGCGATGCTGCCGATACCGACCACCACACCGGCGGCGGGGGCTCCGCCCCACTCCTGATACATCCCCCAGCCCGCCCACAGGCCCAGCTCCATGAACGGTGCGCCGGGGTCGAGCAGCAGTTCAAGACGCTCGCGGGCGGTGAGGCGTCCCTTGGCGTGTTGCCGCTCGATGGCCGCTTTGCCACCGCCTTGACGAATGGCCGATTCCTCTTCGGCAAGCTGCGACCAGAGCGCGGAGAGCGATGTCATCGTGTCCGGCAGTTGAGTGCGTGGCGTGAAGGGAAGGTCAGCGGTCGGCGCGTGCAAAGAGCAAAAAGTCGGCGCCGCACCAGACCAAAATATAAAACGCCGGGGAACATCGCGGCAGAGGCGATATTCCCCAGCGATCGATGGACGGGTACCTCGCGCTGCGAGGCGTCCACCGCGGCGAGCCGTGACCCTATGCTCACCGGCTCGCTGCGGGTTGCTGGTCTGGGATTGCCAGATGACCGCCACTAGTAGCCGATGTTGATGGTCATCTGCTGTTCGTTGCCGACAATCCGCCAGTTATCCCAGGTCTTGGTTGGTTCCCAGGGCAACTGGGCATAGACCACGCCGTAGGGAACCATCAGGTGGCTGGTGCCCGGCGGCACGCGCCAGCGATTGCCGTTGATGAGGACGGGCTGTTCCACGCCGGTGTAGTTGTTGAAGATGATCTTGCCCTGCACCACCCGCTGCATTTCCTGGCGGAAGTTCGGGTCGGTCTGCATCTTTCCGAAGATCTGCAACGAACCGGAGCTTTGCCGAACTTCATCGATCATCCCGTAAAGGGCGTTCGACGAGCGGGCGAGCGAGTTCAACTCCGTTTTGAGGCTATCCACCTGCCTCTCAAGATTGTCGATGCGCGAGGCCAGCTCGCGGATCTCTTGGCTTTGGCCGGGATCAGGAGTGGGAGTGGCCGTCGCCTGCCGTTGCAGCCGCCGCTCCAGTTCATCGATGCGTGCCCGCAGTGTCGCCAGGTCGTTATTGCTTTCGTTGCCGTTGCGGATCAGGGCCGAACGGTCTTCGCCCGGATTGGGCGGGCTGTCGCTCAAGCTGACGTTGGGCGAAGTGCTCTGAGCGAACGCATTCCCGGCGATCAGGCACGCCACGGCGGCGGCCAACAACGTGTGTCGTTTCATCTTGGATTCTCCGCGTCAACAGCGGGGAGCGGCGGGACCAGCGACCGCGACGCTCCGCTTCCCTGAAATGGTTCACCGCACTACGCCGCAGCAGCTCAGGGACGGCCTACAATCCCCATCAGCCGCAGCGGTCCTCCAACAATCAAACTGGACGCAAGCGGTCCATCCGGTTCTATCCTAACGACGCGCGCAGGGCTTCTCTAGCAAGCCGTCACTGTTTTCATGACCAGTGACAGCAATTGGGCCGTCAAACTTTGCGTGGCCTTCCCAGCATGCCGCCAAGGGGCGGTTGGGCCCGCCAAACAAGCTGGCGGCTCGCTGTGACCACGTGCTGAACGCTGCCTGCGCACGGTGATCGTCGCCCCAGCAGTCACCGCTTGCCTGGCGATGCAACTGGCATGCCAGCAGCTCCGCCGGTAGCAGCGCTGAAATCCACCATCGTGCCGCGGCCGGAAACTTGGCCGGCAATGCGTGGGGGCGTTTGCCGGTTGGGCCGCGTGGCTTCCTGCACGGCAGCCTGATCGTCCGTCTTTTCGCGATCGGAACCGTTTCGAGCGGCTAGCCGTTTCTGGGGGACATGCGTCGAAACGCCATTGCCAGCCCCAGGGACGGGTTGCCGGTAGTGCTGGCCGCGCCACTGCGGCGGAGCGGCGGCAGCCGAAGAATATATAAACAGAACTGGATTCACCCGTTTGGTTGGTTAGAATCAGAGCCAGCAGCCGGTGGCGGCGCTGCCAGGGCCTTGCCTGGCACTGCGGGCTGCCCGGACACTAGTAGGCCACCGGTTGAGCCACGCCCAGCCGCCATTCCTTACCCGACATTGCATTCCCACCTGGCTGCTTGTCCCGCGGAAATTCTTACCCGGCCGCGGCTCGCGGCTGTTGATTTCGGCACCAACGAGGACTGTCTGATGCCTAGGGCTCTGACTCGGCGAGCGATCTTTCTGGGGGCGGCACTGGCGGCCATGTTGGCCAGCCCGCTGGTGATTGCGGCCGCGGAGGCCAAACCGGCGGAGTACAAGCCGGAGGATATCGAGTTCTTCGAGAAGCACATCCGGCCGCTGCTCGTCCAGAAGTGTTACGGGTGCCACTCCGAAGAATCCGGCGCTCGTGAAGGTGGCCTGTGGCTCGACCGGCGTTCGGCGGTACGGCAAGGCGGCGATTCCGGGCCGGCCGTGGTGCCGGGCGACGTGGATGGCAGCCTGCTCATCAAGGCCGTGCGGTATCGCGACAACAACCTGTTGATGCCGCCGGACGGCAAGCTCGACGCGCAATCGATTCGCCTCTTGGAAGAATGGGTGCGCCGCGGCGCTCCCGATCCTCGCGACGGCGAGACCGCTGCCCGCGAGACCAGGATCGACCTGAACAAGGCCCGCGAGCATTGGGCCTTCAAGCCACTGGCGCGGCAGCCGCTCCCGGCAATGGAAGACGGCGTTGCCGGGCGGATTGATCCGTTCATTCGGGCCAAGTTGCGCGAGCGCGGACTGACGCCTTCGCCCGAGGCGGACCGCCGCACGCTGATTCGCCGGTTGACGTTCGACCTGACCGGTCTGCCACCTACCCCCGAGGACGTTGAAGAATTCGTCAACGATCCGTCGGACGATGCCTACGAGCGGCTGGTGGACCGGTTGTTGCACTCGCCGCACTATGGCGAGCGTTGGGGCCGCATGTGGCTCGACCTGGCACGGTACACCGACGCCGTGCCGAGCTGGCTCAACAGCACGGCCCACGCACACCTGTATCGCGACTGGGTCGTGAAGGCACTCAACGACGACATGCCGTACGACGAGTTCGTCCGTCGGCAATTGGCTACCGACCTGATGGAGCATACCGGGCTGGAAGACCTGCCGGCCCTGGGCTTCTTGGGCCTCAGCCCTACCTACTGGAAGGAACTCCTGCTGCCGCCGGACATCATCAAGGTGATTGTGGCCGACGAGTGGGAGGAGCACGTTGACGCGTTGACTCGCACCTTTCTGGGGCTCACGGTGGCTTGCGCCCGGTGCCACGATCACAAGTTTGAGCCGATTACTGTCGAGGATTACTACGCCCTGGCCGGTGTGTTTGCCAGCGTGAAGATGGAAGACCGGCCGATGATCCCCGAGGAACAATACGAGCCGGTCCGGAAGGCGAAGGAGCAGATCGCCAAGCTGGAGAAGGACATCGCCACGCTCCGCAAGCAGAAGCCGGTTCCGACGGACAAGATCAAAGAGATCGAAGCGGAGATCGCCCGGATCAAAGAAACCACGCCGCACTTCAATACACCGCTGGCCAACGTGGTGACGGAGAACTCGCTGTACGTGGTTCAGGCGGGCGACACCCCCCAGGCCGGCACCAGGCTCGAGTATCGGCCTGGTCCGCAGAACCTGCACATTCACATCCGCGGCAACCCGAACAACCTGGGCCCGGAAGTGCCGCGGCGATTCCTCACGGTGCTTTCCCAGGGTGAGCCGCAACCGTTTGTGAACGGCAGCGGCCGGTTGGAACTGGCCAATGCCATCTTTTCCGAAACGGCAGCCCCGCTGGCAGCGCGGGTGATCGTCAACCGCGTGTGGCTGGGCCACTTTGGTCATGGCCTGGTCGATACGCCCAGCAACTTTGGGTTCAGCGGTAGCCGGCCCTCACACCCTGAATTGCTCGAGGATCTCACGGCTCGCTTTGTCGAGAACGGCTGGTCGCTCAAGTGGCTGCATCGCGAGATCGTACTTTCGGCGACCTATCGGCAAAGCTCGGCTCACCACGACGAGAACCATCGCATCGACCCCGACAACCGTTTGCTGTGGCGGATGAACCGGCGGCGGTTGGAGGTCGAAGCCTGGCGCGATGCCATGTTGGCCGCGACCGGACGGCTAGACAGCACCATAGGCGGCCCGGCCACTCCGCTGGACAACGTGGATCACCGCCGTCGCACGCTCTACGGCCTGATCAATCGCCGTGAGCTGACGCAGATGCTGCAAATGCACGACTTCCCTGATGCCAACCAGCACAGCGAGCAACGGATTGGCACCACCACGCCACTGCAAGGTTTGTTCGTGCTGAACAGTCCGCAGATCACCACGCTTGCGGAGGCCCTCGCCCAACGGGTGCAGCAGGAGTTCCCCGGCAACCTCGAGCAGCAAGTTACCCGGGCTTATCAACTGCTGTTCAGCCGCACGCCCGATGAGCTTGAGCGGTCGTTGGCCCGGTCGTTCCTGAACGGCAACCCGGCTGCCTGGCCGCAATACGCTCAGGTGCTGCTGGGCTGCAACGAGTTCATCTACATCGACTAACGCGCGTGGCCCTCGCTGGGTAAGCGATCACGAGTACAGAGCCAGAGGAACCATGAACGACATCATTTCGCGACGTGCGATGCTTCAGCGCATGGGCGGTGGTTTGGGGGCCATCGCCTGGGCCAATATGCTTGCCCGCGAAAGCTTGGGCGCCACCAAGTCCACACATTTTCCGGCTCGCGCCAAACGGGTGATTCACCTGTTTATGAACGGTGGGCCGTTCCAGGCCGACCTGTTCGATCCCAAGCCGGCTTTGCAAAAGTACGCCGGTCAGCGGCCCGAGGGCGCCGACCTGCGGACCGAGCGGCCGACGGGCGGTTTGCTGCCTTCGCCGTTCAAGTTCTCGCCGCGGGGTGAAAGCGGCGTTCCGGTGAGCGATCTGTTGCCGCGGCTGGGCGAGCATATCGACGACATCTGCGTCATCCGCTCGATGCACGCCGATAACCCCAACCACGGCCCGGCCCTGATGCAAATGAACAACGGCACCATTCTGCCGACGCGGCCCAGCATGGGCGCGTGGTTCCTGTACGGCCTGGGCACCGAGAATGAAAACCTGCCCGGCTACATCGTGCTGTGCCCGGGCCGGCCAGTGCGTTTCTCCGTGTTGTGGAATAGCGCGTTTTTGCCGTCGGCCTACCAGGGCACGTACATCAATCACTCGAATCTCGACCCGACCAAGATGCTGCCCAACTTGCGCAATCCCAAGCTGGATCGCGAGACGCAGCAGCGGCAATTGGACCTGATGGTCGAACTGAACCAGCGGCACATGGCCGAGCGCGGCAACGATCCGGCGCTGGAAGCCCGCACCAAGGCCATGGAAACCGCGTTTGGCATGCAGTTCGCCGGGCTGGACGCGTTCGATCTGTCGCGGGAGCCCGAGTACATCCGCGAGGAATACGGCAAGAGCCATTTCTCCAACGGCTGCCTGCTGGCCCGGCGGCTTGTCGAGCGGGGTGTGCGGTTCGTGCAGGTGTACTACGGCAATGGTCAGCCGTGGGACACGCACAGCAAGCACGATCAGCAGACTCGCAAGCTGTGCGAGGATATCGATCGCCCCATCGCGGCGCTGATGAGTGATCTCAAACGCCGCGGCCTCTTGGAAGATACGCTGATCATCTGGGGCGGCGAGTTCGGCCGCACGCCCACCTCAGAGAATGGCGACGGTCGCGACCACAACCACCACGGCTTCACGATGTGGATGGCCGGCGGCGGTGTTCGCGGCGGTATGACCTACGGCGAAACCGATGAGTTCGGTTTCCGCGCCGTCGAAAACAAGGTCCACGTGCACGACCTGCACGCCACGATCCTGCACCTGCTGGGGCTGGATCACAAGAAGCTCACGTACCACTACGCCGGCCGCGACTTCCGCCTGACCGACGTGCATGGTCGCGTGATCCACGAGATCGTGGCCTAACGGCGAGCGTCAAGCGGTAAACAGCACACGCACGGAAACGTGCGCGCCCAAGATGTGAGGTCGTGCGCGCGGCGTTCGAGAGTCCGCGGAAGCGAACCCGACTGGTGTCCGGCCCGACTAGGCGGCTTTGCGCATCGGGTAATTGGTCGACGCCGTGGGGACCGGCTGCGCGACCATCTTGCGCCGCGAGCAGAACGCGTCGATCGCGTCGACCACACACATCACGGCCGCCCAACTGGACCGTGCTCCCTTCTGCTGGAACCGCTCGGCGGCGGCAACTTCCAGCGCGGTGCATTCTTCCTCGGTCAGCTTGAACGCTTCCGCATAGTAGGGAACGATCAGCGCGAAGTTCTCACGCAGGGTTTCGAAGTCGCGCCCAACCACATTCAATACGGCCATCTTACGGTCTCCTCGCTGCCGGCTTCCCTACGGGCGGCCGAGACTACGGAGTCTGACTTTTCTTTTGGTATCGGTCGTTCTGGCCGTCCCACTTGTACACAAGTTGCCGATTGGACCGATTTTTCCGGTTCTGCCACCTGGCGAGGCCCCACACAGCTGGCGTGAACTGCGATGCCCCCGGCTCTGCTGGCGGGGACACCCCAAAAGAACGGGATCACCCACCGCTTTCTGGCATCACGCGACGAGGCGGAACCTATGTTTGCAAGCGGGGCTCCCGCAGCCCCGTCGCGGCGAAAGGATGGGCCGCGCGGCAAACATGGCGAGTGCGACGCCCAGATCTCCCCCAGGAACGAGCCTGGCGATGGTTCGGCCGGTCGATCCCCAGTTACCACTTCAGCGGCGCCAGCAGCATGTCCGCAGCCTCTGGCTGCTGGTTGCGGCGCTGGCGGTCTGGCTCGCGCTAGCGGCCCCATTCCTGGCCGGGCGGATCTACACCTCCGACGATCTTTGGGCATTTCACCTGCCGGTGCGTGCGTTTTATGCCCAGTGCCTGGCAACCGGCGAACGGTTCGATTGGATGCCTTCGCTGTACGCCGGCTTCTACGTGACCGGCGAAGGCCAGCTCGGCGCGTACCATCCGCTGCACTGGTTGCTGTACCGGTTTCTGCCGCTGGATACGGCCTTTGGGCTGGAGCTGCTGCTACCTTACCCGCTGCTGCTGGCCGGCATGTACGTTTTCCTGCGTCGCTGCCGGTTGCCGAGCGATGCGGCTCTGTTTGGCGGCCTCGTCTTCACGTATGGCAGTTTCAATACGCTGCACTTTGTGCATCCCAACGCCATCGCCGTGGTGGCGCATCTGCCTTGGCTGCTGTGGGCGATCGATGTACTGTGTGCCCGGCATCAATGGGCGACGTCGGTTGCGTACCGCCATCTGAAGATGCGTCACGCATTGTGTCCCGGCCCGTGGCTTTGGGCCGTGGCCGCCGCGGCGCTCGTTCTGCTGACGGCTTCGCAACTGCTGCTGGGCTACCCGCAGTATGTGTGGTTCTCGCTATTGGCCGAAGCGGCGTACTTTGTCTATCGCACCACCGGTTGGAACACGGCCCGTCGATGGAAAGCGGCGGGTGACGTTGCGCTGTGGCTGGCGCTAGGGGCCGGCGCGGGAGCCGTGCAATTGCTGCCTACGTTCGACGCGTTGGCGGAGTCGTCGCGGTTGGTGGCCGGTTCCTCGTTTTACGAGGGCGGCCAATTGCACCCGCTCAACGTGCTCCAGTTAGGCTCGCCCTACCTGTTCGAGCACCGCGTTGCCGGCGGCAACACACACGAGCTGGGGTTCTATCTCGGTGCGGTTCCGCTGTTGCTGTTGGTTTGGCTTGCGTGCCATCCCGGTATGCTGGGGCCACGACGAAAGCTGGCTTCGGCGGCGGCTCTGTTCACAGGGCTGGCTTTTGTCCTGGCATTGGGACATTCGGCCGGGCTGTACACGATTCAGACCTGGCTGCCGATTGTCGGCAAGTTCCGCCTGCCTGCCCGGTACCTGGTGCTGGTAGAGTTTGGACTGGCCATCATCGCGGCGTGCGCATGGGCGGCGTTCTTTCAAGCCTACGCGACGACGAAGCACGCGGTGGCCGCTCGCCTTGACCTGCCTACACGCCGAACGCTAATGCGATTGGTGCTGTTCTTTGCGGTGATGTCGCTGGTGGCCGGTTGGGTGTGGTCCACCTGGGCGGCACCGCTGTGGCTGCGGCTGACAGGCCCGGCGCTATTGGCCACCGCGTTGGTGCTGATGGCGGCAGCCAATCAGTATCGCTGGGCGCCTGTGGCTCTGGGACTTTTCGCGGCGGCTGACCTGTGCGCCTACGGTGGCAGCTACGCGTTCTGGCAGAACACGTATCGCTGGAACGACGCCGTGGCCACGCTGCGGGGACCGAGCGAGAACGCTGGCCGGCAGCGGGTGGCAACAGCCTTGCCGCAGTCTGATGGCTCACCGCGTCTGCCGCGCGTGGGCGACCAACTAACCCTGCGCGGCTGGCACCAGCTCGACGGTTATGCCGGTCTTGAGCCTCGCCGGGCGCTGAACTATCGCGACCTGGCGGCTCTGCGCGCGGCAGGTGTTCACTGGATCTATGGAAGTGCCGCGAACTTGCCGCCGGAAATCGTGGCCCAAGCGGAACAGCCGACAGATGACGCGGCTGGCGAAACGGCGTTCGCGGCGACTGCGGTGGAATCAGCGCCGCGCTGGTGGCCGGTGCGCGATCCGCTGCCGCGGGTATCGCTGATCCCGTCGGCTGTCACTTCGACCGATCCGGCGCACGACATCGCTCGCATCAACGTGTTTACGACGGCGCTGCTGGACCCCAGCACCGCGGGTCCCGAAGTGTTCTCGCAGCTTGCCGCTGCGTCTTCGCCGTCGGACCGCGCTACCAGTGGCTCGTGCCGCCTGCTGGCGGATCGGCCGGGCCGGCTGGCCGTGGAAGCCTCGACCAATACCGCCCAACTGCTGCTGGTGACCGAGCGTTATCACCGGGGGTGGAAGGCTGCCGTCGATGGCGAGCCGGTGCCGGTCCTCAAGGCCAATGGGGAGTTCTTGGCCTGTTTGTTGTTACCGGGGCAGCACCACGTGGAGTTTGCGTTTGAACCGGGCAGCTTGCGCTGGGGCCAGGTTGTCAGCCTTGCCGCCCTGACTTTGGCGTTCCTGGTCATCGTTGGCCGGAGTTGCTGGATCTGCTGGAAAGAGTGGAAACACCATGAACGAAACCTGCCCTGAAGCTGCCCTTGTCCGCGAAGCACCGGCCCTGCTGAGCGTCGTGCTGCCGGTGTACAACGAGAAACACGTGCTGGAAGAGCTGACCCGCCGCGTCAGCCAGGCGGCCAGCCAGTGCGCCGGCGGATTCGAGATCATCTACGTCAACGATGGCTCGTCCGACGGCAGCGGTCCGGCGCTCGATGACCTGGCTGTCCGCAACCGCCACGTGCGCGTGATCCACCTGGCCCGGAACTTCGGCCATCAGGCTGCGGTGCAGGCGGGCTTGGCGCACGCCTCGGGCGATTGCGTGGTACTGATGGATTCCGACCTGCAGGACGTCCCGGAGGCGATCCCCAATTTCGTGCAGAAATGGCGCGAAGGGTTCGACGTGGTGTACGCCGTCCGCTGCAAGCGCAAGGAGGCGTGGTGGAAGCGGGCGTTGTTCGCCGGTTTCCATCGGCTGCTTTCCAGCGTGTCGTCGGTGCCGATTCCGGCCGATGCGGGCAACTTCAGCCTGATCGATCGCCGCGCGGTCCGCGAGATTGTGACGATGGCCGAACGCGACCGCTACCTGCCCGGTCTGCGGAGCTGGGTGGGCCACAAGCAATGTGGACTGCTGGTCGAACGCGCGGCGCGATACGACGAACAGCCTCGCGTGTCGCTGCGGGGACTGTGGCGTCTGGCCAAAACGGCGGTGTTCTCGTTCTCTACCTGCCCGCTCTCGGTGTTTCACCTGATCGGTGCCTTGTCGCTCACGCTGTTTGTGGGGCTGGCCGCGTTCTCGCTCTATTGCAAGCTGTTCACCGACCTGGCGATCCCCGGCTGGACCAGCCACATTCTGAGCGCGAGCTTCTTTGGCGCACTCAACGCCCTGGGCATCAGCATCCTGGGCGAATACGTCATTCGCATTTACGACCAGGTGCGCCAGCGGCCGATTTACGTGGTCGACCGCCGCGTGAATTGCGGTCCGGAAAGCAATACCTCGGCCCGCGATGGCGAAGCGGCGAATAACCGCCTGGCCGGTACGCTGAACGCTGACGGTGAGGAGGCGGCCCTGTACCTGGAGCTGCTTGAAGAAGTGCTCGCTCTGCGGGCCGAAGCCGCCGGGATCAAGGCCCTGGCCGAATCGCGCGCGAAGAACTCCTTCGACGACGGTGAGGCTGACCCCGACTCCGACGAATAGTCGTCGCAGCGCAGCGATCCTTAAAGCGAACTGGTGCGACCACAGCACAAAAAGCAAGCGGCGGTTAACGCGGCGCGCCCGTTTTGATGGCAGCGTGCCGGTTAACCGCCGCTTGTTCGATGAACAGGACGACAGGATAGTGATTGCCGCGAATCAAGCCTTGACGTGCTTTTCCAGGAACTCGGCAATGGCGGCGTTCACCGGTTCAGGCTTCTCCAACGGCGCCATGTGACCGGCGCCTTCCACGACCAGATACTCGGCACCGGGGATGGCGTCGGCAATCGCCTTCATTTCCTCCGGCGGCGAGATGGCGTCGTGCTCGCCCACGATGACCAGTGTCGGAACCTTGATATCGCCCAACAGCTCGCGCGCGTCGGGCCGAACGGCCATGCCGCGCAGGGCGGCCGCCACGCCTTCCGGCCGGGCGTTGGCCATCACGGCACGCATGGTCGCAACGTCTTCGCCACCTGCCTCGAGCGTGGCCGGCGCGAACAGCTTCTTCAGCATGTCGTTGGCCAGCTCCGCCGTGCCTTCCTTCAATACCTTGGCGGCCAAGGCTTCGCGGTTCTGGGCGGCCTCGGGCGAGTCGGGCACTGCCCGCGTATCGCACAAGATCAAACCGGCCAGTCGATCCGGGTAGTTCTTGGCGAACTGAAACGCGATATAGCCGCCCATCGACAAGCCGCAGAACACGGCCTTATCGATCCGCAGCGCATCGAGCAGTGCCGCCATGTCGTCGGCGAAGTCTTCCATGGTGACGACGCCCGACGAGACATCGCTGGCGCCAAAGCCACGCAGGTCCGGAGCCAGCACCCGATACTTGCCGGCAAATTGCCGGATCTGGTGCCGCCACATGGAGTGATCCAGCGGAAAGCCGTGCACCAACAACAGCGCCGGTCCGAAGCCTTGGTTCGGAACGTGCAAACGTACATCGCCCACGTAAATCTCGGTCATGATCGTAGCCTCCGGCTATTGGTGGTTGGGTTCGTGTGGCGTTCTTTCGCGCGGAGAGAACGCCGGGAAGGTAAAATCCTGGCGCGACGGTGCGGACCATCGGCCGGCGCGGCTCCAAGGCGGCAAGCGACGTGCCTGCCACCCCAACCCGCGGCAGAGTTCGACATACGGTCAGGACGTGCCGCAGCGGTCGCCCGGTACGGACCCGGAGCGATCGGCCCTTGCCACGCAAACCCGCGGCGGCAACCTCTTCGGCCGTTCCTGGAGGCCGGCTCGCACAGTGGCAGCGGCAATGGATGACGAAATGAAATGGCGGCCGATTCTGCCCGGCGCTGTCACCAGACCACCGCTGTCCTCACTGGTCAGCGGAAAAGCCGTGCATCCGGCGAAGGACAGGCATTGGGCCGCGCCCGCGGTGATGTTGCAGTTGGACGCGTGCCAGCCGATGCGCTTCGCGCCTGTTCGCCGGGCCGGATTAGCAGCCCGCGGCGGACGGCAAGATTTCGGCCGCTTCACCGAATCGCAGATTGCCCCGTGGCAGCGGCCAGAACAGCGTCACCACGATCATCGCGCATGCGACCACCCGCCCTCGTAGGGCAGCGGCGGCGCGAGGACGTCGTAGCGACGATTCCGTCGGCCGCCTCGGCAGTCGCATCGCGTTTCGTGGTGCCATCGATACTCAAACTCCCACAGATGAACCGGCAACCTTGCTGATCGGTTGCCGGACATCACCGTGTCCTGGGATGCGCTGGCTCAGACGGCCGCGCGCTCAACGTGAACGTGTCGGATTGGCTGCGTGGTATTGGGTCGGGCCAGCGCTGGACGCCGAGCGTATCATCCTCGCAATTGGCTACGGCGGTCTTCAAAAAAGGGGCAGCGGCCCCGACGCGAAAGGCCGCTACCTGGCCCCACCGCCGACAAACTCCAGAACCTGCCCACGGCTGAACACATCCATTGTAACCGAGTTGTCAATCCATGGACCGCTTCGGAATCGTCCTCTCAAAATTCACGCAGCCAACCAGCGGGACGAACGAAGCGACAAGCCAGTTCGTTCCGCCGGACTTTGTGAGACAGGTCGGCGGCAGCTAAGCCGTTGCGGCGCCATACGTTGAGCGCATGACACCGATCTGGGCTGCTACTCTATTCAAGCCCTGTCCCCTGAAAAGGCAACCCACATTTGGGGCGGGTAGAAGACTCGCAGCGAGCCGCTCAAAGCTCGGCCTACAGACCAGGCTTGGGAGTACGAAGGGTGGCGGATCTTATATACCGCCTCGCCCCACCGTATCTGCGGTTCCCTCGAAGGTAGGCACCCACGTACACTAAGAGAGTTGCCAGAACTGTCAGGAGGACCGGTGGTGTTGAACTCCGACGCCTTGCGTCAGCAATTGCAGCGTCTGCAGGCGGCTCGCACGCTGCCGCCGCGCAGTCACCTGCTGCGCGGGCAACCGACGCCGGCGCTTGACGCCGCGGCGATCGACGATGCAGGGCAGCCCCCGCCCCGGGGAGCCGATTCTTCAACCACCGACGATGCCAGCCTCACCAGGCTGGTGCCGGGCGAAGTGGTTGAAACCTCCACCGGCACGCACTACCGCGTGGTACGTTCGCTGAGCCGCTGGTTCCAAGGACTGCACGCCGGCGAGCCGCCGCGACCGGGAGTGACGCCACAGGGGGCGACCTCGGCCGACGCACAATCGATTCACCCCGACCTCGTTTCGCTCCAGGCAGCCTTTCCGCGCGATGTGCTGTTCATGGACCTGGAAACGTGCGGGTTTGCCGGCAGCCAGATCTTTCTGGTGGGCACGCTGTACCATGGCGAAGAAGGCTTGATGCTCGACCAGCGGTTTGCCCGCGACTACCGCGAGGAGGTTTCCATCCTCGAAGCCTTCTGGAACTTGGCCGCCGGACGTCCAGTGCTGGCCACGTTCAACGGCAAGAGCTTCGACTGGCCGATGGTCTGCGACCGCAGCGCGTGCCACCGCTTGCGGCAAACGGCTGCGTTCAACGTGCATGCCGACTTGCTGCACCATGCGCGCCGGGCGTGGAAACCGCATTTGCCCAACTGTCGGCTGCAAACGCTGGAATCGTGGATTTGTCGGCGGCAGCGAGGCGGCGATATTCCCGGCAGCCAGATCCCGGCTGCCTATCATGGCTTTGTCCGCGACGGCGATGCCCGGCCCATCCGCACCATCCTGTACCACAACGCGATGGACCTGATTACGCTGGCCGAGGTTGCGTGGCATCTGACCGCTTCGCTGCGAACTGTCCGCCGCGATGTCGAAGCACCGCCGGCTGCTGAAGCTCCGGTTGCACCTTCGCCCTCGGTTCCAGAAGATTCCCGCCGTTCGTCGAACGCTGCATGAACGTACCCGCGTACGATTTTCTGGCTCCCCGCAAGATCGTCTTTGGCTGGGGCAAGCGAGTGGAGCTCGGCAAATTGGCCGCTGCCCTCGGAAGCCGGGCGTGGATCGTAAGCGGCTCACGCACGCTCGAAAACCAGGGCATCTTAGACGAACTGCGGCAGGAGCTCACTGCTGCAGGCATCGTCAGCGAGCATCTGCTGACCATCAGCCGCGAGCCGGAAGTGGCCGACGTTGATCACGCGGTCGCTGCGCTGCGCAACCAGATTGAGACCGGCGACGTGGTGATCGCCATCGGCGGCGGAGCGGCCATCGATCTGGCCAAAGCGGTGGCCGCACTGGCCCCGCAGCCCGAGCCCGGCTCGGTGCTGGAGTATCTCGAGGGCGTTGGTACCGGCCGCACGATCAGTGCGCCGCCAATGCCGGTGATTGCCGTGCCGACCACCGCCGGTACCGGCAGCGAAGCGACCAAGAACGCGGTCATTTCCAGCTTCGATCCGCCGTTCAAGAAAAGCCTGCGCGACGACGGGATGATGCCGCAGGTGGCCCTGGTCGATCCGGAGCTGACGGCCAGCGCGCCGCCGGCGGTCACGGCCCACTCGGGCTTGGATGCCATCACGCAACTGATCGAGAGTTACCTTTCCGCCCGGGCCAAACCGATCCCGCAAGCCCTCTGCCTGACCGGCTTGCGTGGAGTCGTTGATGCGCTCCGCCGGGCGTATCGCGACGGCCAGGATCGCCCAGCACGCGAAATCATGGCCCAGGCGGCGTTGTTCTCCGGTTTGGCCTTGGCCAATAGCGGCCTGGGGCTCGCTCACGGTGTCGCGGCGGCGCTGGGCGTGGTTGCCAAGGTACCGCATGGCCTCGCGTGCGCGGTGATGCTGCCGGCGGCGATGCGCGTCAATCGGACCGTGTATCCCGAACGCTGGATCGTCCTGGCCGAGGTGCTATGCGGCCGGCGGTTCGACAATGCCCCGGCGGCTGCTGCGGCGGCGATCGAAACCATCGAGGTTCTGGCGGCCGAATTGACCATTCCTCGCCAGTTGCGGCAACTTGGGGTGAGCGACGAACAGATCCCCGCGCTGGTCTCGGGTTCTCGCGGTAACAGCATGTCGGGCAATCCGCGGCAACTGAGCGATGACGAACTGGCATCGCTCCTTGCGGAGATGCTGTAGCGAAGCCGCGGATCACACGAGCTTGTGCTCCGACGTCCATTACACGGCCGCTATGCGACCGTCTTCACGCCGCCGAGGTGGGCGTGCGCGAGGCCATGTTTGAGGCCGTGTGCCTGGGGGCATGGCGGCGATACCAGAGGTACATCCAGCTCAGGCTCAGGGCGAAACCGATTGCCAGGGCCAGGACGCCGCTGACCGTCGGCTCGATATAGGGCACCAAACCAAACCATTCCAGGCCCACGTACCAGCGGTGCAAGCCGCAGGCGAGCAAGCCGGGCGGCAGGATGAACACGCCCATGTGATAGGCCGAGAGCCGCGAGCCGGGCGGACTGGGGAACAGGATGTACTCGCGCCACGAAATTGCTCCGCCGCCGGTTGTGGCCTTGAGGAAGTCGAGGAACGACTGCGGCGCGATCTCAACGCTGGTTGCCAGCCACACGCGGCGGTGCCGCAAAAATGCTCCCCACAACGTGCAAAGCACCAGGGCTAATACAGCCTGGAGGCCAAAGCCGTAGTAGTACACAAACTCCAGCGGCATGCCGTGGTCGAGCAGGCTACGCGCCAGCGGGTTGCCTTCGCGGGCCAGGTCGGGAGAGTGGCGAACGGTAGCCCACAGGTCGAACATCAGCCCGCCGGCAATGAACGCGCACCCGGCCAGAAAGGCGACTGCATTTCCGCGGTCGGGGCCGTGCAGCCAGAAGCGAACGGCCAGCACCAGCATCAGCACGCAGGGAATCGGCAGTAGCAGCGTGGCCCAATAGATCAGGTCGTAACTGGGCGCCAGCGTGTAGACGAGAGCCAGTGCGGCCAACAGGGCCAGGAGCACCATCGATGCCCTGATCACCAAACCGGGCCCGCGAAACGTAGGATCCAGGTAGGTCATTGCTCCTCCGGCGATGGACCTGCCATCGAGTAAGGCTACGTTCCCCTCGCCCTGCCGGCACAACGGGTGGAAGAGATGGGACCACCCGCTAAGTGGGGCCCTCCGCTGTGACCGTCTCGCCTGGTCCATGCGGCGCCCACATTTGCCTAATTGCCGGCAGTGCCTGCTTCCGATCCTGGATATTCGCCGTGGCTATTGTTTCATCGAGCATGGGCCGGGGAAAGGTCAGGTTGTCCGTGCCCCTTCCCCTCAAGAAAAATCGGTGCCAAACAACCTTTTGACGCTACGGCTTAAGAGCGTTATCATACAAGGCTTCGCCACCGAACCATCGCACCGTGGAGCGGCGATTCGCCGTATCCGTAA
This sequence comes from uncultured Planctomycetales bacterium, assembly GCA_937927735.1. Classification (GTDB taxonomy): domain Bacteria; phylum Planctomycetota; class Planctomycetia; order Pirellulales; family S012-138; genus CALBRZ01. Next base: position 48,994 of record CALBRZ010000139.1, read on the forward strand.
GCAAGACCAAGCAGTTACGATCACTACCAATCATGGCCAAAAAACGCAAAGCAACCACCCGCAGCAAGAAGAAGGACCCGGTCTTTGTCGATGGCAAGCGGCCTCGTCCGATGTACGTTGACTACAAGGACTTGGATCTGCTGAGCAAGCTCACCAGCCGCCAGGGCAAGATCATTGGCCGCCGCAAGAGCGGCTGCACGGCTGTCAGCCAGCATGCCGTTACGAAGGCCATCAAGCGGGCCCGGTTCATGGCTTTGCTGCCTTACGTGGGCGAGTAACTCGCTGCGCGACATTGGCAGGCTGCCAATCCGCGTTCGCGGAAGCTTTCCGGCCGCTGCAAGCACGAACTGGACAATTCCCACCCTGTGCTGCGACTAGCCTCGTAGTGGGGAAACTGCCGCAGTGTACCGGCCGGCACCGACGTAAGCGATCGCTGCCGGGAATCGTGCTGGTCTGCCCAGTTCTCCCGGCTTGCTTTGTTTGGATAAATCGACCAATTCAATCCGCCGAGTATTGAGCCGCATTACTGCGGGAGTCACCGATGACGATTGATAAAAGCCTTAAGGTTCGCCGCGGCATGGTGCGCAGCCGTAGCGTTCTCACCCGCGCCGAACGGATCGCCAAGCTCAAGGAGCAGGATCGCTGGCAGGAGGGCGACAGCCCGATCGGCCTGCCCAAGGTCCGCGTCTACAAGATCTCGGTGAAGAAAAAGAAGAAGAAGGGCAAGGACGACGAAGGTTAGTCTGCCCATGGTCGGGCCGGCGCCGCAGCCGCAACTTGTGGCAGCGGTCGCCCGGCACGGCGTTTGGCAGCGCGCTGCGCGGACTGCTTGGTGGGGCGCAAGGGGAAGATACCTTTCAACTTGCGCCTAATCATTTGCGCTTGAGGGAGCTGCGGCTTGGGCGGCACCCGGTGGCGAATTGCAATCTTGCCCCCCAGCGCGCCGTTTCTTTCTGCGCGGACGGCCGCGCCAACTTCTCCCTCCACTCTCAGGGTGCGTCATGCGCGTTAAGCTCGAGTACGGGCGGCAGGGACTGGAAGTTGAACTGCCCGACCGCAATGTCGTCCGCTGCCTGGCCTACAAGGACGCCGTTCCCGAGCCGGATCCCGAGGCCGCCGTGGCCCGCATCTTGCGCGAGCCGATCGGCACACCGCCCCTGTCGGAGCTGGCCCGGGGCCGCAAGAACGCTTGCGTGCTGATCTGCGATATCACGCGGCCCGTGCCCAACAAGCTGATCCTCACGCCGCTGTTGGCCACGCTGGAGGCCGCCGGCATTCCCCGCGATCAGATCACCATTCTCGTGGCCACGGGGCTGCACCGGCCGAACCTGGGCGCCGAGCTGGTGGAGATGGTGGGCGAGGAGATCGTCCGCAACTACCGGATCGAGAATCATTACGGCAAGGAGTTCTCGCAGCACGTGTACCTGGGCGATAGCCCCCGCGGCGTGCCTGTCTGGCTCGACCGCCGCTACGTGGAAGCCGATCTGAAGATCACCACCGGTTTGATCGAGCCGCACCTGATGGCCGGCTTCTCTGGCGGCCGCAAGGTGATCTGTCCCGGCATCGCAGCGCTGGAAACCGTCAAGGTGTGGCACGGCCCGGCGTTCCTCGAAAACCCCAAGGCCGACTGCGGCATCCTGGAAGGCAACCCGGTCCACGAAGAGAACACCTGGATCGCGCAACGGGCGGGATGCGATTTCATCGTCAACGTAGTGATCGACGCCCAGCGGCGGCTGCTCAAGGTGGTGGCCGGCGACATGATCCAGGCGTTCGAAGAAGGCGTGCGGTTTTGCCGCGGCGTGGTGACTGACGTGCTGCCTGAGCCGGTCGATATTGTGGTGACCAGTTGCGCCGGCTACCCGCTCGACACCACGTTTTACCAGTCGATCAAGGGCATGACCGGCGCGCTGCCGGTGGTCAAGAAAGGCGGCACGATCATCGTGGTCGCCAGTCTGACCGAAGGCATCGGCAGCCCCGAGTTCGAGCGGCTGTTCGAGGAACACCCCAACCTCGAGGTCTTTGTCGAGCGGATTCTGGGCACCGACTACTTTGTGATGGACCAATGGCAGCTTGAAGAAATGGCCAAGGTCCGCCGCAAAGCCAAGGTGAAGATGGTCAGCGACGGCCTGCCGGCCGAACGGATCAACAGGCTGTTTGTCGAGGCAGCTCCTAGTGTCGAACAGGCCGTGGCCGATAGCCTGGCCGAGTACGGGCCCGACGCCACGATTGCCGTCATCCCCAAGGGGCCGTACGTGCTGGCACAAGTGGCCTGAGCAGGCTCGCTTGGCCCTTCCAGGACACATGCCTGCCTCGCTTGGGGGGTAAGCTCTTTGCGGTTTCTCCGGTCGCTCGCCACAGAAAAAGTGCGAGCCGGCGCCCCCTTTTCTGCCGATACAACCAGTAGGGCTGTACTTACAGGCGTGCGCGCGTACTGCCAGCACCTGCGGTCACTGCGCGTCCCATCGGCCTGCACGTGGCCTATCGCTTGGCCGCTTCGCAGTTGCAGCCGGCATCTCGGGGGCCGAACACGCACGGAGAACGTTATGCGGATCACGATCTGGAGTTTGCTGGCGGCTTGCCTGGCTGGAATGGTGGTAACGCCCGCCCAGGCCGAGAACTGGTTCCAGCGGGCCAAACAGGTGTATCGCCGCAACGTCGCCTGGCCCGAGCCCTTTATTTACCCCGATCGTGAGGCCGTGCTGGCACCCTTTGACGTGATGGTCGCCAAGGGCTGGCAGCGGCAAAACACGCTGGCTTCCGATCATTTTGACGACGAGAAGGGCGTGCTGGTCGAAGCGGGCCGCCGCAAGATCGACGCCATCCTCACCCGCACCCCGCCTGCCCACCGCGTGATTTACGTGGAACGCGGCCCCAACTACGCGGCGACCGAAGCCCGCGTGATGGCGGTGAAAGCGGCCATCCGGCCGTATTTCCCGGCCGATCCCGATCCGCAGGTGAACGTGAGCATTCTGCCGGCGCCGGGCCATCCTGGAGCCTACACGTCGGACCTGTACACCAAGTTTCGCGACACGACGCCTAACCCGCGTCTGCCGGCACCCACGCAAACTGGCGTGCAACAATAGCCGGCCGAATTGCGGCTACGTTGACGCTGCCGCGACATCGACGAATACTTATCGCAAGGTCGAACCTGGGCGACCAGGTTCGGCCTTTTCATTTGTGACTTCTCCGGTAGGCACCATCCTTGCTCTCGCCTGATTGGCCGCCCCGAGGGGGGACGCCGTGTCCCCGCGGACGGTTCCAGCCCCCTGTGTCTGCCGCCTGAGAACGGTTCCGCGTTGCCTGGTCCTGCCCTCCGGTTTGTAGCCGCAGCTTCCCACCCGTGTCTGTCGCCAGTAAACCGCTCGTTCACACCCAAAGTTCGCTGACGCTGGTGCTGCGTCTGGCGATCCCGGTGCTGATTGAGCAGTTCCTGTCGATGCTGGTGATGCTCTCCGACACGGCGCTGGCCGGGCGGTACCTCGAGCCGGCCCACATGGCGGCGATGAGCCTGCTGGCGTACGTCATGTGGCTCATTCCTTGCCTGTACGGTGCGATTTCCATCGGTGCCACGGCGATGGTCGCCCGATTCGTGGGCGGCGGCGACTACGAATCCGCCCGCCGTGTTGCCAATCAGGCCGTGCTGCTGGGCGCACTGGTGACGCTTGCCGTCGTACTGGGCCTGCACCAGTTTGGCCCGCACCTGGTGCGGATGATGAACCTCAGCGAGGAATCAGCCGGCTATGCCCTGCGGTATCTCGATCTGCTGCTTTGGGTCATGCCTGCGGTGATGCTTTGCCAGATCGGGCCGGCCTGCCTCCGTGGCGCCGGCGACACCGTCACCGGTATGGTGGTGATGGGCCTGGTGAACGCCCTCAACGTGGTTCTGAGTTGGGCACTCGTATTGGGCTGGTGGGGGCTGCCACAGTTGGGCTGGGACGGCCTGGCCTGGGGAACCGCCATTGGCTACGCAGTGGGCGGGATTGCGATGCTGGCCGTGCTACTGCATGGCCGAGCGGGCTTGGCGATCCGCGCCCAGGCCCTGGCGTTCCACCCGAACCTCGTGCGGCGGATGCTGCGGATCGGCATTCCCGGCGGCAGCGACATGCTGGCCATCGTGCTGTGCCACATGTGGTTTGTCTCGATCATCTTTCAACTGGGCGACGTGGCCGCGGCCGCGCACGGCGTGGCGGTGCGCATCGAAGCTCTGGCCTACCTGCCTGGCACCGCCTTCCAGGTGGCGGCTACCACGCTCACGGGCCAGTTTCTAGGGGCCAGGAATGAAGCCCGGGCGACGCAAAGTACGGCCGTTGCCGGCGTGCTGGGGGCCACGGTGATGAGTGCCGCAGGTCTGGTGTTGTTCTTTGGCGCCGAGCCGCTGGTGCGACTTTTTGTCCGGGGCGATGCTGAGGAAGTGATTGCCCAGGCGGCTCCGTTGCTGCGGATCGTTTCGGTGTCCATGCCGGTGCTGGCCGTGTCCATGGTGTTCAGCGGAGCCCTCCGAGGCGCTGGCGATACCCGCTGGCCGTTCGTGTTCACGCTGATCAGCATGCTGGGCGTGCGGATTCCGGGCGCCTATCTGCTGACGCAACCGAGCTGGGGGCTGGGCGTGGCCGGCGCCTGGTATGCCATGATCGGCGAGATCTTCACGCGGGGCGTGCTGGTCACCGTGCGGTTTGTGCAGGGGGCCTGGAAGAAGATCGAAGTGTAGGCAGCCCCGCAATGGGCTGCGGGCGTATCGACACCTGCGGCCGCTGACACGGAACCCTAGGGGGCAATCATCCTGCGACCCAACGCAAACCGGCCGCGCAGACGCCATGGTCCGCGCGGCCGGTGCTTGTTTATGCTACGTTCGCGGCGGCGTTAGCCGACATTCTCCGCGAGGTGGGCGTCGAGCTGCTGCTGCAGTTGCTCGCTGCCGACCGACTCGCGGTACTGCCGGAGCAGCATCCGGCGGCCGGTTTCGGTCCACACCTTGATCTTGCGAACGACCTGGCCGTTTTGCGGGTCGAGGAACGAAACAGCGGTGGGAGTGACGCGCTCAACTTCCAGGCGGTCATCGGCCAGTTGATACTCAACCGACAACTCCACAATGCGATTGTTCTCCTCGTCCTCCCAATTGGCCGTACAAAATGGCATCTTCGTCACTCCCAAAAATACGAGCAGCAGAAAAACAGAATCACTCAATCTAGACACCATCGGCCGGATGGACCAGGGGAGTCCACAGGATTTGACCCCTGAAAAAGCGAGGATGCGCACCACCCGATGCGGCTGGTGCTCGCTAGCGGCGCGTCGGTATCGGCATCATTCAATGAACGAAGGATGGCATGGGACACGAGGTAATCGTCACTCGCCGGGCGTAGCCAATTTGAGGGCAAGCATGTCGTGCCTGGCAACGTGTGCTGAACGCTATGACGCCTTCCCGGCCGAGAGCCCGGACTGGTGGATGCCGCAGGATGGCGGCGCCGGCGGTCGTTCCTCGTTACGTGCCGAGACACGAAAAGCGATGGCACACGACCAGCCGACGAAGGTAAATTCAGCGCGCTGGCAAGCGACGCCGCCTGGTCTCCGTCGATGCACCCTCTTGTTGCAGGCAGCTTGCCAATACGCTTTGCAAGTTGCTTCCACGTGAGCCCCGCCGCACATTGCCGTGGCTTCGGGAGCGTTAGCAGCGTGCGAGTGCCGCGGCATTGCCGCGCACTGTTCTGACGAACTTGGTGATGGGCGGTGACGTTCTTATCGACCGCCGGCGCTCAACCGCAGTCATCGCAATGGAGACCGACCATGAAGCACATCGGGTGCGCGCTTGTGTTTGCCGCCGCGGTCTGGCAGGCCGGTATGGCCTGGGGGCAGGAAGTGCGGGCGATCACCGAGGACGGCAAGCAGGTGATTCTCCGTGCCGACGGCACCTGGAGCTACGCCACGCCGTCCCAGCGAGACCATACCAAGCCACAGCTCGCCTACATCGGGAAACGAGGCACGTTTGCCCTGGATCTGGTGCCGGGCAAATGGAGGCGGATACAGGTTGATCTCAATTCCGATGCCGAGGTGGCATATCGGCACGTGGATGGCGACGTCTACGGCCAGGTCGTCGCCGAACGGATCGAGATTCCGATCCTTGCGTTGAAGACGATTGTGGTGCGGAACATGCGCCAGGCTGCCGAGGACGCCAGGCTGGCCCAGGAAGAGAAACGCACGGTCAACGGGAAGGAGGTGCTGTGCATCACCGTTGATGCAACCGTGGACGGCATCCCGTTGACCTACCACTGCTATTTGCTTTCCGGCAAGGAAGGCACGTTCCAGGTGATGACCTGGACGGGACGGAACATCTTCGAGGAGGTGAAGCCCACCATGGAAGAGTTCCTCAACGGCTTCCGCGTCAGCGAAAAGAAGGAGTGATCGGCCAGCGACATTCGACACAGGTGGCTACGGCTTAAGTTGGTCCGTCCATGGTGCACCGATGGAGCCAGGGACGCGCGCATGGCCGTATGCGCCGATTGGAGTTGAGAGGTCGGTGGCCGCTGTATGGGTGCTGCTCGCTTGTACGCCGCACAAGAACGTGCCACGGCTCTGTGAGCCGCGCGAAAGCAATACGAACTCCACCGCGTAGAAAACAACGCGACGCCGAGTGAAGGCGTTCCTTACCCGGCGTCGCGGTTGGTTAC